>NZ_JBFAPI010000004.1:0-582545 GCF_040676615.1 Asanoa sp. NPDC049573
GTTCTCGGTCATCCCGTAGATCCAGCCGGACGCCCGGTAGGTCGGGGTGCCGGACACCGCCGAGAAGTTGACGCTGATGGACTCATCGGCGGCGTACGCCGGCTGGCCGGTAGTGATCATGGCTCCACCGGCCAACGCGGCGGCCGCCAGGACGGCGATCACGCCGCGGCGCCATGGGCGAGCCCGTCGTGCGATGTCCATTTTCGACACTCCTGGTCCGTTATCCTCAGCACGGTCACGTCGCCGTGTTAGCGCTAACATTTCTCTCCCCGCTTGGACTTCTTCCATTAGCTCCGGGA
Source organism: Asanoa sp. NPDC049573 (assembly GCF_040676615.1). Taxonomy (NCBI): domain Bacteria; kingdom Bacillati; phylum Actinomycetota; class Actinomycetes; order Micromonosporales; family Micromonosporaceae; genus Asanoa; species Asanoa sp. NPDC049573. Next base: position 300 of record NZ_JBFAPI010000004.1, read on the forward strand.
TGGATGCCACAGCTACGCATCGATGATGGTGAGGTTGCCAGATTGTTTCGAGGCGTTCAAGAGGAAGCGATCGATAGGCGCGCGAAAGTCGTCTCATGAAGCATGGGACTTTCGAAGTGCGCCATCGATAACACGTTCTCGACACGCATCTGAATAGTGGATGCGTAAAAGGTCGCCCCGTTTTCTGTTATGAAGGCGGTTGCCTGATGGTCCCGGCGTGGACGGATCGGGCCGACGCTCTGGTCGAGCCTGTCGAGGCTCGCCGCGGCCGCAGCCGGAGGGCCAAGGGATCTGGGAGGTCCGCCGTGACGGGCGGGTACTCACCTGTTCCGCCGCCCTGTGCCAGGTGGCTCCTTCATCGGCGACACGACAACCGTTACCCGGGCGGCGACATCGTGCTGCGGTTCGGCGATCATTTCGCCGACGCAGCCCTTTCGCATCACAGGGAAGAATGCGAACCGCGATTTCGATCGCCGCGGGGCCGCGCCATGGCCTGGCGCTGCTGTCGACCGGAAACGTCAAGGCATGGGGAGACAACTCCTACGGCGAGCTCGGTGACGGCACCACGGCCGATCGGATGGTCGCCCGCAGTGTGGCCGGTATGGGTGACGTGAAAGCCGTCGCCGCCGGCTCGCTCTTCAGCCTTGCCCTGCTCGGCGATGGCACGGTGCGGGCGTGGGGCCGAAACGTCGACGGCCAGCTCGGGGACGGCACGACGACGAACCGGTCGCTTCCCGTCCCGGTCGTCGGCCTGCCTGGCCGGGTGTCCGCGATCGCCGCGGGCTCCAACTTCGCGCTCGCGCTGTTGGCCAACGGTGGTGTCATGGCATGGGGCAGCAACGACCAGGGCAGCTCGGGCTGGGCGGGACCGACGTCGACCCGCATCCCGTCCCGGTCGCCGTCGCGCTACCCCGTCTTGTGACGAGCATCGGCGCCGGCCCGCGGCACGGCGATCAGTGCCGGTGACTCCGGGAGCCCAGACCGCGCCCTCAGCCTGGCGATCGCCGGCAACACCGTGCTGGCATGGGGGCTGAACAGCTCGGGCCAGCTCGGCCCGCGGTCGGTCTCGGCAAGCAACATCTGGAGCCTGGCTTCCTGATCGTGACGAACAGGGCCTCCGCCGGCACGGCAGAGGCCCTGTCTCCACTCGTGACCAGCGAAGCGGCTGACGTTACGCATTGGCCCGGCGGAGGCGTTCGGTTGCCTGCGCCCGCAGCGCATCACCGCCCGCCGGGGTGCCACCGCACAGGGCCATCTCCCGGGCGTTGTACGCGGCCATCCACAAGCTGGCCGCCCACGCGACCTCCAGCTCCACGGCCGTGAACGAGCGCCCTCGAACGTCCTGATACGCCGCCAGGAACGCCTCGGAGCTTGCGATCGGCGCCAGCGTGGGCGGCCCGGCACTGGCGAACGACCCGCTTGCCGCTCCCACCAGCGCCGCCTCCGGCTGCCACGCCAGGCTGTCCCAGTCGTGCACCGCCCACACCTGCCGACCCTGCCACCGCAGGTTCTGCGCCTCGAAGTCGGCGTGGCCGAGCACGCACGGCAGGGCGGCCGCCAGCAGCCGCCTTCGAGCGCGCGCCGCCGCCTCGACGATGTGCTCCGACACGACACTCTGGTCCCGGCAGTCGAGAGAGTCGATCGCCGGCCACACACCCGAATCGGCGTGGTCCCAGCGCACCCAGGGTGGATTCGGCAGGGGCGGCGCGACGCTCACGCCGGAGAGTTCGGCCATCAGCCGGGCGAACACCTCCGCGCAGCGCACGGCTATGTCCGGCGAGTCCCCGTGCAGCACCTCGCCTCCGGGCCGGGGTTCCTCGGCGTGGACGGCCAGTGCACCAACACCGACCACCGGCGTGAGCGGCCGGGCACACGGAAACCCGCGCTCGGCCAGCCGGTCCTGCGCCGCGACGCACGAGGAGGCCCGGCCGTCGTCGGCGCGCGCCTTGACCACGACGTCCCTCCCATCGGTCAACCGCAGGCCGAACACCGTCGAGACCTGTCGCGCCTGGAACAGCACGCCGGCGGGTTCGCCGCCCAGATGGTCAAGACACCAAGCCGGCAGCCAGTTCGGCAACTCGTCCAACCGCACACCCGAGACTGTGCCATAGGACGGTCGGCTGTCAGGTGCACCCTGACAGCCGACCGCACGAACCTAGCCGACGATGTCGACCGTGTCGCAACCGTAGAAGCTCGTCTGCACCGACGGGCCGCTGGTGAACTTGCCGAAGACACAGCCGGTCGTGTCCGTCGGCGTCAATGCGTCCTGAGGCGGTCCGAAGTGGAGAACCGCGTCCAGGTCGCCGTCGCGCGTTCTCTCGTCACGCTCGACCGAATCCTCCTGGTGAATCTTGTTGTGGATCTCCGCCACGCCGAGGCCGCGGAGCAGGATGTCCGGCGAGCCGAAGCGTGTCGCGCCGACGACGATGGTGGTCGCGTCGAACGCGAGAGGGTTGCCGTATTCGCCGGCCCGGGTGCTGAGCACCGCGGTCGGCACGTTGGCGGCGTGCAGGTTGACCGGGTTCTGTGCGCTGCCGGGGTGGATGTTGATGGTCACCGGAACCGCGCAGTCGAGCGTGAGCCGCACGGTCCGCTGGTTGTTGTCGGCCCTGGCGTCGACGACGGAGGCCCGACGCGGAGTCACGGCCGTGGTGAAGTCGAGCGTGCGAGGTCCAGGCTGGACACAGGTCACGGTGTACGTCTTCTCCAGCCGCTGCGGCGTGCCGACCGCGAGTGTGGCGGGCGTGGTGGCCGCGGCGTCGGGGGTGACGGTGATGCCGGGACCGGCCACGACCGTGCGTTCGACCTTGGCCTCGGTCGGACCGTCGGGCCCGGCATTGGCGACCGTGCTGGCCACGGTGATGGTCACCGGCCTGCCGAGCACGCCGAACAGCGGCCCGGGTGCGGCGATGGCGTCGACCGACAGGTCGCTCTCGAGGCAGTCCGGGTCGTTCGGGTTCGCGACGCAGTAGTCGTGGACGGCTCGCGTGGTGTCGACCGTGGCCACCGTGGCACCGGCCGGGCCGGCCAACCGGATCTGCTCGACCCGACTGTCGTAGGGCACGAGCACCTGGCCGCGGCCCGGTTGGCTGACGAAGCCCGCACCCTCCGCGAACGCGAGAGCCGGGTTCGGCATCGTGGTCGACCGCAGCACCGCACCGTCGGCGATGCTGGACACCGTCAGGTCCGGCTTCAGGAACGCGGTACCCGGCGTGGCCACGTGCGCCACCACGACGCCGGCCGAGGTGCCGGCCTGGGCGGACTGGAAATCGATCTCGGCGACGAAGCTACGGGCGTCGTCGACATATTCGGGCCGTGGAACCGGATCGCTCAGCGGGCTGGCGGCGTTGGGGACCGCCTGTGCGGTCGTGTGGAGCGCGCCGATCGTCAGGGCGACGGCGCCGATTATCAGCATGGGTACGCGGGCCCGCCGCAGCCGGCGGGAGGGAGTGCGGTTCGGCATCGAAGGACCCCTCAGCAACTTGCCTGGTCGCATTGACCGAATACGAACGTGATGCGGCGCCGATCGGCTCGCCGGGCGAAGGTGTTGTCGTTCATCAGGTCGTTGGACGCCGGGTCGGAGACCCAGAAGTCCGGGTTGGTGTCGGTGTCGTAGACCGAGTCCATGCCACGGCAGTCGGCAGCGACTCCGCCGAGGTTGCCGACGTCAGCGACGCACGCCGACTGGCTCAGGTAGACGTTGGGAACGTCGGTGGTCTGGAAGTAGCCACCGTTGCAGCAGTATTCGTCGGCCAGCCCGAAAGCGGAGTGGCCGGTCTCGTGAATGAACACCCCGGTCTCGCCGGCCTCGGCGCTCTGCACCCGGTTGAAGGCGCATTCCCGCAAGGTGTTCCTGTTGCCCGGTGCGGGGGTCGCGGGATGCAGGATCGCGCGGACCTGGCCGAACCCGTAGTCGGTGCCGAGGTTGGCCGGCATCTGGTGCTGGCAGGTGTCGTCGATGCCGTCGCCGCCCTGCAGATCCCGGAAACCGCCCGTGGCGGCGCCGTCGAGGGCTATCCAGACGTTGATGTCACGCTGGTTTTCCAGGACGAGTTGCTCTCGCATCAACTCGACGACAGCCGTGTAGGCGTGGCCCAGGAATCCGGGGTCTTTCGGCCCGCTGTAGACCGGGTAGGTCAGCAGACTGGTGTTCGAGGGGTTGTTCGGTTGACTCCGAACGTTGGTGGTCGCCGGGAACAGCACGACGTCCAGCGCCTTCTCGCGGGAGGCCGACAGCAGCACCGGCACGGCGCGTCCCTGCGGCGGATCCCCGACCTGCACCGTGTGCCAGCCGGAATCGACCGAGTCGAGACGGTCGATCGCCAGGCAACTGTAGGAGAAGGTCGAGCCGGCCGCCCCGGCCGTCTGGCTGGCGCTCAGCGTCGTCTGCCGGCCCGAACCGCCGATCTTCTGTCGAGTCGCGCCGCCGTCGGTCGAGAAGAAGATGTCCAACTGGTCGGAGATCAGCGGCGGTAGACCGGCGCCGTCGGGTTGGTCGCCGAACGCCTCGGCGGTGATGGTGACCGACTCGCCGGGCTGCGGCCACAGCGGAGAGTGCAGGCACCTGACATGCCGTCCGGGCGCCTGCGGCGGCTCGTTGACCTCGACCATGAAGATCATGTCGCCGACGTCGCCGTCGTCCGCGTTGCCCTGCGTCGTGACCTCGACCCCGCACGGTCCGCTGACGTCACCGGAGAAGTAGCAGCGGGAGTTTTCCGGATGCAGGTCGATCGAGAAATTCACGGCCCGGTCGGCATCGTTGTTGGTGAGATCGATCTGGTTGTCGCGGAAATTCAGGCCGTCGTCCTCGTCGAATATCTCGATCTTCACATCGGTTGTGGCATTGCTGTGGTCAACCGTTTCGGTCGCCTTCCAGTCGTCCGGCGTGATAATCGATTTATCCTCGATCTCCCCGAAATCGGTCGAGGCCCCCGCGATCGTCGTCCGGCCATAGAAGTCGGCGTCCGACGTCAGGTCAATGGGGCCACCAGGACAGCATTCCGCCACCCTGACAATCGTTACGGTCACGCTCAACGGCAGCGCCTGCGCGGGCGCCGCCCAGGCCACCAGGCACGTCGCGGCTACGGCGACGGCCACGAGCGCCGCCCGTATTCGCCGAAGGACAAACCGTCTCGCATTTCGGTTTCCCGCCAAGCCCATTTGCGTACACCCCTTTTCAAGGTTCGAAGAATTGAAAGAGCATTTCGCTAGATGGTTGCCGTGTCGCGAAGGCGTCGTCAAGACGACGGACAGTCGGCATTCAAGTCGGATCAACGACTCGCGAGCGCAATTCTTCACTCGAAAGAACGAAATTGCGATTCCCAAGGGAATGGCTTGTATCAAACGACGTCCGAGTCCATCCGTGTCGCAGGCTGTTGGCCCCTGTGTGGCTTCGACACGGCATTGCCGCCGTCAGAGCGCGGAGGGCAGCGGTTCTCCGGGCCAATTGAGGGCGGTGGCGCCGAGCACCGCCGCCTGAAGCATGAACCGGTTGGCGGGCTCGGCCGGGTCGTAACCGGTGAGCGCGGCGATCCGGTCGAGGCGGTAGGTGACGGTGCGGACCGACACGTGCAGGCGGCGCGCGGACTCGGTGGCGACGCCGCCGGTCTCGAAATAGGCCGTCAGCGTGTCCAGCAGCGGTTGCGCGCCGCCGCGGGCCTGTGTGAGCGGCGTCAGCACCGCTTGGACGAGGTCGACGATCGCCGGCTGGTCGCGCAACAGAACTCGGTAGACGAGCAGGTCGTGCGCGTTGACCACGGGACTGTCGACCCGCAACCGGCCGGCCATGCTGAGCGCCTCGCGGGCCTCCTCGTAGGAGCGCGCGATGCCGTACACCCCCGGATGGGCCCGACCGACGGCCACCCGCCACGGACGACCGTGCCGCAGCCGATCGAGCTGGTCATGCATCAACCAACCCAGGTCGCTGCGCCGGTCGACCGGTGCCGCGGGCCGACCGACGATCGCCGAGTCGGCGGGTGCGAGCACCACCACCAGCCCGTCCTTGGTCGCCACCATCACGTCGCGGTCGCCGAGCCGGTCGAAGATGGCCGCCTCCAGGGCGCTGATCGCCGCATCCGAATCCGGCAACCGGCGATCGGGGGCGGCCAGGGCCACCTGGTGCACCCGGGTCAGGTCGAGGCCGAACGGCTCGGCCCGTTCCACCAACCCGCCCAGGTCCGAGTCGCCGCGGAGCAGATCGTCGATCACCTCACGGCGCAGCGTCTCCTCACGCCGGACCAGGTCCCGCCGGGCCAGGTTGTAGCCCTCCGCCAGCGTGGCCACCGCCTCGTCCACGACGTGGAGTACGGCCGCGGCGGCCGCGCGTACGGCCTCCCGGTCCCGGGACCGGACCATCATCGGGATCTCCTGCCAGAGCCGGCGTGCCGCGGACAGGTATAGCTGGACCACCCGGCCGGCCGAGATGCCTTGCTCAGCCGCCTCGCGGCCCAGCCGGCTCACCGCCTCCAGTTCGCCGCGCTCCGGTCGGCGCCCGCTCACGGCCGCGTCCGCGAGCAGCGAGAGGTAGTCGCCCAGCAGCTCCACCGGAACCCCACCGGCGTCGGTGCTGGCGCCGCGCGCGACCTCGACCAGCCATGCCTCCTGCGGCCCGGCCCCCGACCCGGCCGGCGCTCGTGGCGGCCGCGACCCTGCTGCCATGCCGAACCTCCCGCCATGGCGAAATTGCCGAACGTCGGCAGTTTACCCCCGCGCTCTCTACGCCCACGGCCCCTGCCGCCACGCACCACCAGCCGCGACCATGGAATGGCGGAAGCGAACAGAAGGAGGAAGCGATGCTGCAATGGCAGGTACGCGACGTCATGAACACCGACGTCGTCACGCTCCCCGACGATGCCACGGTCACCGAAGTCGCGGCCGTCCTGAGCGGGCGGCGGATAAGCGGAGTGCCGATCGTTGACCGGTACGACGTCGTGACAGGTGTGGTCAGCTGGACAGACGTTCTCAGCAACATCGACTTCGGCGGGCGCCCGAGCCGCCGAAGCACAGCCGAGCTGCGCTGGCGTCCCGGGATTCGCACCGCGATCGACGTGATGAGCGCCGCCCTGGTCACGATCCGACCAGACGCGTCGCTGGCCGACGCCGCCAGGACGATGCATCGACGCGAGCTCAGTCGGCTCCTGGTCGTCGACGACCGCCATCGGCTCCTGGGCATCGTGACCCGTCGCGACCTGTTGGCGCCGTTCTCGCGGTTGGACAGCGTCATCGAAGACGACGTTCGGCAGCGGGTGTTGCGCGGAACGTTGGGTCTGGAGCCGGAAACGGTCCGGGTGCGTGTCGACGACGGCGAGGCGACCCTGACCGGCCGCGTCACGCGCCGGTCGACGGCGCTGGCTGCCCGTCGACTGACCGAGGCGGTGCCCGGCGTCTCCACAGTGGTCGATGAGCTGGCCTTCGATGCTGACGACATCGCGCCCGACCCGTCGCCGCCCGCGCCGGCGCCGGATCCGATGCGCGGCTGGTTGAACCCGGCCCCGGTCCCGGCGCCGCGCTCGGTGCATTGAGCCGCGTGGTGGCGAGCGTCCGCAAGGGACACTCCGTGTCACGGCGAGATCCCCGAACGGCTAGCCGCCGTCCGTGACGCCGTCGTAGACGAGGTCGCCCTCGGCGGAGAGCCGGGCTCCGGTGGCGGCGACGTGGGCCGTGAGCCGGCCATCGTGGTGCAGGTGGTTGACCCGGCCACCGCGCGCGAGGACGACGAAGTCGGCGATGAGGCGGCGGTGGCAGCGCCACCACACGCTTTCACCGCACATCACCGCCGTCACCGCCGTGCCCAGGTCGGAGAGCAGCACGTCCGCCGCGTCGCGGAACGCGGGGGTTCGCATGTATCCCGCGTAGGCACGGAACGCGGGGACGCGCCACCAGGTGTCCGGTGAGTCGGCCATGAGCCGTCGGCGACCGCCGAGCCGTTCCTCCCATCGATATTCAATGCCCGTCATCGGCAGCCATTGGGCGAGGGCGTCGCGGTTCACCTGCGGGTGGGCGCGGCTGCCGGGATAGCGGCGAACATCCACCACCCGGCGTACGCCCGCGTCGTGCAGCAGCCGGGCCAGGTCCTCGCGACTCGCGCGTCCGTGGCCGAACGTCAGCAACGCCGGGCGTGCGTCGTCGCTCGCGTCCGGGCGGGGCGTCATCTCCGGCGGTGGCTGCTCCGGCTCACCCACATCCCCATTGTCGCGGCGCGTGAGGAGGGCGACGACCCCGGCGGCGATGGTCGCCGACTGTCGGACCGGTTGCGCGCAGGCGAAGCGCCCGACGAAGGCCGGGCCGCACCTCCAGCATCGGAGGGAACAGATCCGACAGCGGACGGGAGCGCGGCCAAATCGGGCGTTGGTGGTTGCCTGCGCGCGGCAATGTCCGAGAAGCGGGTCCACTCAGCATCAGCGACGCCCGGTTTTGCCGACGACCGGCAAATGGCCGCAGGGGACCTTACCAGCCGCAGCCCCTGAATCCCGGCGGCGGATGGGGCAACGTGGGGGTTGGACGGCACCACGCCGGACGGAACGACCCCTATGCGGAGGAGGCGGTGATGGCGGCTGACACGACGAACGCACCGCGGCTGCGCCCGCCCGTCGCCTGGCTCTCGCTCGTTGGCCCGCGGGGCTGATCACCGCTTCGCCGGGTGATCCTCAGCCGGTCGACATCGGCATTCCACCAGGGATCTCCGGCCCTGCGCCCACCAGCTCACGCGTACCCGATGGAGGTAGACAACCATGTCCGCAGTCGCCACACCACATGCGCACGAGCGGCCGCGGTCCGACCAGCCGACCTTCGACAAAGCGACCGGGCCCACCGAGCCGGCCGCTGTCGGCGTCGATCTCGGGAGTGCCTACCTGCGTATCTGGGCTTCGGGCCGGCCGATGATCGACATACCCGCGAGTTACCCGACCGGCGCACCCACGAGGCTCGTCCGCGGTGGACGCGTCGTCAACCGGAACCGGCTCGCCGCACTGCTGCGACACGTTCTCAACCAATATCATCGGCAGCTCCCGGCCAGGCCACTGGTCGTGGCGTGCCTGCCGGTGCTGACCACCGACGACGACGAGCGCCTCACCCGCGACCTGCTCACCGAGGTCTTCACGCCCCCACGTCTGCTGGTCATCCCGACGGTGCGCGCCGCGGCGATCGGCGCCGGCGCGCACTCCGGGCCGCTGCTCATCGCCGACGTCGGCGCGGACCTCGTCGAGGTCGCCGTCGTCGCCGGCGGTCGTGTGGTCGCCGCCCGCCGCCGTGGTCGCGACACATCCGCCGAGCCGGAACGCAGCGTCCACATGATCGGTCGGCTGCGGCAGGACCTCCTGCGCGATCCGGCCTGCGGACCGCACCTCGCCGAACTCGGCCATCGCCCCGTGCTGCTGGCCGGTGGCGGCGCGGTGCGCTCACCGCTCGCCGCGGAGCTTTCCGGGCACCTCAACATGGCCGTTCGCACGGCCGCCTCGCCGCGTCTGGCCGCCGCCCGGGGAGCCGGACTTGCCGCACTGTCAACGCTGCGGCGGCTCGCCGCGACGCCCTAGTCGCACGGCGGCTCAGCAACCGACCACGTACGACATTGGAGTAACAATGACCCGCAGCATTCCCGGCCGGCTGCACGGCCTGCACCTTGTCCTACAGGAACTGTTCGAGCAGCAGACCGACGAACTCGTCAAGCTCGACAGTTATCGCATCGACCCCAGCCTGACCGGCCACACCCCGCGCGCCCTCGACGAGCTCACCACGACGGCCCGGCGAGCGCTGGCCGAAACGGCCGAGGCGCTGCAACGGATGAACGAGGGAACATACGGCATCTGCCAACATTGCGGCCAGCACATCCCCCTCGAACGGCTCGAGATCCTACCCAGCACCCGGTACTGCGTGCCGTGCCAGCGGCTCCAGCGCACGTAGCCAGCTTGGAGATCGGCCCGGGCGACGGCGGGCGGCGCCGAGCTCAGGCGGCGCCTGTCCGCCCCTGATGCCGTTCGTTCTGCTGAAGGGCTTCCTCGAGTTGGTCCTCGAGGATGATGATCCGGCAGGCGGCTTCCAGCGCGGTCCCCTGATCGACCATTTCCCGCGCCCGGGCGGCAAGGCGCAACTGGTAGCGGGAGTAGCGGCGGTGCCCGCCGGCCGAGCGGAACGGGGTGAAGAGCTTCGCCTCGTCGAGGCGGCGCAAAAAGTCCTGCGAGGTGCCAACGATGTCCGCGGCGCGGCCCATCGTGTAGGCGGGGTAGTCATCGTCGCCGAACATGTCATCAGATTTGGCCATACACACACCTCCATGACGAGGGCCCCGGCGCGGTTCCGCCGGGGCCCAGGGCTACGGGTCAAAAACACCATCTACCGACGAATGCGTCGGGTACTCGTATCCACACCTACCGTCGATGACGGTTTCGGGTGTGAGGATCGCATCAGCGTGACCGGAGACCACCTCTCGTTCGATGGGAACTACGGCGTCTACCCCAGCGTTGACGTTTCGTGCTGGTGGTAGGCGATCCAACGGTGTTCGGCCCTCCCTTTCCTCTGTTTCCACATCCTTGTTGCCCACATGCTCCGCCGGTGTCGAAGCCCCACGCGACTTCATGGCCTCGCACACGTGCGGCGGACGTTCCACTTACCTTCACTTGCTGCGGCGGCGACTCGTCTTTCACTGCCGCGCCGAGGGGGCCACGAAACATCCGGGCCCTGCTTAACGCTCGGCTGATCGTCTGCGTCTTTGAAGATCTCTGTTGTCAACGCCGATAACGCTAGCGAAGCCAACCCAGGATGTCTAGCGCTTTGGGCATAGATTTCCTCGGCGTGGCGGCGAGCCTGGTGCCGGGCCACCCCGTTGGTCCGGCAGTGCGGAGCACGTCACAATGAGTGTCCGCGAGACATGAACGCCGTGGAGGTGGACGCCGGTGGCCCGTGTCGTGTTGGTCCATGGGATCGGCCAGCAGTTCACCGGCCCGGAATCGATGCTCGCCGGGTGGCTCCCGCCACTACGCGACGGTCTGACCCTCGCCGGGGCGCCGACGCTCCTGTCCGCGGAGGATGTCGCGGCCGCGTTCTACGGCGACCTCTTCCGTCCTCCGGGCCGTCCCCTCGGAAGCGACGGCTCGCCGCCGTACACGGCGGCCGACGTCACCGCCGCGGAGGCCGACCTGCTGATGCTCTGGTGGGCAGAGGCGGCCACGGTCGATCCGGCCGTCGTGTCTCCGGACGCGCGGACGCTGGCGCGGACACCCCGGTCGGTGCAGGCGGCGCTGCGGGCACTGGCCGGTTCAGCGTTCTTCGCCGGGCTCTCGGTCCGGATGATGGTCGCCGACCTGAAGCAGGTCGCCCGCTATTTCGCGGACGCGGACACGCGCCAAGAGGTCGGTGCGCGACTGCGGGCCCGGATCGGCCCGGAGACGGCAGTCGTGATCGCGCACTCGCTGGGCTCGGTCGTCGCCTACGAGGCCCTCTGCGCCGAACCCGACCACGGGGTGCGGGCCCTGGTCACGCTCGGTTCGCCGTTGGGCATCCCCAACGTGGTCTTCGACCGGCTCGTGCCCGGGCCTGTCGGAGGCCTCGGGAGGTGGCCCGGCGGGGCCGGTCTGGTGTGGACGAACATAGCCGACCAGGGTGACGTGGTCGCGCTGGTCAAGGACCTCAGGGTCGGGTTCGGTCCCAAGGTTCGCGGCCACCTGGTCGACAACGGGACGCACGCGCACGCGGTCAGTTCCTACCTGAGCGCACCCCAGGCCGGTGCCGCCGTGGCCGCGGGCCTGCAGGACACCTAGGAGGCGCCATGGATCAGGACACCCGCGGTGCCCCGGCCCCGACCGGTGGTGGCGCCCGCCGCTACCTGATCGCCTCGGCGGTGACCCGGTTCCCGAAGGCACCGCGGCTCGACCGGCCAGAGCTGGTCGGCGCCCGGGACCAGGTGGTCGACCTGTTCACCACCCGCCTCGGCTACCAAAACGTGCCCGACCTCGGTCTGGACCCGACCCGCGATCAGTTGCTGGGTCTGCTCAACGCATTCTGCAGGTCCTCCGAGCGCAAGCCCGACGACCTGGTGGCGGTCTACCTGTCCACCCACGGTGAGGTGCTCGACGACGCCGGGTTCGAACACGTGTTGCTGCTCTCGGACACTGACCCGGACAATCCGGTGACGGCGCTGCCGACCGTCGACCTCGCACGGGCGATGCTGCTCGGCACCCGTGTGCGGCGGGTGCTGATCATGCTGGACACCTGCTACTCCGGGCAGGGCGGCCAGGACCTCACCGCAGCCGCGGTCGGCCGGTTCGCGCAACGCTGGGGGTCGATCCCAGGCGCCGGCTTCGTCGTGCTGGCCTCGGCACGCCCGAACGAGGCCGCCTACCCCAACCTGTTCCCCACACTGCTGAGAGGGGCCGTCACCACGTTCGCGACGGCCGGTGCCGCACCGGAGACGTTGGACATCGGTGCCCTAGTCCAGCGCATGAACGTCGACCCGGCGCGGCCGCCGGGCCAGCGGGTGAGCTGGAACAGCGTGGGGCTCTCCGGCACAGTGCCCGGGTTCTTCCCCAACGCCAACCACAACAGCACTCGGGCACCGGCCGAAGTCGACCGCTACGTCGCGCAGGTCACCGAGTGGCAGGACCACGCCGAACGCCGTGAGCTCGACTATCAGGAGCAGTTCCTCACCCGGGCACGGGCGGACCTGGGCATGGGTGACGGCTGGTGGTTCACCGGACGGCACTCCGCACTCACGGAGATAACAGCTTGGCTCACCACCGCCACCGGGCCGCCGGCGATCGTCGTCACCGGGGACCCCGGTTCCGGCAAGACGGCGATCCTCGGGCTGGTCACGACGCTCTCACACAGCGAACGGCGGCGGACCGTACCCACCGACAGCTTGCGGTTGCCGGCGGCAGCCATTCCGCAGGTTGGCGCCATCGACGTCGCCGTCTACGCCGGCGGACTCACGAACGACGAGGTGCTCGCCGCCGTGGCGGCGGCGGTCGAGGTGGATGCCGACACCCCGGGTGCGCTCGTCGAGTCGCTCGCGGCCCGGATCCGCCCGTGCGTCGTGCTGGTCGATGCGCTGGACGAGGCAATCGACCCGCACGGCCTGATCACCCGCCTGCTGCTGCCGCTGTTGCGGAAAGGCAACGGTCGGATCCGGCTCCTCCTGGGAACCCGACCACACCTCGCTGGCCTGATCTCCGGTGCCGCGACGATCCACCTGGACTCCGAGCATGCCGATCCGGCGGCGCTGCGCGACTACACCGTCCGGGTCCTGATGCGCTCCACGACGGACAGTCCCTTCGGGGCGGCCGGGCCAGATCTCGTCGGTGCCATCGCCGAGCGGGTCGTGGCCGCCGCCGGCAATTCGTTCCTGGTCGCCGGGATCACCGGTCGGATCCTCGCCACCGCCGGCGGGCTTCCCGACCCGGACGACCCGGTCTGGCTGGCCGGCCTGCCACGGCTGCCGGGCGACGCGATGGCCCAGGACCTCGCACGCCTCGGCGTCGATGCCGGGCGGGCCCGGGATCTGCTGCTGCCATTGGCGTTCGCGCAAGGGCAGGGACTGCCGTGGGAGGACGTCTGGTCGGCGCTCGCGTCCCGGCTCAGCAATCGCCGATACACCGACGAGGACCTGCTGTGGCTACGCCGTGCCGCGGGCTCCTACGTCGTGGAGACGCAGGTGCGCGGACGGTCTGTCTATCGGCTGTTCCACGTGGCGATGGCCGGTCATCTTCGGACGTCGCACGACGCGGCCGCCGTCAACCGCACGTTCGTCGAGGTGCTGACGGCGCACGCGCCCCGGACACCGGACTGGCAGGTCGATTGGGCACACACCCACCCGTACACCCTGCGCAACCTGGCCTCCCACGCGGCCGCGGCCGGCATGATCGACGGCTTGGCCGTCGATGCCGAGTTCCTCACACATGCCGCGCCCGACACGCTGATCCCGGCGCTGCGGACGGCGACCGGCCGGGAGGCCCGCCTCGCGGCCCGTACCTACTTGACGTCGGCCCACCTGCACCGCGCCGCGGACGTACCCAGGCGTCGGCAGTTACTCGCGCTGGACACGGTCCGGCTGCGACCGGCTGCCCGCCGGGAACCGGTGGGTCCGGTGGGTGAGCTGGCTCCCCGGTGGGCGACCAGCGGCCAGACCTCCGTCGCCCTGCATGGCACCCTCACCCGCTCGACCGCGCCCATCAACGCCGTGGCCTGCGCGCTCGTCGATGGCCGCCCGGTCGCGGTGACCGGGTCGTACTCGGTGCTGACCGTCTGGGACCTACGCGGCGAGGAACCCATGTTGCGCATTCCCACCCACCAGGGCGACGTGACGTCCGTTGCGTGCACCGTCGTCGCCGGCCGTCCGGTGGCGTTGAGCACCGGCTCCGACAGCACGACGCGGATGTGGGACCTGCGCTCGGGCCAGCAGGTCGCAGTCCTGGCGGGCCACCTCGACCGGGTCTGGTCGGTCGCCTGCACCGAGATTGACGGGCGACCGGTCGCGGTGACCGGCAGCACGGACCGCACGGTCCGGATCTGGGACCTGGCCGTCGGCGCAAACGAACCCGAGGATCGATGCCTCGCGATCCTGCGCGGCCATAGCCGGTCGATCCGTTCGGTCGCCTGCACGACGATCGACGACCGCGCGGTCGCCGTCACCGTCGGGTGGGAGGGCACTGGCCTGGTCTGGGAGCTGGACCGCAGGCTGCCGGCTATCGGCAAGCTGAGCGGGCACCTGAACCGGATCACCGCGGTGGCATGCGCCACGATCGACGGTCGACCGGTGGCGGTGACCGGAAGCCTCGACCGGACGGTGCGGGTCTGGGACCTCTCCAGCGACGTGGACGGCCAGGCGCGGCGTTCCGCGACCCACGTGCTCGCCGGCCACGCCCACCGGATCTGGGCCGTCGCGACGACCGAGATAGACGGCCGACCGGTCGCGGTCACCGGCGGCACCGACCGCACCGTGCGGTTGTGGGATCTGCGCGACGGGGGCCACGTCGCCACCCTGACCGGTCACACCGGCCGGATCGCCGCGGTCGCCGCCACCGTGCTGGACGGCCGGCCGGTCGCAGTCACCGGCAACGTCGACCGCACCGCACGGGTCTGGGACCTCGGCGCGATCGACATGAACGCGTCCGCGGGATCGCTGTGGGCGGTGGCCTGCACCGTCGTCGACGGCCGCCCGGTCGCGGTTACCGGTGGCACCGACCGGACGGTACGGACCTGGGACGCTGTCACCGGCGATCGGCTGGTCACGTTGACCGGCCACGCCGACCGGGTGACGGCGGTGTCCTGCGCGCAGGTCGGCGACGCGACGATCGCGGTCACCGGCGGCCGCGACGGCGAGCTGCGGTTCTGGGACCTGCGCACCGGCGCCTGCGTACGGCGGGAGCAGAGCCGCTGGCCGGTATGGGCACTCGCCTGCACGGTCGTGGGCCGTCGCACCGTCGCCGTCACGGGCGACGCGCGTGGCACCGTCACAAGCCACGACCTCCAGTCGGGGCGCACCGACATCATCGGTGAGCACGAGCGCGCGGTGTGGGCCGTGACCTGCTCGACGATGGGAGGCCGGGCGATCGCGGTCTCTGTGGGGGACGACCACCGGATGCGGGTGTGGGATCTGGAACGGCGCACCCTCGTCACCACCATCCCGGTCCCGGCCAGCCGGGTCTGGGCCGTACGGTGCATCTCCGTCGGCGGTGAGCGGGTCGCGGTGACCGCATGCGCCGACGGAGCCCTGCGGGCGTACAGCCTCGGGTCCGGCGCGAAGGTCCAGCAGATCGTCGGGCACACCGCTTCGGCCCAGGCGCTGGCTACCGCCTTCGTCGACCATCGACCCATGGTCGCCTCGGCCAGCCTCGACGGCACCGTGCGGCTCTGGGATCTCTCGTCCGGACGATGCGCCGCGGTCCTCGCCGACCACCGCGGTGGGGTCTGGGCGGTCGACTTCGCTCACACCGACAACGGGGCGCTGGTCGTCTCGGCCGGCGACGACCGCACCCTGCACGTCAACGATCCGGCCGCCGGGCCGACCGATGCGCATACCAACGACATCACCGCGATCGCCGCCGCCGCACCCGACGGCCGCCCCGTCGTCATCACCGGCGCGGCGGACCGCACGATGCGGTTCTGGGATCTCGCGAACGGCCACAGCACCAGCACCACGGTGGCCCGGGCCGCGGCGGTGACCGCGATCGCCGCGGTGGAGGTCGACGGTCGCCCTTTGGCGTTGGTCGCTACCACGGACCAGTCCCTCGAAGTATGGGACCTGATCGCGGGGAGCGGCCTACGACGTACAGCGCTGCGGCCGGACCGGGGCGGTGCGGGCCATGGCGGCGCGATGGCGATCGCCTGTGCCGTCCAGGACGGGCGGCCGGTCGCGGTCGTCTCACCGGCAGACCAGACGCTGCGGCTGTGGGATCTGCGTAGCTGGCAGATGTCCCTGGTGACACCGGCCGGCATGCACGTGGTGACTTCGGTCGACTGCGTGCCCACCACCGCGGGCCTCACGGTGGTTACCGGCGGCACCGACGGCACGGTCCAGCGCCTTGTCATGACGGCCGATCCGGCCGGCGCGCCGGGGGCCGTCACGCTCGGCCGGCACAGCGAGAAAGTGACCGCGGTCGCCTGCGCGATCGTTGACGGCCGGCCATTCGTGGCATCGCTGGACGCCGCGTCGACCGTACACATTCAGGACCTCGCGACCGGCGACACGATCGCGACCCGCTCCGGCCCGGCGCGCGTGACCGCCATGACCTGGTCGACCCACGCGGGTCGGCCAGCCCTGGTGCTCGGCAGCAACGATGGTCTGGTCCGGGTGTGCGACCCGTTCACGCTGACCGCCTTGACCGTGTTCCAGCTACCCGAGGTCGTCCACGTGTTGGCTCCGGCGCCGGACGGCAGCCTGCTCGTGGGGAGCGGCCACGAGGTGGTCGTTCTGGCGGAGGTGCTGCCCGGTCCGACAAGATAGCGTCCGGGCAGCCCCCGCGGCTGAGCGGACCGGCCTGAGGTCAGGCGCTCTGGGAGACGCGGCTTCGCGTCGGTGCCGATGGCATGAGTCGTTCGCCGATCGCGAGGGTCAGAGCGGCGAGGCCCAGTAGGGCACCGATCAGGACGGTGCTGTGGACGCCGTGCCGGGGCAGTGCGAGGCCGCTGGCCAGAGCGCCGCCGGTGATGCCGACGTTGACGGCGGCGGAGAGGGTGGCGGCGGCGAGGTCGGATCGCCCGGGTGCGATCTGGAGCACGAGGCCGCCGAGTGCCGCGGTGAACGCGGCGAACGCCAGTCCGGCGATGGCGATCAGCGCGACGGCCGCAGTGGGCTGGCGGCCGAGCGCGGACAGGCCGAGCAGCGCGACCGCCTGGAGCGCGACCGTCGCGATCAGGACGCGCCACGGCCCGCGGTCGACCAGGGTCGCGACGGCGACGATCCCGAGCACGCTGGCGATCCCGCGCGCCAGCAGGATGGCACCGACCGAGGCGGCGGCGAACCCGCTGACCTCGGTGACGAACACAGCGACGAAGGTGTAGGCGGCGATCGCGGCGGCGGTTGTCAGGACGGCCACCGCGACCAAAAGCCAGAAGCGACGGAGGTCGGGCGTCGCGCCCCGCGCGGCGTGGCCCTGCTCGGGCGGGGCCGAGGGCAGCAGCGTGGCCACCGCGACGAGGACGACCGCGCCGATCCCGGCCACCGCCAGGAACGACGCCCGCCAGCCCGCGCGTTCGCCGAGCCAGGTGCCGGCCGGCAGGCCCAGCACCAGAGCGAGGTTTCCGCCTGCGAACACGACCGCGACCACCCGCCCGCGGAGCCCTGGCCGGAACAACTCCGCGGCCGCCGGCACCACGACCGCCCAGAACAACGCATGGGTCGCCGCTGTCGCCATCCGTGCCGCCAGCACCAGAGCGAACGTGTCCGCGAACGCGGTGATCGCGGTGCTGACGACGAAGCCGGCCAGGAGAGCCGACAGCAGCAGCCGTCGTGGGACTCTCCGAGCCAGGGCCGTCAAAGGCACCGAGGCGACCATCACGACCGCGCCGTACGTGGTGACGAGCATTCCGACCTGCGACGGCGTTACGGCCAGGTCGGCGGCCATCGGGAGCAGCAGGCCGATCGGCAGCGCCTCGACGGTGGTGTAGAGGAAGGTCCCGCCGGCCAGACCGGTCAGCGCGGCCATCGCTCGCCCGTGTTCCATCCCGACCCCCAAATGTTGCCGGCTAAACTCGCTATGGTGGAAACACCGTATCGAGGTGCCCCACCGGCGTCTACTGGTAAAGTGGATTTCGATGGAAACAGTCGAGGGTGTTGCCCGGATGCGCCTGGTCGGCGGCGACCTCGCCCTGGATTTCGTCAACACCCGCAGCGGCCCACCCGACGGACCTCCGGACGACGACGTGCTGACGGGCTATCCGGAGTTGGTCGCCTGGGCCGTCTACGCGGGCGCTCTCACCGAGCCGGACGCGGCAGTCCTGCACCGGGCCGCACAAGACGATCCGAGTGGCGCTCAGGCGGCGTTCACGCGGGCGCTGCGCACCCGTGACTATCTCGACGAGATCTTCCGGTCGCTCTCCGCCGGCCGAAGGCCGGATACGCACGCGCTCGCCCTGCTGCGGGACGACGAAGGCGACGCGGTCGGCCACGCACACCTCGACGAGCACGGAACCACGTTCACCTGGACGTGGCGGGACGATCACACGCTGGGCCGACCGCTGCGGCCGGTGGTCCACGCCGCGACCGAGCTGCTCACCGGCGGAATGCTCGGCCGGATCAAGGCATGTGGAGGCTGCCGCTTCCTCTTCAACGACGAGAGCAAGAACCGCAGTCGCCGCTGGTGCAGCATGGACGACTGCGGAACCACCGCGAAGATCCGCCGCTACGTCGCTGCCCGACGCACCCGAACGACACAGCCGACGCCCAGATCGGGCTCCTGACGGCTGGTGATCCGATGTGGACGATCAGCTCAGCCCTGTGGTGAACCCGGCGCGCCAGCTCGGATACACGGGCGCCCAGGCCAGATCGCGTTTGGTCCGTTCGTTGGAGATGCCGGGCGCCCGGGTCATCATGTCCACCGCGAAGTCGCCAGCCAGCCCGCGGGCCAGCCAGGCCGGGACCCGCCGCGGCGGCTTGGCGCCCAAGGCCTGGGCCAGGTACGGCAACCATTCCCGCACCGGTGCCGGCTCGTCATCGGCGACATGGTAGATCCCGGGCCGGCCTCGCTCGATGGCCGCGACCGTGGCCGACGCGGCGTCGCTGATGTGCACCATCGACCACACGCCCGCACCGTTGCCGATGATCGGGAACCTGCGCTTGCGGACCTGCTCGGTCAGCACGGCGTCGGCCGCAGCGCTCAGATCGGTCCCGGGGCCGTAGAACCCGCCGTAGCGAATGACGATGCCGTCGGCCCAGTCGATGCCGGTGACCGCCTCCTCCAGGTGTCGCAACGCCGCCACCAGCGGCACGGCGTCGGCAGGCGGGTCCGGCTCGAGCTGCCCGTCCTCGTCGACCACGGGCGCGCCGGCGCGTTCCATCCAGAGCGCATTGCTCTGCGCCACGAACCTGCGGGCGCCGACCGCCCGCCCCGCGGCCAGGAAATGGTCCGTGCCCTCCGTCCGCAGCCGGTTGGTCGCCGCGAACGTCTGCTTCGCGTGCCGCACGTCCGCCGGTCCGCTCAATGCGGTGAGCTGATGGACGATCACCTCGGGCTCCGCCTTGGCCACGACGCCGGCCACCGCGTCCCGGTCGAGCGCGTCCACGACCACCGGCTCGGCGCCGAGCGCGCGCAGGGCACCGGTCTTGGCGGCCGAGCGTGTCGTGCCGACCACCTCGTGACCGCGTTCCACGAGCTGTGGAACGAGCTGGCCACCGATCGCGCCGGACGCGCCGGCGACGAAGATCCTCATGACGCCCCCTTCGTTGTGCTCACCCCCTGCTGAACGACGGTTACCCAGGTCGGATCCGGATACGGCTCAGGGGCCGCCACCACGACCCACAGGCAGCACCGGCAGCTCAACGACGTCACACGGACAACAGGTCAGGCGGACTCGCATAGAGTCGACGGCACTCACCTTCGGCCAACCGCCACGGAGGGAACCATGACTCGAACAGCGATCTCGAGCGAGGACGCACCGGCAGCGCTCGGACCGTACAGCCAGGCGATCGTCGCCGGCGGATTTGTCTTCTGCTCCGGTATGGCCGGCATTGACCCGGCGACCGGGGCTGTCCCGGAGGGCATCGAGGCCCAGACCGAGCAGGCCCTGCTGAACCTGGCCGCCGTCCTCGCCGGCGCCGGCGCCTCGATGGCCGACGTGGTGAAGACGACGATCTTCTACGCCGACGTGAACGATTTCCAGCGCCTCAACGCGGTCTACGCCCGGCACATGCCCGATCCCCCGCCGGCTCGCTCCGCGCCGGCCAACGTCCGGCTGCCACGCGGACTGCTCGTCTCGATCGAGGCCGTCGCCGTGCTTCCTACGTAGCCAACCCTGGACGGCCCGTCAACGCCGTTGGAGCCGGCGGACGGCGAAGGCGGCGGCGCCGACGGCGAGGACAACCGCACCCGAGACGATCGAGGTGACGGGCAGGGCGAAGGCGAGCGTGAGACAGCCGGCGAGCCCGACGATCGGGATGATCCGCGCCGGACGATTCTCCTGCGGGCTCAAGGTCCAGGCGGACGCGTTCGCGATGGAGTAGTACACCAGCACGGCGAACGAGGAGAACCCGATCGCGGACCGTAGGTCGGCGGTGCCGGCCAGGACGGCGACAACCACGCCGACGAGCAACTCCGCATGGTGCGGCACGCCGAACCGCTCGTGGACGGCGGCGATGGTCCGTGGGAAATGGCCGTCACGCGCCATCGCGAAGGTGGTGCGGGAGACGCCCAGAATCAGGGCCAGCAGCGAACCGAGCGCGGCGATCGCGGCGCCGGCGCGGACGACGGGCTCGAGCCAGCCGGCACCGGCCACCCGCACAGCGTCGGAGAGTGGCGCGGTAGCAGCGCCCAGGGCCGGTGGGCCGAGCACCGCCAGAACCGCGACGGCGACCAGGGCGTAGACGGCCAGCGTGATGCCGAGCGCGAGGGGGATCGCGCGAGGGATGGTGCGGGCGGGATCGCGTACCTCTTCGCCGAGGGTCGCGATGCGGGCGTAGCCCGCGAAGGCGAAGAAGAGCAGACCGGCGGCGCGAAGCACGCCGCCGGGTGTGGCGTCGGCGCCGATGTCCAACCGTGCCGCTTGCGGATCGCCCCAGCCGAGTGCCGCGACGACGACCATGACCAGCACGACGATCACCACCGCCACGATGGCCCGGGTGGCCCATGCGGATTTCTGGATCCCGACGTAGTTCACCGCGGTCAGAACGATGACGGCCAGGGCCGCGACGAGGTGCGCCTGGCCCGGCCAGACGTAGACACCGACGGTCAGCGCGATCGCGGCGCAGGAGGCGATCTTGCCGACGACGAAGCCCCAGCCGGCGAGATAGCCCCAGAACTCGCCGAGCCGCTCGCGACCGTAGACATAGGTGCCGCCGGACGCCGGGTAGCGGGCCGCCAGTCGCGCGGACGACGTGGCGTTGCAGTAGGCGACGACCGCCGCGACCGCGAGCCCGATCAGGAGCCCGGAACCGGCGGCTGCGGCGGCCGGCGCCAAGGCCGTGAAGATCCCAGCGCCGATCATCGCGCCGAGCCCGATCACGACCGCGTCGAATACGCCCAACCGGCGGCGCAGGGTGCCGTCGACGGACCCCGGGTGTTTAGTCAACGGTGGAAACCTTTGTCTAGTGCGCCGATTCGAACAGCTCGATCAGGTTTCCGGCGGGGTCGGCCACCAGAATCTGCCGGCCCCCGGGGCCGGAGGTGACCTCGCTCCGGAACGCGACACCGCGCTGGCGAAGCCGGTCGATCTCCGCGTCGAGGTCGTCGACGGTCAGGTGGATGCGGTTCCTGCCCGGACCCGCCAGATCGCCGGGTGTTGCCCGGGCGCCGGAGCTGGCGGGTCCCGACAGCAGCAGCCGCAGCGGACCCCGGATGACATCGGCGAACGCCGGCGCGGAGTTGGTATTGACGTGGAATCCGAAGTGCCTCAGGTAGTAGTCAACGGCGGCCTGGACGTCGTCGACCAGGTAGCGGACGCTGGCGTGCTGATCTGGTGTAGTCACGGTGCGGACCTCCGTCAACGGGTGACGAACTCGGTTGTCAGGACGGGCAACAGGTGGACAACGCGTCGGTGGATGTCGGTCGCGGTGCGGGTGAACACGTCCCCGGCCGGCGCGTCGCCGTTGGCGGCCGGGTCGGGGATGCTCCAGTGGATCCGCCGGGGATGGTCGGCGACGTCGGGGCAGGCCTCGCGGGCCTTGTCGCAAAGAGTGATGACGACGTCGAAGTGGCGCTCGGCCACGCTGTCCAGGTGGCGGGGATGCCACCCGGTGATGTCGATGTCGAACTGTTCACGGAGCACACGGACCGTGCCGGGGTGCATCCGCGGCTTCGGGTGACTCCCGGCGCTGGCCACGTCCACCTGGCCGCCGGTCGCCGTGCGCAGCAGAGCTTCGGCGATGGGCGAGCGGGCGGTGTTGCCGGTGCACACGAACAGCACCGCCACCGGCGGGAACGGGCCTAGCGCGCCCGCATCGTCGGCATGCCGGCGCAGGGCCGGATGCAGGGAGCCGCCGCTGCTCGCCAGGCCCTCGGAACAGCGGTCAAGGTCGAGGTGGTAGTAGGTGTCGCGGCCGTCCAGGGTGCTGCGGGTCGCGGTGACCAACCCACCGTCGCGGAGCAGGCGCAGGTGGTAGGAGACCAGGTTCTGCGTCTCCCCCACCAGCCCGACCAACTCACGAACCCGCAGGTCACTGGCGGCCAGCGCGGACAGCAGCCGCCACCGCACCGGGTGTGCCGCCAGGTGCAGGAACGCGGGCGCGCCGAGAGTCGATGACACCACGACCCCGACGATACATCAAACCGGTTTGATGAATGCGTCAGTAGCGCCCGAGGTTCTGGCTGGGCGCCATCACGATGCGCGGAGCCGCCCCCGGATCGAGCCATTCCAGCACGCGGAGGAGGTCGCTCTGGGTCAGTGACACGCAACCCGCGGTGGCACCGCTTCCCATGACGTGCAGGAAGATGCCGCTGCCGCGGGCAGGTGTGGCTTCCTTGACCGGGATGTTGTAGTTGATGACCGCGAAGTAGTTGTATTGCGGCACGGTCTGCCACAGCGCCTCGCTGTATCCACCCGGATCGGTGCCGTGCACAAAGCTGTTGTACGTCGACGAGCTGGGATTCTCGTCCCAGTAGTCGTTGGCGACAAGCTGGTGGTAGGTGTATTTGACGCCGGGATTGGCGCGCACGCCGTACATGGTGGAACCGATGGTGTAGACGCCCGTCGGCGTCGTGGGTATGCCCTCTTGATGGCTGTCGCTGAATCCCTTGGACCCGATTCGAGCGCTCATCACGCCGAACTTCGACCGCCACACGCCGTTGACCTTCTCGAAGGTTTCGAAGGACGCGACGCTCGTGCCGTAGCCGCTGCTGTAGACGACGATGAGCTGGCGGGTGCTGGCCGGAATGGTGTGTAGCCGGGACGCGATGGTGCCGGATGGCTTGGGCGTCTCGGCTTTGCTGGTCTGGACGCGGGCCGGCGACCGTTTCGGCGACGGCTTGTTCGTCGGGCGCACCGAGGGCGACGGGATCCGGTGCGCCGTAGGCGATGCGACGGGAACGGTGGGAACGACAACCGATCCAGGAGGATCATCGGGTGAGATCGACGCCGCGTCCGCCGCGCCGTCTCGGCCGGGATCCGCACAGGATGTCAGTCCCAGCACACCCACCACCGCCACCGCGATGGCAGCCAACACATCCCGCCGGAACGGCGTCCGCATCCTTACTCCTCCGATAGATTCTGACGTACGCGAAAGAGCTCTCATGGCATCGCCCGGTGGGAATGCGCATCGAGCATCGCTCGCAGTCGGGTCGCGTCGCCGTCGACCACCGCGCGCTTCGGCAGTACCAGCGCCATCGCGCCGAAACCCTTCGAAGCGAGCAATACGAAGGACCGGTCCGTCTCGACGTACAGCGGGTACTGGGACCACGACGACCTCGACGCCCCGGTCGCGTTCTCCGCGCTTATGCCGACGCCCGACACGGTGGTCCGGACGGGCTGCGAGAACGCCGGGTTCCCACGCATGATCAAGCGGGCCTGCCAGAGCCGCATCCGGCGCGCGAAAACCCGGTGGGTCAGCAGGCCGAATCCCACGGCGAGTACGACGAGAACGAGGCAGGCTATGACGACCGCCGCCGCGGAATCCGCCGGCCGGTCCCAAACGTTCGAGCGGACCAAGCCGATGGCGAGCCCGACCAGGGCGGGAAGCGCCAGCAAGGCGATCCGCCAACGGCGCCGCACGCCGTGCCGCTGGACACCGAGGCCATCGACGAGATCGTGCGGGGTAAGGCTGTAACGAAGTTCGATCGGAACCATCGTGTCCTGTTCATTCGGCGCGGCCGGTGGTCCTTGTCCTGGTCGCGAGCCTCGAGGTCCGGGGCGTCGCGGCCGGCCGAACTGCGGGCTGAGAGACGAACGACGCGCAGTCGAGAAATGAGGTCTGTTCTCGTGCTTTGCGCTCAACAGGTCCACGTCCGTGCGGTAGGTGTGCGGGTCGGTTGGTTAAGCGCCGGATGCGCGCTCTTCGTCACACCGCCTCGGTGACGAAGACGCGGCCGTCGGCGCTGTAACCGACGGCGACCCGAGCACGGTCGTCGTCTACGGGGAGGAAGAGCGTGAAGATGCGATGGCGGCGCCGTGCCCTGGCGGCTGTCGTGCTGTTGACGGCGGCCTGCGGAGGACTGTTCGTGGCCGGCACGGCACAGGCGCAGAAGGTGAGCACGGGGTCGCTCAGTTTCAGCGGGGACCAGGGCGACTACATCACCCAGGGTGACTCGTACGCGTACTCCACCGGTGGCGGCGACGCGCTGAACGTGTCGAGCGCGACCGGCAGCACCGTCAGCGTCTCGGTCACCGGCTACAACGGTGACTGGTGGACCCTCACCTTCGACGCACCGGGCACGCAGGTCCTCGCCGCACGCACCTACAGCGCAGCGCACCGGCACCCGTTCAACGGGACCGGCCCCGGCCTCGACCTGAGCGGCGAGGGCCGCGGCTGCAACGAACTGACCGGCTCGTTCACCATCTCGAAGGCGGTCTTCGGCTCCGGCGGCTACGTGCAGGCCTTCGACGCCACCTTCGAACAGCATTGTGAAGGAGGAGCCGCGGCGGCGCGCGGAAAGATCCACATCGCGAACCCGGCACCGCCACGCGACTCCGGTGCCGGGCACCCGGCGACCACCAGCCCACGCACCGCCACGACGCGCCCGCGCGCGGCGACGGCCAAGCCGCACGCCGCCGCCACCGGTCAGCCCCACGCCACCGCGAGCAGCAGGCCCAGTGCCGCCCCGACCAGCGGTGCCGGCGCTGCCGACGCCGGCAGCGGCACCGTCACGGCGACCGACACCAGCGTTGCGCGGGCGCTGCTGCGGGACGGTGCCGTCGTACGTCGGCTGCTGATCGTGCTGGGCATCGTCGCGCTGGTCGGCCTCGTCGCCCTGTTGCTGGTCGGGATCGGCGTCGTCAGACATGTCCGCGGCCGCTGACCCGCACGGTTGGGCCGATAGGTCTCCGGCAGGTAACCCCGGCCGGAGAGTTCGCGACCGGTCACTGTCCGCTGCGTGTAACACCAATGCAGGTGGCGACGCTCTTTCTCCCGTGAAGCAGCACACCAGGACGCACGCGTGGATGTGATGGTGGAGCCGGCGTCGACCGCCGGCCCCGCCGATCTTTCCGGCGCCGTGGCCGCCGCGCAGGACGGTGACGAAGGGGCCTTTCGGGAACTGTTCCGGGAGGTTCAGCCTGCCCTGTTGCGCTACCTGCGCGGCCTGATCGGCGACGACGCCGAAGACGTCGCGTCCGAGACCTGGCTGCAGGTCTGCCGGGACCTGCCCGGGTTCTCCGGTGACTACGCCAACTTCCGGGCGTGGACCGCCACGATCGCCCGCCATCGCGCGATGGACCACGCCCGGCGGCTGCGCCGGCGTCCGAGCGTGGCGGTGCCGGTCGAGACGCTGGCCGACCTGGCCAGCAGCGCCGACACCGAAGCGGAAGCGGCCGACGCGGTGGCCACCGGTGCCGCGATCGCGCTGGTCGCGACGCTGCCGCCGCAACAGGCCGAGGCGGTGTTGTTGCGGGTCGTGATGGGCCTCGACGCGGAGACCGTGGGGCGGATCCTGGGCAAGCGGCCGGGCGCGGTGCGCACCGCCGCGTACCGCGGGCTGCGTCGGCTGGCCACTCTCATGCCGGAGGACTCGCCATGACCGGCACACGGTGGCCGGACCGCGCGACGGCCGAACGCCTCCTCGACGGGAAAGACGCCGACACGCCACTGGGTCGAGTGCTGGCGCATGCGCGCGGGCCGGCCGGCCCGGACGAGCTGCTCGGCGAGGAGGAGGCGGCGCTCATGTTCCGAGCCGGCGCTGACGCACCCCCGCCGCCCCGGGCCCGGCGGGCGCTGTCCCGGGTCCTGACCTTCAAGGTCGCCGTCGTAGGAGCCTTGCTGGCCGGTTCCGGCCTCGCGGTCGCCAGCGCGACCGGGACACTGCCCGTGCCGGTCCGCAACACGCCGCGGCCCGCGCCCGCGGTGCCGCCCCGGCCGCCCGCGACCCCCGACGTCCGCGACGAACAAGATTCGCCAGCCGGCACGCCGCGCACTCCAGGCGCTCCCGCTACGACCCCATCCACCGGGCGGACAAAGGGCCCGAACGAGCACGCTCGCTCGCCGCAGCCACACGCCAACAGCGCGCATCCCACGCCCGGGCGGAAGAACGAGCACACTCCCGAGCCGCGTGGGGGTAACGGCCGGTGAGCGCGGACATCTTCGTGGACCGGACCGGCCGGCGGCGCCGCGTCCTGCGCTGGCTCGCGGTCGCCGCGGCCGCTGCCCTGGTCGGCGCCCTCGGTTTGCTGGTCGCCGGCCTGGTCGCCGGCGCGCCACTGCCGCTGAGCGGGTGGAGCGACCACGACGCCGTGCCACCCGGATCGGAGTCCGCCGTGATCGGGCCGGCGCCGACGCCCGCCGCGCCGCCCGCCTCACCCGGGGGCCCGTCCACCGCGGTGCCACCGGCCACGACACCGGGCGCGCGACCCGCCGCGAACCCCAGCGCGACAGCGAGCAGCTCCGTGCGGCCGGGGCGGGGTAACGGGCGGGAGAACCGGCCGACCGCCAAGCCCAGCCACCCGCAGCACAAGGCCGGCTGATGCCCGCCGGACACCGGCCGCGGCACGTCGCCCGGCGCGACCCCCGCGCGCACTGGGTGCTCTTCGCGCTCGGCCTGCTCGTGCTGCTCGCCGGCCTCGCGTTCGACGGCTACGCCCGTGGCGGCGGCGGCGGCTCCGGTCGGCCCGGGCTCGCCACCTCGGCGGCGACCCCGCTGTCCGGGCCGTTCGTCCGGGCCGACGCCGGGGACCTGGTCACCCGGACGCTGCCGGCCCGGACCATCGCGCTGACCTTCGACGACGGCCCGGATCCACTGTGGACTCCGCAGGTGCTCGACGTGCTGCGCCGGCACAAGGTGCCGGCGACCTTCTTCGCGGTGGGTTCCCGGGTCGACGCCGAGCCGGCGCTGGCCCGACGGATCGTGGCCGAAGGGCACGACCTCGGCTCGCACACGTTCACCCACGCCGACCTGAGCGCGGCCGCACCCTGGCGACGGCACCTGGAGCTCGCTCTCACCCGCAACGCCATCGCCGGCGCGACCGGCCGCCAGGCACCGCTGTTCCGGCCACCCTTCTCGTCCCGCCCCGGTGACGTCACGCCCGCCGACGTCGCGGCCCTGCGCGACGCCACGGGCCAGGGCCAGATCGCCGTCCTCGCCGACCTGGACACCAACGACTGGCGCCGGCCCGGCGTCGACGCCATCGTCCGCGCCGCGACACCCGCGCGCGGGGCGGGGGCCGTGCTGCTGATGCACGACGGCGGAGGGGACCGGTCCGAGACCGTCGCGGCCCTCGACCGGCTCATTCCGCTGCTGCAGGATCAGGGTTACCGGTTCACCACCGTGTCGGCCGCGCTCGGCGTTCCGGCGCCGGCCGCGTCGGGCGTCGATCGGCTCAGGGGAACCGCGCTGCGCTGGTTCCAGGCGCTCGGCGCGGGCCTGACCACCGTGATGAGCGCTCTGCTGGCAGTGGCGCTCGTGCTCGGGGTCGGTCGCCTCGTCTTCCAGGCCGGCTGCGCGTGGTGGCACGCCCGGCGACGCCGGCCGCCCAGCCGCGGCGTCTGGGCACCGGTCTCGGTGATCGTCCCGGCCTTCAACGAGGCCGCGAACATCAGGGCCACCGTGATGTCGCTGATCGGGGGCGACCATCCCGCTGTCGAGGTGATCGTCGTCGACGACGGCTCCACCGACGGCACGGCCGACATCGTCGAACGCCTCGGCCTGCCCGGGGTACGCGTCGTGCGGCAACGCAACGCCGGCAAGCCCGCCGCGCTCAACACCGGCATCCGGTACGCGCGTGCCGACCTGCTGGTGCTCGTCGACGGCGACACCGTGTTCCAGCCCGACACCATCCACCGGCTGGTGCAGCCGTTCGCCGACCCGCGGGTCGGCGCGGTCTCCGGCAACGCCAAGGTCGCGAACCGGCGGCGGCTGCTCGGCCGCTGGCAGCACCTGGAATACGTGATCGGCTTCAACCTCGACCGCCGGATGTACGCGGTGCTGCGCTGCATGCCGACCATTCCCGGGGCGGTCGGCGCGTTCCGGCGGGCGGCCTTGCGAGACGCCGGCGGCGTGCCCGGTGACACCCTCGCCGAGGACACCGACCTGACCATGGCCCTGCACCGGACGGGCTGGGAGATCGCCTACGCCGAACGGGCCATCGCCTGGACCGAGGCGCCCGCGACGCTGCGGCAACTGTGGCGGCAGCGCTACCGCTGGGGCTACGGCACCATGCAGGCGATGTGGAAACACCGTGCCGCGCTGCGCGAGCGCGGTCCCGGCGGCCGGCTCGGCCGGCGCGCCCTGCCCTACCTCGTGATCTTCCAGGTGCTGCTGCCGCTCACCGCGCCCGCCGTCGACGTCTTCGCCGTCTACGGCCTGCTCTTCCTGCCCGCCTACCAACTCGCCGCCGGCTGGCTGCTGCTCCTGCTCCTGCAAGCCGTGACCGCCGGCTTCGCGCTGCGCCTGGACGGGGAGTCGCTACGACCGCTGTGGAGCCTGCCGTTCCAGCAGGTGCTCTACCGCCAGGTCATGTACCTGGTCGTGGTCCAGGCCGCGGTCACCGCCGTGCTCGGCAGCCGGCTGCGCTGGCACCGGATGGCCCGCACCGGTGCCGCGGCGGCCCTCGTCCCGAACATCTACCAGGATCGTGGTCATGTCTGAGGGGAACGGACGCATGTCATTGGAGCAGGTCACCGTCGGACCGGTGACTCTCGGTTACACCCTTACGGAGGCGGACTGGGTCGACGGTCTCGTCGCGCACCGGCGCGGCCTCCGGCGTCCATGGCTGCTCCCGCTGCTGATCGTGGCCGCTCTCGTCGGGGTCCTCCTCGGACACGCCCGCTCGGGCAGGTCCTCGGCCATGACGGTGACCGACGTTGTCGTTCTCGTCGCCGTGGCGGTCGGCGGCGTCGTGTTCGGCCTGCTGCTGTTCCGGTTCCTCGTCCGCGCCCGTTGGATCTATCGCTGGCAGGCACGACTGATCATGCGCGGGAATCCCTGGCTGTCCGAACCGATCCGAGCCGTCGTTGACGGCAGCGGCTTACGTCTGACCAGCGCGAGCCGGACGGAAACCGCCGCGTGGTCCCAGTACCTGCGATATGTCGAGACAGACCGGTCGTTCGTCCTGCGCGCGTCCGACCGCGCCGGTGCCGCGGTTCTCGTGCTGCCCAAACGTGGGCTGGACAGCGGCGATCCCGCCCCGCTGCGGGCGTT
Source organism: Asanoa sp. NPDC049573 (assembly GCF_040676615.1). Lineage (NCBI taxonomy): Bacteria > Bacillati > Actinomycetota > Actinomycetes > Micromonosporales > Micromonosporaceae > Asanoa > Asanoa sp. NPDC049573. Next base: position 30,215 of record NZ_JBFAPI010000004.1, read on the forward strand.
GCTCGAAGCGAACTGCGACCGGCGCGCCTGAGAGCGAGGAGGAGCGGCCCGTCGCGAGGGTAAACCCTCGACGACACCCGACACCTTCCCCTGCGGACCGATATGGGCGTGTGATTGCCGCACGCGGCGGCGCTGAGTGACTAGGGGGCATCTCCCCGGGCCATCGCGAAAGGACCGTGCCCATGAAACGACTCCTCGCACTACTGGCCGTCGTCGCCACGACGGTGCTGGTCGCCGCGCCGGCGCAGGCGGTGACCAACGGTCAACCGGACAACGGCCGCCACCCGTACGTCGGCCTGGCGGTCTTCGACACGCTGGTGGCGGGCCAGCCCGCGCCGACCTGGCGGTGCAGCGGCACGCTGCTGTCGCCGACGGTGTTCCTCGTCGCCGGCCACTGCACCGACGGCGCGGTCCGCGCGCGGGTGTGGCTGTCCGAGGACGTGCAGAACAACACCGAGTACCCCAACGGCGGCGTCACGTCGTACGAGGGAACGCCGTACACGTATCCCGGCTACTGCAACTCGCCGTGTGGCAACGGCCTGCCGGAGTTCGCGCACCTCGACGTCGGCGTGATCGTGCTTTCCGAGCCGGTGCCGACATCGGTGGTGGCCAGCTATGGCCAACTGCCCACCGTCAACCTGGTCGACACCCTCGCCACCGGCACCGACGTCGCCATCGTCGGCTACGGCGTGCAGGTCAACCAGCGCGGCGGCGGCAAGCCGGTATGGACCGGGCCACGGGTCCGGCTCTACGCGCCGAGCGAGGTCTTCGGTGGGCAGGAGCGCACCGGCGACGAGTTCCTCAAGCTGCGGGCGAACCCGGGCGGCGGGAGCGGCGGCACCTGCTTCGGCGATTCGGGCGGGCCGATCCTGCTCGGTGACGTCGTCCTGGCGGTCAACTCCTTCGTGACCAACAACAACTGCACGGGCGTGACGTACGCGGCGCGCGTCGACCTGGCGCCGGTGCTCACCTGGATCGAATCGTTCCTCGACTAGAACGGCTTTCCGGCCGCCTACCGTCGGTGGGCGGCCGGCAGCCCGTGTGACGCTCGCGCTCTTGGAAGCGCTGAGAACGAGGAAGGTTCGTCCGTACGGGGAAAGGGTCTGTTCGTTGTTCGGGAAAAACCGGGTAGTTCGGTCATTGGTGCTGGTCGCGGCGATCGCGGGACTCGGCGGGTGCGGCGGTGGCGACGAGCCCGGGTCCGCCGCGGAGTGGGTGGCGGCGCCACCCTCCGCTCCGCCGCCATCCAGCACCGGCCCGGCGCGGCTCGCGAAGATCAGTTCGGCCTGCAAGCTGCTGTCGGCGGACGCGCTGGTCGATGTTCTCGGCTCGAAAACCGGATCGAAACTGAAGGCCCGCGAGTTGCCGGTCGACAAGTCCGACGGCGAGGTCGCCTACACCTGCGCGTATGGGAAGGATGGCCAGGAGCCGTTCGCGTTGACCGTGTCGACGCGGCCGGGCAAGGCCGACGCCGCGGAGAAGACGATCGACAACATCGCGACCGGGGTCGGCGTGAAGACCACGCCCGTCGAGGATCTGGGTGCGGCCGGCGTCGGCTATGTCAAGGACGGCTTCCGGATCGTGGCGGTGACCGTCCCGTACGAGGAGAATCTGCGCCTGGTCCTCTTCGCCGCGCCACAGATCGTGCCGCAGCAGAAGCTGGAAGAGGTCGCCGGGAAAGTGGTGGCGAAGATCTGAGCTCGCGCGCCGCGGCTAGCCGCGGACAGGAGCGGCGACACGTCGGCGCTCGGCGATGTCGGCCAGCCGTTGGAGCATTTCGTTGCTGCGCGGCCGGAGCAGAACAGAGTGAAGCGCGTGCGGAACCAACCGTCCGATGCCGGCCGTGAGGTCGTAGGACAGGGTCACCCGGGTGTACGCGTCAACCGGCTCGAGTTCCAGCAGGACAGTCGCTTCGCCGAGCGGCCACGCGCGGGCATGAAGTTCGAGCATGCGTCCCGGAACAACCGCGGACACCACGGTCTCGTCCTTGATATGCAGGGGCCACGGCCCCACCTGATGGTGGAGCGTGGCCCCGACGGCGGGCCAGTCGGCGTCGACCGCGCTGATGTGCGAGGCGCCGACCACCCAGCTGGCATAACTCCAACCATCGGCCAGCACCGCGAAAACCCGTTCCGGGTGGGCCTTGACGACGCCCGACGTTGTTGCCACCGTAACCCCCGCGCCGACACCGGCGGTCTGCGCTCGCGTTCCCGGCGTGCGGACGGCTAAACGTCCCGGCACCTGCCACGCCGATCTGGTGGCCCCGCTACCGCTCGATGTCGGAGAACAGCCCCGTGAAAGTCACGTGTGTTCCCACGAGGGCACCGAACATAGAAGCGGCGGCGGGCGTGGTGACCGCGGCCGAGGCGTCCTCGTAGCTGTCGAAGTACAGGTCGAGCGTTCGGTAAGCGGGCGTGGGCGTGCCGTCCTCCTTCGGCCACACCTTGGCCGACTCGACCCGTTGGAGCTTCGGCAGGCCTTCCGCGGCCTGCCGCACCTCCGCGTACGCCTTCTCGAACTCTTCAGGGTCCGCCGGGTTGTCGACGATCAACGTGATCTTGGTTGGCACGGTGCCTCCTTCTCTGTCGGGTGGCGCAGCGTTGCCACCCACCCGATGCTGACCCAACGCGACGACGTCACGCAGGCGTTCACGCCGGGCTCCCGCTCAGTTGGCCCTGGCCGAGCGGCTCAGCCGGATGGCGGCGACGAGGAAGAAGATGGCGCCGGGGATGGCGTAGCCGACGGCGTTGGTCAGCGCCGGGTCGTCGCCTGAGGCCGCCACGACGAACGACCCACCGGCGAGCACCGATAGGCCGCCGCTGATGATCATGGGCCACTGGCCACCCATCCCGCGGCGGGAGACCCCGACGATCAGCTGCACCACCCCGGCCACCACCGCCCAGAGACCCCACACGCGCAGGACCGCGGGGATGCCGGACGCGCCGGCCACGGCCAGAGCGACCGCGGCGAGCAGGCTGACCACGATGTTGACGGACAGCAGCCTGTGCGGCCCCGTGGTCCGCGACGAGCGACGGTCGATGACCGCGGCCGCCGCGTCGACCAACGGGTAGATCACGAGAAGCGTGGCCGCGAGCACGCTGAGCTCGTCGGCGATCGCGAACGTCACGACGGCCCAGACGATCGCGAACGCGAAGCGGGCGAAGTAGAGCCGCCGGAGCGCGGCCGCCGTCGTCGAGAACCGAGGTGCGGTGACGGTGGTCATGGTCAGCCTTTCGGTGGTTCACAAGGAGAACGAACGTTCTGTCTGACCTCACGATGACAACACGGTTCGCGCTTGTCAAGACGGAACGTTCTATCCGCTAGGATGGGCCCATGGATCGCAGCGAAACCGGGACCCGGCCGTCCGAGGCACGACTCCGGCTCCTGACCACGGCGACCCGGGTCTTCTACACGGAGGGCATCCACTCGGTCGGCGTCGACCGGATCATCGCCGAGGCGAAGGTGACCCGGGCCACCTTCTATCGGCACTTCCCTGGCAAGGAAGACCTTGTGGTCGCCTATCTGCGCAGCGCCGACCAGGGCATCCGCGCCCAGGTGGAAACGGCCATCGCCGCTGGGGCACCGGCGAGTGACACCGTCCGGGCCGTCGCGTCGGCGATCGCCGACGGCATCCGGTCGCCCGGCTTTCGGGGCTGCGCCTTCCTGAACGCGGTGGCCGAGTATCCCGATCCCACCCACCCCGTGCATCAGGCCGTCCTCGCCCACCGGGCCTGGTTCCTCGACACAGTCAGCACCCTGATGGCGGGCATCGAGGCGACCGGCGCCGATGCGGCCGCCCGACATTTCGTCATGCTCCGCGACGGCGCCATGGCCGCCGGCTGCCTGTTCGACCCGGCCGCGATCTGCGAGACGTTCCTGCGCGGTGTCGACGGGCTCGTCGAAGCCCACGGCTCGCGCCAGCCAGCCTGACCGCCGCGGCCAGCCCGAGCTAGGAGCGGGCCTTGCGATCGGCCCGGCTGTTGGCCTTCTGGATCGCCTTGACGAGGTCCGCCTTGGACATCGTGGTGCGGCCGGCGATGTCGAGCCGTCGCGCGACGTCGATGAGGTGCTTCTTCGACGCGTTGGCATCGACGCCGGAGGCCGTTTCCGCCGGCTGGGCGCGGTTGCTCCGCGCCGCCTGCGCGTCGCTCGGCCCCCGCTTACGCTTCGGCTCCCAGTGGTCTCCGACCTTCTCGAACGAGTGTTTGACGGCGGCGAACGCGGTCCGGTGGGCGCGTTCACCTTCGCCGTACTCGGCCACGGCCGCGTCGTGTGCCTTGGCGTAGGTGTCCTGCGCCTTCTTCGGCGAGCGCTTCAGTGTGCTCGGCATGTCTTCTCGAGCGGGCATGCTTCCCTCCGCTGGCTGACCGCCGCTGCAGCAGGTGACAAAGGACGATCCCGTCGACGAAGCGGCGGACCTACGACCGGTCCTCGCCGCGCCGGGCGCCGGGCTGGTGGGCCGGTCCCACTCCAGGATCGCTCCGTTCGGTCTGTCGCGTCTCGTCGGCTGGCTGCTCGTCGGCGGGCAGGCCGGTCGCGCCGCCGGGCGTCTGGTCGGGATCGGCCGAGGACATGTCCTCGTCCTCGGCCGGCCCGGTGGCCCCACCGACCTTCGCGCCGCCCTTGGTGGTGGCGTCCTTCCCGCGGGTCTCGGCGGACTGCCGCCGGCCCTCGTAGGGTGGGACGGCCTTGCCCTCGGTGTCGATGCCGTCTGGTGTGTTCGGATCTGCGGCCATGATTACCTCCGGTGGTGATGACGCGTCGTGCCCGCGCCTCAGCCGGTCCAGCTTCGACCTCCACCGTACTCCGGCGATTCGGACGAAATGGTCGATAATCCCCCTTTCCTGAGTGGACAAACTGGAGGTTTGAAGTCTTCCCGCTCGGGCATCCCGCGCCCGGCCCCCCTTTCCTGGGGGCGATCATGGGGAGGAAGACATGTCACGGAGGGTTCGCAGCGTCGCGATCACCGCGACGATCTCGTTGGCACTGGCCGGGTGCGGCGGCGTCGGCGGCGGAGACGACGGCGACGACGCGGCCGGCAAGGGCGCGATCACCACACTGGGTTTCAGCCTGCCCGACGAGATCGCCACGACCCGGGTGGACACCTTCAAGAAGGCCCACCCCGACATCCAGGTGACCATCACCGAGGGCGCCTTCGACGAGCAGCAGTTCCTGTCCGCCGTCGCGTCGGGCAACCCGCCGGACCTGGTCTACATGAACCGCAAACTGGTCGGCACCTACGCCAAACAGGGATCCGTGCTCCCTCTCGACGACTGCATAGCCACGCAGCACATCAACATGGCCCAGTACCGCCCGGCCGCGAAGGACGAGGTGACGCTCGCGGGCAAGGTCTACGGCATCCCCGAGTTCTACAGCGTCCGCGTCGTCTACATGAACGAGAAGATCCTGCGCGAGGCGGGCCTGTCCCCCGACGACATCGACCTCGCCGACTGGGCCGCCCTCCCGGCGCTGAACGCCAAGCTGGCCAAGGTCCAGGGCGGCAAGGTGAGCCGCATCGGTATCGACCCGAAGCTACCCGAGTTCCTGCCGATGTGGGCCAAGGCCAACGGCGCCGACCTGATCTCCGCCGACGGCAGGACCGCCCACCTCGACGACCCCAAGGTCGCCGAGGCGCTGCAGACCGGGCTGTCCCTCATCGACGCCCAGGGCGGCTGGGGCAACTTCAAGGCCTTCCGCGACACCTTCGACTTCTTCGGCGCGCAGAGCCCCGTGGCGAAGAACCAGATCGCCGTCTGGCCGATGGAGGACTGGTTCCTCAATGTGGCGGCTCGCGAGACACCCGACGCCGAAGTCGCCGTGCGTCCGTTCGTCGACCGGGCCGGCAACCCGCTCACCTTTGCGTCGGGTTCGGCCTGGGTCATCCCGAAGGGTGCCAAGAACCCGGACGCGGCCTGCACGTTCGCCAAGACGATGACGGCCACCGACACCTGGGTCGCGGCGGCGAAGGCCCGCGTCGACCAGCGCAAGGCCGACAACGAAGCGTTCACGGGCCTCTACACCGCGAACGTCGACGCCGACAAGCGCATCTTCGCCGAGCTCTACAAACCGAGCGGCAACAAGCGCTTCGACGACGCCGTGCAGACCATCCTCTCGGTCCAGGACAAGGGCTTCTCACTGCCGGCGTCCCCGGCCGGCGCCGAGTTCGACAAGGCCTGGTACGACGCCGCGAACCGTGCCCTGTCGGGGCAGGGCGACGCGAGCACGGCACTGCGCCGGGGCCAGCAGGAGGCGGCGTCCGCACTGGCCAAGGCCGCGGGCTAGACCATGGCCAAGAGGGCAACCCTGGCCAGGCGTGAGTCGCGGTGGGCACTTCTGTTCCTGGCGCCCTGGGTCATCGGGTTCCTGGTGTTCTACGCCGGCCCGATGGTGGCGAGCCTGTGGCTGAGCTTCACCGACTATGACGTCATCAACGCGCCGACGTTCGTCGGCCTCGACAACTACCGGCAGATGATGTCCGATCCGATGGTCGCGCGCAGCCTCGGCAACACCGTCTACTTCACGCTGCTGCACGTTCCGCTGACCATGGCGATCTCGCTGGGCCTGGCGCTGCTGCTCACCCGCATCGGCCGGTTGTCGGGCTTCTTCCGGACGGTCTTCTACCTACCGGTGATGACGCCCGCGGTCGCCGTCGGGATCCTGTTCCTCCTGCTGCTCAACACCCAGGACGGGATGATCAACCGGTTCCTCGGCTGGTTCGGGATCGACGGACCGAGCTGGACGACCGACCCCCACTGGGTCATGCCGGGCATCGTGCTGATGAGCCTGTGGAGTCTGGGCTCCACCGTGATCCTCTACCTCGCGGCCCTGCAGAACGTTCCGCGTGAGCTGCACGAAGCCGCCACGGTGGACGGCGCCAGCGCGTGGCAGCGGTTCCGGTCGGTGACCGTGCCGATGATCTCCGGCACGCTGTTCTTCACCCTGATCGTCAACACGATCGCCTCGCTGCAGATGTTCAGCGAGGTCTACACGATGTATTTCGGCAACCAGGCCACGCAGCAGCGCTTCAACGCCGACGCGGCGACGTTCTACGTCATCTACCTCTTCCAGCAGGCGTTCCAGTTCCTCCACATGGGATTCGCCTCGGCCATGGCCTGGCTGCTGTTCCTGGTGATCCTGCTGATCACCATCGTCCAGGTCCGGGTGTCCAAGCGGTGGGTCTACTACGAAGGCGAGCAGTCATGACCGTCTCCGCCGACAGCCGGGCCGCCTCCGCCTCCGTACCCGCGCCGATGCCGAACGAGAGGGCAACCCGGCCGCGCCCGACCGAACCGGAGCGACGCGGACCATGGCGGGTCGCGTTCGTGGCGGCACTGGTGATCGCGGCCGTCATCTTCCTCCTGCCATTCGTCTGGCTGGTCAGCGCGTCGCTGCGCGAGCCCGGGTTCGTCTTCGCGCGGGGCTTTCTGCCGACCCCGTTCTCCCCCGGCAATTACCAGGAGGCATTCGACGCGGTGCCCCTTCCGCTGTGGCTGTTCAACAGCACGGTCGTGGGAGTCGCCGCCGCCGTGACGGTGACGCTGTCCAGCGCCTGGGTGGCATTCGGATTCGCCTACTTCCGCTTCCCGGGACGAAATCTGCTGTTCGGCCTCGTGCTGGCCACGATGATGCTGCCGTTCGCGGTCACGATGATTCCGACGTACCTGATCTGGTCGGAACTGCGGTTGACCGATACCCAGGTGCCCCTCTGGGCGGGCAACCTCTTCGGTTCGGCGTTCTACATCTTCCTGCTGCGGCAGTTCCTGCTGTCGTTGCCCCGGGAGCTGTTCGATGCCGCCCGCGTCGACGGGGTCTCCTACCCCGGGCTGTTCTGGCGGGTGGCGTTCCCGTTGATCCGCCCAGCGCTGTTGGTGGTGCTCGTGTTCGAGTTCAAGGCCAGCTGGACGGACCTGATGAAACCCTTGATCTACCTGCGGGACGAGAACCTGTTCACCCTGCCGCGCGGGCTCAAGGTCGTTCTGGACCGCTTCGGGTACGGCGGAGAGCAGGACTGGCACATCGTGCTCGCCGGCAGCGTCATCGCCACCCTGCCCATGATCATCATCTTCTTCCTCGCCCAACGCCACTTCGTCGAAGGCATCGCCACCACCGGCCGCAAAGGCTGAAACAGGCCCCTATACCCCGACACGGAGGAGATCCGGAGGCTAGCATTTAGGGAGGTTTCGCACTCTTCTACCGCGAAACCGGTCATTGCTCGCACGTCCAGGGAGAGACTCGCCGATGACTGAGAAGCCTGGTTCGCATCTCGAGGAGGAGCCTCAGGAGGCCCGCGGTGCGAAGGGGTCGCGAGACGCCGGCACCCGTAAGCCCGCGGACGGCGCGGACCGGCCCAAGGGCCATGCCGACAAGAAGGCCGACACCTCCATCGATCCGAAGGGGGCGCAGGATCCGGATGCGCCCAATCTGCAGAGTGGACGCTGAGCGTCCGGGTACGAAGACTCGGCGCGAGGGGGCCCGCTGAAGGGCCCCCTCGCTCGGGGTCAGGGCTTGAGCACCACCTTGATACAGCCGTCCTGCTTCTCCTTGAAGATGTCGTAGCCGTGCGGCGCCTCGTCGAGCGGCAGCCGGTGGGTGACCAGGTCCTCGGTGCCGAGGGGGTCACCGTCGCCGGCGAGGGCCGGCATGATCTCGTCGACCCAGCGCTTCACGTGTGCCTGCCCCATCCGCAACGTGACGCCCTTGTCGAAGAGGTCCATCATGGGCAGCGGGTTGGCCTGGCCGCCGTAGACACCGATGATCGACACGGTGCCGGCCCGGCGCACGCTGGCGAAGGCCGTGTTGAGCGCGGCCAACCGGTCGACGCCGGCCTTCTCCACCGCGGCCCGCGCGACCTTGTCCGGCAGCAGGCCGGCGGCCCGCTGGGCGGCGTGCTGCAGCGGCGAACCGTGCGCCTCCATCCCGACCGCGTCGATGACGCCGTCGGCGCCCCGACCGGACGTCAGATCCATGATCGCTTCGGGTACGTCGTCGACGTCACGGGTGTCCACCACGTCGATGCCGTGCCGGCGGGCCATCTCGAGCCGCTCCGGAACGCTGTCGACCGCGATCACCCGGTCGGCGCCGAGGTGGCGCGCCACCCGGGCGGCCATCTGGCCGATCGGGCCGAGCCCGATGACCGCGCAGGACCCACCCTTCGGGACATCGGCGAAGCGCACGGCCTGCCACGCGGTCGGCAGCACGTCGGAGAGGAAGAGAAACCGCTCGTCGGGATACTCCGCCGGCACCTTGATCGGCCCGAACGTCGCCTGCGGGACCCGTAGGTATTCCGCCTGTGCGCCCGGCACCTGACCGTAGAGCTTGGTGTAACCGAACAGGGCCGCGCCCTTGCCCTGGTCGCGGACCTGGGTCGTCTCGCATTGGGCGAACCAGCCGTTACGGCACATCCAGCAATGTCCACAGGAGATGTTGAACGGGATCACCACGCGGTCGCCCGGCTTGATGTGCGTGACCTCGGCGCCCACCTCTTCGACGATGCCCATCGGCTCGTGGCCGAGGATGTCGCCGGGATCGAGATACATGCCGAGGACGTCGTAGAGGTGCAGGTCCGAGCCGCAGATCGCGGTGGAGGTGAGCTTGACGATGGCGTCGGTCGGCTCCTGGATCCGGGGATCCGGGACCTCCTCGACGGAGACCTTCGTCGTGCCCTGCCAGGTGAGGGCCTTCACGGGATGCCTCCTGTTCCGCTAGAGGATGGGCTTGCCGCCGGTGACCGGCACGATGGCGCCGGAGATGTAGCTGGCCTCGTCGGAGGCGAGCAGCACATACACCGGGGCGAGTTCACGGGGCTGGCCCGGCCGGCCGAGCGGGGTGTTCTTGCCGAACTCGGCGACCTGCTCGGGTGGCATGGTCGACGGGATCAACGGCGTCCAGATCGGGCCGGGCGCGACGGCGTTGACGCGGATGCCGCGGTCGCCGAGCATCTGCGCGAGGCCGGCGGTGAAGTTGGCGATCGCGCCCTTCGTGGTCGCGTACGGCAGCAGGGTCGGTTTCGGGGTGTCGTAGTTGATGGAACTGGTGTTGATGATCGACGCGCCCTCACCCAGGTGCGGCAAGGCGGCCTGCACCAGCCGGAACATCGCGGTGATGTTGGTGTCGAACGTGTGCTGCCACTCCTCGTCGGTGACCTCTTCGAGAGTCTCGTGGGTCATCTGGAACGCGGCGTTGTTGACCAGCACGTCGATCCCGCCGAGGTCCGCGACGGCGCGGTCGACGACGGCCTGGCACTGCGCGCGTTGCGACAGGTCGCCCGGCACGAGGACGGCGGTACGCCCCGCGGCCTCGACGAGCTTCGCGGTCTCCCGGGCGTCGTCGTCTTCGTTGAGGTAGGAGATGAGGACGTCGGCCCCTTCCCGGGCGAACGCGATCGCCACCGCACGACCGATGCCGCTGTCGCCACCGGTCACGACCGCCTTCTTTCCTTGCAGGCGCCCGCTGCCGCGGTAACTGTCCTCGCCGTGATCGGGCTTCTCGCGCATCGCGCCGAGGGTCCCTGGCGGTTCCTGCCGCGGCTCACCCTGCGCCCCGCCGGCCATGTCGATCGCCTCCCGTCGGTGTTGGGGTTGGTGGTGGTTGTGTGCCCGGCTCCCGGTCGATCAAACGCCGGGAAACCGGACAAAAGCCCGGCATGAATCGCGGTTCGGCGGGTACCGGTCGGCCATGAAGGTTGTCGTGGTGGGCGCGTCCGGAAACGTCGGCTCGGCCGTCCTCCGGCGACTCGCGCAGGAGCCCTCGGTCACCGAGCTCGTCGGTGTGGCGCGGCGGGTGCCCTCGCCCGGCGCCGGCGCACCGTACGACGGGGTCGACTGGTGGTCGATCGACGCCGGCGAACCCAGCGCGGTCAGCGCGCTCACCTATGCGGCCCGCGGTGCCGCCGCGGTGATCCACCTGCTCTGGCAGATCCAACCGAGCCACGAACAGGCCAGGTTGCGCCGCACCAACGTGCAGGGCGCCGCCAACATGGCGGAGGCCGCCGTCCGGGCCGGCGTGCCGGCCATGGTCGTCGCGTCGTCGGTCGGGACCTACGCGCCCGGCCCCAAGGACGAGCGCGTCGACGAGTCGTGGCCGACGACCGGCGTGCGCTGGTCGACCTACAGCCGCGACAAGGTGCACGTGGAGCGGCTCCTGGACGAGGTGGAGCGGCGCCATCCCGAGCTTCGGGTGGTGCGCATGCGGCCGGGACTGACCTTCCAGCGCGATGCCGCGTCGGAGATCGCCCGCCTGTTCATCGGGCCGCTCGCCCCGCTGAGCCTGCTCGGCAAGGGCCGCCTGCCCGTGGTCCCCGGCGGCCCGCGGTTGCGGGTGCAGGGCGTGCACGCCAACGACGTCGCGGACGCCTACGTCCGCGCTGTCCTGTCGGACGTGCGGGGCGCCTTCAACCTCGCCGCCGATCCGGTGCTCGACGGCCCAGCGGTCGCCGGCCGCTACCACGGCCGGGTGGTGCCCGTGCCGGTGCCACTGCTGCGGGCCGCCGCGGCCGCCACCTGGGCGGCCCGGCTGCAGCCGGTCGAGCCTGGCTGGATCGACCTGGCCGCCGGCGTACCGCTGCTCTCGTCGGCGCGGGCAACAGCTGATCTCGGCTGGAAGCCGCGGGTCGACGCCCTCGACGCGCTCGCCGAACTGTTCACCGGCATGGCCGACCGCGCCGGCGCGCCCACGGCGGCGCTACGCGAGCGTCTCCCGGCCCCTGCGCGCCTGGCCAGCCTGCTCGCCGGCCGCCTGCCCGGGCACGGCGACCCCTACTGACCTTTCCTGCCGGCCGAAGCTGATCCAGAGGTTGGTCCGCCGGCCCTCGGGTACCTGCCTGGTAGGAACCCGACAGAAGGGAGCAGACCACATGTCCACGGCCAGGGAGATCATGACCGCCGACGCCACGTGCGTCGGCGAAGACGAGAGCGTGGCGGTGGCCGCCCGCAAGATGGCCGAGCTCAACGTCGGGTCGTTGCCGATATGCGGCACCGACAACCGGCTCAAGGGCATGCTGACCGACCGCGACATCGTGGTGAAGGTGCTCGCCGCCGGCCGAAACCCCGAGCAGGTGCGGGCCGGTGAACTCGGGCAGGGCAAGCCGATCACGATCGGCGCCGACGACGACGCCGAGGAGATCCTCCGGACGATGGGCAGCCACCAGGTGCGCCGGCTGCCGGTGATCGACGGGCACGACCTCGTCGGCATCGTCGCCGTGGCCGACGTGGCGCGGGCGCTGCCCGACAAGCCGGTCGGCGCGCTGCTCGACGCGATCAGCGACAGCTGAGACCCGGCCTCACAGGTGCCCCGGGCGCGGCCCGGGGCACCTGCGGGCATCCTGATGTGATTCGCCGCCCCTGCAGGGTAAAGCGCAAACATGGCTACCGCGAAGCAGACGAAGGCCGCCCGGTCCAACGTGCGCAAGGCACAGGCCGGCGCGAAGGCCAAGAAGACGATCTCGAAGATGCCCGCCAAGACCCGCACCGCGCTGGGCAAGCAGGGCGCGGCCGTCGCGGCCCGTAAGCGGACCGGGTCCAGCGAGCCGAAGACCCGCGCCGAGCTCTACGAGCTGGCGAAGAAGCAGGACCTGCCAGGCCGTTCGAAAATGGGCCGCGACGAGCTGGCTCGGGCGCTCGGCAAGAAGTGATGAGCGACCGGGTGGCAGACCCGTGGGGTGAGCGAACCCCGTACGGGCGCGGAGCACGGTGGCCGGTACGGGTCGACGTCCAGCTCGCCGACGGCCTCTCCGTCGGCGAGGTGGACAGCTGGACCCAGTCGGCGTCGTTGCTGCATTCCAACGGCGACGCGATGGACATCGCGGTCAAGGACGGCCGGATCGCCGGCGTCCGGGGACGCGCCACGGACCGGGTCAACCACGGTCGGCTCGGGCCCAAGGACCTGTTCGGCTGGCAGGCCAACAACAGCCCGGACCGGCTCACCCGCCCGCTGGTGCGCGAGGGCGGCCGGTTGGTCGAGTCCGATTGGGACACCGCGCTGGGTCGCGTCGTCGACCGGTCCCGCGAGCTGCTCGACGGTCCGGGCGGCTGGGGCCGGTTCGGGTTCTACACCTCCGGGCAGTTGTTCCTGGAGGAGTACTACGCGCTCGCGGTCATCGGCAAGGCGGGCATCGGTACGCCGCACATGGACGGCAATACCCGGCTCTGCACAGCCACCGCGGCCGCATCGTTGAAGGCGAGCTTCGGCACTGACGGGCAGCCCGGCTCCTACACCGACGTGGACGAGTGCGACGCGCTCGCCCTGTGGGGGCACAACGTCGCCGCGACCCAGACGGTGCTCTGGAGCCGGATGCTCGACCGCAGGCGCGGCACCGACCCGCCGGCGATGCTGGCCGTTGACCCGCGCCACACCCCGGTCGCCCGCGAGGCCGACGTGCATCTCGCGGTCCGACCCGGCACCAACGTCGCCCTGCTCAACGGATTACTGCGGGAGATCATCCAGAACGGCTGGTACGACGAGTCATACGTGGCCGCGCACACGCTCGGTTTCGAGTCGCTGGCCCGGATCGTCGACGGCTATCCCCCGGAGCGGGTGGCGGAGATCTGCGCGGTGTCCGCCACCGACGTCCGCCGGGCCGCCGAACTCCTCGGCGGCGCCCGCCGCCTCCTCTCCACGGTCCTGCAGGGCTTCTACCAGTCCAACCAGGCCACCGCAGCGGCCTGCCAGGTCAACAACCTGCACCTGGTTCGCGGAATGATCGGCCGGCCGGGTGCCGGCGTGCTGCAGATGAACGGCCAGCCCACGGCGGAGAACAACCGCGAGTGCGGCGCCGACGGCGACCTACCGGGCTTTCGCAACTGGGCCAACCCGGAGCACGTCGGGCAGCTCGCCCGGCTGTGGAACGTCGACCAGGGAATCATCCCCACCTGGTCACCGCCCACCCACGCCATGCAGATCTTCCGGTACGCCGAACAGGGCTCGATCCGATTCCTCTGGGTCAGCGCCACCAACCCGGCGGTGACCCTGCCCGACCTGGCCCGGATCCGCCGGATCCTCGACCAGGAAGGCCTGTTCCTGGTGGTGCAGGACCTCTTCCTGACCGAGACCGCCCAGTTCGCCGACGTGGTGCTCCCCGCGGCGACCTGGGGTGAGAAGACCGGCACCTTCACCAACGCCGACCGCACCGTGCACCTGTCCGAGCAGGCCGTCGAGCCACCCGGCGAGGCCCGCGCCGACCTCGACATCTTCCTGGACTACGCACGCCGGATGGACTTCCGCGACCGTGCTGGGAACCCCCTGCTGCCCTGGCGTACGCCCGAGGAGGTCTTCGACGCGTGGCGGGCGTGCTCCCGCGGCCGGCCCTGCGATTACTCCGGTCTGTCCTACGCGAAGCTGCGCGAGGGCAGCGGTGTGCAGTGGCCGTGCACCGATGGTGCACCGGACGGGACGGAGCGGCTCTACACCGACGGCCAATTCCATACCGACCCCGACTACTGCGAGACCTATGGCCAGGACCTGCTCACCGGCGCGGAGTTCACCGGCGACGAGTATCGCGCCAAGCGACCGGGCGGCCGGGCGTTCCTGCATGCGGTCGACTACCAGGCCTCGCCCGAGGTGCCCGGCGCGGAATATCCGTTGCGGCTGGTCACCGGGCGCAGCCTCTACCATTTCCACACCCGCACCAAGACCGCCCGAGCGCCCGAGCTCAACGCGGCGGCGCCAGACGTCTGGGTGGAGTTGCACCCGTCCGACGCGGCCGCGGCCGGGATCGGCGATGGCGAGCGCGTCCGGGTCGAGTCACCCCGCGGCGCCGTGACCGCGCCGGCCCGGCTGAGCGGCGTACGCCCCGGCGTGGTGTTCCTGCCCTTCCACTATGGCTGGTGGGACAGCGCCGACGGCCCCGACGGACGGGCGGCCAACGAACTGACGCTGACGGCGTGGGACCCGGTCTCGAAGCAGCCGCTATTCAAGTCGGCAGCGGTGCGGGTCACCCGGACGGAGGGCTGAAGATGCACGTCGCACACTATCTCGGCCTGCAGCACCGGGCCGAGGCCAACCTCGCCGACGCCTTCCGGCAGGTGGCTGCCGCCCACGCCGCGGAGGCCGATGTCTTCCACCTCACCGGTAAGCTGGCAGCGCAGTGCGACCAGCATGTCGAAAGGCTGGCGCCGTTCATCGAGACCTATTCGGCGGAGGCGCCGGACGAGCCCGAGCGGCTGCACGCGGACCTGTTCGCCGGCGCCCGCAGCGGGGGCCTCGGCCTCCTGCGCGATCTGCACGACCTCTACCTGATGGCGTCCTACGCCGACATCACGTGGACCGTGCTCGGCCAGGCGGCGGCCGGGCTGCGCGACGGCGACCTGGCCGCCGTCGTCGCCGCATGCGAGCAGGAGACATCGATCCAGCTCGCATGGCTACGTACGCGGATGAAGTCTGCGGCGCCCCAGGCGCTTGTGGTCGCCTAGTGCAGCTATTCCTCCGGAATGCCCGGACCGACGTCGCCCTGCCTCAAGCGCTCTTCGTTGCGGTCGTTCTCGCTGTCGGCGTTCTCCATCGCAGTCCGGGGATCCGTGGTCTGTCTGCCCTCCGCGTCCTGGAAGACTTCGCCGCGCTCTAGCGCGTCCTCGCGGTGCTGTCGTTGTGAGCCCTGCTCCGGTGTCGTCGTCACGGCATCGACGTACCCCAATTGTCGGCCGGCAAACAACGCCGGATTAGGCCCCGTGTTGGCGGGCACCGGAGGTGGAAACCCATGGAGGATCAGGAGGGATCATGAGCGGAACAGTCTCGGGTCGACCGCTGGCTGTCGTAACCGGCGCGTCCAGCGGCATCGGATACGAGTTGGCGCGGGAATTCGCCGAACACAATTTCGACCTGCTGATCGCCGCCGAGGACGCCGGCATCGCGGAGGCCGCCGCTCGGCTTCACCGTGACGGCGGGCCGACGGTCGACGCGGTCCGCACGAACCTGGCCACCCCCGAAGGGGTCGAAGAGCTCTACCGGCGGATAGCGGCAACGGGGCGGCCGGTGGACGCGATCGCGATCAATGCGGGGCGTGGCGCCGGCGGTGACTTCGCGCACGAGACCGACCTGGGCGATGAGCTCGAGATCATCGACCTGAACGTGCGGTCGACGGTGCACCTGGCCAAGCGGGTGGTGCCCGACATGGTCGACCGCGGTTCCGGTCGGGTGCTGTTCACCTCGTCGATCGCCTCCGCCATGCCCGGCTCGTTCCAGGCGGTCTACAACGGATCCAAGTCGTTCGTGCAGTCGTTCGCCGAGGCGCTGCGCAACGAACTCAAGGACAGTGGCGTCACGGTCACCTCGCTCATGCCCGGCCCGACCGACACCGAGTTCTTCGACCGTGCCGACATGCGCGACACGAAGGTCGGTGCCGGCGAGAAGGACGACCCGGCGAAGGTCGCCAGGCAGGGTTACGACGCGCTGATGGCCGGCGAGGACCACGTGGTCGCCGGGTCCTTCAAGAACAAGGTGCAGGCGGTCGCGGCCAAGATCATGCCGGACACCGCCAAGGCGGAGATGCACCGCCGGATGGCCGAACCGGGCTCGGCCGACTAGCCGCATCGGGTGCCGACCCGCGCCCGCGGGTCGGCACCTGATCCGTTGCGCCGCCGTCACCTCAGCGCCGCGCGTCGACGAACGCCGGCCGGTCAACCGGTCGGCGGCGCCGATCGCCGGCCGCGCCGGCTCTCCCGGTAGGCCGCGGCACGCAGGCGCCACAGGAAACCGTCGGCCGTCACGCCCGGAACCGGCGCCATGACCGGGTCGAAAGACAACTGGCGCTCGTCCGTCGCCGGTCGTGGCTGGCCCAGATCTATCCGGCCCGCGAACCCCCAACGGCCCAGGCGCGATGCCGTACCCATAAGAAATCGGGCCTGCCCCACACGGGCCGCGGCCGTGACCGCGTCGAGATCGTGGACGGGCGGCAGGGACCGGTCCGGGAAAGCCGCCAGGACGGCCAGCCGCTGGGTAGGCCGTCCCCGCGGGACAGCCGGACCAGGGCCGGATGGGTGCCCGGTCGATCGAACACATCGATCCCCGATCCGGCCCCGCCGGAGCAGGTGAGCGTCGCCTCGAACGTGCGGCCCACCGTGTGGACGGCCCGGGCATGACGGACGCGGGCGAGCGTGCGGAACAGCGGGGCGACGGCGATCGACACGCTTACGAGTCGCCCGCGGATGGGCCGCCGTAGCCTTCGTCGGCGCGTTCGCGGCGCAGGTTCGCCTCCGCGCGGCGGGCCACCGCGCCCTGTTCGGCGCTCAGGCCGGCGAACATCGGCGCGATCTTGTCGGACGGCTGGCCGGGAGGCAGCAGCGGGACGGCAGGGTCGACGACGGCGTGCACGACGGTCGGCCGGTCGGCCGACAGCGCCGTGGACCAGGCCGCACCCAGGTCGCGGGGGGACGAGACCCGCACGCCACGCAGGCCGAGCAGCTCGGCCCAGCGGTCATAGGACACGGTCGGGAGGTCCTGCGATTCCGGGAAGCGCGGCTCACCCTCCGTCTCGCGCTGTTCCCAGGTGACCTCGGCCAGGTCGCGGTTGTCGAGCACGCAGACGACGAACCGCGGATCCGGCCACTGCGTCCACCGGGCCGCCACCGTGATCAATTCCGCCAGACCGTTCATCTGCATCGCACCGTCGCCGACCAGGGCGACGACGGGACGGTCCGGGTGGGCCAGCTTCGCGGCCAGCCCGTACGGCAGTGCCGAGCCCATCGACGCGAGCGTGCTGGACAGGTGCGCCGGCACACCGGCCGGCAACCGCAGGTGGCGGGCGTACCAGTAGGTGACCGAGCCGACGTCGACGGCGACCTGGGCGTCGGCGGGCAGGTGGTCGTTGAGCGCCCGGACGACCAGTTGCGGGTTGAGCGGGTCGGCCGGGGCCGCCGCCCGGGCCGTCGCGATCTCGTGCCACCGCGAGACGCTGCCGCGGACCTCGGCCCGCCAGGCCCGGTCGTTATGGGGTTTCACCGTCTCCGTCAACATGCGTACGGTCTCCTTGGCGTCGCCCAGCAGTGGCACCTCGACCGGATAGCGCACACCGAGCCGGCGCCCGTCGATGTCGATCTGCACCGCGCGGGCCTGGCCGGGCGCCGGGTAGAACTCGGTCCACGGGTCGTTGGTGCCGACGAGCAGCAGGGTGTCGCACCGCTTCATCAGCTGGGCACTCGCGGTGGTGCCCAGGTGCCCCAGCACGCCGGTGTGGAAGGGCAGGGTCTCGTCGAGGACCGGCTTGCCCAGCAGCGAGGCGGCGACTCCGGCGCCGAGCCGTTCGGCCAGCTCGACGATCTCGCCAGTGGCGCCGTAGGCACCCTGGCCGACCAGGATCGCGATCCGCTCCCCGGCATCGAGGACGGCGGCCGCCGCGGCGACGTCGTCGGCGTAGGGCAGGACGCGGGCCGGGCGAAGCCCGGGGCTGCTGACCAGCACACCGTGACGGTGCTCCGTCGGCTCCGGTGCAGCCGCGGTCTGCACGTCGTGCGGCAGCACGACGCAGGTGGGGCTGCGGGTGGCCAGCGCGGTGCGGAACGCCTTGTCGACCAGCACCGGCACCTGCTCGGGAGTCTGCCCCACCTGGACGAACTGCGCGCACACGTCGCCGAACAGCCGGACGAGGTCGATCTCCTGCTGGTAGGCGGTGCCCAACACGGTCGAGAGCTGCTGGCCGACGATGGCCACCACGGGCTTGCTGTCGAGCTTGGCGTCGTAGAGCCCGTTGAGCAGGTGCACGGCGCCGGGGCCCTGCGTCGACAGGCAGACGCCGACGCGGCCCGTGTATTTGGCATGACCCACCGCCATGAACGCGGCGGTCTCCTCGTGGCGGGCCTGCACGAACCGCGGCTCCCCGGCCCGCCGCAGCGCCCCGATCACGCCGTTGATGCCGTCGCCCGAGTAGCCGAAGACGCGGTCGACGTCCCACTGCCTGAGCCGTTCGACCAGGGCGTCGGAAACGCTGCGCTGCGACACGGCAGCCCCTCTCTCGACGACGCGGCGCCGGTTCCTACCGGTGAAACAGGCCGGTACCCGCCCGGAGGGTGCTCAAACGGGCGTCGGCGCGGTCCGCGCCTAAACGGTCGGTCCCGGGGCGGCGTCGACGCGCAGCACGGCCCAGACCACCTTGCCGGAGCCGGTAGGGCGCCAACCCCACCTCGAAGTGATCTCGTCGACGATCGCCAGTCCGCGTCCGGCGGCGGGATCGTCCGGGTCCGCGGCGGCCGCCAACCGGGGCGGATCCGGATTGCCGTCCTCCACCGACACCAACAGGTTGTGGCCGCGCAGGGAGAGCACGAGCGTCATGGTGGTGCCGGCGTGGCGGACGGCGTTGCTGACGAGCTCCGAGACGACGACACAGGCAGGCCCCACGATGTCGTCGAGCTGCCACCGGGCGCACATCTCCGTCACCAGCGCGCGGGCATGCCGTGAGACGCCGGCGATCGGCGGCAGCAGCTCGCGAACTGTCGGCACCGCGTCACCATCGGCGATCGCGTCGAGTGCCTGCGCCGCGGTGCCCCGGATCGGATAGGTCCCCCCGGATCCGCTGGCATCCTGCGGGAGCCCTGGCCGCGCCACGACGGCGAACGGAACCCCCGGGAACATGCCGGCTCTGCGGGCGACGGCGGCGAGGACGGTCAGGGTTGCCGCGTCGCCCGAGGTCAGCTGGGACAGCTCGACGATCAGCGCCGCGGGTTGGTCGGCCAATGCGTTGAACAGCGCGGCACGCAGATCGCTCGCGCCGGCTGCGTCGAGATCGCCGATGGCCGCGACGACCGTGGCTTCTGCCAGCTGACCGACGCGGCACCGCAGGGGCGAGTTCGCCATGACCAACCCGAGTCTCCGTCACGGAATCCAAGAACGCCATAGTCCCGTTCACCTGGGGCCGGTACCCGCGACCGGGCCGGCTACGCCTCCTCTCCCCGGCGGCTGACCTGGGCGAGCGCAATAACCCGGCGGATCCGGTGTAGAGGTGGCGATCGAGGGTATCCGCGCCCGGCGGGTGAGGGTGCCCGAATCAGCCCACGATCGGGCGGACGTGGAGATGACAGTGAGGCTAGAGGAACGACGGGAGTACGACCGCTCCCTCGACGACGCCGCGGTCCGCTATGCCGCTATGGCCGGCGACGATCCGTCCGGGAGGGCCGCCCGGGAGCGGTTCGTCATGGAGGCGTTGCCCTTCGCCGACCGGGTTGCCGGCCGCTATCACGGTCGCGGCGCGTCATTCGACGACCTGCGGCAGGTCGCGCGGCTCGGCCTGATCAAGGCGATCGACAACCTGGATCCGGCGCGCGGCTCGTTCACCGCCTACGCGGCCATCACCATGCGGGGTGAGCTGCGGCGATACTTCCGCAACAACGGCTGGGCCGTCCACGTGCCGCGCCCCACCCAGGAACTGACGCTTGAGATGTGGAAGGCGAGCGACGACCTGACCCGCGAGCTACACCGCCCGCCGACCCGCCCTGAGCTGGCCGCGCGGTTGCGGGCGACACCCGCCGACCTTGAGCTGGCGCTGCAGGCATCCGGCGGGTGGCAGGCGCGGTCGCTCAACGCCCTGGTGCGAGGGCAGGGCGACAGCGACGGGGGCTCGGCCGAGCTCGGCGAGCTGCTCGGCGGCCGTGATGCCGATCTCGACGGTGTCGACGATCGCCTCACCATGCGGAAGCTGGTCGCACAGCTGCCCGTACGCGAGCAGAAGATCCTGGCGCTGCGGTTCTACGGCAACCTGAGCCAGGTGGAGATCGCGAAGGCGACCGGCGTCTCGCAGATGCATGTCTCGCGCCTGCTCACCCGGGCACTGACCTGGCTACGCGAAGCCATGCTCAGCGATGTCCCGCCGCCCTGGCCCGGCATCGAGGACGACGTGGACGTCGTCGGGCTGGCCGTCGACGTCACGCAGCAGAACGGCGTGGTCACCGTCGCGATTCGCGGAGAGGTCGACTGCGACAACGCCGACGAGCTGCGCCGCCAGCTCGAGTTCTACTGCCGGCACGCGCGCACCGCTGTCCGGGTCGACCTCGGGCGCGTGCCGTTCGTGGACGCCGCCGGCTTCACGGGCTTGGCCAGGTGCTATCAGGTGGCGCACCAGCGACGCATCCACTTCCAACTCCGCCAGGTCAACGCCACCGTGCTCCGCGGACTCCGCGTGGCCGGACTCGGCCATCTGGTCGTGGCCTAGCCAGTACACCTAGGCCAACCTGCTCTTCAGCGGCAGCGCGGCGTTTGGCGCCGCTGATCACGGGTAGCGGCGACCTCTACGCACCAGTTCGTCACGAAGGAGCTCGCCATATGGACGCGTCGAAGCCGGCCAAGGTGGTCAAGGACGCTGTGGAAGCCGCAACGGCCAGGGTGGCCGAGGCACTGACGCCCGCCATTCCGGGCGCGCCGGGCAGCGCTCCGCCGGCCGTCGACGAGCCCACCACGCCGCACGATCCCCTGCCCCCGAAGGCGGAACAGGGCGCCCCGCAGACCCGTACGCCCACCGGGGCGCGGACCGGCGCCCCCACCACCGCCAACGGGCAGCAGGGCGAGTTCCTGACCACGTCGCAAGGAAGCCGGCTGCGCGCCACCGACCACTCGTTGAAGGCCGGGCCGCGCGGCCCGATCCTGCTGCAGGACCACCATTTCCGCGAGAAGATCACGCACTTCGACCACGAACGGATCCCCGAGCGGGTCGTTCACGCGCGCGGCGCCGGCGCGCACGGGGTCTTCACCGGCTATGGCACCGCCGAAGCCATGACCCGGGCCGGCTTCCTCGCCAAGGGCAAGCAGACGCCCGTCTTCGTGCGGTTCTCCACCGTCCTGGGCTCCCGCGGCTCCGCCGACACCGTCCGCGACACCCGCGGTTTCGCGACAAAGTTCTACACCGACGAGGGCACCTTCGACCTGGTCGGCAACAACATCCCGGTGTTCTTCATCCAGGACGCCATCAAGTTCCCGGACATCATCCACGCCGGCAAGCCCCACCCCGACCGGGAGATCCCGCAGGCGCAGAGCGCGCACGACACGTTCTGGGACTTCGTCTCGCTGCACACCGAGGCCCAGCACCACACGATGTGGAACATGTCGGACCGTGGCATTCCCCGCTCGTACCGCATGATGGAAGGTTTCGGTGTGCACACCTTCCGGCTGGTCAATGCGGCCGGCGAGACGACGCTGGTCAAGTTCCACTGGAAGCCCAAGCTCGGTGTGCACTCGCTGACCTGGGAAGAGGCCCAGATCGCCGGCGGGGTGGATCCCGACTTCCACCGCCGCGACCTCTACGACGCGATCGAGGCCGGCGCGTTCCCGGAGTGGGAGCTGGGCGTCCAGGTCTTTCCCGACACGCCGGAGGAGACCTTCGCCGGCATCGACCTGCTCGATCCCACCAAGCTCGTGCCGGAGGAGCTGGCCGCGGTGCAGCCGGTCGGCAAGCTGGTGCTCAACCGGACGCCGACGAACTTCTTCGCCGAGACCGAACAGGTCGCCTTCCACCTTGGCCACCTGCCGCCGGGCATCGACGTGACGAACGACCCGCTGCTGCAGGGACGCCTGTTCTCGTACGTCGACACCCAGCTGACCCGGCTCGGCGGCCCGAACTTCTCGCAGATCCCGATCAACCGGCCGCACGCGCCGGTCAACGACATGCTCCGCGACGGCTTCCACCAGCACGCGGTCCACGCCGGAGCCGCGCCGTACCGGCCCAACTCGCTCGACGGCGGCAACCCCTTCCCGGCCGGCGACGCCGAGCACGCCTTCCTCGACGTGCCGGTGACGGTCGCCGCGGCGCCCAAGGTGCGCGCCAACCCGGCTTCGTTCGACGACCACTACAGCCAGGTCCGCCTGTTCTGGCTGAGCATGTCGCCGGTGGAGAAGGAACACATCATCCGCGCCTACACCTTCGAGCTGGGCAAGTGCTACGAACAGGCGATCAAGGAACGCCAGCTTCAGTGCCTGGCCAACATCGACCCGCTGCTGTGCGCCGAGGTTGCCAGCGGTCTGGGCCTGCCCGCACCGGCGCCGACCGTGCCGCTCGTCGAGTCCACGCCCAGCCCGGCGCTCTCCCAGGTCGGCCAGCAGTGGCCGACCGACGGTCGGGTCGTCGGCATCGTCGTCGACCCCGACGCCGACCTCGAAGGCGCCGCACTCGTGCGCCGCGACCTGTCCGCCGCCGGCATGCTGCCCCTGATCATCGCCCCGCACGGCGGCATGGTCGGCGACCTCACCGTGCAACGCACGTTCGCCACCGCCCGCTCGGTCGAGTTCGACGCGATCCTGCTCGCCACGGCGCCGCGACCCGCCCCCGACGCGCTACCGAGCCGCGACGACAAGGCCGGCTCCGCGGACCCGGGTGCGAGTGCGGTCGATCCACGCGTCCTGCTATTGGTCGAGGAATGCTGGCGGCAGGCCAAGGCGATCGGCGCCTGGGGCACCGGCGCCCGCGTCGTCCGGTCGGCCCGGGTCGCGGACACCCCCGGCGTCGTCAGCGCCGGCTCGGGCGCCGAGGCGCTCGCGGCGGTCACCGACCTGCTCGCCACGCACCGCGTCTGGGAGCGGTTCCCCGCCGCTGCACTAGCCTGACGGTGTGGTGGAAGCGCATATAGAACCGGGAGACGTCACCGTCATCCGAGTCGCCGGCGAGGTGGACATGGATACGCACGTCGAAATGGAAGACGCGATCCTCGGCGCACTGCGTTCGGGCGCCGGCCCGCTGGTGGTGGACCTGGCCGAGGTGAGCTTTCTGGACTCCAGTGGCATCCGGGCGCTGCTGCACGGCCGGGAGGCGGCGATCGGCCGCGGCACGACGCTGACCGTTCGGAGCCCGCAGCCGATCGTCGCCAACGTGCTGCGGCTGACCAACGTCGCCGGGCTCCTGGGTCTGTCCTCGTCGTGACACCCGCCGCCGTACCGGCAGCATGGCGCGAC
Organism: Asanoa sp. NPDC049573; assembly: GCF_040676615.1. Lineage (NCBI taxonomy): Bacteria > Bacillati > Actinomycetota > Actinomycetes > Micromonosporales > Micromonosporaceae > Asanoa > Asanoa sp. NPDC049573. The sequence goes on from NZ_JBFAPI010000004.1 coordinate 54,068, forward strand.
GCCGTCGCTGAGCTGGTCGAGGCCGGTCACCGGACCGGCCCGGCCGAGCTCGCCGAACTCGTCTCCGCGGCCGCGGCGAAGCCGGCCGCCACCATCAGCGTCTATCTCACCGACTACCAGCAGCGGACGTTGCACCCCCTGTCGGAGGGCGCGGCCGAGCTGGTCAACGGCAGTCCCGCCGGACTGGCGTTCACCACCTTGCGCACCGTCCGTGCGGATGGGCCCGCACTTCGGTTCTGGGTGCCGATCGTCAACGGCACCGAGCGGCTGGGTGTCGTGCTCGCGGGCTTCGACGACGGGGCCGACCCCGCTTCGGAACTGGCCGGGTGCCGGCTGTTCGCGGGCATGATCGGGCACCTCATCACCGCGAAGTCGCAGTACGGCGATCATCTGGAACGGGTACGGCGCAGCCGCCCGATGACACCGGCCGCGGACCTGCTCTGGAGCCTGCTCCCGCCGTTGACCTTCGCCACTCCGGAGGCGATCGTCACCGCGATCCTGGAGCCCTGCTACGAGGTCGGCGGGGACGCGTTCGACTACAGCGTCGACGGCCCCATCGTCCGCCTGGCCGTGTACGACGCGGTCGGCAAGGGGATGCGCGCGGCACTCACGACGGCCACCACGCTCGGCGCCGTGCGCACCACCCGCCGGACCGGCGGCGACCTGGAATCCCTGGCCGGCGCGGCCGACCGGGCGATCCGTGGCGAGTTCGACGACGCGCGTTTCGTGACGGCCGTCCTCGCCGATCTTGACCTCCGTGACGGCCGTTTGCGTTATGTCAACGCCGGCCATCCCGCGCCGGTGCTCTTCCGGCACGGCGCGGCCGCGGAAACCCTCGATCAGGGGCGCCGGCCGCCGTTGGGCGTCGAGCCGGGCAGCTACCAGCCCGCGGAACTCCGGTTCCGCCCCGGCGATCGGCTGCTGCTCTACACCGACGGCGTGACCGAGGCCCGCGACGTCTCGGGCACCCAGTTCGGCCTCGATCGGCTCGTCGCACTCGCCGAGGATGTGTCCCAGGAGGACCTACCGGCGCCGGAGACGCTGCGCGCGCTCGCGCATACCGTGGTCGACCGTCAGGCCGGACCGCCCCGCGACGACGCGACTCTGGTGCTGGTGGAATGGTCGGCGGCCGCCGCCGATCGGGCGGTTCCCTGACGGCGCCGGCCGGCCCGCCCGTCTCGTTTGAGGAACGGCGGTGGGGGTAGCACATGAACTGTTCTTGCTATACGGCAAAGGACAGTGGGAGGGACAGTGGCCAGAGCGGTGGTAAGCCGGCGCCTCCTCGAGGACGGTACGGTCGTGCTGGATCTGCGGGGAGAGCTCGACGTGGCCGTCAACGATGCCTTGCGGGATGTGCTGGAGCAGACGATTCAGGTAGAACGGCCACCCATGGTGATGGTCAACATGCGACACGTGACCTTCGTCGACTCGACCGGCATGGGAGCGCTTGTGGCTGGCCTCAAAGCTGCACGTGACCAGCAGGTGCGCTTCTCGGTGCAGGGTGTGGCGCCCTTCGTCGAGAAGCAGCTACGCATCGCCGGCCTCTACGAGACACTGGTGTCACCTCCGCGGTGAGCGACGTCCCGTAGCCGCTGGTTTGCGGCTCCGGGCACGGGGCATCGCCATGCCGGGAGGTGCGACCGATGAGCGACGATCCAGGCCGGACAGGCACCGAGGACCAGGCAGCGAAGGGCAGCGGGTCGATCCCCCGGCAGCCGACCGCCGACCGGGGCCCCGACGAACTCAGCGACCTGACGAAGATGTCCTACCTGCGCAGTTTCCGGCGCGCGGCGAAGGAGTTCGGCGACGACTCGGTCACCGTGTGGGCGGCGGCGCTGACCTACTACGGCGTGCTGTCGATCTTTCCCGGGCTGCTGCTCATCGTCACCTGCTTGCGGCTGTTCGGCCCGGACACCGTCCGGGCCGTCACCGAGAACCTCACCGACATCGCCCCGGGGACGGTCGCCTCGATCATCAGCAACGCGGCCGAAAGCCTGCAGCAGGGCCAGCAGGGAACGGCCGGGCTGGTCGCGGTGGTCAGCCTGCTCGCCGCGCTGTGGTCGGCATCCGGCTACGTCGGTGTGTTCATGAAGGCGTCCAACGCCATCTACGACGTTCCCGAGGGTCGGCCGGTGTGGAAGACGCTCCCGATCCGGATCGCCATCACGCTGGTCACCGGGGTGCTGTTGGTCGTGTCGGCGTTGATGGTCGTCTTCACCGGACGCCTGGCCGAGCAGATCGGTAAGGCGTTGGGCATCGGCTCGTCGGCCGTCACGGTGTGGAACGTCGCCAAGTGGCCGATCCTGGTTCTGATCATCAGCCTGCTTTTCGCCATCCTCTACTGGGCCTCACCCAACGCCAGACACGGCGGATTCCGGTGGGTCAGCCCCGGCGGCCTGCTCGCGGTGGTGATCTGGCTGGTCGCCTCCGGCGGATTCGCGTTCTACGTCGCGAACTTCGGCTCCTACAACAAGACGTACGGCAGCCTGGCCGCCGTGATCGTCTTCCTGATCTGGCTGTGGATCAGCAACATCGCGATCCTGCTCGGCGCCGAGTTCGACGCGGAGCTGCAACGCAGCCGCGCCATCCAGGCGGGCCACTCCGAGACCGACGAGCCCTACGTGGAGCTGCGCGACACCCGCAAGCTCAAGCGGGGCTGACAACCCGTCGAGCGATCGGAAGTTTCGGAGACGCTCGGCAACAAACCAAGACGTAAATGCGCTTGATCGGTACGCGCGGATCCCACCTAGTGGCCGGAAGTTTCCGGAACTCGTTGACGCCCCCGAAACCCCGCTGCAATACTCCGAATCCATCCCGATCGATGCAAGGGAGCAAGCGAAGGAGGACGCAAGCGGATGAACGACACCCCCACGAGACCGGCAGGACGCGGCCGAATGCGGCTGCTCGTCGGCACCACGTGCGCCGTGGTGCTGGCCGTCGTGAGCACGGCGATGGCCACGAGCGCGTACGCGGAGGCCGACCGAACCGTCAGCTCGAACACGACCGGTACGCACAACGGGTTCTTCTTTTCGTTCTGGAAGGACAGCGGCAACGCGAGCATGACGCTGCGCGCCGACGGCCGGTATTCCAGCCAATGGGGTAGCGGCACCAACAACTGGGTCGGCGGCAAGGGTTGGGCCACCGGCAGCCGGCGGACGGTCACCTATTCAGGCAGCTACAACCCGAACGGCAACAGCTACCTCGCCCTGTACGGGTGGACGCGCAACCCGCTCATCGAGTACTACGTCGTCGAGAACTTCGGCACCTACAACCCGAGCACGGGCGCCACCCGGGTCGGGTCCGTGACCACCGACGGCGGCACCTACGACCTCTACCGCACCCAGCGGGTCAACCAGCCGTCGATCGACGGCACCGCCACGTTCTACCAGTACTGGAGCGTTCGCCAGCAGAAGCGGACCGGCGGCACGATCACCACCGCCAACCACTTCGACGCCTGGGCCCGGGCCGGCCTCAACCTGGGCAGCAACTTCAGCTACCAGATCATGGCCACCGAGGGCTACCAGAGCAGCGGCAGCTCCGACATCACCGTCCGGGAAGGTAGCGGCGGCGGCACCACCACCCCGCCGCCGCAGGGCGGCAACTGCACCGCGACCCTGTCCGCCGGCCAGCAGTGGGGCGACCGGTTCAACCTCAACGTCGCGGTCAGCGGCGCCAGCAACTGGGTCGTCACCCTCAACCTCAACGGCGGCCAGACCCTGCAGAACAGCTGGAACGCCTCGGTCAGCGGCACGAGCGGCACGATCACCGCCAGACCGAACGGCAATGGCAACAACTTCGGCATCACCGTCATGGCCAACGGCAACTGGACCTGGCCGACGGTCACCTGTCGAACCGGCTAGCCCGGGCACCCCGCCAGGGTGTGCTTGACGGATCGCCCTCCTTCCGGTCAACCCCCGCGGAGGAGGGCGGTCCGGTGTGGAGCGTGCGGGGGCCACGGCGGTGTGCCGCCGAGCGCGCAACCGCGGCGGAAGCCGGTCAAAGCTCCGGTCTGTTGTCCAGGCAGCAGCGGACGAAGTCCTGGACGACCGGGTTGGTGTCCGCGGCGGGCGGCCAAGCGACGCCGACCTGGCTTGGGCTGACGCCGGTAACGGGCCGGTAGATGACACCGGGGCGCGCGTAGTAGCGCGCCGCGGATTCCGGAGCCAGGGCGATGCCGTGGCCGTTGGCGATGGCGGTCAGCCAGTCGTCGGGTTGACCGCTCCCGGTGACGGCTCCGATCCGGACCGGATGTCCCTCCCGCTCGTCGGCGGCCAGCCACCAGTCGCGCCACCAGCCGGTTTCGGCGGGCGCGGCCACGAACGGCTCGTCCCACAGATCCCGGAAATCGATCTGGTCGCGCGCGGCCAGCGGGTGGTTGGCGGGCAACGCCACCCAGCGAGGCTCGGTGAACAGCGCTTCGACGCGCAGGCTGTGCTGACCGGGAAAGGGCAGCCGCAGCAGGGCGACATCGGTCTCGCCCGCGGCCAGTCCGGCGGTGGGGTCGGTCCAGGCGGCGGCGCGCATCTCCACCTGCCAGTCCGGCCGGCTGTGGGCGAAGGCCGCGATGATCTGCTGGGTGGCCTCGTTGGCGGCGCCGGCCAGAAATCCCACCCGCAGCACCCGAGCGGCGCGACCGGCGGCGGTTCTGGCCTCCCGCAGCGCCTGGTCGACGCCGGCCAGCACGGCCGGTGCCCGGTCAGCGAGTGCCTGGCCGGCCGCGGTGAGCACCATCCCCGTCCGGGACCGGGTGAACAGCGGCACCCCGAGCTGGTCCTCCAACTGCCTGATCTGCTTCGTCAGCGCCGGCTGAGACACGAACAGCCGGTTCGCCGCGCGGGTGAGGTTCCCTTCTTCGGCGACGACGGCGAAGGAGCGCAGCAGCCGGGTGTCGAGGTCCATGCCAACAGGTTATTGAAGCGTGTATTGGACGCGCGGCAGGACCACGGCGAGGCTTGGAACGTAAGGACGATGCAGACGTACGAAAGGATCGAAAGGGTGTTCGTCGCTTACGTGATCGTCACCGTCGCCGCGCTGGTGGCCAACGCCTTCGTCGCGGTCGCCGACCTCGCGCGGGCCAGGTTCGTCCTGGCGAACATGGCGGAGGTCGGCGTACCGCGGACCTGGTTGACCCCGCTCGGGCTCCTCAAGGGCGCCGCGGCGGCCGGGCTCCTGCTCGGAGTCGTCGGGCTGCGACCCCTCGGTATCGCGGCCGCGGTCGGGCTCACCCTGTTCTTCGCCGGCGCGCTCGCGACCCACATCCGTGCCCGCGTTTACCACAACATCGCGATCCCGGGAGCGTTCTTCGCGCTGGCACTGGCATCGGCCGCGCTGGCCATCGCCGACCGCTGACGCCGGACCGACCTCTCACCCCGCCGGCTTCTCGGCATGGCCGCCGAAACCCTTCCGCATCGCGGAGAGGATCTGGTTCGCGAACTGGTCGCGTTCGCGGGACTCGAAGCGGGAGAACAGCGCGGTGGTGAGGGTCGGCGCCGGAACGCCCTCCTCGACCGCCGCGATGGCCGTCCAGCGCCCTTCACCGGAGTCGGAGACCCGGCCGGAGAACTCCTGCAAGGTCGGTGAGCGCAGGAGCGCCTGGGCGGTCAGGTCGAGCAACCAGGAACCGATGACGCTGCCTCGGCGCCAGACCTCGGCCACTTCGGTCAGGTCGATGTCGTACCGGTAGAACTCGGCGTGCTCGAGCGGCGCGGTCTCCGCGTCCGCGTCACGCCGAACCGCGCCGGCGTCGGCGTTCCGCAGGATGTTGAGGCCCTCGGCGTAGGCGGCCATCAGGCCGTACTCGATACCGTTGTGGACCATCTTGACGAAGTGGCCGGCACCGGTCGGCCCACAGTGCAGGTAGCCGTGTTCGGACGGGACGGGCTCGCCTTCGCGGCCGGGCGTGCGCGCGGCCGCCTCCACCCCTGGGGCGATGGACTCGAAGATCGGCCGCAGCCGGTCGACGACCGGTTGCTCACCGCCGATCATCAGGCAGTAGCCGCGGTCCAGGCCCCACACCCCGCCGCTGGTGCCGACGTCGACGTAGTGGATGCCGGAGGGCGCCAGCGACTTGGCGCGGGCGACGTCGTCCCGGTAGTACGAGTTGCCGCCGTCGATGATGACGTCGTCCGCGTCGAGGCGGGTCGACAGGTCGGCCACCGTGTTGCTCGTGATGTTGCCGGCCGGGACCATGATCCACACCGCCCGGGGCCGGGGCAGTTTGGCGGCCAGGTCGTCCAGCGAAACGGCGGCGACCGCGCCTTCCGACTCGAGGCTGCTGGCTCGCGACGGGTCCACATCGAACACGACGCACTCGTGGCCGGCGCGCAGGAGTCGACGAACGATGTTGGCGCCCATCCGGCCCAGGCCGACCATTCCCAGTCGCATCTTCGACTCTCCTCTCCCCCGACCAGTCAACACCTCCGCTCTGGAAGGCGGCTCGGGTTCGGCAAACATCGGGTCCGTCCGGTTCGCGCCTCAGCCCGCGTCCGGATCGACGGTGGCCGCGTTCCCGGTGAACTGCCAGGTGCCCGCCGCGTTCGCCGGCATCGGCCTGGCGAACAGGTGGCCTTGGGCATACGGGCAGCCGACGTCGAGCAGCAGGCGTCGGCAGGCCGGGTTGTGAACGCCCTCGGCGACCAGGCCGAGCCGGAGCTCCCCGGCGAGGCCGGCGACGGCCTCGACCAGCACACGGGTTCGCGGAGACTTCGGGTCGGTCAGGAAGGAGCTGTCGATCTTGATCAGGTCGAGGGCGGTCTGCCGCAGGTAGGACAGGGAGGCGTAGCCGGTGCCGTAGTCGTCGATCGCCACGCGTACGCCCTCGGTGCGCAGGTCGTCGAGGTCTGCCCAGGCCCGCTCGTTCTCGCCGACCAACTCTCCCTCGGTGATCTCCAGGACCAGCCGGTCCGGCGTCACCCCGGCGTGCGCCAGCTGTCGGGTGACCCGCTCGCCGAAGTCCGGCAGTCGCAGTTGACGCGGTGCCACGTTGACCGCGACGTACCGGTCCGCCCCGGAGGGGCGGTTGAGCCTTGGTACGTCCTGCAGCGCCCGGGCCAGCGCCCAGTCGCCGATCTCGGCGACGAGCCCGGTCGACTCGGCGACCTGGAGGATCTCCTCGGCGGAGATCGGCGGCCCGCCGTCCCGCAGCCGCAGCAGTGCCTCGAAACCGGTCGGCTCGGCCGTGGCGGTGTCCACGATCGGCTGGTAGTGCAGTGCGAGCGTGTTCGACGCCAACGCCCGCGTCAGGCGGTCCCGTAGGCCCAGGTGTTGCCGGGTGGGTGCCGGCATGCCCGGCCGGAACTGACGCCAGCGGCCCTTCCCCGCCGCCTTCGCGCTGTAGAGGGCGCTGTCGGCCTGCCGCAGCAGCACGTCGGGGTCGCTGCTGTTCGCGACGTACGCGAGCCCGATGCTGGCCTGCGCGTCGACGCGGATGCCGCCCACGACGGCCGGTTCGGCCAGGGTGTCCGAGATGCGCTGGGTGATCGCCCGCGCCCGCCCCGCGTCCACGTCGCGCAGCAGCACCCCGAACTCGTCACCACCGAGCCGGGCGACCAGGCCCGCATCGCCCACGCACGCCTCGATCCGGCGGGCGATCAGGACCAGCAGGCCGTCACCGATCTGGTGCCCGAACGTGTCGTTGACGGCCTTGAAGTCGTCGAGATCGACGAAGAGCGTGGCCCGTCCACCGGTGCTGCGGCGGCCGTCACGCATGTCCTCGCGGAACCGCTTGGGGTTGGCCAGTCCGGTCAGCGGATCCTGGTTGGCGCGGCGTTCCAGATCGCGGCGCAACGCCCGCTCCTGTGTGACGTCCCGCAGCGTCGTCACCACTCCCCTGACGGTGGGGTCGGCGGTCAGGTCGCGCCGATATACCTGCACCACCGACGTACCCACGCCCGGGCGGTCGACGACTCCCTCGGCGCCGTCCTCGAGGCTGCCCCACCCCGCCCGGTCCGCCTCGGCGGGCGTGACCAACCGGTCGAACCGCTCGCCGCGTACGTCGTGACCGAACATCCGGGTCGCGGACGGGCTGACGTACTCGATGCGGTCGTCGTGGCTGATCATGATCACGTCAGTGCTCGTGGTCACGATGCTGCGGAAGTACCGCTCCCGCTCGCTCTCCCGGAGCCGGCGGAGCAGGTCGATCCGGTCCAGGGCCAACGCCGCCTGGTCGAGGATCGCCTGAAGTGCCTGGTAGTACTCGTCGAGCAGGGCAACCGGCGCGGTCACCACGGCCACTCCCCCGGCGGTCGCCACGCCCTCGTCCGCCGCGTCCGAGGCGACCGCCGCTGCGCTGTCGAGCGGGTAGACGAGTTCGCCGGGTTCCGCGCGGGGATCATCCGTCGCCCGGGCCCGCACCTCCGGCGTCACGCCGCGGCGCCCGTCACGGACGAGTTGGACGTCGCTCACGGTGCCGTCGGGCAGCATCTCCCGCACGGCGGCCCGGACCGAGCCGCGTACCTGCCCTTCGTCGGTGGCGATGGCGAGCTTGCGCAGGGTCTTGCGAACCACCGACGTCACGCCCGCGCGGCGGCGGCTGGCGTGCGCGTAGAGCACCACCCTGGCCAGGATCAGCGCGGCGATGACGACCGCGACGATCCCGATCAGGATTCCGGTCTGTACGTTTCCCCGGCTCGCTTCGACGAGCAGCGCGGTGGGCGCTGCCACGAGCCCGATCGAGATCACGCAGATTCCGACCAGCCCGAGCCGCCGACCGGCCCGCCGGGCGTCGTGGGCGGTCTCCCGCATCGGCAGCAGTGCCGCGACACCGCACGCGGCCACGGAGACCAGCAACAGGAAGGCACCGGGTGCCGACAATCCCCACGTCCCGAGCACGCGGGCGCGGATGTAGAGCAGGTCGGCGAACAGGAACACCGCCGTGCCGACACCGATCAACAGGATCGCCGGGCTGCGGCCCACGGCGATGAGGGCACCGATGGCGGCGGCGACCACCGCGACGTAGCCGACCACGGTGGAGACGGCGACGGTCGTGGCCAACGTGCCCGCTTCGGGCGCGTCGATCGCGGGGCGCAACACCAGGATCCAGGCGACGAGCGAGCCGGCCAACGTGAACACCGAGACGTCGAGGACGAGCAACGGGTTGCGGGTGGCGGAGGTCGGCTGCGCCAGCCACAGCACGCCGACCGTCAGCGGCAGGTACGCGCTGAGGAAGATGACGTCCGGGACGTTCGGGAAATCGCCCGACCGGATGACGCCGGTGGTGGCGGTGGCGGTGAACGCGTCGCCGGCGGTCAGTAGTGCCGCGGCCAGAGCGATCAACAGCCAGGCGCCACCGCGGCGCACGGTACCGCGCCGCACCGCGACGACGATGGCAAGCACGCTGGCGCCGCCGACGATCGCCACCGCGACCGTCCGGGTCGGCCCGAAGACGAACAGGACCGGGGCGACCACCGCGATGATCGCAAGATAGACCCCACGCCAGGGAGTGAGGTGCGCCACGACGGCGCCCATCCAGGCGGGAGAGCGCCCTGACAGACGCCGCGCGGCAGTCACGACGTGGGGGTACCCATCGGCTTCGCCGCCAAACGGACAAGGACGGCTAATCGGTCGTATAGGGCCTCCCACCTGCGCGTCTTGCTCGACCGATCGGTGGAGTCGCTACGTCGGATGAACGAGCGGCAAGGTCCACCGCCGCCCCAGCGGATCGGGCGATCCGCCGATTCGCCCCCGCTGCGATGCTGAGCTCCGGCGGGGGAACGATGACACGGAGGCGAATCGGCATGAGTGGTGTGCTGCGGCGTGATGCGACCAGCAGCGCGGGTGCCGACGGGCACGTGACCGAGCCTGACGACCGCCTGCCGGTGCTGGTCTGGATCATCGCCGCGGCGTTCGTCGGCGTCGAGTTGGCCTTCAGCGCCGGCTACGGCTTCCAGCAGGACGAGCTCTACTTCATCCAGGCCGGCCGCCACCTCGCGTTCGGCTACGTCGACCAGCCTCCGGTCGCCCCGCTGCTGACCCGGTTGGTCACGATGATCGGCGGCATCGACCCGACGGCCGTACGGACGCTCCCGGCGCTCGCGGGCGGCGCGATCGTCGTGCTGGCCGCCCGGCAGGCCGCGATCCTCGGCGCCGGACGCGTCGGTCGCGTGCTCGCGGCACTGTGCCTGGCCAGCGCGCCGGTGCTGCTCGGCGCGGTCCACATCGGAAACACGACGCCACCGGCGCTGCTGGCCTGGACGCTGGTCGTGCTGTGCGTGACCACCGCGATCGGGCGCGACCGGCCACGCTGGTGGCTCGGCGCCGGCCTCGCCGCCGGCCTCGGACTGCAGACCAACAACCTGGTCGCGCTGCTGTTGCTGGCCCTCGCCGTCGGCCTGCTGGTCACCGGCCGCGCCGACGTCCTGGCCACACGCTGGCCGTGGCTGGGCGGCGCGGTCGCCGCGATCATCTGGGCGCCGAATGTGATGTGGCAGGCGACGCATGGCTGGCCACAGTTCGAGATGGCCGCATCACTGCACCGGGAGAACACGTCCCAGGCCGCCTACCTGGGTGGGCTGCCGGCGCAGATCCTCTATGGTGGCCTGCTCACCGCCCCGGTGCTGATCGCCGGCGTCGTGTGGCTGTGGCGCAGCCCGCGGATGCGCTACCTCGCGGTCACCGTCACCGTGGTAGCCGTGTACGTCCTGGCGTGGGTGCCGGGAAAGCCCTACTACACCTCGGGTCTGCTGCCGGCCGTGCTGGCGGCGGGGTCGGTGGCGACCGAGCGCTGGTTCGCCCGGGGTCGGCGACCGTTCGGCCGGCGTACGCTCGTCGTCGGCGCGATTCTGGTCGCGACCGTGGTCGAGCTGCCCACGTTGCTGCCCGTCTGGCCGGTGCGTGACCTGCACGCGCACACGACCAGCGGCGACCTGGCCGACACGGTCGGCTGGCCGCAGCTGGCCCAGTTCGTCGCGACCGAGAACGCCACCCTCGCCGCTTCCGGCACGCCACCGACGTCGATCTTCACCGGGAACTACGCCGAAGCGGCGGCGCTCGACGTCCTCGGCCCGGCCGGCCTACCTCCGGTGCTGTCGGGGCACAACGCGTACGGCATGTGGGGACCCGGTTCGGCCTCCGACGCGAGGGTGCTCGCGGTCGACGCCGCCGACGAGCTCCGGCCCTACTTCGGCAATTGCGCGAAGGTCGACACCTTTGTCGCGCCGTACGATGTGGACACCGACTTCAACCATCTCGACCTGAGCCTCTGCTCCGGCCCGACAACCGACTGGGCCGGACTGTGGCCCCACCTGACGCACGACGACTGATCGGAGCGGCCGGAACCGGCCTGGTAAGGGAGAACCCCCAGGCGGAATCGGGAGTTTCCCGCATAGTCGCGTCGAGTGCGGGAGGGATAGCGTGCTGACGCATCGGGCCGTGGGTGCCCGGAGCACCGCGATCCGGCGGGGGGTCAGATGAATGCGTTGACGCGCGCGCTGAGCGGCGTGCTGGCCGTGGCTCTCGCGTCCTATGCCAGCCTGGGCTCATCACAGGCGTCAGCGGGACCCACCCACAGAGCCGCGGTCCAGCGGGTACTGGACCGGTTGACCGGCGAGGACGGCGGGCCTGGCGCACTCGCGGAAATACGTGATCGCACCGGCGTCACCAAGCTGACCAGCGGGCTGGCGGACCTCCGCACAGGTGCCCCGATGACCGACGACGTCAGGTTCCGCATCGGCAGCATGACCAAGCCGTTCGTCGCGACGGTCGTCCTCCAACTCGTCGGGGAACACCGCGTCGCGCTCGATGCCCCGCTGGAGCGCTACCTGCCCGCTGTCGTCCGCGGGAACGGCAACGACGGCCGGCGCGTCACCGTACGGAACCTGCTCCAGCACACCAGCGGGCTGCCCGACTACCTGACCTACCTGACGCCGCCGGACATCCTGGCCGACCGCTACGCCCATCACGACCCGACCGAGCTGCTCGGAATCGCGCTGGCGCATCCGCGGCTGTTCGAGCCGGGCGCGAAGGGCAGGTGGAGTTACTCCAACACGAACTACCTGCTGGCCGCGATGCTGATCGAGAAGGTGACCGGCCACGCGTACGGCGCGGAGATCAAGCGGCGCATCATCGTGCCCCTCGAACTGGACTCCACCTCGGTTCCCGGAGACGCGTTCGATATCCCCGAGCCGCACCCGCGTGGCTACGCGCGACCCGCCCCCGGCGCCGAGCCGATCGACGTGACCGAATTCAACCCGTCGGTCGCCGCCGGATCCGGCGACATGATCTCCGATGCCACCGACGTGTCGCGGTTCCTCGACGCACTCCTGCGCGGGCGGCTGCTGCACCCGGCACAACTGGCCGAGATGACGCATACCAGGAAAACCGGACTTGCGGACCACAGCTCGTACGGGCTGGGCCTGTTCGCCTGGCCCCTGCCGTGCGGTGGGGTCTACTGGGGACACCCGGGCGACGTCCTCGGGTTCCAGACGACGACCGGCATCACCACAGGCGGCCGGCAGGCCACGGTCATGGTGAACCTCGACCCGGGCGGCACGGACGCACAGGACGCCGACATACAGGCCGCGGTCACGACCGCCTTGTGCGCGCCGACAAGGTCGTGACCGAGGCTACCCGCCACGGCCACTGTCACGGGCGCACGGCGAGCGCGAGGACCTCGTCGAGGGCCAGGCTCGCGCCCTCGGTGGTCAGTCGGCGATAGGGGTCCGTGCCCGATGAGCCCGAGCAGCTCGTCCGGTTTCGCGAACGTCCGGTAGGAGACGCCGCTGCGGGTGCTGCCCCGCGTCGTCAGCTGACCTTTAAGCTCACGTGCCATGACTCGCACCACCCCGCCGCGGCCCGTGGACCTCACGGAGCTCTTCCCGCAGTTGCGTGACCACTCGGCGACGGCCACGCGACTGCATCCTCGGCCGGGCACGCCCACGACCGGCGATAGTTCGGTGGGCGGCCCACTGCTGTGGTCCGCCGACGAGCCGTGGCCGGTATGTATGGACGGCGACGCCCACTACGTCGACACACTCATGACACCGGCGACGGTCCGCCGCAGCCGGGAGATCTACACGGCGGCGCAGGCGCGGGCCGCTGCCACCGGCACCCCCTATGAGCTGACCGACGAGGAACGGGCGCAGGTCCCGGCCTACGACTTCTCCGAGCCACACACCCTGTTGCTTCAGCCGATCCCGCTGGTCCCGGTCGCGCAGCTCTACCAGCGGGACATACCCGACTTCGTCGGACCGGACGGCGCCGACGTGCTGCAGGTGCTGTGGTGCCCGCTGGACCACCCGGAAGACGGCTACAACCCCAGGGTGCGGCTGATTTGGCGACGCAGCACAGATGTCACCACGCCGCTGGAACAAGCCCCGGAGCCGCCCGTGGTCAACGACTCGTACCTACCGGTGTCCTGTGTGGTGCACCCGGAACGCGTCCGTGAGTACCAGTACGGCGATCTGTTGCCCGACGAGCTCGGCGAGCGGATAACCGCCTGGGAGCAAGCCCAGGAACGGACGGAGGACGACCACATCGCGCGCGACTACCAGTCCGACCTGTCGCTGGCACCCGGATGGAAGGTAGCTGGCTTCGCGAGCTGGTCGCTGAGCGATCCGCAGCCGATGAACTGCACCGAGTGCGGCAGAGCGATGACGCTGCTGTTGACCGCCGACTCCGGCGAGTGGGACGGCACCGAATGCAGTTGGCGCCCCGTCGAGGAGCCGGCGGACGCCTCACCGGACCCTACCGGCGTCACGATCGGCCGTGGCTATGCCCTTTACGTGTTCCGCTGCCCCGCCTCCTTTGACCATCCACCCGCCACAGCCATGCAGTGATCGTCGGGCCGCCCACGCTAAGAACGGCGATCTGGGCGCGACGACACCAGCACGACGAGTCCGAGCGCGGCGAGCAGTCCACAGATGACGAGGGCGGATCGGTAGCCGAGCGCCTGGGCGGTGGCGCCGGCCAGCACGCCGGATACGAGCGATCCGATGGTGAGCGTGTTGGCGAACAGCGTGGTCGCGCGTCCGGTGGCGTGCGGCGCGAGATCCTGGACGTACGTGATACCAAGCGTTCCCACCGTCGCGATGGCGACACCGCGAGCGAGTTGGGTGGCGATGAGCGTCGGCATGCTGGAGCTCACCGCCACGAGGAGAAAGTAGACGCCGAACAGTGCCATGCCGACCAGGATCACCGGACGCTTGGGGAATCGTGCGGGTAGCAGCATGATGCCCAGTGCGGCGGGAATCTCGATCAGCGCGCATACGGTGAACAGCAGGCCGACGTCGCCCGCACCCTGGTGCAGGGTTCTGGTGACATAGAGCGGCAGGACGACCGAGCCGGACAGCATGGCGGTGTGGAACAGGGTGAAGCTCCCGGCCGCCACGAGCATGGTCCGGCTGATTCCCTTTCCGTCCGCCTCCGCGTCGACTGGTTGCTCGGTGCGTGGTGTCCGGCCGATCAGCAGGAGCGGCACCGCGACCAACGAGAACGCGGCGGCGGTGAAGAGCAGCAGCCCGTCGTAGCCCTGGCGGGACAGCACAGCGGCGCCGATCATGGGTCCGACGGCCCAGGCCAGGGACCACACCGACCGCAGCGCGGGCGTTCCTCGGCGTGCGATGGACGTGTCCTCGCGGTCCAGATGGGTCCGGGCCAAGCTGAACAGTTGCGGGAATGCGGCCAGCCCAGCACCGAGAAGCCCGACTCCGATCAACAGCACCATCGGGTAGTCCGTGGTGGCCGTCAGCGCCAGATATCCGGCTGCCGGGGCCGCCACCGCGACGACGGCGGGCCACCGGCTCGCCGAGCGGTCATAACGGCGGCCGAGCCAGCTGCTCACCACCAGCCCGCTGACGGAAATGAGCGAGAGGAAGGCGCCGACCTGTAACGGCGACAAACCGGCCTCATTCGCGGCGAAGAGCACCAGGTAGGGTCCGACCACCGAATCGGCTATTCCGAGCAGTAGCACGCTGACCAGTAGGGGCGGGAAGGCCGAGCGCTGATCGATGCGGGTCGTAGAGGCCATGCGGATGTCGCTACCCGCCACCGCCGCGGCGTAAGCGTCGTTCGGTCCAGCCAGCGGTCGATGACAGGGCGGTTCAGCGCGTCGAATGCTGCGGTGTGTAGCGTCGCAGGACCGGGCGCTCCACGGCGCCGATCAACGCGTAGAGGCCGACCGAGACCACGACCACGAGCACGGCGCCGGCCCACAGGGTGCCGAAGCGCGAACTGCTGTAGGCCACGACGAGCAGGCTGCCCAGGCCCTTGCCGGTCGCCAGCCATTCGGCCAGGGTCGCGCCGCCGATCGCCGCGGGCACGGCGATCCGGGCCGAGGCGAACAGGGCCGGCAGGGCGTACTGGATGCGCACCTTGGTCACCGTGTGGAACGCGGAGCCGCCCATCGAGGTGACCACCTCACACGCCGGCGTGGGTGCGGCGCGCAGCCCGACCGTGAGGTTGACCAGGGTCGGGAAGAAGACGACGAGCGCGACGATGACCGTCACGCCCACCAGGCCCCGGCCGAAGACCAGGGCGATCAGCGGCGCCATGGCCACCAGCGGGACCGAGCGCATGACGACCGCGACCGGCATCATCGTCTGTTCGACGGCGCGCACGGTCACCACGACGATGGCCATCAGCACCGCCACCGCGGTGCCCACCAGATAGCCGACCGCCGCGTCGACCAGCGTGACCTTCAGCGCCGCCAGCAACTCGTCGCGGTGCGCGCCGGCGTCCGCGTCGGAGAAGGCGTAGTGGAAGACGTCGGCCGGTGTCTTGGCGAAATAGCCGTTGAGGTCGAACAGCCGCAGCAGGGCGTACCAGCCGAGCAGGGTGACCGCCACCGACGCCAGCAGGAAACCGGTGGTCTCCAGCGCCCGGGCAAGACGGCCGGACCTCCGGGTGGAGGTGTCACCGGTGCCCACGTCGAGCAGCCGGCCCGCCCACGGTGTCAGCAGCCGGGCGATCACCGACGTGGCGGCGTAGAGCAGGCCGGCCAGCGCGGAGATGACCAGCGCGATCCCCCACGTGCGGGCCACTTCGAACGACGACTGGGCCTGCACGAGCGCGACGCCCAGACCTTGGCTGGCACCGAGATACTCGCCGATGATGGCGCCGAGCAGCGCGGCCGGCGCGGCGATGCGCAGCCCCGCGAACAGGCTCGGCAGAGCCGCGCGGATCCGGACCAGCCACAGCGTCTGCCAGGCCGACCCACCGTAGGCACGCACCAGGTCCACGGCCGTCGCGTCACTGGATCGCAGGCCGACGACGGTGGCGACGAGCGTCGTGAAGAACACCGACAGCGCGGCGAGTGTCTCCTTGGGCGCGTCGCCGGGCAGCACGACGACGAGGATCGGGGCGATGGCCACGAGCGGGACGCAGTAGCTCGCGATCGCCAGCCGCAGCAGCACCCGCTCGACGGCCGGCAGGCGGACGAAGAGCACCGCGAGCACGATCGCGGCGAGGTTGCCCCACAGGTAGCCGACCATGGCCTCGCGCAGTGTCACGCCGATGTTCGACGCCAGGGCGGAGCGGTCGTCCCAGATCTGACCGACCACGTCGACCGGCGACGGGATGGCCCGCAGGTCGGCGAGGAGGCCCGACAGCGCGAACCAGACGACCAACACCAGGGCCAGGCCGACGGCGCCGGGCAGCACACGCTTGATCACAACTCGGCATCCTCTGTGGACTGTGCGAAGAGCAGCTCACTCAGCCGGTCACAGAGCGTGTGGAACTCGGCGCTGCGCAGGATCTCCGGGGTCCGCGGCCGCGGCAGGTCGACCTCGACCGTGGCGATGACCCGCCCGGGCCGCCGCGCCATGACCACGACCTGATCGGAGAGGAAGACGGCCTCCGCGATGGAGTGGGTCACCAGCAGCGTCGTCGTCGCCCGTTCCATCCAGATCCGCTGGAGTTCGAGGTTGAGCCGCTGCCGCGTCATCTCGTCGAGCGCGCCGAACGGCTCGTCGAGCATCAACACATCAGGATTGATCGCGAGGGTACGCGCGATCGCCACCCGTTGCCGCATCCCGCCGGAGAGCTGGCCCGGCCGCGCCTTCTCGAAGCCGTCGAGCCCGACGAGCCTGATCAGGTCCCGGATCTGCGCCGGATCCGCCGACCGGCCGGCGATCTGGAACGGCAGCCGGATGTTGGCCTCGACGCTGCGCCACGGCAGCAACGCCGAGTCCTGGAACGCGACACCGACCCGGTGCTCGCGACGCAGCCGGTCCGGGGCCTGGTCGTGCACGAGCACCTGACCCGCGGTGGCGGTCTCCAGGCCGGCGAAGATCCGCAGGAGGGTCGACTTGCCACAGCCCGACGGGCCCAGCAGCGCGGTGAACGAGCCACCGGCCGTGGCCAGGTCGACGTTGTCGAGCGCCTGGACGGTCGACCGGCCGAGCCGGAACGACTTCGTCACGCCCGCGGCGACGAACCCCGGCGCCGTCGTCACGACGCCAGTCATCCGCGCGCCGCCGTCGCCTCGGCGACCAGCCAGTCGCGGTAGGTGGTGTCGCGGTCCGGAACCTCGTTGTGCACGAGCGCGCCCGTCTCGAGGAAGTGCAGCAGGTCGCGGCCCATCTCCTGACCGCGCCGGGTGTGCATGTCCAGCGCGTGGTCCGGGATCACCGGCAACCGCTGCCCGCTGTCGACGACCCGCGCGGCCCAGTTGGCGAGTTCGTCGGAGGTGCGGTCCTTGGTGGCGGTGACGAGCAGGCGGATGGCGTGCACGGCGAAGAGGAACCGGTCACCCCGCCCACGCGGTACGCGCGTGTGCATGCGGTAGACCGAGTCGACGACGACCGGCTCGAGGAACGATCCCGAGCCGACGTCTTCGACCGAGATGACCTGGAGCCGGTGCCAGAGGCACTCCTCCAGTTCCGCGCTGGTGGCGTACATCTCGTAGGCGAGCAGGGTCGCCTCCTCCAACTCGCCGCGCCGGACGGCCTTCTGGAACGCTGAGATGACCTCGTCGGCGGGCAGGTCATGCAGGGTCCGGACCCGCGTCCAGGGGTCGAAGGCTTCGGTCGTCATCGGTTACACCGTCGCCTTTCCCTGGAAGACGTCCGCCAGGATCGTGGTGTCGAACAGCTCGTCGGCGGAGGTGGTGATGCCCACCGAACCCATCGTCTTGATGTTGGACTCGATGCCTTCCTTCGACATCGTCAGCAGCCCGTTGGTCTTCGTCTCCGGCGTGGCGATGAGCGGCACGAACGACTGCGCGGTCAGCAGCTGCTCGTCGGCGTTGAGCTGCAGGCTCTTGCCGTACTTCTCGACCGCGAGCTTGGCGCCGCGGGCCGGATCCGCGACCGCGTCCTGCCAGCCCTGCACGCTCGCGCGCAACACGTTGACCAGCAGCGCCCGCTTCTTCTTGTCGGCGAGCGTCTCCTCGCTGACGACGAAGGCGTCGGCCCAGAGCCCGTACCCGAAATCCGCCAGCAGGAAGGCCTCGGTCTCGACACCCTGCCGCTTGAGCTGGATGGGCTGCGACGTCAGGAAGGACGCGAAGGCGTCGACGTCGCCGTTGACCAGCGGAGCCGGGTCGAACTGGACCGGCACGTAGGTGACGGACTTGGGGTCGACGCCGTTGGCCTTGAAGAACGCGTTGTAGATCTCGGTGCCGGACTGCTGCACGCCGAGCCGCTTGCCGACCAGGTCCTGCGGGGTGCGGATCGGGTTCTTGGCCAGCGACATCACGGCGGACGGGTTCTTCTGCAGGGTCGCGCCGACGACCTTCAGCGGTGCGCCTTCCTTGCGCGCCCGGGCGATGGTGTCCACCGAGTCGAGCCCGACGAACGCCTTGCCGCTGGCGACCAGCGGGCCGACGGACACCGACGGTCCGCCCGGGACGATGGTGGTCTTCAGCCCCGCCTTCGTGAAGTAGCCGCCGTCGTCGGCGATGTAGATGCCCATGTTCTCCACGTTGGCGAGCCAGCCGAGCTGGAACGTCACCGGGCTGATCTCGGTGGAGCCGCCCGCGCTCGGTTCGTCGCTGGAGCAGGCGGCGAGTGCGCCGCCGGAGACGGCCGCGAGCGCCCCGCCACCGAGGATCCGCGCGGTCACGGTCAGAAAATCACGGCGAGTGGTCATCAATGTCCAATCACGAGAGGGGTTTTCGGGTGGCCGTGGCCGGCCGAGCGGTCGAACCACGTACCAGAAGCCTGGTTTCCAGGACGATCCGGCGCGGCGTCGCGTCTCCGCGGTCGCGCAGCCGGTTCAACAGCAGCCGCATCGCCAGCGAGCCCTGCTCTTCCATCGGGCGCTCGACGACCGTGAGCGGCGGCATCAACAGCGCGGCGAGGTCGAGGTCGTCGAACCCGACGATGGAGACCTGGTCGGGAACGCGGGCGCCGATGTCGTGCAGCGCGCGCAGGGCGCCCACGGTCATCAGGTTGTTGGTGACGAAGATGGCGGTGGGCGGGTGCTCGAGGGCGAGCAGCCGCAGCACGGCCTGATAGCCGCCCTGCTCGCGGAAGTCGCCCACTTCCTCGAGGATCTCGGCCGGCTCGACGCCCCGCGACGTCAGCGTTTCGATGAAGGTTTCGCGGCGTTGCCGCCCGGGGGTCGAGCGCATGGTGCCGTTGACGATGGCGATCCGCCGGTGCCCGAGGTCGAGCAGATGCTCGGCCGCCCGCCGGCTGCCGCCGACATTGTCGACCAGGACCGCGTCGAACATCGCGGAACCGCCGATCTCACGGTCGAGGAAGACGATCGGCAGGCCGGCCCGGTGTGCGCGCAACGGCGCCTCGTCGGACTCGACGGTCGGCGCCAGGATGACCCCGTCGACGCGGCCGACGAGGTCCGCGAGGACGGCGGCCTCCCGGTCGACGTTCTCGTCGGTGTTGGACAGGAACAGGTGGTATTCGTCCTGCCGGGCCACCGCTTCGGCGCCCTTGACCACGGCCGCGAAGAACGGGTTGGTCACGTCGGGGACCACGACCGCGATCGACCGGGTACGCCCGGAGCGCAGGCTGCGCGCCACCGGACTCGGTCGGTAGGCGAGGTCGGCCACGGCCGTCCGGATCGTGTCGGCCGCGCGGACCGGCTGGCCGGCGAGAAACCGCGAGACCGTGGTGACCGAGACGCCGGCCCGTCGCGCCACGTCGCCTATCGTCGCCTCGGACATCGCTGGTCACAGCCCCTGGAATCGAATTCTGGTATCGATTGCACTGGACCGTAGATCCGTGCGAGCATCCCGTCAAGCAGCCAGGAAGAGGAACCGCGCAGCATGAGCAGTGTCGAGCGGGCGAGCATCGTGGTCATCGGCAGCACCATGATGGACATGATTTCGTACATGCCACGCATTCCGGACGCCGGCGAGACGCTGTTCGGCGACCGCTTCGCCCTGGGTTTCGGCGGCAAGGGCGCCAACCAGGCGGTGATGGCCCGGCGACTCGGCGCTGACGTCTGGATGGTCGCCTGCCTCGGCACCGACGTCTTCGGCGACATGACGGTCGACAACTTCCACGCGGCCGGCATCGACACGACCTACGTGACCCGCACGCCGGAGGCCAGTTCCGGGGTCGCGCCGATCTGGGTCGGGGCCGACGGCCAGAACCGGATCGTCTGTGTCGCCGGAGCGAACGCCCGGATGACCGAGGAGCAGGCGGAGAACGCGGTCTCGTCGATCCCCCGCGTCGACGTCGTCGTCGGTCAGTTCGAGGTGCCACAGGGCGTCACCGCGGCCGGCTTCCGGGTGGCCAAGGAACGCGGTGCCGTCACGGTGCTCAATCCCGCGCCCGCGGCCGAGGTCAGCGCCGAACTGCTGGCGGTCACCGACTGGCTGATCCCCAACGAGGTCGAGTTCGGGTCGCTGACCCGCGGCTGGGCGGTCGACGCGAGCCCGACGGACGAGGCCATCATCACGATGGCGAAACGCTTCGACGTCAGCGTCGTGGCAACCCTCGGCGAGGCCGGTGCGGCCATCGCGGGCGGTGCCGGTCCGGTCCTGCGGATCACCCCGCCACCGACGACCGTGGTCGACACCACCGGGGCGGGCGACGCGTTCGTCGGGGCCTTCTCGTACGGCTTGGCGGCCGGCCGAACGCCCGTCGCCGCGGCCCGCCTGGGATGCGCGTGCGCCACGTCGAGCGTCTCCCGCACCGGCACCCAGTCGTCGTTCCCGCAGGGCACCGACCTCGACACCGCGCTCGCCTGGGCCAGGGGCTGAGCCAGCCGCGACCGGAGCGGCGCGACTGAGCCGGGGCACGGGTCACGCCGCGGTGGTCGGTGGGGTTGGCGAGTTCACCGGCAGCAGCTCGAAGTGGACGGTGCGGCCGGTCGTGCGGCGTCCCAGCCGGTGGGTCAGCGGCACGAGGACCCCGTGCAGCAACGGATACTTGGCCCGCAGCGCGCGGGCCGCGGCGACATTGTCCGCGCCGGTCAGCCGGTGGGCCACGGCGTGCACCGCCGGCCCGGTCGGCACGCCGCGGATGGTCGACGGCGCGACCAGGACGGCCGGGTTGTTCCGGATGCGGCGGGTCTTCCAGGCCTTCCCGTAGCTGCGTACGAACGCGCGTTCGCCTGCCACGACGATGCTGACCGGCGTCGTGACCGCCGTGCCGGCCCGACGGTACGTGGTCAGCGCGACCGTCTTCTGCCTGACGAACGGCGCCCAGGCCGGCGCGGGCGAGCCGTCGACCCGGCCCAGCACCCAGCCCAGCTGACGCCACCGTTCCAGCAGGGCGACGGCGGCCAGCACGGCGGCGACCGCGACCAGCACGGTCTGACCGGTCGCGCCGCCGAGGTTTCGGTCGGCGATGTGCGACGCCGTGTGCGCGACGCCGCCGGCCAGGTAGCCACCGAGTGCCACCGTGAAGCCGTCGGCCCATACGAGCGCGAGCAGCAGCGCCGCCCCGAGGCCGAGCTGGAACGCCCCCGCGTCGTGCACGAAGTGCTCGCTGGGCGGGAAGTTCACGAACGACGCGAACGAACCGGGAGCGATCAGCCCCCAGAAGCCCGCGGCGAGGGTGAGTAGCGCCAGGAGAACGGTGATGACCCGAATCATGCGTCTCATACCCGGTGGACGGGGCAGAGCCCGGGCATGTGACGCCGATAGTTGTGAGCCGCGCTACGACAGCGGCTCTTCCGTGGGGACACCGCGGCGGACGGCCGCGAACAGCGGTGGGGAATACCAACCCGATCCGCCGCCGAACCAGCGCTCCAGCGACGGGGTGGGCGGGCGCACGCCGCCGAGAACGTAGAGCGCGACCGCGAGCAACGTACCACCGCCGGATAGGCCGAGGCAGATCCACAGCGCGGTGCGGATCCCCGATGTCGGGCTCGATCCGACGGTCACGGAGATGTAGACGAGGATCGGCGCGATCATGAACGCCGCCACCGCGCGCAGCAGTTCGATGATGGCGAACACCCGCTGGAGGGCGGCGTTGCGCAGCGAGAAGCCGGCGATGAACAGCGCCGGGGTGACCGAGGCGCCGACGCCGATGCCGACCAGCCCCGTCCCGATCAGCGTGACGATGGTGCTCGGTGGGAGGGCACCGGCGATCAGCGCGATTCCCGCACTGAGACACAGGAGGCCGGCCAGCGCGAAATAGTGCAACGCCCGGGTGGTGAACAGCGCCGCGAACAGGATCGCGGTGATCACCGCTCCGCCGAACTCGGGCAGGTACAGCAGTCCCAGCTTGAGGGCCGAGTAGCGGTCCTGGAGCAGGATGCTGGTCAACGTGACCGCGGAGACCGAGGCGGCCGCCGCGGACATCGCGACCACGACGCCGGCCACCGGCATCGTGGTCGTCAGCGGGCGCAGGATGAGCAGCGGGCGCTTGGAGTGGTATTGCTGCACCAGCAGGAACATGATCACGATCACGCCCCCGATCAGGGGGCCCAGCGTCTTGGCTTCGATGGTGCGGTGGGTCAGCAGCTGCGCGGCGCCGTAGAACGCCGCGACGCAGCCGATCGCGGCCAGGCCCACCGCGACCGGGGAGCGGGTCGAGGTGAGGTCCGCCGGCGGCGAGTCCTCGAAGGTCAGCACCACCAGCAGCAGAGCTACGACGGCGATGCCCGCGATCACCCAGAAGAGCGGCCGCCAGGCGTTGGCATCGGCCTGGACGCCACCGATCAGCGGACCCAACGCGACCGCTCCGAAGATCGACAGGTTGAGGATCACCGCCGTTATCCGCAACTTGGACGGCGGGAACCCGGTGACCAGCGGCGGCACGGCCGCGATGAGCAGGAGGCTGGTGCACAGGCCCTGCAGCACGTGTCCGGAGATGAACATGACCGGCCCGTTGGCGGCCGCGGCGAGGATCGACCCGATCACGAGTACGACGGCGTAGATGATCAGCATCCGGCGCTGCGGTAGGTGCTGGGCGAGCTGAACCGACAGCACCGTGCCCATCGCGTAGCCGGCGTTGGCAAGGCCCAGCGCGAGGTTGACCTCTTCGGTGGTCATGTGGAGCTGCGCGGAGATGATCCCGGTGAGCGGACCCAGCGCCGCCGAGAGCACCAGGTAGGGAATCAGCGCGAGGACCACCATCGTCGCCACCGCGGCGTAGTAGCCCGCCAACGGACCGCGCGCCGGTCTCAAGGGAGCCTCGACCACTCCGGGTGCTTCGGCGCTCATCGTGTTCTCCTCCCCACCACGGCGAACGTACCGCGCATATGGTGATAGGCAGGTCGAAATAACGATCAAACACCACAAAACTGGTCTGGCGTACGCGAACCGCACTCGGGTGGGCACCAGCCCGAGGCGATCATCATGGCTGTGACGTGGTGGTGCGACGGTGCCGGCCAGTTTCCCGGGCGGTCGGCGAGCGCGGGTGCGGGATCGGGAGCCGGCCACCAGCACCGCCCCGCCCACCTGTTGTGCCGCATCAGGTCATGTCGAGGATGATGCCCTTCAGTTCGTTGAGGGTTTCGATCCGGTAGCGCGCCCGCGAGAAGTCCTGTGCTTTCGTGAATTCGTTGTGGACAATGGCACAGTCGATGCCGGCGGCCACGGCCGAGTTCAGCCCCCGGGCCGAATCCTCGACGACCAGCGTCTCTTCTCTGCTGGCGCCCAGGCGCTTGAGGCCGGTCAGATACGGTTCCGGGTGCGGCTTGGCGAACTGATAGTCCTCGCGCACCAGAACGAAATCCATGAACTGTCTTATGGTGCGCTTTTCATGGATGAGGTCGAAGTCCGCGCGTTTGGCGGTCGTCACGATGGCCATGCGGGCGTATGTGGACAGCTCGGCAAGGGTTTCGACGACGCCTTCGATCTCGATGGCCGCTGTTCTGAGATAGTCCCGGTAGTAGTCGTCGCGGACCACGCGCTGCCTGCTGATGGTCTGCTCGTCGATGCCGGCCGCCCGGGCTTGGGCCCAGGTGCCCAATCCCCGGCTCATGTCGCGGAGGTATCGAGCCTTGTCCAGCGTCAGACCAATGTCCGCGAGGGCCCGCTCCCCCGCTTTGTAATACCAGAATTCGGTATCCACCAGCACACCGTCGTGATCGAAGAGGATGTGCTTCTTCACCGGCCGGCCACCCCCTCTCGGTCGAGAACCTACTGATCACCGTCGCGTCGACCGCGTGTCAGCGGCGTGTCAGGCCGGCGACCGCACCGTGTCAGCGCGGACGGCGACGGTGGACGCCATCAACGGTTCGGCGACGCCACTCCGGCGAGATCGAACCCGGTCGGTTAAGGAGATCATGATGGCACCTGGTAGTAGCGGCTTCTCGAAGGCGGGGCTGGGCCGGCTCAGCGACGTCCTGAACCGGCACGTCGACTCCGGCCGGATTCCCGGCCTGGTGGCCCTGGTCAGCCGCGGCGACGAAACACACGTCGAGACGATCGGGACGATGCGCCACGACGGCGGCGCCCCGATGCGCCGGGACACGATCTTCCGGATGGCCTCCACGTCCAAGCCGGTCACGATGGCGGCGGCGATGGTCCTGCTCGACGAGTGCCGGCTGCGGCTGGACGAACCGGTCGAGCCGTGGCTGCCGGAACTGGCCGACCCTCGGGTGCTCACCCGGATCGACGCCGCCTTGGACGACACCGTGCCGGCGCGGCGCCCGATCACCGTGCGGGACGTGCTGACCTCCACGTTCGGGCTCGGCATGGACATGACCTCGCTCGGCACGCCGATCATGGGCGCGATCTTCGAGCAGGGCCTCACCCCCAACCTGCCGGAGCCGATGCCCGAGCCGGATGAGTGGATGCGTCGCCTCGGCACGCTTCCGCTGATGCACCAGCCCGGTGCGCGCTGGCAGTACCAACTCAGCAACGACCTGGTCGGCGTGCTCGTCGCCCGGGTCACCGGCCAGTCGTTCGAGACCTTCCTGCGCGAACGCGTCTTCGGCCCGCTGGGTATGACGGACACCGGCTTCCACGTGCCCGCCGAGAAGATCGACCGGCTGCCCACCCTCTACGCCCCTGATCCGCGGACCGGCGAGTTCCACGTGTGGGACGAGTCCGCGGGCGGCCGGTGGAGCCAGCCCCCGGCGTTCCAGGGCGGCGGCGGTGGACTGGTCTCCACCGTCGACGACTATCACGCCTACTTCCGGATGCTGCTGAACCACGGCGTGCACGACGGTGAGCGGATCCTGTCGCGGCCCGCCGTCGAGCTGATGACCACCAACCGCCTCGATCCCGAGCAACAGGCCGCCCGGCACGCCATGGCCGTCGACAACGTGCACATCTCGTTCGGCCAAGGCCAGCAGGGCGGCTGGGGCTTGGGCATGGCGGTGCGCACCTACCGCAGTGACTACGCACCGATCGGCCAGTTCGGCTGGGACGGCGGCAGCGGCACCGCGACCTACGCCGACCCGGTCAACCAGCTCACCGGAATCCTGCTCACCCAGGTCGGCGCCTCCACTCCGGACCAGGCGCGGGTGATCCAGGACTTCTGGACCACGCTCTACCAGGCCATCGACGACTGACCCGGCCCGCCCGCGGTTGCCTCGCGGGCGGCGGGTGGCCCACCAGGTACGGAAGTCGTCACTGCGGGTGCTCAGCTCGCCGACGAGGTCGGTCAGGCCACGGTCGTACGGGTTGCGGCCGGCCTCCGTCCGCAAGGCGAGGCGTGTTCTGTGAATTTCGGGGAACCAAGCTCCCCGTGGGAGGCGATCAGCCGGCGGACCTGTTCGCCGCCGCGGTGACCTCGGGAGCGCTCGACCTGCCGTTGCCGGGCGGCGGGCGCACCCGCGAGCGCTGGGCGGCGTTACGCGCGCTGGGTGAACAGGACCTGGTGCTGGCCCGCCTGGCCGAGGGGCACACCGACGCACTGGCGATCCTCGCCGAACTCGGCGGGCACCCGCCGGTCCCGCCGAACAGCCGGTGGGGGGTGTGGGCGGCCGTTCCGGGGTCGTTGACGGCGGTCGAGGAAGCCGGCGGCTGGCGCCTCACCGGCGAGCGTCCCTGGTGCTCCGGCGCGGTCGTGTGCACCCACGCGCTGGTGACCGCGTCGGCGCCCGACGGCATCAGGCTGTTCGCGGTGGCGAACCCGAACGATCCGGTCGACGGCACCTGGCCGGCGGTCGGCATGGCCGCCAGCGACAGCCGCACGGTCCGGTTCACCTCCACGCCGGCGGAGGCGGTGGGCAAACCCGGCGACTACGTCGGCCGGGCGGGTTTCTGGCACGGGGCGATCGGGGTCGCGGCGTGCTGGCACGGCGGCGCCGTCGGGGTGGCGCGGGCGTTGCTGGACTCCGACCGGACCGCGTCGGATCCGCACGCGGCGGCGCACCTGGGCGGCGTCGACGCGGCCCTGCACGGCGCCGGCGTCGCGCTCGACGCGGCCGCGGTGGTCATCGACGCCGAGCCGGGCGGTGACGCCCGGTGGCTGGCCGGCCGCACCCGGGCCATCGTCGAACGGGCGGCCAGCGAGGTGCTCGAGCGGGTGGGTCGGGCGTTGGGCGCCGGACCGCTGTGTCTCGACGCGACGCACGCCCGGCGGGTCGCCGACCTGACCGTCTACTTGCGGCAGAGCCACGGCGAGCGGGACCTGGCCGTGCTCGGTGAGCAGGTCGCCCAGTCCGGTGACCCCCGATGGTGACCGAGATCGCCGGGCTCGGCACTCCCGAGTCGCGCTGGCGGCCGTGGTTGCAGCAGACCCGGTGGCCCCGCGTCGACCTGTCCGGCGCCGACGAACCGATCGTCGTGGCTCCACATCCGGACGACGAGATCCTGGGCGCCGCCGGCCTGCTGGCCCTTGCGCGGGGCGCGGAAATCGTCGCGGTCACCGACGGCGAGGCGTCCCATCCCGCGCTCGATGCCGCCGCGCGGGTCGCCCTGGCCGACCGGCGCCGCGCCGAGACGGGCGCCGCCCTGCGAGCATTGCGGGTCGACGTGCCGATCCACCGGCTCCGGCAGCCCGACGGCGGCATCGACGAGGACGCGTTGACCCGGTTCCTCGTGCTACGGCTGAGGCCGGGCCGCTGGTGCGTGACCACCTGGCGGGGCGACGGACATCCCGATCACGAGGCCGTCGGGCGGGCCTGCGCGCGGGCCTCCGCGGCGACCGGTGCCCGGTTGGTGGAGTTTCCGATCTGGACGTGGCACTGGGCCACGCCCGGCGACGGCCGCGTCCCGTGGGCACGCGGCCGCATGCTGCCCCTGCCGCACGGCGTGCGGCTCGCCAAGGCGGCCGCGATCGCCGAGTTCCGCAGCCAGACCGACCCGCTGATGCCGGGTCCGGACGGCGCGCCGATCCTCCCGCCACACGTCATCGCCCGGTTCCAGCGACCCCACGAGGTGTTCTTCCTATGACCTTGCCGGCCGGCTATTTCGACGAGATGTATGCCGCCGAACCCGACCCCTGGGGCTTCACCACCCGCTGGTACGAGCAACGCAAGTACGCCCTGACCATGGCCGCGCTGCCCCGCCCCCGCTACCCGTCGGCCTTCGAGCCCGGCTGCTCGATCGGGGTGCTGACGGCGCTGCTGGCCGAGCGCTGCGACGCGTTGCTCAGCACCGACATCGCCACCGACGCGGTCGCCGCCACCCGGGAGCGCGTCCGCGACCGCACACACGTCACCGTCGAGCAGCGGCGGGTGCCCGACGAGTGGCCGCCCGGCGGGTTCGACCTGATCGTGCTCTCCGAGATCGCCTACTACCTGGGCGACGACGACCTCGACCTGCTCCTCGCCCGCGCGGAGGCGGCGCTGACGCCCGGCGGCGACCTTGTCGCGGTGCACTGGCGCCGGCGCATCGACGACTATCCGCAACCCGGTGACGAGGTCCACCGCCGGCTCGCTTACGACCGCCCCGAACTCGCGGTCCTGGCCAGGCACGAGGAGGCCGACTTCCGCCTCGACGTCTACACCAAGGTCCCGCCCGCGCCGCGGTCCGTCGCCCAACGCGAGGGATTGTGCTGAACCGCGTCGCCGTGATCGTGCCCGCGCACAACGAGGAAGAACTGCTCCCTCGCTGTCTGGGCGCCATCGACGTGGCGGTCGCCGCGGTGCCGCACCTGCGGGTCGAGGTGGTCGTCGTGCTCGACGCGTGTACGGACGGGACCGCAGCCGCGTGCCGACGCGCGGGGGTGCGGACGGTCGTGGTTGACGCGCACAACGTCGGCCGGGCCCGCGCCGCCGGCGCCGCCTATGCGCTACGTAGCGGCGCCGCCGGCCTGTGGCTGGCCACCACCGACGCCGACTCCCGCGTCCCCGACACGTGGTTGGCGCGGCAACTCCGGCACGCCGCCGCTGGCGCCGAGGTGGTGGTCGGCACCGTCACCGTCGACGACTGGTCGCCCTGGCCGCCGCTGCTGGCCACCACCTACCGCACGGCGTACGACCGGACGGAGGGCCACGTACACGGGGCGAACCTGGCCGCGTCGGCGACCGCGTACCTGGCCGCGGGCGGCTTCCCACCGCGCCCGCTGGCCGAGGACCGGGCGTTCGTCGCCGCCGCGCGACTGGCCGGCCGGCGCATCGTGCACGCCCTGGACCTTCCGGTGTCGACGAGCGGCCGCCGGGTCGCCCGCGCCCCCGGCGGCTTCAGCGCCTTCCTCGCCCGCCTGAGCTGGATCGACCCGCGCCACCTAGCGGGCGGTTGGCCGGTGGGATCGTTCGACGATGTTGGCGAGCCGGCGCAGTGACTCGGCGTTGCGCCGGCTCAGCACCATGTCGTTGACGCGGTTGCGCACGGCCAGCAGCGGCCCGCCGGTGAACTGCTCCTCGAGCACGATGCGCGTTCCGCCGGCGTCGGCGTCTGTCAACGTGATACGCACGGTGGCCTCGCCGAAGGGCCACAGTCGCGGCCGCATGACCAGCCGGCGCGGCGGTTCGCACTCCAGCGAGACGGTCCGTTCCCACAGCGACAGCGGCCACGGGCCGGCCTTGTGGTGGATCTGGCCGCCGGCCTCCGGCCACGTCGCGTCGACGTCACGGATGTGGGCGGTGCCGACCACCCAGTCGCTGTAGGTCCACCCGTTGGCCAGCACCGCGAAGACCTGCTCGGCGGACGCGGCGATCGTGTGTTCGGTGCGGGCCATCGCTGCTCACCTTCGCGTGACGGGTCGGTTCGCCGTACTATTGAAGCGGAATGCCCGTGATGGGGCAGTTGAAACTCACGATGTCGCTGGTCGTGGCGTAAGCCGGGCATCCGTGGGTAGCCGCGCTGCATGGCAGCTAGTGCCCGACGGCCGCGGGCCGTGGTGGTGACCGGTGCGTCCAGCGGCATCGGCCGCGCCGCCGCCCTCGCGTTCGCGCGCCGCGGTGACGATCTCGTCCTGTCGGCTCGCGCGGCCGGGGTGCTCGAGCAGGTGGCGGACGAGTGCCGGGCCCTCGGCGCGCGGGTGCGGGTGGCACCGGTCGACGTCAACGACGCCGCGTCCGTGGCGGCGCTGGCGGGCAGCGGTGACCGGATCGACGTCTGGGTGCATACCGCGGCGGTGATGGCGTACGGCCGCTTCGAGGACCTGCCCGCCGGCGTGTTCGAGCAGGTGGTCCGGACCGACCTGCTCGGTGCCGCCACCGTCGCCCGCGCGGCGCTCTCGCGCTTCCGCAGCCAAGGGTCCGGGGTGCTGATCCTCGGTGGCTCCGTGCTCGGTTTCGTCGCCGCGCCCTACATGAGTGCCTACATCACCAGCAAATGGGGGATGCGCGGCCTGGCCCGCGTCCTGCGGCAGGAGACCCGCGACGCGCGGCACATCCATGTCTGCGTCGTCGACCCCGGTGGCGTGGACACGCCGATCTATCGGTCCGCGGCCAATTACGCCGGGTGGGTCGGCCGGCCGCCGCCACCTGTCGACGCTCCGGAGAAGGTCGCCGCGGCGATCGTGCGGTTGGCCGAACGGCCGCGCCGCACCGTGTCGGTGGGCCTGGCCAACCGCGTCATGCGAATCGGCTTCGTCGCCATGCCTCCGGTGTATGACCTGCTCGTCGGCCCGCTGATGCGCGCCGCCGGCCTGTCACGTGACCCGGTCGAGGCGCACCCGGGCAACGTCTTCGCCCCACTGCCCGAGCTCGACGACACGTCTGCCCGATGGGGTCGGCACTGGCTCAGGCCAG
This sequence comes from Asanoa sp. NPDC049573, assembly GCF_040676615.1. NCBI lineage: Bacteria > Bacillati > Actinomycetota > Actinomycetes > Micromonosporales > Micromonosporaceae > Asanoa > Asanoa sp. NPDC049573. Next base: position 84,458 of record NZ_JBFAPI010000004.1, read on the forward strand.
CCGCTGTCGCCGGCGCCGCCACGCTGACCGCCGCGGCCGTGGGATGGCGGGCGCGGGCTTCCGGACGACCATGGGGCCCCATCCGAACGCGCCGCTAGGTCGCGGTGACCGGGGCGCGGCGGAGCGTCGTCGCGGCCAGGCCACCCGCCGGGATGATGAGCCAGCAGGAGAGCAGGCGGTAGATCAGGACCGCGGCGCCCGCGGTCGCGCTGCCGGCGCCCGCGGCCGTGAGCCCCGCGATCAGCGCGATGTCGACGACGCCGATCCCGCCCGGCGTGAGCGGAACCTGGCGGACGACCTGGACACTGAGGTAGATGGCGGCGATCGTCGTCAGCGAAACCGGCAGCCCGAGGGCCCGGACGGCGGCGACCAGGCACATCAGGTCGGCGAACCACTTCGCGGTCGAGTACGCGAGCGCGGCCGCCCAGTCGCGGGCGTCGACGTCGGCGCCGGTGCGCCATGCCTTCCGCACCGAATTCAGCGCGGTTCGCGCCCAACGGGCCGCTCGGGTGCCACCGCTCGTGCCTTCCTCCGGCGCCGGTCTGCGTAGCTGCCGGCGGCCGATCACGGTGGCGACGACCGTGATAGCGGCCAGCCCCACGACGACGAGCAGCGGCCGCCAGTTCATCACGTGCGTCGGGCTGCCGGCCAGCAGTGTCAGGCTGCCGAGCACGTAGAGCAGGGCCACGCCGCCGATGGAGGCCAGCCCCGACACGATGACCGACGCTGCCGCCGCCTCGCGCGTGGCACCGGCGCGCTCGTACTCGCGGACGGTGAAGACCGTGGACACGGCGGCGCCCGCCGGGACCCCGATCGCGACCGCGGTGGCGGCCAGGGTGATGGCGAACACCCGGCCGGGCCGCACGCGTACGCCCAGGCTGCGCAGCAACAGTTGCTGCTGGAGCACGAAGGCGCCGAGCGAGGCGACCTGGAGGACCACCGCGACCAGGACCCAGCCGTAGTCGGCGTCGGCGAACGCCGCCAGCACGTCGCCCAGGTCGGGAAGGCGGCCGCGCAGGCCGAACACGGCGAGCGCCGTCACGACCGCCGCGATGACGAGGAAGCGTATCCACCGGCGGGTGCCTCTGGAGCGCTCCGTGGACCCCGGCATCTCGTCAGGAACGACCGTGGTTCGCGGTTGCCCTTCAGGCATGCGGGGATCCTCGCGACCCGGTCGTGGCCATTCACGCATGGTAAAGCGCGGGCCGGTGGCCCAACGCGGCGACCTGGACATCGAAGATCGCCGACCACCCCGATGATCACGGAGAGCCACCAAGCGTCAGTCGCCGAGGCGGCGCCGCAACACCTCGATCATCATGGTGGCCGCGGCCAGCTGGTATTCCAGGCTGACGATCCGGACGGCGGCGTCCAGCCGCATGCCGTCGTCGACCAGGTGCCGGGCGCGGTCCGCGCGCTGCAGGTCGTCGCGGCTGTAGCGGCGGTGGCCGCCGCCGGAACGGTGCGCCTCGAACAGGCCCGCCGTCTCGACCGCACGCAGGAACGCCGGGGTCACACCGAGCGCGTCGGCGGCCGCGCCCATCGCGTAAGCGGGATAGCCGGCGTCGTCGAGCGCGCCGGCGCCGGGAGTGTCGTCGCCCATGGGTGGCCTCCTGCCCGGCGGACCCGCCGGGCTCGCGGCGGGTCCGTCCGATGTCGGTCTCAGGCGCTCGCCCCTTCGAGAACATTGTGGTCGGCGCCCGCGCGGGTGACCTCGATGCGGCGCGGCTTGGCCCGCTCCGCCACCGGGATGGTCAGGCTCAGCACACCGTCGCTGTAGTCGGCGCGGATCGCGTCGATGTCGAGGCCCTCGCCGAGCACGAGTTGGCGACGGTAGGTGCCGGACGGCCGCTCGGAGACGAGGTAGGTCGCGTCGTCGGGGTCGTGCCGGCGGCGCTCGGCCGACACGGTGAGGGTGTTGTGCTCGGCCGAGACGTCGAGGCTGTCGACATCGATGCCCGGCATGTCGAAGCGGACGACGAAGGTGTCGCCCGTGCGCAGGCAGTCCATCGGCATCAGCGACGGCGTGCGGGCCGCGCCCAGCACCTCACTGGCGAGCCGGTCGAAGTCACGGAACGGGTCGAAACGCATCATGATCAGCACACCTCCAAGGCGGAGTATCGGTCAGTCACGGGAGAGATGTTGTGCTTGCTGACGCATTAATTCTATACCCAGCGGTGCAGATTTCAACCCTCGCTAGTCGATGTTCTCCAGAAGATCCAGCAGCCTGGTTTGCCGATCCTTGTTGGGGGCTTTGCCGTACGTGTACAGATACGGCCATTGAATCCCGGTGAACGAACCGCCCACCCAACCCAGCCGCTGGCAGAGGCCGGCGCCGATCATGAACGTGCTGATCGCGACGCCGAGCAGGTTCATGACGCTGGCATCCTGCGCGACCTGCAAACCGTCGACGGCGACACCGGCGGCTCCCACGACGGACGTAACCACGCTGGGCGGACCGTCCAGGAGGGAGCCGAGCCCGCGGCGGCTGCCCTTGCGCACCTCGTTCTGGAGGTGGCGCAGGAGTTCGCCCTCGAACCGCGTCGGGTCGGTGCCCTTGAGCAGATCCGCGACGGTCCTGAACCACGCGACCAACTCGGCGTGACCACCGTTGCCGATGAAGCGCATCAGCCCGCCCCGACCGCGCACGTCATCCAGGCGAGCCAGCACTTCGAGCAGTTGAGCCGCCAGGAACTGCTCCTGCCCCGGTTCGGGAGCTTGACGCGGCGCCGGCGGCCCGACCGCCGGCTGTCCGTCGATGCGCGCCTGCGCCATCAGGTTCAGGAACCGCGCATCGGCCGGGCGCAGCAGGAAGTCCATCTCCGACCCGGCATTCGCCAGCGCCTGTCCGTGGTTGCGGGCCGAACCGAGGAGATATTCGACCGCGCCGCGGGGGTCCCATGGCATCTTCTGGATCGATTCGAAGGTGCCGGCCGGAATCCGGTCCTGCGGCCGATCACCGACGATCACGCCCTCCCAGAACCCGAGCTGCTCCGGATGCTCGTCCAGAAACCCCGCGGCCCACTGGCGGCCGCCCGCGTCGGGCGCGACCGCCACCCGCGGATGCCGTCGAGCGCCACCACCAAGATGATCCTCGTGAAAGATGTCCCTGATCGCGCCGTCGATCTTCGGGTCCCACCGGGCGCCATCCCAGTGGTGGCGGTCCCGAAAGCTACGGTCCAACAACCACGACTCCCGCCCGACGATCCGAACGGTTCCGTTCTCCACGAGCTTGACGAAGTCGTCCGGGCTGACCGAGCACGCCTTCGACCGCAACAGGACGCTCGACGGCGACCACAGCGTCAGCGGTTGGCTGATCGCGATCATGCGGTGAAGGCGCCGGTAGCCGTACTCGCCGAAGTCGCTGATGTGACAGAAGGTGGGCAGCTGGGCGGCAGGATCCGCGGTCATGTCGCCAACCTTGGGGGGTGAGGCGGGGCGAGCTGTGGTGTCATTGTCCCACTGCCGAGCCCGACTCAGTCGGTCGCCGCGAGCACGCGGTGCAGCAGGGAGTTGAGCTGGCGGGCCTCGGTCGCGGTGAGGCCGAGCGCTTCCGGCTGGTTCATCCGCGCGATCACCGGCCAGGCCCGGCCGAGCAACTCCTCCCCCGCGGCCGTGAGGCGCAGCGACAGCGGCTGGCCACGCCGCGGTTCCGGGTGCTCGACGAGGCCGTCGGCGGACAGCCCGCGCAGCAGCGAGCCCATGCTCTGCGGCGTGACCCGCACCTGGCGGGCCAGGTCGGCCGAGGACATGCCGGGGTTGCGGTGGAGGGTGGCCAGGATGCCGAACAGATGCGGCTTGAGGCCGACGGCGGCGAGCTCGGCCGTGAACACGCGGCTCAGGGCATGGCTGGCCCGCACCACCGTCCACGGGACGACGGCGTCGTCGTCGAAGTCCATGTTTGGCAGCGTAGGCTGCCGGCTAACCATAAGGCTCCTTATACCCCGGAACCCCAGGGCGGCGACGATGTGGACCAACTGGATCCTGCGCCATCGGCGACTGGTGATGCTCGGCTGGCTGCTGCTCGCGGTCGTCGGCGGCGCCCTGGCGCCACGCGCGATCGATCGGCTGAGCTACGAGTTCAGCTTCCCCGGCCAGCCGGCGTACGAGGCCAACCAGCGGATCGAGCGCACCTTCGGTGGCGGCGGCGACGTCGACCCGCTGGTCGTCACCGTCACCCTCCCCGCCGGTCGGGCGGTGACCGACCCGGACGTACGCGCGGAGTTGGGCGCCGCGCTCGGCCGACTGCAGAAGCCCGGCTGGCGGATCGCGTCCGCGCTCGACGTGGCCGACCCGGTGCCGTTCCTGTCGGCCGACGGCCGCACCACCTTCGCCCTGGTCTATCCCCCGTTCACGCCGGGGCCCGAACCCTACGCCGCCGCGTTGCCGCAGATCGAAGGCGCGATCGGCGATCTGCGGATCGGCGGGGCACCGCTGCTGGTGACCGGGGTCGACCCGCTCAACGAGAGCGGCGGCGGCTCCGACCGGCCGATCATCGTCGAGATCGCGCTGGGCGCCGGCGGTGCGCTGGTCGTCCTCGCGCTCGCGTTCGGCTCGCTGCTGGCGTTCGTACCCCTGCTGATGGCCGCCGTCGCCATCACCACGACGTTCCTGCTGGTCCTGGCGCTGACCGCGGGCCTCGACGTCTCGTTCATCGTGCAATACCTGGTCGGCCTGATCGGCCTCGGCGTCGCGATCGACTACGCGTTGTTGATCGTCATGCGCTGGCGTGAGGAGCGCGCCAACGGCAACGACAACGAGACGGCGGTACGCACGGCGATGGCCACCGCCGGCCGCGCGGTCGTCTTCAGCGGCGTGACGGTGGCCATCTCCCTGCTCGCGCTGGTCGTGCTGCCGCTGCCGTTCCTGCGCAGCATCGGCGTGGGCGGCCTGCTGATCCCGCTGGTCAGTGTCCTGGTCGCGATGACGCTGCTGCCCGCGCTGCTCGCGTCGGCGGGCCCGAGGCTGGAGTGGCCGCGCCGCCGCCCGCCGAAGACGGAGAGCCGGGCCTGGCTGGCCATCGGCCGCTCCGTGGTCGGGCACCGCTGGGTCGCCGCCGCACTGGCCACCGCCGCGCTGGTCGTCCTCGCGCTGCCGGTCTTCGGGCTGCGCCTGGGCTCGCCGGAGATCGCCGCCATCGCGGGCGGTGACAGCCCCGCGGCGATCGGCTACCGCAACCTGGTCGACGCCGGGATCTCCCCCGGTGTGCTGCGCCCCGTCGAAGTGCTGACCACCGGCGACGCCGCGGCGGTGGCCGGGGTCGACGGCGTGCGGGCTGTCGTCACGCCGACCGGTCCCGGCTGGACCGTCGGCGACGAGCGGCTGCTCCCCGTGCTGCTGGACGCCGACCCGGCCAGTCCGGCGGGCGCGGCGACGGTCGAGCGGATCCGGGCGGTCGCGCCCGGCGAGGTCGGCGGCACGGCGGCACAGGACGCCGACTCGGTCGACGCCATCTACGGCGATAGCTGGTGGGTGCTGGCCCTGGTCGTGCTGGTCACCTTCGCCCTGTTGGCCCGGGCGCTGCGCTCGATCTGGCTGCCGGTCAAGGCGTTGCTGCTCAACGTCGTCTCGATCGCCGCTGCGTACGGCCTGACGGTCCTGATCTGGCAGCAGGGCCACGGCAGCGAGGCCCTGTTCGGCACGGAGGCGAGCGGCTCGATCACCGTCTGGGTGCCGATCGCGGCGTTCTCGTTCCTGTTCGGACTGTCGATGGACTACGAGGTCTTCATCCTGTCCCGCATCCGCGAGGGCCACGACAACGGCCTGTCCACCGACGAGGCCACCGTGCACGGCATCGGCTACACGGGCCGGCTGGTCACCTCGGCCGCGCTGATCCTGGTGCTGGCCTTCATCGCCCTCTCCACCGTCCCGGTGGTCGACGTCAAGATCTTCGCGACGACGCTCGCCCTCGGCATCGCCCTGGACGCCACCATCGTCCGCGGGGTCCTGACCCCGGCCCTGGTAGCGGCGTTCGGCAGGGTCAACTGGTGGTGGCCAGTGCGGGCCCGGCGCACCTGACGACGGACGTCGGCCAGGTCGAGCTCGTCGTCGCTCAGGTTGAGCCGGTAGCCGCCGGCCGTACGGATCACCGTCCGACGCGGACCGGTCTCGTCCGGCTGGAGTGGCGGCACACAACCGGGGACCGGTAGGTCCGCACCGCCCGGGCCGGGCCGGCGGCGGTTCGGCGCCGGCGTTCCCCGGCAGGCAAGATTGCGATCTGTTGACGGGCGTCACGGATGCGTTATCGTTTAGCCGGGCCGTAGGTGCCGACCCGGGAGGGACCGCCGGTGGTCGAGTTTCGCCTCAGCGCCGAGCACCAGCGGTTCGTCGGCTGGGCTCGGGCGACGGCGGCCGAGCGGCTTGTCCCGTTGGCCCGCCACGACGGCCGGGTCAACCGGCCGCTGCTCCGCGCGATGGGCGATCTCGGGCTGCTGCGCGCGGCGTTCGGCGGCACCGGTGACCAGCCGCGCGACGCCGCGGCGCTGCAACTCTGCCTGCTGCGCGAGACGCTCGCCCAGGTCAGCGCCGAGGCCGAGACCGCGCTGGCGCTGCAGGGCCTGGGCTCGTATCCGATCCTGCAGTCCGGCACGCCCGGGTGTGTGCGTGAGTGGATCCCACGGGTCGTCTCGGGCGAGGCCGTGGCCGCCTTCGCCCTCTCCGAGCCGGGCGCCGGCTCCGATGCCGCGGCGTTGACGCTGCGGGCCGAGCCGGACGGTGCCGGCTGGCGGCTGACCGGCGAGAAGATGTGGATCTCGAACGCGCCGGACGCCGACATCTACTCGGTGTTCGCCCGCACGACGCCCGGCGCGAAAAGCAAGGGCGTCACCGCGTTCGCCGTGCCGGGCACCGCCGACGGCCTGTCCGGCGAGCCGCTCGACATGCTCTCCCCGCACCCCATCGGCCGGCTGGTCTTCGACGGCGTGCAGGTCGGCCCGGAGGCGGTGCTGGGCGAGGTCGACGGCGGTTTCGCCGTCGCCATGCGCACCCTGGACCTGTTCCGGCCGAGCGTCGGCGGGTTCGCGGTCGGGATGGCCCAGGCCGCCCTGGACGCCACCGTCGCGCACGCCCGGACCCGGCAGGTGCACGGCGGCCCACTGGCCCGGCAGCAGGCGGTCGCCCATCGGATCGCCGACATGGCCACCCAGGTCGAGGCGGCCCGGCTGCTCGTCTACGCCGCTGCGGCCGCCTATGACGCCGGCGACGACCCGCGCGAACAGCGGCGCCGGTCGGCGATGGCCAAGCTGTTCGCCACCGAGGCGGCGCAGCAGGTCGTCGACGGCTGCGTGCAACTGCACGGCGCGGTCGCGCTGCGCAGCGGCCACCTGCTCGAGCAGCTCTACCGGGACGTACGCTCCCTGCGCATCTACGAAGGCGCCTCCGAGATCCAGCGCACCATCATCGCCCGCGAGCTGATCGGCATCAGATGACGACGCCATACCGGTTCCACGCCTCGCCCGAGCTGACCACGTCGTGGCACAACTTCCGGTTCGCCAAGGCCGACGGAGTGGCCACGGTGACGCTGGACCGCCCGGAGAAGCTCAACGCGCTCACCTTCGAGAGCTACGCCGACCTGCGCGACCTGCTCGCCGAACTGCCGCACCACCAGGACGTGCGGGCGCTGGTCATCCGCGGCGCCGGCAAGGGGTTCTGCGGCGGCGGCGACGTCAACGAGATCATCGGCGAGCTGGTCACCATGGAGCCGCGCGACCTGATGCGGTTCACCAAGATGACCGGCGACGTCATCCGCGCGATGCGCGAGTGCCCGATCCCCATCGTCAGCGCGATACACGGCATCGCCGCGGGCGCCGGTGCGGTCGTCGCGCTGGCGTCCGACTTCCGGGTGGTCAGCACGTCCGGCCGGTTCGCGTTCCTGTTCACCAAGGTCGGGCTGTCCGGCGGCGACATGGGCGCCGCCTACCTGCTGCCGCGGGTGGTCGGTCTGGGCCGGGCGACGGAACTGCTGATGCTCGGCGCCACGATCGACTCGGCGACCGCCGACCGCTACGGCCTGGTGTCCCGGCTCGTGTCCGACGACGACCTCGACGCCGCGGTGGCCCAACTCGCCCGGACCCTCGCCGACGGGCCGACGCTGGCGTTCGCACAGACCAAGTCGCTGCTCACCCGCGAGCTCGACATGCCGATGTCGGCGGCGATGGAGCTCGACGCGATGACCCAGGCCCTGCTGATGACCACAAAGGACCATGCCGAGTTCCACGCCTCGTTCACGCAGCGGCGCCCGCCCCGCTGGCAGGGACGCTGATGGACGGGCGGGTCGCGCTGGTCACCGGCGCGAGCCGCGGCATCGGCCGGGCGGTCGCGCAGCGGTTGAGCGACCAGGGTCTGCGCGTCGCTCTGCTCGCCCGCGACGGCCGCCGGCTGGACGAGGCGGCCGCGGGATGCGCGGGGCCCGTGCTGGCCGTCCCGGCCGACGTCACCGATCCCGAGCAGATCGAGTCCGCGTACGGCATGGTCGAGCGGACCTGGGGACCGGTCGAGGTGCTCGTCGCCTGCGCCGGCGCGGGACACTCGGCCCGGCTCGACCGCACCACCGACGCCGACTGGCAGCGGATGCTCGACCTCAACCTGACGGCGCCCTTCCGGTGCGTGCGCCGGTGCCTGCCGGCGATGCGTGCGGCGGGCTGGGGCCGGGTGGTCGTCATCGCGTCCTCGGCGGCCCACGTCGGCGAGCCCTACATCGCCGCCTACACCGCCAGCAAGCACGGCGTGCTGGGCCTGGTCCGGTCCGCGGCCGCCGAGCTGGCCGGCACCGGCGTGACCGTAAACGCGGTCGCTCCCGGTTACGTCGACACCCCGATGACCGACGTCACCGTCGACACGATCGCGTCGACCACCGGGCGCAGCCCGCAGGAGGCCCGGCGACTGCTGGAGCGCAAGCAGCCGATCGGCCGGCTGATCCAGCCGGCCGAGGTCGCCGACGCGGTCTGGTTCTGCCTCGCCAACGGCGCGGTCACCGGGCAGGCCATCAATGTGGACGGAGGCGCGGTGCAGTGACGCTGGAGCGGGTGAACCCGCCGGAGCTGGCGCGGCCGCGCGGCTTCTCGCATGCCGTGGTGGGCCGGGGCACGGTCGTCTTCCTGGCCGGGCAGACGGCGCTCGACGCGCAGGGCCGGATCGTCGGTGCCGACGTGGTCACACAGTTCGAACAGGCGCTGACCAACCTGCTGACCGCGCTGCGCTCGGCCGGCGGGCGCCCCGAGCAGCTCGCGAGCCTGACCGTCTACGCGACGGACCTGGCCGACTACCGGGCCCGGGCGGCCGAGATCGGCCGGGTCTGGCGGCGGCTGGTCGGCACCGACTACCCCGCCATGGCCGGCATCGGCGTGTCGCGGCTGTGGGACGTCGAGGCGCTCGTCGAGGTGCAGGGATTCGCGGTGGTCTGACCGGTCAGCCCACCCGCACGTCGGCCCGCACCGAGTCGACGAACCGGTGCGCGGCCCCGCCGAGCCGCTCGTGCAGGGCGAAGAAGACGTCCGCGGCCCGGACGCCGTTCCAGTCCGGCGGGAGGGTCTCGAGCGGCAGGCCCGGTTCGAGGTAGGGCAGCCGGCGCCAGTCCGTCAGCGCGTTGACGTAGTCGGCGAACGCCTGCGCGTCGTCGAGTCGGGTGCGCCGGCGGTAGGCCTTGGCCATGGGTTCGTACCGGCGCAGGAAGTCGTCGTTGAGCCGGCACAACCGGGGCAGGTCCCACCACTGCGCCACGCGTGCGGCGGTGTCGGCGAACGCGAGGTGGTCGCCGCGGAACAGTTCGACGTAGACGGCCAGGCCGTCACGCTCCAACGTCTCCCGAGTCTCGTCGTAGAGGTGCGCCGGCGCGATCCAGACGCCGGCGGACACCGTGCCGAAACCGAGCCAGGCGAGCCGCGAGCGCAAGACGTGCCGCTGGTCCCGCTTGCTCTCCGGGACACTGAACACCGCCAGGATCCAGCCGTCGGCCGGCGTCGCGCGCCGGCGATCGAAGATCCGCCGGTCCCCCTCGCGGAGAATCTCGCGGCCGTCGTCGGACAGTTCGTACCCGGCGACGCCGTCGACCCTCACCGCGTCGAGCAGGCCGCGGCGCTTCAGGCGGAAGATCGCGGAGCGGACGGCCGGCTCGTCGACGCCGCACTGGGCCAGCAACCGGATGATCGACGCCACGCTCATCCGGCCGCCGGCCTCGCGCGCGTACAGGCCGTACACCGTGACGATCAGCGCCCTCGGTTTTTGGCCGCGACCGCCCGAATCGTCCGTCTCCACCACCACGGAGAAACCATATCTGATGCGTTCTCTTGACTGTCGTCATGGGATGCGAATACTTGGGGAATGACGTGGGACAATGCGACCGCGCTCAAACCGTCCGCACACGTGGACACGTTCTGCCGCGACCACCTCCCGCCGTTCGACCAATGGCCGGAGATGATCTTCGAACTGGCCGAGGTGCGCTACCCCGACCGCCTCAACTGCGCCGTCGAGTTGCTGACCGCCGTGATCGCCCGGCTCGGCCCCGACCGGCCCTGCCTGCTCACCCCCACCGGCGAGACGTGGACCTACGGCGAGCTGGAACGGATGTCGAACCGGATCGCCACGGTGCTGACCCGCGACTTCGGCGTCGTGCCGGGCAACCGGGTGTTGCTGCGCGGCCCCAACAACCTGTGGCTCGCGGCGTGCTGGTTCGCCGTGCTCAAGGCCGGCGGCGTGGTGGTCACCACGATGCCCCTGCTGCGCCCGGCGGAACTGACCGCCGTCGCCGAGATCGCCCGCGTCGACCTCGCCCTGTGCGACGCCCGGTTCGTCGACGACCTGCGACTGGCCCGGCTCGGCGATGCTCCCGTCGTGACCTACGACGCCCTGGGGCCGGGCGTCGAAGCGGTCGACGACGGGTTCACCGCGATCGACACCTCGGCCGACGACGTCGCGTTGCTGGCCTTCACCTCCGGCACGACCGGGCGCCCCAAGGCGACGATGCACTTCCACCGCGACGTGCTGGCGATCGCCGACACCTTCTCCCGCCACCTGGTGCGGCCGCGGCCCGACGACATCGTCACCGGCACTCCCCCGCTGGCCTTCACGTTCGGGCTCGGTGGCCTGCTGGTGTTCCCGCTGCGGGTCGGCGCGGCGACCCTGCTCGTCGAGAAGGCCACCCCGGACCAGCTCGCCGACCTGATCGCCCGGCACGGGGCGACCGTCTGCTTCACCGCGCCGACGGCCTACCGGGCCATGCTGCGCGCCGGCCGGCCGGAACGGCTGCGCAGCCTGCGCCGCGCCGTCTCCGCCGGCGAGCACCTGCCGGCCGCGACCTGGCACGACTTTTTCCAGACGACCGGGGTACGGCTGATCGACGGCATCGGGTCGACCGAGATGCTGCACGTATTCATCTCCGCCGCCGACGACGACATCCGCCCCGGCGCCACGGGCCGCGTCATACCCGGCTACCGCGCCGCCGTGCTCGACGACGCCGGCGACCCGGTCCCGCGCGGCACTCCCGGCCGGTTGGCCGTCAAAGGCCCGACGGGGTGCCGCTACCTGAACGATCCGCGACAGTCGGCGTATGTCCAGAATGGATGGAACTTCACCGGCGACACCTACCTGCAGGACGAGGACGGCTATTTCCACTACCTCGCCCGGCGGGACGACATGATCGTCTCGTCGGGCTACAACATCGCCGGCCCCGAGGTCGAGGAGGCGCTGACGGCCCACCCGGCCGTCGAGGAGTGCTGTGTCGTCGGGGCCCCCGACCCGCAGCGCGGCCAGATCGTCAAGGCCTACGTGGTGCTGCGCCCGGGCACGGCCGGCACACCTTCGCTGGCGGCGGAGCTGCAGGAGTTCACGAAACGGCAGATCGCGCCTTACAAATACCCGCGCGCGGTCGAGTTCATCGCGAGCCTGCCGCGGACCAGCACGGGCAAGGTCCAGCGATACGTCCTGCGGGCGCAGGCCTCCGTCCCGACCATGGCGGAGCCGGCATGAGGGTCGGCGAGGTGGCCCGGTGCGGATCGCGGTGATCGGCGGCGGTCCCGGCGGCCTCTACTTCGCGGCCCTCGTCCGGCAGCTGGAGGTGGCCGACGAGGTCACCGTCTGGGAGCGCAACGCCGCCGATGACACGTTCGGCTTCGGCGTGGTGTTCTCGGACGAGACGCTCGGCGGCATCGAACACGCCGACCCGCGCATCTTCGAGCAGATGCGGCGCGAGTTCGCGCAGTGGGACGACGTCGACGTCCACTTCCGCGGCGAGGTGCACACGAGCGGGGGGCACGGGTTCGCCGCGATGGGCCGCAGGCGCCTCCTGGAGGTGCTCCAGCAGCGCTGCCGCGAGCTGGGCGTCGACCTCAGATTCTCGACCGCCGCGCCCGACGTCGAGCTGCTGCGGGAGTCCTACGATCTCGTCGTCGCCAGCGACGGCGTCAACTCGACCGTGCGCGGCCGCTATGCGGAGGTGTTCCGCCCGTCGGCGGAGACCACGCGGTGCCGCTACATGTGGCTCGGCACCGACCGGGTCTTCGACGCGTTCACGTTCTACGTCAACGAGACGCCGCACGGCGTCATGCAGGTACACGGCTACCCGTTCGACGCGCGGACGAGCACGTTCATCGTCGAGATGAACGAGCAGGTGTGGCGCCGCGCCGGCTTCGACAGCTTCGCGGCGCGCTCGTTCCTGCCGGGCGAGTCCGACGAGAAGTCGGTGGAGCTGGTCCGCGACCTCTTTCGCGACGCCCTGGGCGACGCCGAGCTGTATGTGAACAACTCCCGGTGGCTCACGTTCGTGACCATCCGCAACGAACGGTGGCGGCACGGCAACGTGGTCCTGCTGGGCGACGCCGCACACACCGCGCACTTCTCCATCGGCTCCGGCACCAAGCTGGCCATGGAGGACGCCCTGGCGCTGGCCGCGTGCCTGCGCGAGCAGCCCGGCCTGGACGCGGCGCTGACGTCCTACGAGGCGGAACGCAAGCCCGTGGTGGTCTCGACGCAACGGGCCGCGCAGGCGAGTCTCGAGTGGTTCGAGAACCTGGGGCAGTACACCGGCCAGGACCCGCGACAGTTCGCGTTCAACATCATGACCCGCAGCCGCCGGGTCACCTACGAGAACCTGCGCGTGCGCGACCCGCAGTTCGTGGCCGGGGTCGACGCCTGGTTCGCCGGCGACGGCGAGGTCCGGCCGCCGATGTTCCAGCCCTTCCGGCTGCGCGGTCTGGAACTGGTCAACCGCGTCGTCGTATCGCCGATGGACATGTACTGCGCACAGGACGGGCTGCCCAACGACTTCCACCTCGTCCACCTCGGCGGAAAGGCGCTCGGCGGCGCGGGCCTGGTGATGACCGAGATGGTGTGCGTCTCACCCACCGGTCGGATCACGCCCGGCTGCACCGGTCTCTACACCGACGAGCAGGCGGCGGGCTGGCGGCGGATCACCGAGTTCGTGCACGGGAACTCGGCGGCCAGGATCGGTGTCCAGTTGGGACACTCGGGCCGCAAGGGGTCGACCAGGTTGATGTGGGAGGGGATGGACGAGCCGCTCCCGGAGGGCAACTGGGAGGTGGTCGGGCCCTCGCCGTTGCCCTACCGGCCAGGTGTCAGCCAGACCCCGCGCGAGCTCGCGGTCAGCGACCTGAGCGAGCTCACGCGGCAGTTCGTGGGCGCCACCCGGCGTGCCGCCCGGGCCGGCTTCGACCTGCTGGAACTGCACTGCGCCCACGGCTACCTGCTGTCCTCGTTCATCTCCCCGCTGACCAACCACCGGACCGACCGATACGGCGGGAGCTTGGCCAACCGCCTGCGCTTTCCGCTCGAGGTCTTCGCGGCGATGCGCGACGCGTGGCCGGCCGACCTGCCGATGAGCGTGCGGATCTCGGCCACCGACTGGTGCGCCGACGGCGTCGACGCCGACGATGCCGTCGAGATCGCGCGGGCGTTCGCTGCGGCCGGCGCCGACATCGTCGACGTCTCCACCGGCCAGGTCGACCCGGCGGAGCGACCGGCGTTCGGCCGCTCCTACCAGACACCGTTCGCGGACCGCATCCGCAACGAGGCCGGCATCGCGACCATGGCCGTCGGCGCGATCTCGTCGTACGACGACGTCAACTCGATCCTGCTCGCCGGCCGCGCCGACCTGTGCCTGATCGGCCGGGCACATCTCTATGATCCACACTGGACACTGCACGCTGCCGCGGAGCAGGGGTACGCCGGCCCTGGCGCTCAGTGGCCACAGCCCTGGCAGGCCGGATCACGCCGGCCGCGAAGTGGCCGCACGGACGGCCCGCGACCGCGACTCGACCTCATCCGCGCCGGCGAGCCCGGCACCCGCCACCGCCGCTGGCGACCGGGTCCGGCCGGCACCCCTGACGGCCAGCCCGGCCCGCCGTGATCCCGAGACGCCGCCAGGCGGCGTCTGGGCCCGTCGCGAGCCGGGATGATCGGCAGGAGACGGTCTACTCCGTCGCCGCGAGGCCGCATTCGTAGCCGAGGATGACCGCCTGGACCCGGTCACGAAGGTCCAGTTTGGACAGGATGCGGCCGAGGTGGGTCTTGACCGTGCTCTCGGAAAGGACCAGGGCGGCCGCGATCTCGGCGTTCGACATGCCCCGGGTGACCAGGGTGAGCACCTCCCGCTCGCGGCCGGTGAGGGCGGCGAGCCGCTCGGCGGAGGTGGGCGGCGCCGGTGCGCGGCCGACGTAATGGGCGATCAGGCGGCGGGTGACGCTGGGCGCCGCCACCGACTCGCCGGCCGCCACCACCCGCACCGCGGAGACCAGGTCGGCGGCGAGGGCGTCCTTGAGCAGGAAGCCACTGGCACCGGCGCGCAGGCCGGCCAGCACGTACTCGTCGAGGTCGAAGGTGGTCAGGATGATGACCCTGGCCGGGTGTTGACTGGAGCGGATGCGGCGGGTGGTCTCGATGCCGTCGAGGCCGGGCATGCGCACGTCCATCAACACGACGTCGGGGCGGGTCAGTGCCACCACGTCGAGCGCTCGCGGCCCGTCCGCGGCCTCGCCGACCACCTCGATGTCGTCGGTCTCGTCGAGGACGAGCCGGAAGCCCGTGCGCACCAGCGTCTGGTCGTCGACCAGCACCACCCTGATGGTCATCGCCGCCCCCCGATCGGGACCGCCGCGTCGAGCCTGAGACCACGGGACACAGCCCTCATCCTAGGAACGGCGGGCCCCGACGACGTCAGACCCAGGTACCACAACGCGGTCAGCGCAGGGTGTGCCCGGGGCCGGTGTCGAGAAGCCTGAGTTCGGACCGGGTCGGCAGGCCTTCCCAGTCGCCGGGTGCCGCGACCGCGAAGGCGCCCGTGATCGCCGCGCGGTCGAGCCGGCCGGCCAGGTCCAGGTCGTCGAGCAGCCCGGACAGGTAGCCGGCGACGAACGCGTCACCGGCTCCGACCACGTCGACGACGCGGATCCGCCGGGCCGGCACGTGCACGCTCTCCCGCCTGGTGTGGCCGCTCGCTCCGGCCGCGCCGCGTTTGACGACCACCTCGCTCACCCCGGCGTCGAGCAGGGCCGAAACCCGGTCGCGTTCGGTCGTGGCCGAGGGCGGCGCGAGGAGGTCCAACTCGTCGTCGGACGCGACGACCACCGACAGGGAGGAGACCAGCGGGCGCAGCGCCGCAGCGGCCTGATCGCGGTCCCAGAGGCGGCCGCGATAGTTGACGTCGAGGCAGACCCGTACGCCCGACTCCACCGCCGCCCGGACCGCCTGCGCGGGCGCGGGGCCCAGGGCCGGGGTGATGCCCGTGACGTGCAGCAGCCTGGGCGGTGGGTCGAGTGCCGGCAGGACGTCAGCCGGCGAGAGGTACGACGCCGCGGAACCGGACCGGTGATAGGTGACCCGGACGAGGTCGCCGACCCGGCGCTCGAAGAGGACGAGTCCGGTCGGTCCTCGCTCGTCGACGCGGGCGTGACCGACGTCGACCCCCTCGGCCCGCAGGGTGCGCAGCACGAGTTCGCCGGTCTCGTCGCCGCCGACCAGGCCGGCCCAGCCGACCCGATGGCCCAGCCGGGCGAGCCCGATCGCCACGGTCGACTCGGCGCCGGCGACCGTCAGCCGCATCGTCCCGCCCAGCCGGATCGGGCCGTCGGCCCGCAGCGCCGCCATCGTCTCGCCGAAGGTGACGACGTCGACCACGCTCACCGCGCCGCCCGGAAGGCGCGGATCCGGCCGCGCAGGTCGTCGAGGCTTCCGCCGGCGGCGGCGTCGCCGACCAGTGGCGAGCCGACACCGACCGCCACCGCGCCGGCGGCCAGGTAGTCGGTCGCCTCCGCGACGCCGACGCCGCCGACCGGCACGAACGCCACCTCCGGGAACGGGTCGCGCAGGGCGCGCAGGTGACGCACGCCGCCGAGCGACGCGGGAAACAGTTTGATCGCGGTGGCCCCGGCCCCCAGCGCCGCCACCACCTCGGTCGGGGTGAGCGCTCCGGCCAGGACGGGCAGGCCCAGCGCGCGTCCGGCCGGCACCGCCTCGCTGACCGCCGGAGTGACGAGGAACGAGGCGCCGGCCTCGGCCGCGGCGTGCGCGTCGGTCGCGGTCACCACCGTCCCGGCCCCGAGGTCGGCTCCCGCGCCCAGCGCCGCGCGCACGTCGCGGATCACCGTGAGCGCGTCTCGGGTCACCAGGGAGACCTCGACCAGATCCACGCCCTCGTCGAGCAGGGTGAGCACGGTGCGGGTGGCCGCGCGCGGGTCCGGTCCCCGCACGATCGCCAGCAGGCGGCGGGCCGCCAGGGTCTCGAGGAAGGTCATCCGTCCATCCGTTCCGCGGCCAGCACGAGCCGCCAACTCAGTTCGCCCGACGGCGGGACGACCGCCGCGTCGTCGGGGCCGGCTTCCCCGAGGTCGAAGACGGCGCCGAGCATAGGCTCGACACCGATGCTGCGGTACGGCGAGCCGTCGGGGAAGCCGCCGAGGTTGCGCCACAGCGCGGTGCCGACCGGGACGCCCGGCGGCGCTTCCACCCGCAGGTCGAGCACGTCCGCCCGGTCCACCACCCGCACGGCGGCGCAGCGCAGCACGGCACCAACGGCGGTGCCGTCGTCGGCGCCGAACCGGTCGAGCCGCAGGCCGTGCGGCGCGGGCCACGTGCCGTCCAGGTATGCGGCGGCAGCCGGCCAGGGGCGGCCGAGCAGTGGGGCCGCTTCCGGATAAAGACGCGTCACGGTGCCCTCCGGCGCGACGATCCGCGCCCCCTCGCCGAGGTCGAGCAGGGCGTGGGCGGCCCAGACGAAGCGGAAACCCGGGTCCGCGGCCAGCCGGTAGGTGGCCACGACCGCACCGGCCTCCTCCGCGATCCCGCGCCAGAGTTCGAAGTCGGCGCAGCGCACCTGGCTCCGGGCCGCGGTGCCGGTCCACGGCCGGCTCCACACGTCGCCGTGGTCGGGGAGCCCGCGGACCGTCGGAAGGCACTCTTCGATCCCGCCGGCGTCGACGAAGGGTGCTCCCGGGCCGACCGCGGACCGCGCGGGATCGGGGCGTGACCACAGCCACTCGCGGCCGCCGCCGGCCAGCGACGTCCAACGACCACCCTGGCCGAGGTCGACACGGGCGGTCAGGACGATCCGGCCCGTCACCATTCGGCGAACCCGCCGTCGTCGTGCCGCCAGACCGGATTGCGCCACGCGTGCCCGGCCTGATCCGCTCGCCGCACCGCGGCCTCGTCGATCCGCACGCCGAGCCCGGGCGCGGTCGGACGGGCGACGTGCCCGTCGGTGAAGGCGAACACGCTGGTGTCGGTCACGTAGTCGAGCAGGTCGGCGCCCTCGTTGTAGTGGATACCGATCGAGTGCTCCTGGATCAGGAAGTTGGGCGTCGCGAAGGCGACCTGGAGGCTGGCCGCGAGGGCGATCGGGCCGAGCGGGCAGTGCGGGGCCAGCTTGGCGTCAAACACCTCGGCGAGGGCCGCGATCCGCCGGGTCTCGGAGATGCCGCCGGCGTGGGACAGGTCGGGCTGCACCACGGCCACCCCGGCCTCCAGCGCCGGCCGGAAGTCCCACCGCGAGTAGAGCCGCTCGCCGGTCGCGATCGGCACGGTGCTGGCGGTCACGACGTCGCGCAGCAGGTGCGGCCGGTCGGGCAGCACCGGTTCCTCGGCGAACATCGGGTGGAACGGCGCGATGAGCGGCAGGATGCGCCGGGCGTCGGCCGCCCCGACCCGGCCGTGGAAGTCGACGGCGACGTCGCGGGTCGGGCCGAGGACCTCGCGGGCCAGCGCCACGCGGTCGACCACGCCGGTGATGTCGGCGACCGTCGCCAGCGCGGGCATCCGGCCGGTGGCGTTCATCTTGACGGCGGTGAAGCCCTGCTCGAGCCGGGCGCCGATGTTGTCGGCCAGTTGGGCCGGGTCGTCGCCGCCGACCCAGGCATACATGCGGACCCGGTCGCGGACCGGGCCACCGAGCATCGCGTGCACCGGGACGCCGTAGGCCTTGCCCGCGATGTCCCACAACGCCTGGTCGAGGCCGGCCAGGGCGCTGGACAGCACCGGGCCGCCCCGGTAGAAGCCGCCGTTGGCCATGACCTGCCAGTGATCCTCGATGCGCGCCGCGTCCTGCCCCACCAGATAACCGGCCAGCACCTCGACGGTAGCCCGCACGGCCTCGGCGCGACCCTCCACAATGGGCTCGCCCCAGCCGACCACGCCCTGGTCCGTCTCCACCCGGCAGAACAGCCAGCGCGGCGGCACGAGGAACGTCTCGACGCTGACGATCCGGCCCGCGGCCGTCATGCGGAGTCCTTCACGGCCGTCCAGCCGCCGTCGACGACGAGGCACGCGCCGGTGATGTAGGAACTCTCGTCGCTGGCCAGGAACGTCACGGCGGCGGCGGCCTCGTCGGGCCGGCCGAGCCGCCCGGCCGCGGTGGCCGCGGCGCTGCGCAGGCGGTCGGACTCGCTGATGTCGTCCCAGACGGAGGTGAGAATCGGTCCCGGTAGGACGGTGTTGACCCGCACGTGCGGTCCGTATTCCACGGCCAGTTGGCGACCGAGCGCTACGAGGCCGCCCTTGGCGGCGGCGTATGCGGGATGCCCGGGCAGGCCGGCCAGCGCGTGCACGGAGGAACTCAGCACCACGGCGCCGCGGGCCTCGCGCAGGAGCCCGACGCAGTCGTGGATCGCCAGGTAGGTCGCCTTGAGGTTGACGGCGATCTGCCGGTCCCAGTCGTGCTCCGACAGTTCGTGGGCCGGCGCCCGCACCACGACGCTCGCGTTGCTGTGCAACACGTCGAGCCGGCCGTACTCGGTGCGCGCGAGGTCGGCGACCCGCCGCCAGGTCGCGGGGTCGGCGACGTCGCCGGTCACCGTGCACACCCCGGGGCCGGGGACCTGGTCGGCCAGGTCCACCGCGATCACCCGTGCGTCTTCGGCCAGGAACCGCTCGACCACCGCGGCCCCGATGCCGGAGGCCGCGCCGGTCACCACGGCGACCTTTCCCGACAACAATCCTCGTGCCATGTTTCCCACCTTGCTAGTCAACCCGCGCCCGGACGCGTGAGGAATGTCGGATGCTCGCGACCACCTGGACAATCCGATGGCACTTGCTGATACTGGGCCGATGCCGATGCAGGAGGGCTTCCGCAACCAGCGACTGACCGTGGTGCCGCGCCGGGTCGTGGTCGAGGCCTGCGCCCGCCCGGTCACCCGGCGGCTGCTGGTTACCGACACCGGTTACTACCCAGCAGCCACAGATCACCTGATGGAGCGGCCTTTCGGCATCGAGGAGTCGGTCCTGATCGTGTGCACGGCGGGCACCGGCTGGGCCAACATCGAAGGCACGCAACACCGCATCGGTTCGGGCATGGCGCTGGTGGTCCCGCGCAGAACGCCGCACGCATACGGCGCCTCGACCAACAATCCCTGGACGATCTGGTGGTGTCACCTGCGTGGCACCGACCTGACCGAACTGATCGAGGAGGTCGGTGCCAGCGCGGCCAGGCCCGTGGTGCCCATCCGCCGCCTCGACCGGGCGGTCGCCCTGCTCGACGAGATCGTGACCACGCTGGAGCGGGATCACTCGCCGGCGAGCCTGACCGGCGCGGCCGGTGCCGCCTGGAAACTGCTCACGCAGATCGTGGTCGACCGGGCCATGCCCACACCTGGCGATCCCCTGCAGCGCGCGATGGCCTATCTGGCCGAGCGGTTGGACAGCACCGTCCGGGTGGCCGAGCTGGCGTCGCTGGTCGGCGTCTCGGCCTCCCACCTCAGCGCGCTGTTCCGCCATGCGACGGGGGGCGGCGTGCTCGCGCACCACACCGCCCTGCGGATGGCCCAGGCCCGCAACCTCCTCGACACGACGGACGCGACCGTCGCCGCCATCGCCCATGAGGTCGGCTACCCGGACCCGTTCTACTTCTCGCGCCACTTCAAGCGGATGCACGAGGCCAGCCCCACCGAATACCGCAACCGCGCGAAGGGCTGAGGGCCGCCCGTCACGACGCGGCCACGACGTGCAACAGCACCGAGCGGTCGACGTCGAGCGACGGCGCCTCGATGCCGACGAGCCGCAACACCCGACCTGGCAGCACGACGCCTGGCCGCTGCCACGGTGGCAGCACGGCGCCGGCCGCGGGCGCGTCACCGGGATCGACCGCCTCCACGGCGTAGTCGCGCTCGTCGTCGAGGCCGGGCAGGCGGATCCGCCCCGGCGGCCAGGTCGCGGGGCGTTCGACGACGCTGAACGCGTAGAGCGCCTCGGCGCGGTCGGTTGCGACGACGCCCTCCAGGCGCAGCGCGGCGTCCGGCAGGTCGGCGTGGACGACGTCGCCCGAGTGCAACAGTGCCCGATGCCGTTTGTGGAAGGCGATCCACCGCGCGATGGCGGCGCGGGTCCGCTCGTCGGCGGTGAGCAGGTTGACCTCGACGCCGAGGTGCCCCCACAACGCCTTCTCCGCGCGATAGTCGAGCGGATGCGTCCGGTGGGTGGTGTGCGACTCCTCCGCACCGATATGGGTGCCCTGCATCTCCGGAGGCACCAGCAACCCGGTGAAGCGCTGGATCTCGAGCCGCTCGTGCGGGTCGTTGCAGTCGCTCGGCCAGACCCGGTCGGCGTACTCGAGGATCCCGAGGTCGACCCGGCCGCCGCCGCTGGCGCACGATTCGATCTCCAGACCGGGATGGGCGGCCTTGAGCTCCGCCATCAGCCGGTAGGTCGCCTCGACCTGGGCCCGCACTCCCGGGCGTCCGTCCGGCGTGTGGCCGGCGTCGAGCAGATACCGGTTGTGGTCCCACTTGATGTAGGAAATGCCGAGCGCACCCACCAGCGCGCTCATCCGGTCGAACAGATGGGCGTACGCGTCGGGGTGGCCCAGGTCGAGAACGTGCTGGTAGCGCGAGGGCGGGCCGGCACCGTGTCCCGCGTCGAATATCCACTCAGGATGGTCGCGGGCCAGGTCGGAGTCGAGGTTGACCATCTCGGGCTCGAACCAGAGCCCGAAGTCCAGGCCGAGTTCGCGAACCCGGGCGGCGAGGGGCTCGAGACCCTCGGGCCAGACGGCCGGGTCGACCGTCCAGTCGCCCAGCGACGTGGTGTCGTCACGGCGCCCGAGGAACCATCCGTCGTCCAGCACGAACCGTTCGGCGCCGACCTCCGCGCCCCGTTCGGCCAGCGCGGTCAACGTGTCGAGGTCGTGCTCGAAGTAGACCGCTTCCCAGGTGTTCAGCACGACCGGCCGGGGCGAGCGGGGGTGCCGCGGCCGTGACCGGAGGTGCCGGTGGAACCGGGCGGCGAGGTCGTCCAGCCCGACGCCCCATGACCCGTACTGCCAGGGGCTGCGGTAGGTGTCGCCGGGCCCGAGGACCATCTCGGAGGGCAGCAGCACCTCGCCCGCGCTCAGATGTCTCGTGCCCGCCGGTGTGCGCTCGGCGGCGAGGACCTGGTTGCCGCTCCACGCGAGGTGGGTCGCCCACACCAGGCCGTGCCGGAAGCCGAACCCCTGCTCGCCGGCGGCCAGCAGCAGCGTGTGCTCCAGACCGGGCTTGCCGCCGCGCGAGGTCCGGACCCACTCCCCGACGTGGAACGGCCGGCGCTGCGGCACCCGCTCGAGGGCCCAGCGCCCGGTCAGGTCGAGGATCTCGGTCGCCTCGGCCGGGACCGGAAGGGCCAACTCGAGGGCGTTGATCCGGTACGGCGCCGCCGCCTCGTTCCGGACCAGGGCCCGCTGGCGCACGAGCCCGCTCGCTGCGAGCACCTGGATCTCGATCTCCAGGGCGAGGCCGTACTCGGGGTCGCGGGCCGAACTCACCAGCGCGGTCCCGTCGACTCGCACCGTCGCGTCCCGGAACTTCGGTGCCCAGCGGCGCCCGTCGCTGTCGGCGACCAGTCCGGGTCGCCCGAGCCAACCCTCGGCGAGTTGTGGGAGCACCGGGACCGGCTGCGGGTAGGTGACCGCGCTGTCGCCGATGGCCGGCAGCGCCGCGAGCCGCAGATCGGCCAGGGCGCCGTCGCCGATCTCGCCGAGATCGTGCCCCCAGTGCAGGATGCGGGGAAGCCGGCCGCCGTCGACGGCCACGACCAGGCTGGTGCCCCCGGCCCGTAGGTGGATCGGCGTCATCCCTTGATCCCACTTCCCGCGATGCCCGCGAAGAACTGCCGTTGCAGAAACAGGAACACGGCGACCAGCGGGATCGAGCAGACGAACGCACCCGCCATGAGCGTCGGGTAGTCGGTGCCGAACTGGCCCTGCAGTCCCGCGAGGCCCACCGACAGCGGGCGGTTCTCGCCCGACGGCGAGACGATGAGCGGCCAGAGCAGGTCGTTCCACGAGTAGAGCCCGGTGAGCACGGCGAGGGCGGCGACGGTCGGCCGGGCCATCGGCAGCATGATGTGCCAGAAGACCTGGACCGGGTTGGCACCGTCGAGGCGGGCCGCCTCCTCGTAGTCGTCGGGCATGCCGCGGAAGGCCTGCCGCATCAGGAACGTGCCGAACGCGGAGAACAGGCCGGGAATGGCGAGCGCCGGCAGCGTGTCGAGCAGCTTGAGGTCGCGGATGAGCCCGTACTGGCCGATCAGGAAGAGCTGGCTCGGCACCATCAGCATGGCCAGGAACACGCCGAGGAGCAGGCCCCTCGCCCGGAACGGGATACGCGCGAACGCGTAGCCGGCCAGCGCCGCGACGATGACCTGACCGCCGACCCGCAGGACGAGCGCGCCGGCGGAGACCGCGAACATCGACCAGAACGGGACGGTCCTGAAAAACGTCTCGAACGAGTGCAGGCTGTAGCCGTGCGGCAGGATCGTCGGCGGGATCCTGGTCACCTCGGCCGTCGACTTGAAGACGGTGAGGATCTGCCAGACGAACGGCACCACCATGATGGCGGCCGCGATGGCCAGGATCAGGTGAAGGTGCCAGCGCCGCTGTGCCCGGCCGCGCCGGACGGTGGAGTCAGTCATAGAAGACCCAGGATCTCTGCAGACGGAACTGTAGCGCCGTCGCGATCATGATGACGACCAGGAGGACGACCGCGATCGCGGCGCCGTAGCCCTGGTGGAACTGGACGAACGCCTTCTCGTAGAACAGGTAGACGATGGTCTTCGAGTCGGCCAGAGCCGTGTTGTTCACCCCGCGCAGCATGATGAAGTTCAGGTCGAACATCTGCAGCGCGCCGATCACGGTCAGCACCGTGACGAAGAAGATGCTCGGGCTCAGCAGCGGCAGGGTGATCCGGAGGAACTGCCGGACGCGGCCGGCACCGTCCAACGCGGATGCCTCGTACACGGACTTGGGTATCGCCGAAAGGCCCGCACCCAGGATGATCAGGTTGATGCCCAGGCCCATCCAGATGCCCACGACACCGAACGCGTAGATCGTGAACCGCGGATCGGCCACCCAGAACTGGCCGTCGACGCCGACCCAGGACAGCACGGTGTTGAGGAGCCCGAAGTCGCCGTTGTAGATGAACCGCCAGACCATTCCGATGGCGACGGGCAGGGTGACCACGGGCAGGAAGAAGAGCACGCGGTAGATCGCGCGGCCCCGGCCGACCTGCTCGATCAGCGCGGCCAGCACGATAGCGACGGGAACGCCGAGCAGGGCGATGGCGGTGTAGAGCGCCGAGTTCCCGAACGCCTTCCAGAACTCCGGGTCGTGGACCAGCGCCGTGTAGTTGTCCGCACCGACGAACGTCGCCGGCCCGAACGCCGGCACGTCCTGGAAGCTGTCGACCAGGGTCGACAGGAACGGCCACACATACAGCACGCCCAGGCCGATCGTCGCCGGGGCGACGAACGCCAGGCCCCACCAGCCGCTGGGCTTGGTGACGCCTCTGCGGCGGCCGGTCGGCCGCCGCAAAGGTTTCGTTGCCAGGTCTGTCATTTCTTGGCGAGGACCTTGTCCACGGCGGCCTGGTATTCCGTGGCCGCGTCCTGGACGGACTTCTTGCCGCTCCACGCGGGGCTCAGGTACTGCGCGGCGAGCCCCTGCCATTCGGAGGCGTTGCCGGCGACCGGAAGCGGAACGCTGTAGCCGATGGCGTCGATGAAGACCTGCAGGTGGTATTCCGGCATCGAATCGAGCCACGGCTGCTGCGTGCCCTTGTAGGCGGGCAGCACCGTGCCGGTGGCGGCCTGGATCTCGGCGGCCTTGGTCCCGCCGAGGAAGGCGAGGAACTTCTTGAGCTCCGCCGGGTGCTTGCTACCGGCGTACCCCGCGTTGCCGATCCCGCTGGTGACGGTGGCGCGCTTGACACCCTGCGGCAGCGGCGCGACGTCGACCTTGCCCTTCAGCGCGGCGTCGTTGTGGAACCGCAGCGCCCAGTAGGCACCCGAGAAGTACATGGCGACCTTCTGGTTCTCGAACATCGAGACGGCCTCGGTGTCCGACAACTGCTCCAGTGTCGGCGACGCCTTGGCCGCCTGCAGGTCGGTCCAGAACTTCAGGCCGGCGACGCCCGCCGGGCTGCCGAAGTCGGACGCGGTGCCGTCCTGGTTGATGATCGAGCCACCGGCCTGCAGGATCGTGTTGTAGAAGCCGCCCTGCCCGTCGATCGGCGCCGCGATGCCGAACACGCCCTTGGCCGGGTCGGTCAGCTTCTTGGCCGCGTCCTGCGCGTCCTGCCAGGTCCAGGTGTCGTCGGGATACTTCACGCCCGCGGCGTCGAAGAGTGCCTTGTTGTACCAGATGCCGTTGGTGTCGAAGTCCTTCGGCAGGGCGAAGAGCTTGCCGTCGTACGTGTAGGAGTCCGTGACCGCCTTGGGGTAGACGCTCGTGTCGATGTTGTTGGACTTCACCGTGTCGGACAGGTCGAGCAGCTGACCGCCCTTGGCGTACTCGCGGAAGTGGTCGGCGAGCATCCAGAACGCGTCCGGGGCGGTGCCGCCGGCCGCACCGACCTGGAGCGTCGACCAGTATTCCGTCCAGGGCAGCGTCTGCACCTTGATGGTGATGTCCGGGTTCGCCTTCTGGAACTCGTCGGCGATCTGCTGCATCGCCGGGGTCTGGTCCTCGCTCCAGTTCGCGTACGTGAGGGTGACCTTCTCACCCGGCGCGGCGGCGTCGGACTGCCCCGAGCAGGCGGTCAGCAGGGTTACGGCCGTGACCAGGGCCGCGGCGCCGATCCACTTACGTTTCATGGTGCTCCTCTGATGAAGGGGGAAGGGGAATTCAGCGGTGAAGAGGGACGTGAACAGTGGTGTCGACCCAGTCGACGTGGACGCCGGTGTCGTCCGGAGTGAGGGCATCGCCGCGCAGGCACAGCGTCCGCACTCCGTCGACCGGCAAGCTGAAGGTCGTGACGGGTCTGCCGGCCTCGACCACGGCCGTGAAGATCTCGCGGCCGTCGGCGAGCACGCTCACCCGGGCCCGCCCGGTCGACTCGTCGTCGACGCCGACGGCACCCGCGAGCGTCTCGGCCCGGCTGCCGAGGTGGAAGGTGGCCTCCGAAGCCGGCGCGGTGCCGAGGCCGCGATCGAAGCGCTGACCCGCGACGCGCATCGGCTGCCCGTCGCGGGGGTTGCCGCCGCCGTTCGACTGGTCGCGTTCGACCGGGCCGTCGGCGTTGGTGAACGCCAGCATCGGCAGGTCTGACAGCGGATAGGCACCCGGCGCCAGGGGACGCACGATCCGCGCGTGCGCGACGACGGGGACCACGCCGTCGCCGTCGTGCTCCACGGTGGCCACGCCGAGTTGTCCGGGCCGCAGCGACGAGTGCGGACGGATGACCCAACCGGTCTCGCCGACCCGCTCGGCCGACCAGCCAGGTGGAACTCGCAGGCGGGCACCGGGGCCGGTGGTGAGCGAGGCGGTCCCGTCCGCGCCGGTCTCGGCGACGGCCGGGTGCACCGCCGGCGCGGGTAGGTGCGGCCGGGGCGCGCCCCGGAACATCCGGCTGCCCGCGGGTGCCACGACCGCGACGAAGCCGCCGTCGCGGGCCACCGCGACCGAGAACGCGTCCGAGGCGGTGACGCTGGTCTCGGCGAGGCCGGGCGCCGGCGACGCGTCGCCGACGATCCACACCTGGGCGTCCGGTCCGACCGCGAGCCGGTCCAACGGCACGTGGATCCTGCGGGCGTCCCCAGCGGCGACGCACCCGACGAACCAGCGGTCGCCGGCCCGGCGGGCGATGACGGCGTGGCTGTCGGGGTCGCCGGCCAGCAGCACCGTCTCGTCCCAGGCCGGCGCCAGTTCCGACAGGAAGCGGGCGGCCAGGGGCCGCGAGGCGTACGCGTCGACGTGGTCGGCGAAATGGGTGATCCCGGCTTCGAACGCCACCGAGAGCCCGAGTTCGTGGCCGTCGCTCGTGGTCCGGTTCGGTGCACCGAACGCGACCGGCGTGGCGTCCATCCCGCCCACGATGTTGCGGGTGAAGGGCTGGATCACGTTGTGCGCGGCGGTGAGCGCCTGGTCCTCGAAGAAGACGTAATACTCGGCGCCGCGGATCGCTTCGTACCCGATGACCTGGGGGAAGGTTCTTGCCCATCCGCGCGGGATGACCGAGCCGTGGAAGTTCACCATGAGGCCGAGCCGGGCGGTCTCGGTGAGCACCGTGTCGTACCAGCGGTAGCGGTCCTTCGACTCGGACTCCATGAAGTCGACCTTGATCCCGGCCACGCCCCACGACCGCCACAGCGCCAGCTTGCCGAGGTCCTGCGGGTTGTTGAGGTCGCGCCAGATGGTCCACAGGTGCACCTGGATGCCGCGGCGGCTCGCGTAGGCGACGATCTCCGGGACCCAGGTCTCCTCCCAACCGCAGTCGATGAGCAGGTGCTCCCAGCCGAGGTCGGCGGCGACGTCGACGAAGTGCTTCTGCTTGTCGAGCTGTGCGCCCGAGTAGAAGTCCGACCACCACGACCAGGCCGCCCGCCCCGGCCGGACCCAGGTCGCGTCGTCCAGCTCGGGCGCGACCGCGGGCGCCAGCTCGTCGACCAGCAGCGAGGACACGAGATCGGGGAGGGTGCCGACCAGGATGACGCGCCATGGTGTGACCACGCCCCGGGCGACCTCCACGCTGTCGTCGGCGAGGGTGAACCGCACCGTCCGGCGGCCGTCCGGTTCGAGGTCACCCGCGACCGCGTGCGCGCCGGCGAACCGGCCGTCGATGCCCGACTCGGTGATCAGGATGTGCCCCGGCCCGTCGTCCAGGCGGGTCAGGAAAGGGAAACCGTAGGCGCCGGGTGCCAGATCGGCCGTGTCGACACCGAAGCGGGGCGTCTCGTACCAGGTCTGGTAGTCGAGCACCCAGTTGCGGGACCCCGCGGGGAGGGTGACGGCGGTGCTGTCCCCCGTGATGCGGGCGGTGCCGTCGAGCGCGGGCAGCGCGTAGCGGATCGCCACGCCGTCGCGCGCGGTGCGCACGATGGCCTGCCATTCGAGACCGTCGGGGGTACGGAATGTGTGGACGCTCTGGTGGTGCTCGTATGTATGGAATCCGGCGGATTTGCCGGAACGGAGCCGGAACCGATCACGGACGGTGGTTTCCTCGACGTCGACGAGTTCGGCTTTCGTGCCGACCTCTGCGCCGTTGACCGCGAAGCCGAGCGGGATCCGGTCGAGGACGATCTCGCCGCGCCAGGTCACGGCCAGCTGCACACCCGCGTCCGTGCCGCGCACCACGGCGCGTATTCCGTCGCTCAACACTCCTCCAGGTGATGCGGCCGGGTGGTGCACCTGACCTGATCACGTGCGACGGTATAGGTCCCGACACGCTCGCCCACATGGGGTTTCGTACTTGTTGCATGGACGATCCGACGATCTGACGGCGGGTAGTCAGACGGTCTTGCTGAGTCCGCCGTCGATGACCACGTCGCTCCCGGTCATCCACGCGGCGGCGGGGCCGGCGAGGAACACACGATCTCCTCGGGGGTGCCGAACCGGCCGAGCTTGTCCGCCGAGGCCGTCGGCCATCGTCCGCATCGCGCCGTCGCTGTCGGTGCCCATCGCCGGGGCGAGTCGCCCGGCGAAGGCGCGGGGCGCGGTCCAGAACGGTGTCAGTACCGGGCGGGTGAGACGGTGTTGACCCGGATGCCCTGCGGCGCGGCGCCGTGCGGCAGCCCGCTCTGTCGATCAGCCGCGACGGCGGGCGGGCCGGTCGGCCTCGATGTCGGTGGAGAACGCGCGCGCCAGCACGGCGGCGATGGCGACGCCGACGATGGCGATGCCGACCTGGATGCCGAGCGTCAGCCAGTCGAAGCTGCGACCGGCCACCTCGAAGAGCGCGTCGCTGTGCAGGTCCCAGTGGTCGGCCGCCCACGCGCCGGCCACGGCGGCACCGATCCCGATCAGCACGGTCAGGACCAGGCCGATGCGCTGCCGACCCGGCAGCAGGATGCGGGCGGCCGTGCCGATCACAGCGCCGAGAACGATGGCTACGAGATAGTCCTGCGCACGCACGGCGGTGCCTCCCAGGTGAACGAGCCCACGCCACTGGTGTTCCCAACCCGGGACCGCCGCCAAACGTGAGGCGCTAGTGGTCGAGCACCTCGTGCAGTCGCGCCGCGAACTCGGCCGGCTTGCCCGCATATCCCGAGTCGCCACCGACGAACCCGCCGTGGTGGCTCGGGAACACGACGGCCTCCTGGCCGAGCAGCGCCGCCATCCCGGAGGCGGTTCGCGCCGTGTACGTGCCCGCGGACTCCTCTCCGACCGCGATCACGATGCGGGTCGGCGCGGCCGTCAGCAGCGCCGCGTCGGGGCGGTAGTCGGTGACCGCCCACGAGTGCCGCGACAGCAGCGGGTCGTCGCGCGTGCCGTCGTCGCCGGTCGGCAGCCCGAACATCGCCGGGTCGGGCGCCGGGCGCGCGAAGTAGTCGTCGGTGAACTCGCCCTGCCACGAGGTCATCGCGATGAACGCGGCCATTCCCGCCCCGGCGCCCTTCGCCTGGTAGGCCTCGAAGAACCCGGCCCGGGCGCGCTCGGCGCCGGCCGCGTCGGGCAGCACGGCGTTGATCGGCGGCTCGTGCGCCACCAGCGTGGCCACATCGCCCGGGTGGGCCGCGACGAGTTCGAGACCGGTGACCGCACCGCCGCTGCTGCCGAACACGTCGACCGGACCCGCGCCGAGCGCCTCGATCAGCCGGTGCAGGTCCGCGGCCTGCTGCTGCGGCGTGTTGTCCTTACGGCCATCGGTCCGGACACTGCGACCCAGACCTCGGGGGTCGTAGGTGACGACCGTACGCTCCGCAAAGTGCGCGGCGAGAGCGGCGAAGCCGTCCGCGGTCATCGGCTGGCCGATCATCAGCAGCACCGGCCGTCCGTCGGCCGGCGGCAGCGGGCCGCGCACGTCGTAGACGAGGTCGGCGCCCGGCAGGGCAAGGGTGTGGGTCTGCGTCTGCGTCACGCAGCCGAGCCTACGACGCGGGTCAGCCCCAGCACGACAGCCACGACCGCCGGATGGTCGGCCAGCGGCGGGGTGACCAGGTCACCGCCGGCGCGGTGCAGCGACCGGTGGAACCGGCCGTCGGCCAGCAGGTAGGTCGCGATCACCACGCGGCCGGCGCCGGCGGTGCGCAGGGTCGCGACGGCTTCGGGGACCGTGGGTGACGCGGACGCCGCGTATCCGACGACCGCCGGCACCGGCAGGGCCGCGGCCACGGCTTCGACCTCGGCCCGGGACCGCGGGTCGGTCGACCCGGCGGCGGCCAGGACGACGGCGTCGGCCGGACCCGCCGCGGCGAGCCGGTCGACCAGCGCACCCACGAGTCGGCCGCCCGCGCCCAGCGCGGGGGTGACCGCGGCTCCGGCGGAGGCGGCGGCTCCGGCGATGTCGACCCGCGCGTGGTAGCCGTTGGTCAGCAGGAGCGGGACCACGACCGCCGGGCCGGCCAGATCCGCCAGCGCGTCGCGGACGTGCGGGGCCTGGACGTCGGCATAGGCCAGCCGGACCTCCCCGGCCCGCCGCGCCACCCGGCGGGCCAGGTCGCGGATCTGGGCCTGACCCGCCGGCACCCGCGTGCCGTGCGCGACCAACAGCAGCGTCATGCCGTCACGCGCAGACGGTAGCCGCGCTTGATGACCGTCTCGACGAGGTCGACGACTCCGAGGGACGATCGCAGCCTCGCGACGGCCATGTCGACGGCGTGGCCCTCGGCGCCCCGGGGCAGCGCCGCCGCGAGCAGGGCGCGCGACACGACGGCACCGGGCTGGGCCGCGAGCACCCGCAGCAGCGCCATCGAGGCCGGTGCGAGGGCCCGGAACTCGCCGTCGACGACCGCGCCGTGCCCCCGCACCTGCACGGTGACGCCGGCGACGACGAGGTGGCCGGCCCGGGACGGCAACGTGTCGGTGACCGCCCGGACCAGCGCGCCGAGTCGCGCCCGCTCGGGAACGAGGACCGGCACGCCCCGGTCGCGCAACGGAGCGGCGGTGACCGGGCCGACGCAGGCGGCCAGGACCCGGTCGCGGAACGCGTCGAGCACCCCGGCCGCGCGGTCGCCGCTGGCGTCGAGCAGCGCGCGGACCGCCGGCGCGCTGGTGAAGCAGACGGCGTCGGCCTGGCCGGTGACGACCTGGTCGACCAGCCGGTGCAGCGGCTCGGTGTCCTCCCGCCGGGTCCAGCGGTATACGGGCACCTCGACGACCTCGGCACCGGCCGCCCGCAGCGCGCCGGTGAAGTCGTCCTGCGGTCCGCCGTGCAGTTGCACGGCGATCCGCCGGCCCGAGACGCCCTCGGCGAGTA
Source organism: Asanoa sp. NPDC049573 (assembly GCF_040676615.1). Lineage (NCBI taxonomy): Bacteria > Bacillati > Actinomycetota > Actinomycetes > Micromonosporales > Micromonosporaceae > Asanoa > Asanoa sp. NPDC049573. The sequence continues at coordinate 115,549 of NZ_JBFAPI010000004.1, forward strand.
GCTTGTCGAGGATCTCGGCGCACGACTCGGTCGGGGCGGACCAGTGCTCGGTCAGCCCGGCGGCCCGGATGGCACCGCAGGGCTTGGCGCCCCGCGCGATGAGCCGGGCCCCGCGCAGCCCGCCGCGCAACGCGTCGCCGAAGCCCCATCCCTCGGCCGCCTCCAGCCAGCCGCGGAAGCCGATGCCGGTGGTCGCGACCACGATGTCCGGCGCGAGCGCCACGCAGGCGGCCGTCGCTTCGTGCAGTGCGGCGTCGTCGAGGAGCGGGACGATCGTGATCGCCGGCGCGGAGAGCACCCGGGCGCCGCGGCGCTCCAGCAGCGCGCCCAGTTCGTCGCGACGTCGTTCCGCGGTGATCGCGACGGTGAAGCCGAGCAGCGGACCGGTCACGGTGAGCCCACTTCGACCACGCCGTCGCGGACTCGGACCGGGAAGACCGGCACCCGGGCGTCGACGTCGAGGCACGCGCCGGTGTCGAGGTCGTACGCCTGCTTGTGCATCGGTGACGCGACCACCGGTCGGTCCGCGCGGGTGCCGACGACACCGCGGGACAGCACGTACGCCCCGCTGACCGGGTCGCGGTTTCCGATCGCCCGGAGGCGATCGTCGTGGAGCCGGAACACCGCCACCTGCTGGGCACCGACGAGGGCGGCCACGCCGCGCTCGGGAAGCAGGTCGTCGAGCCGGCACACGGGGGTCCAGAGGACCGTCGCCACCACCGCGGTCATCGCCGCACCTCCGGGAGTCCGAGTGACACTGGGCGCCGCGCGGGTACGGGCTGGTCCCGCTCGCGGACGAAGGAGATCGACGGGTCCGGCGTGGCCGGCGCGTTGACGAACGAGACGAACCGGCGAAGCTTCACCGGGTCCTCGAGCACGGCCCGCCACTCGTCGGTGTAGGACCCGATGTGCCGGGCCATCGCCGCGTCCAGGTCGGCGCAGAGGCCGAGGCTGTCGTCGACGATGACGGCGCGCAGGTGGTCGAGCCCGCCGTCGAGGCCCTCGATCCAGGACGCCGTGCGCTGCAGGCGGTCGGCCGTGCGGATGTAGTAGACGAGGAACCGGTCGACCGTCCGGACGAGCGTCTCGGTGTCCACATCGGAGAGCAGCAGGTCGGCGTGCCGCGGCCGGAAGCCGCCGTTGCCGCCGACGTAGAGGTTCCATCCGTTGTCGGTGGCGATGATCCCGAAGTCCTTGCTCCTGGCCTCGGCGCACTCGCGGGCGCAGCCCGACACGGCCGACTTGATCTTGTGTGGCGCCCGCAGCCCGCGGTAGCGCAGTTCGAGCGCGACGGCGAGCCCGACCGAGTCCTGCACCCCGTAGCGGCACCAGGTGGAACCGACGCAGGATTTCACGGTGCGCAACGCCTTCCCGTACGCATGGCCCGACTCGAAGCCGGCGGCGACCAGCCGGCGCCAGATGGCGGGCAACTGCTCGACCCGCGCGCCGAACAGGTCGATCCGCTGACCACCGGTGATCTTCGTGTAGAGGGAGAAGTCCCGGGCGACCTCGCCGATCACGATCAGCTTGTCGGGCGTGATCTCGCCGCCGGGTATCCGGGGCACCACGGAGTAGGTGCCGTCGCGCTGGATGTTGGCCAGGAAATGGTCGTTGGTGTCCTGCAACGCGGCCTGCTCGCCGTCGAGGATGTGCCCGTGGCCGAGGGATGCCAGGATCGAGGCGACCACGGGCTTGCAGATGTCGCAGCCGCGCCCGGTGCCGTGCTCGGCGACCAGGGCGGAGAACGTGCCGATCCCGCGCACCCGGATCAGGTCGAACAGCTCCTGCCGCGAGAACGCGAAGTGCTCGCAGATGGCCCTCGTCTGTGCGACCCCGGCTCCGGCGAGCAGGGACGCGATCAGCGGCACGCACGAACCGCAGGTCGTGCCGGCCCGCGTGCAGGCCTTGACCGCGGGCACGTCGTGGCAGCCGTCGGCGACGGCGGCGAGCACCGCGTCCTTCGTCACGTTGTTGCAGCTGCACACCTGCGCGTTGCCGGGCAGCGCCACGTCCGGGGCGCCCGCGGACAGGAAGTCGGCCAGCTTGCCGGGCACCGGGCCGCCGACCGCGGCCCGCAGCGGTCCGTAGGCGCCGGCGTCACCGACCAGGATCCCGCCGAGCAGCGTCCGCGCGTCGTCGCTCAACGCCAGCTTGGCGTAGAGACCGTTGGCCGGGTCGGCGTAGACGACGTCGAGCGGTCCGGTCGCCTGACCGAACGTGGCCACGTCGACGCCGAGCAGCTTGAGCTTGGTCGACGCGTCGGGGCCGCTGAAGGTCGCACCGCCGCCGAGCAGCCGGTCGACGACGACGTCGGCCATCGCGTAGCCGGGTGCGACCAGGCCGTAGCAGCGGCCGTCGACGGCGGCGCACTCGCCGATCGCGAAGACGGCCGGGTCGCTGGTCCGCAGTGTGGCGTCGACGAGGACCCCGCCGCGCTCGGCGGTCGCGAGGCCGGCCGCCCGGGCCAGGTCGTCGCGCGGGCGCACACCGGCAGCGAAGACCAGGACGTCGGTGTCGAGGGTGGGCCCGCCGGACGTGTCGACGTGCAGCCCGTCGTCCCCGGCAGCGATCGCGGTCACCGCGGTGCCGGTGTGCACCGCGATGCCGAGCGCCTCGATTCGGCTCCGCAGCATCGCGCCCCCGGGCGGGTCGAGCTGCATCGGCATCAGGTGCGCGGCGAACTCCACGACGGAGGTCCGCAGGCCCAGCAGCCGCAGCGCGTTGGCCGCCTCGAGGCCCAGCAGGCCGCCCCCGACGACGGTTCCGCTGGCCCGGCCCCTCGCGTAGGCGCGCAGCGCGGCCAGGTCGTCGAGTGTCCGGTAGGCGAAGCAGCCGGGCGCGTCCCGGCCCGGCACGGGCGGCACGAACGGGCGCGATCCGGTCGCCAACACCAGGACGTCGTACGGGTACTCCCCCGCCTCCGTTCGCACCACCCGCGCCGCACGGTCGACGGCCAACGCCGGCTCGCCGAGGCGGATGTCCACGCCGGCCGGTACGCCGGAGGGGGCCAGCGTGAGGTCGTCAGCTGTCGCGCCCTCGAAGTAGGCCGACAGGCGGACCCGGTCGTAGGCCCGCCGTCGCTCCTCGGCCAGTACGGTCACCGACCATCGCCCGCCGGTGTCGCGGGCGGCGAGGGCCTCGATGAACCGCTGTCCGACCATGCCGTTGCCGATGACGACGAGCCTCATGCCGCGACCTCCGCGCTCGGATCCACCATGGACAGCCAATCCACCAGCCCGCACACCGCTTCCCGGCAACTGCCGCAGCCGGTCGTGGCCCGGGTCGCGGCGACGACCTCGCCGACGGTCTTCCCGCCGGCCCGCCAGACCGCGGTGATGGCGGCCTTGCGCACCGTGTTGCACTGGCAGACGACCGCGGCGTCCGGCATCAGCGCGGGCGAGTCGGCCGCGGCCGGTGCGGCGCCGTGCGCGCGCCCGAGCAGCAGCGACCGCCGGTCGGCCGGCACCTCGGCGTTGCGGTCGAAGAGTTGCACCACCGTGCCGACCGTCGGGTTGTCGCCGAGCAGCACCGCACCGGCGACCCGGTTGTCGCGGATGACCAGGCGGACGTACGTGCCGCGGGCCGGATCGGCGAAGCTGACGACCTCGGCGTCGGAGCCGGCGTCTGGGACGCCCATCGCCGCGAGGTCGACTCCGCTGGCCTTCAGCCGGGTCACCACCCGCGAGCCCCGGTAGCTGGTGGTCCGGCCGGTGATCCGGTCGGCCACCGTCGCGGCCTGGTCCCAGGCCGGCGCGACCAGTCCGTAGACGGTGCCGCGGTGCTCCGCGCAGTCGCCGATCGCGTAGATCCTCGGGTCGCCGGTGCGCAGCGCGTCGTCGACGACCACGCCGCGGGCAACGGGCAGCCCGGCCCGCGCGGCGAGCCCGGTGTCCGGCCGCACCCCGCAGGCGAGCACGAGCAGGTCGGCCGGCACGTCGGTGCCGTCGGCCAGGCGCAGGGCGGTCCCGGTCCATTCGCGGGCGCCCGCACCGACGCGCGCGCGGATGCCGAGGCCGGCCAGCGTGCGGGCGAGGACGCGCCCACCGCCGGCGTCGAGCTGGCGCTCCATGAGATGGGGTCCACGGTGGACGATGTCGACCGCGAGGCCACGGCCCGCGAGACCGCGCGCCGCCTCCACGCCCAGGAGCCCACCCCCGAGGACGACCGCCCGGCGCGCGCCGCGCGCGTGTGCGACGATCCGCCGGCAGTCGTCGAGCGTCCGGAACGCGTACACGTTGGCGGACCCGAAGCCGGCGACGGGCGGCACCACCGGCAGCGACCCGGTCGCCAGCACCAACGCGTCGTACCCGTGCTCCTCGCGCGTCGTGCGCACCACGCGGCGCCCACGGTCGAGGGCGACGACCGGCTCGCCCAGCAGCACGTCGGCGCCGGCGGGAGCGGCCGCGATCGCCAGGTCGCCCTCGCCGACCTTTCCGGCGAGCAGCGACGACAGCAGGATCCGGTTGTAGGGCCGGTGCGGCTCGGCACCCAACGCGGTCACCTTGACGTCGATGTCGCGGGACCGCAGCTCGGCGACGACGCGCGAACCGGCCATCCCGTAACCCACCACGACGACCCTCACGCCGGCGCGACCTTCGCCGCGCAGATCTTGAATTCCGGCATCCGCGAGATCGGGTCGAGAGCGGGGTTCGTCAGCGTGTTCGCCCGGGCGCCGCCGGCGTAGTGGAACGGCATGAACACCGTGTCGGCCCGAATCGCGTCGCTGAGCCGGGCGGCGGCCGTCGCGCTACCGCGCCGCGTCGTCACCGTGACCGGGGCGCCCGCGAGGATCAGGAGCCGGGCGGCGAGGTCGGGATGGATCTCCACGAAGGGCTCGCCGGGCAGCGCCGCGATGCGCCGGGTCTGCGCGCCGGACTGGTACTGCGTCAGCACGCGACCGGTCGTCAGGTAGAGCGGGAAGTCCGGATCGGGCTCCTCGGCCGCCGGCCGATGCTCGACCGGCACGAACCTGGCCCGGCCGTCCGGGGTGGCGAACCGGTCGAGGAACATCCGCGGGGTGCCGGGATGCGCCTCGTCGGGGCACGGCCAGAACACCCCGCCCTCGACGTCGATCCGGTCGTAGGTGATCCCGGCGTAGTCGGCCGGACCGCCCGCGCTGGCCCGGCGCAACTCGTCGAAGACCACCCGGGGGTCGGCCGAGGTCGGCACGCCCAACCGGCCGGAGAGCTCGGCCAGCACCGCCAGGTCGGTCCGGGCGCCCGGCGGTGGTTCGCCCAGCCGCCGGCGACGGATCACCCGGCCCTCGAGGTTGGTCAGCGTGCCGTCCTCCTCGGCCCACTGCGCCGTCGGCAGCACGACGTCGGCGAGCGCGGCCGTTTCCGACAGCACGAAGTCGGCGACCACCAGCAGGTCGCGGTCCCGCAGCCAACGCTCGACGCGGGCCGCCCGCGGAGCGGAGACGGCCGGGTTGGAGCCGAACACCAGCAGGGCCCGGACCGCGTCCGAGCTGAGCAGCTCGTAGGCCGACGGTCCCGGGCCCGGGATGTCGCCGGGCGCGACACCCCACACGGCGGCGACGTGGGCGCGCGCGGCCGGGTCGTCGATGCGCCGGTAGCCCGGCAGCTGGTCGGCCTTCTGCCCGTGCTCGCGCCCGCCCTGCCCGTTGCCCTGCCCGGTCAGGCAGCCGTATCCGGCGCCGGGCCGCCCGGGCAGGCCGAGCGCGAGGGCGAGGTTGACGAACGCGGTGACCGTGTCGGTGCCCTTGGCGTGCTGCTCGGCGCCGCGGGCGGTCAGCACCATGGCCCGCCGCGCGCAGGCGAGGCGCTCGACGACCGCGTACAGGTCCGCCGCCGGCACGCCCGTCAACCGTTCGACCCGGGCCGGCCACCACTGGGCGACCGCGGCGCGCACCGCGTCGAACCCGGTGGTGCGCGCGTCCACGTACGCCCGGTCGACGTGCCCCTCGGCGATCGCGATGTGCAGCAGCCCGTTGCCGAGCGCGAGGTCGGTGCCGGGCGTGGGCTGCAGGTGCAGCGCCGCCCGGCGCGCGGTGGCCGTGCGCCGCGGGTCGATCACGATCAGGCCGTCGTGGCCGAGGTGCCGCATGAACGGCGGCATGGTCTCCGCCGGGTTCGCGCCGACGAGCAGCACCGCGCCGGCCGCCGCGATGTCGGCGACCGGGAACGGCAGGCCGCGGTCGAGGCCGAACGCGCGGCTCCCGGCCGCGGCCGCCGACGACATGCAGAACCGGCCGTTGTAGTCGATCGTCCGGGTGCGTAGCGCGACGCGGGCGAACCGGCCCAGCGCGTACGCCTTCTCGTTGGTCAGCCCCCCACCGCCGAAGACCGCGACGGCGTCGCGCCCGTGCCGGTCCTGGATCCGGCGGATCCCGGTCACCACCCGGTCGAGCGCCTCCGACCACGATGCCGGCCGGAGAACGGCGCCGTCGCGGACCAGGGGCGTCGTGAGCCGGTCCGGATGCCGGAGCAGGTCGGCCGACGTCCAGCCCTTCTGGCAGAGGCCGCCCCGGTTCGTCGGGAAGTCGCGGCCCTCGACACCGACCCCGGCCGGGCCGGCACGCAGCGTCATCGCGCACTGCAGGGCGCAGTACGGACAGTGGGTGTCGGCGGCCGTCATGTCCAATACGGTCGTCAGTTGCCGTTTCGGGGCCGGCTCCCGGCTGTTACCGGGTTGAAAATCGCGCATCACTTCGTCCTCCGGGCCGTGGTGAGGTCAGACCGCAGTGGCCCGGCGGAGATAGACCCGCCAGGTCACCGCCGCGCAGAGGGCGTAGCCGAGCAGGAACACGATCAGCGCGGTGTCGATCGAGCCGGTCCGCGCGATCGACATGCCGAAGCCGCGTGGGATCAGGAAGCCGCCGAGCGCGCCGACGGCGGCCGCGACGCCGATCACGGTCGCGGCCTGACTCTCACCGTGCGGGCGCCCCCGGAAGATCGCCGGAATCATCCGGTAGGTGGCGCCGTTGCCGACCCCGCTGGCCACGAAGAGCAGCAGGAACGCGCCGAGAAAAAGGGCCAGGCGGCCGGAACCGTGGCAGGCCAGCACCGCGCCCGCCCCGGCGGCCATCACGACGAAGGCCGCGAGAGTCACCTTGGCGCCGCCGAGCCGGTCCGACAGCCAGCCGCCGATCGGCCGCGCGGCCGAGCCGACCAGTGGACCGAGCGCGGCGAACATGCCGCCGGACACGGCCGGGAACTCGGTCTTGACCAGCAGCGGCAACGCGGCCGAGTAACCGATGAAGCTGCCGAATGTGCCGATGTAGAGGAACGACATCACCCAGGTGTGCCGGTCCCGGAGCACGACGGCCTGTCTGCGCAGCGGCGCCCGGGACACGGCCAGGTTGTCCATGAACAGCCATGCGGCACCGACGGCCACGACGACGGGCAACAGCCACAGCAAGGGTGCGTACGCGAGGTGGAGTCCGCCGCCGGCCACGATCACCAGCGGCACGGCGAACTGGACCACCGCCACGCCGACGTTCCCACCGGCGGCGTTGACACCGAGTGCGAGACCCTTGTGGCGCTCGGGATAGAAGTACGAGATGTTCGCCATCGACGAGGCGAAGTTGCCGCCACCCAGACCCGCGGTGGCTGCCGCCACGGCGAACGCCCAGTAGGGCGTCGCGGGGTTGGTCACGCAGGCCACCATCAGTCCGATCGGCGCCACGAGCAGTGCCGCGGACGCCACCGTCCAGTTCCGGCCGCCGAAGCGGGCCACGGCCGCGGTGTAGGGAATCCGCATCACGGCGCCGACCAGGTTCGGCAGGGCGACGAGCCAGAACAGCTGGTCGACCGAGAACGCGAACCCGGCGGCGGGCAGGCTCACGGCGACCGCGCTCCACAACAGCCAGATCGAGAAGCCCAGGTGTTCGACGACGATCGACCAGACGAGGTTGCGGCGCGCCACCCGCCGGCCGGTCGCGGCCCAGAAACGTGCGTCGTCGGGGTGCCAGTCAGTGATCCAACCCCGCGGTGATGGCGCCGGCACGGCGCGGACGGGCGTGACAGTGGAGGTCATGGCGACGACTGTCGATGGCGCCCGTTGCGGGACGATGACCGCGAACGTGCGGGGTGGGTGAAATCGCCGTCACCGCCCCAGCATGATGAAGGTGAGATCGCCGGGCGCCAGACGCGCACGTGAGCGAAAGATCGCAGGGAGTGAGCGTATGAGGAGCGTCCCGGAGCCCGACGAGCGGACCATCTACACGTCCGCGCGGCCGGGTGGTGCCGACTCGCTGGCCTGGCCGGTGTTCAGCGAGCACGCCCTGGAGATGCTGCGGTCGGCCGGCGAGGTGCTGCGGCCCGAGCCCGGCGAACAGTTGTGGGACGCGGGCGACCCGTACGACCTGAATCTCGTCCTCGCGGGCGGGGTCCTGCTCATCGACCGCCGGGACGACCGCGTCGTCTTCGTCGTCGAGGAAGGCGATTTCGTCGGCGAGCTTGGCATGCTGATGGGTCAGCGGGCGTTCCTGCCCGGTGTCGCGATGGCGGGCACCGAGTTGCTGCGCGTACGGGTCGACGACCTCCGCAGGCTCGTGGAGATCTCCGGTGAGCTCAGCGACGTGCTGCTCGCCGCGCTGGACGCCCGGCGGGGCCTGCTGACGAGGCTGGGCGAGGGCGGTCTCGTGCTCGCCGGCGACGACGACCGCGATTTGCACCGGCTCCAGGACTTCGCGGAGCGCAACCAGCTTCCCTATCGGACGGTGCTGCGCTCCGACCTGGACGCGTGGGCGGCACTGGCGAAGACCACCGCGCTGCCGCCGGCCGGCACCGCGGTGGTGACGGGACAGCGCCGGGTGCTCGACGCGCCGAGCACGCGCGACCTGGCGACCGCGCTCGGCATCGACCTGTGGGGCATCTCCGACCGCTCCCGCTGTGACCTGTTGGTCGTCGGCGCCGGGCCGGCGGGGCTGGCCGCCGCCGTCTACGGGTCGTCGGAGGGACTCGACGTGGTCGTGGTGGAAGACGTCGCCATCGGCGGTCAGGCCGGCAGCTCGTCGCGGATCGAAAACTACCTCGGCTTCTACCGCGGCCTGTCCGGAGTGGAGCTGGCCCGCGCGGGGATGCTGCAGGCCGTCAAGTTCGGCACGCGGCTCGTGTCACCGCGTTCCGTCACGGGTCTGTCGCGAGTGGACGGCGGGTTCCGGGTCCGCCTCGACGACGAACTCGATGTCATCGCCTCGGCGGTGATCGTCGCCAGCGGTGTCCGGTACCGCCGCCTCGACCTGCCGGGCCTGGCCGACCTCGAGGGCAGCGGCGTCTACTACGCCGCGAGCCAGCTCGAGGCCGCGGTCGTGTCTGGCCGCAACGCCGTCGTGGTCGGGGGTGCCAACTCCGCCGGGCAGGCGGCCCTGTTCCTGGCCCGGCACGCCGGCCACGTGCACGTCCTGATCCGCCGTGCCGACCTGCGCGAGACGATGTCGAACTACCTGGCCCAGCGGCTCACCCACCACGAGCGGGTCACCGTCCACCCGCGCTCCGAGTTGTCGGCCGTCCACGGCACGGGCCGGCTCGAAGCGGTGACCTGGCGCGACCACCTCCTCGACCGGGACACCCGGCTCGACGCGGCCGGGCTGTTCCTGATGATCGGGGCCGACCCGGGCACGGCGTGGCTGCGCGACGCGGGTGTCGAACTCGACGCCAAGGGTTTCGTGACCACCCACGACGGCTTCGCGACCACCGTGCCCGGCGTGTTCGCGGTCGGCGACGTGCGTGCCGGCTCGGTCAAGCGGGTGGCGTCAGCGGTCGGCGAGGGCTCCGTGGTCATCTCGGCGGTGCACTCCTATCTCGCGACCTGATGCTGGCCCCGGGTCACGCAGAACTCGTTGCCCTCGGGATCCAGCAAGGTGACGAGGTCTGGCTGCGCCATGTGCACGGTCGCGCCCAGGCCGCACAACCGCTCGACCTCCGCGGTGAGGTCCATCTCCCGGAGCCGCTCCAACTCGGCCTCGTCATACGGTGCGATCTCGTAGTCGTCGAGGGCCCGCGCCCAGAATCGCGCGATCGCCGCCGGGTGGGCGCTGTCGACGACGATGTCCTTGATCGTGGCCACGCCGCCGAGCGTACGACCTAGCGCTGACGATGAATACGGGAGTCATACGTCGGCTTCGATGGCGAAAGTATTGCCGTCCGGGTCCTGGAACCAGGCTATTCGTCCGCCGCCGGCCCGCGCGGTGATCCCTTTCGGGTCGTGTTCGTACTGGTCGTAGCGGACGAACTCGACCCCGGCCGAGGTCAGCTCATCGACGATCCGGTCGATGTCGTCGACGTACCAGGTCGCCAATGTCGCCTGGGTTTTTCCGGCGGTGACCGACTGGTAGACATTCAACGCCGGGCCGCCGCCGGCGGCATAGACGCGGCTGCCGCCAGCGATCTTGGCGCTCGGGCCGGCCCGCAACGGGCGCAGCCCCAATCTGCCTTCATAGAAGGCGACCGCCTGGTGAATGTCGGAAACGGCTATCGACGCTCTCACCTGATAAGCGCTCAACGGCATCGGCCCAGTCTCGCACGGCACCGGGTCGCCGAGGCGTTGCTCGACTTCCTCCCATGATTTCGGCAGAAAACCGGCGATAGCCGGCAAGCCGGCGGAGAATTGTCCTGGCTGGAGCAAGCCAACGAGTCGGGAGGACGGTATGCCGTGTTGTCCAGCTTCCCCGCCTCGATGTTCGCGCCGGTGGCCCTCGGGTTCTTCGGCCTGGGCACCGGTTATCTGATCTACGGCCCGCAGGAACTACTCGGCTTTCCGCGCCGGGACCAGCTGGTCGACCGCGCGACCGGGGTCTGGGGCATCTGGCTTCCGGGGTTCTGCCAGTTCCTGGTCGGCATCCTGCTGTTCATCGGATTGAGCTGGTTCCCGGTCTTCACCAGCAGCGCACCCAACTACATGGCGGCGCTCGCCTTCAGCGCGTACGGCATCCACTGGTTCGCCCTGGGCTGGAACCGGGCGCGCGGCAACGATGCCCGGCCCAACGGGTTCATGTCGATCCCGTTCATCATCATCTCGACCCTCGGGGCGACGGTGTTCTTCCGGGCGGACGCGTGGCCGCTCGGCGTGCTGTTCGTCGGGCTCGCGGTGGTCTACGTCGCGGAGTTCTTCGCGAGCTTCAGGATCGGCGTCCGGGTCGGCGCCGACGGGCGCCAGTCGGTCAACCTCGGCGAGAAGGCGCTGGGCGCGGCCCACATCCTGGTCGGGCTGTGGCTGATGTACCTGACCTTCGCCACCACGCTCAACATCGCCTCCGGCTTCGACCTTCCGGCCGCCTGACGCCTGGCGCTCGAAGCGGCGTTGGACGGCCGGGAACAGAAACGGGGAAATCGACATGGCGCGTACGGTGGCTCAGGCGATGGTCGCGACGCTCAAGGCGTCTGGCGTCCGGCGGGTCTACGGCATCCCCGGCGACTCGCTCAACGGATTCACCGACGCGTTACGCCGCAGCGGCGGGCTCGCGTGGGAACACGTGCGCCATGAGGAGGCCGCCGCGTTCGCGGCCGCGGGTGAGGCGGCGCTGACCGGTCAGCTCGCCGTGTGCGCGGGCAGTTGCGGGCCCGGGAACCTGCATCTGATCAACGGCCTGTACGACGCCAACCGCAGCGGCGTGCCGGTCCTGGCGATCGCGGCGCACATCCCGACCCCGGAGATCGGAAGCGGCTATTTCCAGGAGACCCATCCGCAGCAGCTGTTCACCGAATGCAGCGTCTACTGCGAGCTGGCCAGCATCCCGGAACAGGTGCCGCGGCTGCTGGAGATGGGGATGCGGGCGGCGCTTCAGCTCCGTGGTGTCGCGGTCCTGGTCATCCCGGGTGAGATCTTCTTCGCCGACGCCGGGCGCGGGCCGTGGCCGGCGGCGGTGCGCGAGGCCCGAGCCGTGACCCGGCCCGACGAGGCGTCGCTGGCGGCCGCCGCGGAGGTCCTCAACCGGGCCCAGCGGGTGACCATCCTGGCCGGTGCCGGCTGCGCCGGCGCGCACCGGGAGGTGATCGACATCGCTGGCGCGCTCAAGGCGCCGATCGTGCACGCGATGCGGGGCAAGGAGCACCTCGAGCACGACAACCCCTACGACGTCGGCATGACCGGCCTCATCGGATACAGCTCCGGCTACCGGGCGATGGAACACTGCGACGCCCTGCTGATGCTCGGCACCGACTTTCCCTACCGCCCGTTCTACCCCGACGACGACGTGCCGGTGGTGCAGGTCGACGTGCGGGGCGAACGCATCGGCCGCCGGGTGCCGGTGCGGGTCCCGCTCGTCGGCACGGTCAGGGACACCGTCGACGCGCTGCTGCCGCTGATCAACGCCAAGGCCGACACGGGCCACCTGGACCGGATGACCGCGCACTACCGCCGGGCCCGGGCCCGGCTGGACCGCCTGGCCGAGCCCGGACGCGGCAGCCGCGCGCTCCACCCCCAGCACGTCGCGGCGACGATCGAACGGCTGGCCGCGGAAGACGCCGTGTTCACCGTCGACGTCGGCACCCCGTCGATCTGGGCCGCCCGATACATCCACATGAACGGCCGCCGCCGGCTGATCGGCTCGTTCACCCACGGCAGCATGGCGAACGCGTTGCCCCAGGCGATCGGCATCCAGGCCGCCGACCGCGAACGCCAGGTCATCGCCCTCTCCGGCGACGGCGGCCTGGCGATGCTGCTCGGCGAACTGCTCACGCTGCGCCAGCAGCAGCTGCCGGTGAAGATCGTGGTGTTCAACAACACCGCGCTGTCGTTCGTCGAGCTCGAGATGAAGGCCGGCGGCATCATCACGTACGGCACCGACCTGGACGACTCGAACTTCGGCGCGATCGCCGAAGCGGCGGGGATTTTCGGTGTCCGCGTCGACACCGCCGACCAACTCGAAAGCGCGCTGCGCGACGCGTTCGCCCACGACGGGCCCGCGGTGGTCGACGTGCGCACCGCACGGCAGGAGCTGTCCTTGCCGCCGAAGGTCACTTACGAGCAGATCAAAGGCTTCACCCTCTATGCCACGCGTACGATCCTGTCCGGCAACGCCGACGAGATCGTCCAACTCGCACACACCAACCTGCGACAGCTCGACCTCGAGTGAGGCGGCCCCGCCTCAGGCCGACTCGGCGCGCACCCGGGCGTACACCACGTTCGTCCGCAGGTGACGGACGTCGTTGTCGCGGAGCCATGCGATCGTCGCCGCGCGTACCCGGGCCGCCGCCGGCTCGTCGAGTTGCTCGACCGTGGCGCGATACCCCGTGCCGAGCACGATGGTCCACCAGTCGTGAGGGTCGGCGAGCGGATGGGTGCCCGCCTCGGCCTCGACCGCGGGTTCCGGCAGGCCGGCGTCGCGCAACAGGCGGGCCAGGGCGGTCGGGGAGGTGACCCGGGTCCACGGGTGGAAGGCCCGCACCAGGTCGGGGCGTTCGGCGCCGACGGCGGCCCAGAACTCGGCGGTCGCCGGTTCGAGCCACTCGGGTCCCCAGACCGTGATGGCCAGCACGCCGCCCGGGCGGACCAGCCGCCACAGCTCCGCGACGGCCGCGGTCATGTCGGGCAGGAAGAAGACGCCGAACACGCACACGACGGCGTCGAAGGACCCCGACGGCAGCCCGGTGTGCTCGACATCCGCCGACCGGAACTCGACATTGGTCAGGCCCTGGGCCGCGGCCTTGGCCCTGGCCAGCGCGAGCGCCGGCTCCGCCAGGTCGAACCCGACCACCCGCCCGTCGGCGCCGACCGCGTGCGCGGCCGGGAGCGCCGAGGCACCGGTGCCGCAACACGCGTCGAAGACATGGTCGCCCGGGCGCAGGCCCAGTCGCGTGACGGTGGCGCGGCCGAACCTGTCCCAGAACGAGAGCGCCGCGGCATCGAAGTGGTCGGCCGCGGCCGCATAGGTCGACGCCGACACCGCCTTCATGCCGGAGTCGTCGGCGGCAGGTTCGCCATCGCGCACGAACCTCATCGTGTCACCAACCGATTACCGGCCGCCAGACCGGTCGTCACGCCAAGCGGCCACGAGAGCGCGATGATTCGCTAGTGTGGGGTGGTCCGCGCCTCTCGGTCGGGGGTTCGCGCATGCCGGTGCCGCGCTCGTTTCGCAAGGTTGGTCTGCGGGTCAATCCCTACATCGCGGTGATCGCGCGACGGGTGCCGCCGCTCGCCGTCGTCCACCATGTCGGCCGGCGCACGGGTCGGGCCTACAGCACTCCGGTGATGGCGTTCCGCACGACAGAGGGCTGGGTCGTCGCTCTCTTCTACGGAGCCGACGTGCAGTGGTTGCGAAACGCGCGGCGGGCCGGCACGGTCGCGCTCACCGCCGGGGGCAAGCGGCACGAGGTGAGCGAGGTTCGACTGCTCGCCGCGGCAGCCGGCGCGCCGCTGCTACCCGCTTGGGCGCGGGCCGTCACGCGCCCGGCGCGGGTCCGCGACTACGTGCTGCTCGTCGGCGCCGGCTGACGCCGCGACTACTGGTGCTCGCGGATGCGGTCCCAGGTGGTCGGCGGATCCATGCTCACACCCGTGCGCAGCGGGGTGCTCACCGGTTTGCCGCCGGTCACGTTCACCTCGAGCCTGCCGTACGCCGCGCCGGCTTCGATCTTCTCCGGTGGCGTGGGCAGTCGCGCGTTGAGCTTGACGGTGAGGCCCGGCCAGCCGACCACGTCGAGCTTCTCCGCCGCGTGCACCGTGGTGCCGGTGCCGAGCGGGCCGTGCACCGTGGCGACCTGCTTGCCGGCCTCGACCAGAGTGTGCACGCCGAGCGCGGCCGAGGCCGAGCGCAGCACGGTGCGGGTGGCCGCGAAGACGCGGTCGAGTTGCACCGGGGTGTTGGCGCCCGGCTGGCCGAGCATGGCGCCGACGACCGTGAGCTTGCGGCCGCCGACGGTGACGACGGCGGCGAAGACCAGGCAGCCCCCGGCTTCGTCGGTCGAGCCGGTCTTGATGCCGACGACCCCGTTGTGGCCGACGAGTTCGTTGTAGTTCTTGACCGTACCCGCGACCGGGATCGTGGCGGTCTTCTGTTTGACGATCTCGGCGAAGGCCGGCAGCGCCATCGCCTTGCCGGCGAGGATCACCTGGTCCTTGGCGGTGCTCACGGTGTCCGGGTCGAGGCCGGACGGGTCGGTGTAGTGGGTGTCGGTCATGCCGAGCCGCTCGGCGGTGTCGTTCATCTTCTCGACGAACGCGTCGACGCTGCCGGCGTCCCAGGCGGCGAGGATGCGGGCCATGTTGTTGGCCGACGGCAGCAGCACGGCCTGCAGCGCCTGGCGTTCGGTGATCACCTCACCCGCGCGCACCTCGACGACCGACTCGCCGCGCGCCCGCTCCCCCGGGTAGGCGGCGGCCTGCGCGGCGCTGACGGTCAACTCGGGCCCCTGCTCGCCGGCGTCGAGCGGGTGCTCGGTGAGGATCAGGTAGGCGGTCATCACCTTGGTGACGCTGGCGATCGGCAGGGGCTTTCTGCCGCCGTACGAGCCGAGCGTCCCGATACCGGGAATGCTGATCACGCCCTGGCCGGAGCGGGGCCAGGACAGTTTCGGCGCCGGGCCGGGAATCTTCATCGACGCCGGCAGCGCGAGCTCGACGGTCGAGGCGGGCAGCGGGTTCCGCAGCGGAGCCACAGCGAAGCCCGCGACGCCGAGCAGCAGCACGAGGGTCACCAGCGTGGCGACCAACCAGGCGCGGCGACGGCGGCGAGGGGCGGGTGGGGCCGGCGGGTTTGCTGGGATGCGGCTGAACACCACGGTCGGTATCTCCGTGTGGTCGCGCATTCCATCCCGCCTTCCCGTGTCAGGTCGCCGCACGGTAGCAGGCAGGTGAAAGTCCCTCAGCTGTCGATGGCCACCTCGGCCTCGATCTCGACCGGGATGCCGAACGGCAGCTCGGCCAGCCCCACCGCGGACCGGGCGTGGCTGCCGGCGGCCGGGCCCCACACGTCCAGGACGAGGTCGGAGAAGCCGTTGACGACGCCCGGGGTGTTGGTGAAGCCCGGCGCCGTGTTGACCATCCCGAAGACCCGCAACCAGGCCGTCACACGGTCGAGGCTGCCGAGCTCGCGCTTCAGGCTCGCCAGCACGGCCAGCCCGGTCAGCCGGGCGGCCTCGTAGGCCTGCTCGGCGGTCACCTGGTCGCCGACCTTGCCGAACGGCCCGGCCACGGTCCCGTCGGGCAGCAGCGGGCCGTGCCCGGAGACGAACGCCCGGCCGCCGTGCACCCGCACCCACGGAAACGGCAACGTGACCCCGGCCGGCATCCGCATCGGCTCCGGAAGCCGCAACCCGAGTTCGGCCAGCCGACCCTCGATCCGCTCGCTCACGGCGCTCAGCCTATGAGGCCAGCTCGTCGCCGGGTACCAGGCCGAACCCGTCGGGGACGGCCGCCCGGTCGCCGCCGGTCGTGACGATGGCGTTGCGCTCGTCGACGAACACCACCCGCGGTTCGAGCGCCTTGGCCTCGGCGTCCGGCACCCACCCGTAGGCGACGATGATCACCAGGTCGCCGGGGCTGACCAGGCGGGCGGCGGCGCCGTTGATGCCGATCACGCCGGAATCGCGAGGACCTTCGATCACGTACGTCGTCAGCCGGTTCCCGTTGTCGACATCGAGCACGTCGACCCGCTCGCCCGGCAGGAGATCGGCCGCTTCCATCAGGTCCGCGCTGATCGTGATCGAACCCACATAGTGCAGGTCGGCCTGGGTCACCGTAGCCCGGTGGATCTTGGACTTCATCATCGACCTGAACACGTGCGTGGACCTCTCCGCGAGTTGGCTCCCATAGAAGGAACAGTTCATCCTTCGACACCATTTCCCGGGCGTACGCGGGCCCGGGTTCGCAGTGAGGTCCACCACACGCACGGCTCAGCGGCGCACGAACCGCACCGCGTCGGCGATCACGAAGCCGTTGGCGTTGTCGTT
Organism: Asanoa sp. NPDC049573; assembly: GCF_040676615.1. Classification (NCBI taxonomy): domain Bacteria; kingdom Bacillati; phylum Actinomycetota; class Actinomycetes; order Micromonosporales; family Micromonosporaceae; genus Asanoa; species Asanoa sp. NPDC049573. The sequence goes on from NZ_JBFAPI010000004.1 coordinate 132,402, forward strand.
CAGCGACACGGACCCGTCGATCCCCGCCCCGAACCCGAACACACCGAGCGACACCCATTCGCCGCCGCGCGGCTCCGGCGCACCGCGCACCGTCTGGTCGACCGGCACGACGTCGGTTCCACCGGCATGCACCACGGTGTACGGCGCGTTCGTCGCCCTGTTGGACGCCGCCGCGTAGGACACGAGCACCTCGTAGGGCCCGTCACCCGGCAGCGCCGGGCGCCACCGCACCACGTTGGCCCCGGTGCCGGCCGCCCGCGACAGATAGTTGGACCCGTAGTAGCCGGCCACCCCCGTGCCCGCCGACCACGTCCCGGCGACGGTCTCGAAGCCCTTCTCGCCGTTGTCGATCGTCACGTCCTCGCGCACGTCGGCGGCCGGCCCCTCGACCAGGCTCAGCTCGTCGAGGCTGACCCGGGTGCCACCGCCGCGTCCCGGGGAGACCAGCGTGAACCGCACCGTGGCCCGGCCCGGCCGCAGCCGGACCGTACCGAGGTTGAGCACGTCGTATCCCTCGGAACTCTCCGCCGTGCCGTCGAACGTGGACCGTCGCGGCTCCGCACCGTCGATCGTGACGGTCACGACCCCGCCGTCGAGCGGGCGGTAGTAGCGCAGCAGGGCCTCCCGCGTGCCGCCCGGCCCGACCGTGATGGGGAACTCGATGAAGTCGCCAACGGCCGCCGGCGTCCACACCGACCGGGCACCGCCGCGGGCGGTCGGCTCGCGCACCACGGCGACGGTTCCGGCCGAGCGGCGGGCACCGTCGACCGGGGCGCCGAGGTCATGGGTCTGCTCACGCAGCTTCGGGCCGGCGGCCAGGCTGTCCCGCCCCTGCGTCAGCCACTCCAGGTTGAACCGGGCCACGGCCACCCGGCGCGGTGCGCTGGGAATGTCGCCGTCACAGCCGTACAGCAGGATGATCGTGCCGTCGGAGAGCCGCGCGAGGTCGGAATAGTAGGAGCGGTTCGCGTTGACCACCCGGCTGTAGCGGAACGAGTAGCCCTCGTCGTAGCTCACCGACACGGTCATGTTCCAGCGCATCGGCGAATCGGGCCGGCTGAACAGGATCCGGTCGACCTCCCGGCTGTGCGGTCCGCCGGTGTAGCGGACCAGGCCCGCGTCGACCGCGTTGAACACGCCCGTGGCACCGTCCAGTTTGGCCGGTGACCAGGTGAGCCCGCGGTCCTGGCTGATCGACACGATCCGCTGCCGGTTGCCGCCCGACGCGGCCCGGCCGTTGACCAGCACGGCGCCGTCGCGGCGCTGCACCATGCGGGCCTCGTTGATCGGGTAGTCGACCGAGACCGGCACCTCGCCGGTCGCCCGCCAGGTGCGGCCGTGGTCGTCGCTGTAGACGCCGGCGACGCCGTAGTAGCGCTCGGCCACCGTGTTGCCGACGATCACCCGGCGGTGCAGCACGTTGAGCAGCAGCCGGCCGTTGTCGAGTTGGATGCCGTGCCCGGGGCCGGGGCCGTGCAGCGCCCACTCGTACGGGAAGTGGTCGAAGACCTCGGACAGGCTGTGCGGCGCGCTCCAGGTGGCGCCGTGGTCGCGGCTCGACACCACGTAGAGGTCGCCGCTGTCGCCCGAGCACGAGGTGTTCTCCGGTAACCGCTCGGAGAGCATGTAGAACAGGAACACCTCGCCGGTCTGCCGGTCGACGACGAACGCGGGGTTGCCCCAGGACTGCCCGTCGACGGAGGGCACCACGGTCTGGGTCGGGAGCCAGGTGCGGCCGCCGTCGGTGCTGCGGCGCAACAGGATGTCGCGCGGACCGGCGTCGCAGACCTCGTAGCGGCCCTCGGTGGCGGCCAGGATCGTGTCGTTGGGCAGCACGGCCAGGCCGTGCACGTGGTAGTTCTCCAGCGGGTCCACATCGGAGTCCCAGAGCGTCGTCTCGTCGAAGAAGGCGCCGCCGGGTTCGGCTTGGGCCGGCACGCCGGCCAGGAGGGGAACCCCACCCGCCACCGCTGCCAGGCCGAGAGTGAACTGCCTGCGTCCGATCATGCTGCTCCTTACCGTTGGGATGGGTCAGTAGCCGCGTACCTGTGGCCAGGCCAGCTCGAAGCCGTCGGCCACGAGTTCCGCCTGGAAGCGTTCGAGCAGGGTCGGGTCGTCGTGCACCTGCGCGGGCTCGAGCCCGTTCGCGAGGCAGTGTGCGGCGAGCGCGCCGGCGGCCTCGCCGGCGTTCCACTCGACGGGGTGGAGGCGATAGCAGCCGTTGGTGATGTGCGTCGTGCCGATGTTCTTGCCGGCCGCGAGCAGGTTGCCGACCCGCACCGGCAGGAGCGCGCCCAGCGGGAGCTGGAACGGGCAGCTCGCGACGTCGATGTAGGTGTCGCCGCCGGTCGAGGGGTGCAGGTCGATGCGGTACATGCCGACCCCGACCGAGTCCGGGTAGGTGACCGCGCCGCGCTCGCCGCGGACCGCGTAGGACAGGTCCTGCTCGACCACCGTGCGGCGGGCCCGGATGCGCCGCGACTCGCGGATGTAGGGCGCCTTCGCCAGCCCGTCGGTGCTGCCCATCACGTCGGGCCGCAGCCGCAGACCGGGCCAGCCGGTGCCGCCGTCCGGTCGCGGCGCCGCGGTCTGCAGCCAGTAGAGCATGCTGAGCGAGAGCTGCCGGGCGCCGTCCAGATGCTTGTCGCGCTCGTCGTCGGAGACGCCGATGAGGGGGCCCGGCAGGTAGTCGATCATCGGCCAGTTGACGATGGTGACGTCGCTGTCGGCGAAGCCAGGCTCGAACAGGTCGCGGGCGACGATCCGGCGGAACGCCCACAGGTCCTTGTCGCCCGGGTCGCGGCTCTGGTCGGCGACCACCGGACCGGTCGAGGCGTGCGGCACGAAGGTGCGCGGCACCGCCTCCAGCGTGCGGGGGTCCGGTGCGACCAGGCTGAGCAGCCGGTCGGGCCAGAACGGCGGCTGGTAGTCGCGCCAGAACCCGTACTGGTCGGGCCGGTCGATCGTGTGGTCCTCGCCGGCGCGGTGCTCGACCGCGAAGACCCAGGAGAACGCCTGCATGTTGCCGGGCTGGGCGTGCTCCGCCGCGCTCGGCTCCCCCGTCTCCGACCGGGCCTCGGCGCCGGTGACGTGCTCGACGCCGGCCAGCGGCAGCAGGTCGCCCAACTCGGTCGCGTCGAGCACATAGGGCGCGGTGGCCTCGACCCGGTCGCCGCCGGGCCCCTCGAACAGCACCGACCGGATCCGGTCGCCGTCGACCTGGGCCGCGACCGGCCGGTGTCCATACCAGACGGTCAGCCGGCCGGCGGCCTGGTAGGGGCCGACCATCGCGGCGATGACGGCCGCGGCCACCCGCGGCTCGTGACAGAGCCGGCTCACCCGGCCCTGGCCGGGGTTGAGGTCGGTGGTCAGCCTGGCCGCCCGGGTGAGCGGGTACCAGGTGCGGTAGTGGTCGCGGATCGCCTCGCGCAGCGCCCGGTAGGACCGGGTCGACCCGAACTGCTCGATCCAGGGGTGCTCGTCGGGCGGCACTCCCTGGCTGGTCAGCTGGCCGCCGAGCCAGTCGGTCTCCTCCGTCAGCAGGACGCTGCGCCCACGCCGCAACGCGGCCAGCGCCGCCGCGACCCCGCCCAGCCCGCCGCCGACCACCAGCACGTCGACCGCCGGCGCCGCCGACCGGACGTTCTCGCCACTTGTCACGCCTTACCACTCTTCCGATTCATCGAATTTCCAGTGCGACGTCGTGCGCCGCGATCCGAACCAGACCATCGGGCCCGACCGGGTACGCGGCCGTCCGCTCGCCGACCCGCACGGTCACGTCGCGCCGGCCGTCGGGAACCGCGACAGCGATACCGCCGCCCTCCCCCGAGACCCGCAGCCGCACCCCGGACGCGTCGCGCTCGTAGCCGGTGACCACCGTGCCGGGAGGGACGTCGAGCAGCGGGCGCCCATCCAGCGCGACCACCAACCGCTCGCCGGCCCGCACGGAAAGCCGCCCCTCGGCCAGCGCGAGCCCCTCGACCGACGCGTCCCGTCCGGGATGCGCGAACCGCCAGCCGTCCGGCCGCGGGTCGGCCAACTCCTGGATGGCCAGGTAACCGAGCAGCCCGCCCCAGCCCATCAGCCCGTCGGAGCGGGCCGCGAGCGGCCGGACGTCCTCGCCCGGCACCACCGGGTAGTTCTCCCGCACGTGGCTGTGCGCGGTCCACTCCCCCAGGAACAACCGCAGCAGAGCGTCGACGATCGGCCGGCTGTGCGCGTCGAGACCGTAGCGGCGGATGCCCTCGACCGCGAGGAACGCCATCGGCGCCCAGACCCGGCCCCGCCAGTAGCGGGTGCTGAACCCGGGGTCGTCGCGGGCCGTGCTCGGCAGCGGCGGGTCGCCTCCGAGGGCGTCGGAGGCGAGCAGCGCGTCGGCGACCGCCTGAGCCCGCCGCGGGGAAGGGACCCCGGCGAGCAACGGGTAGAGCAGCGTCGGCGAGCTGTGTTCGGAGAACGCGCCGTCGGCCCAGCGGTTGCGGTAGCGGCCGCCGGCCGGATCCCACAGCAGCGCGTCGATCCGGGCCGCGGCCGAAGCGGCGTGCGCGGCGTAGGCCCGCGCGGCGGCCTCGTGGCCCAGCTCGGCCGCGATCGTCGCCAGCGCCTCGGCGTCGGCGACGTGCAGGGCGTTGAGGCCGACGTCGGCGAGGTTCATCGTGTGCGTGGCCGGGTCGAGCGCGACGTCGTCGTACATCGGCGAGTCGTCGAGGCCCGACTCGCGCCGCGCCCGGTCGACGGTCGCGGACTCCGTGTCGCCCGGCACCGGATCGGAGCCCCAGGCCAGCAGGTGGTGCGGGCCGACCCGGGAGGCCAGCCACCACGAATGCCAGTCGCGCAGCGCCGGGTAGGCGCCGCGCAGCAGCGCGGTGCGCCGCGTCCGCGGTGACAGGCCGCTGCCGAGATAGGCCTTCAGCACCGTGTACGCGCCGACCGGCGGTTGCGAGCGGTCGTCGGTGCGGCCCTTGTCGTCGCTGACCCGGTTGGGCAGCATCCCGCTCGGGTCGGCCTGGTCGAGGATCTGGGCGAAGATCCCTTCCGCGTACGCCGGGTCGACCCAGGCGGCGACCAGCCCGGTGAAGAACGTGTCCCAGGTGTGCAACGCCCAGCTGCCGTAGAAGCCCTCGCGCTGCTGGCAGACGAAGTCACGCGAGGTCGGCGTCAGGACCCGCCCCAGGTCGGGCGCGTAGACGGTGTTCCAGGTCAGCGCCCGGGTCATCGCGTCGGCGCTGTCGCCGAGCCAGCCGGCGGTGTGGATCCGCGGTGCGGCCGCGGCGGCGTCGGCGATCCGAGCCGCGACGTCGTAGGCCGCCGCGGCGGCGGGGCGCAGGCTCACCAGGGTGTCCGGGGCCAGGACGAGAGCCGAGCCGTCCCGCGCGACCGGGGCCGGCGAACACTCCAGCACCCAGCGCTCAGCGCCGTGCGTGACGACGCCGTCCGGGGAGACGGCGACGGGCTCACCACCGAAGCCGGTCGCCTCGTCGATCAGCAGCACCGCCGCCGCCGCACCGGTCGCGGTGGCCCGGACAGCGAGCTCGTCGGTGCCACCGCTCGCTTCCAGCCGCAGCCGCGTGTCGAACGCGGTCACCTCGACCTCGGCGTAGGCACCCTCCACCGTGTGGTGACCGAGCCGGACCAGGCCGTGCCGCCAGGTGAAGCCGTCGAACAGGGTGCCGCCGGTGTCGCGCAGCGCAAACCGCAGCCGCAGTCCGCCGGGCAGGTGGGACCATCCGGTGTGGAATCGCACGTCCCAGGTGTTCCAGCCGCGCGGCTCGGGAATACTCATCGGTCCACCTCCGCGGGGTCGGCGACCTCGATGTCGAGCGCCGCGTCGAGCAGTTCCTGGGTGTAGGCGTGTTTCGGCGCCTCGAAGACCTCGTCGACCCCGGCGGTCTCGACGATCTCGCCACGGCGCATCACCGCGACCCGGTCGGCGATCTGCCGCACGACACCGAGGTCGTGGGTGATGAACAGGATCGACAGGTCGTGCCGGTCGCGCAGGTCGGCCAGCAGCCGCAGCACCTGGGCCTGCACCGAGACGTCCAGCGCCGACACCGCCTCGTCGCAGACCAGTAGCCGGGGCCGCAGGGCCAGCGCCCGGGCCAGGCTGACCCGCTGGCACTGGCCCCCGGACAGTTCGGCCGGCCGCCGGTCGAGCACGGTGGCGTCGAGGCCGACCTGGTCGAGCAGTGCGAGCACGGCCTTGGTGCGGTGGCCGTCGGGCGCCACCTCGGGGTGCACGCCCCAGCCCTCCGCGATGATCCGGCGCACCGGCATCCGCGGGTTGAGCGACGATCGCGGGTCCTGGAAGACCATCTGGATCGACCGCCGCAGCGCCGGCGGCCGGCGCGTCGCGAGCGGGGTGCCGTCGAACCTGATGCCGCCCGCGGTGGGCCGGGCGAGGCCGACCACGCAGCGGGCGACGGTGGTCTTGCCCGATCCGGACTCACCGACCAGGGCGAGCGTCTCGCGCCGGCCGACCGTGAGGTCGACCCCGGCGACCGCTTCGACCCGGCCGGCGCGCGGGCGCCACGGCCGGCGCGGCCGCCCGAACGTGACCCGCAGGTCGTTGACCTGTAGCAGGGATGTCACGGTGCCAACTCCTCCGCGAAGTGACAGGCGCTGAACCGCTCGGGCGCGATCTCCCGCAGCGCCGGCACCTCGGTGGCACAGCGGGGGCGGGCCAGCGCGCAGCGCGGGTGGAACGGGCAGCCGGAGGGCCGGGCCAGCGGGCTGGCGGGCGCACCGGGCAACGGAGCCACCAGGTCCGACCTGGTCCGCACGGCCGGCACGCTGGCCGCGAGCGCCTTGGTATAGGGGTGCCGCGGCGACCGCAGCACCTGGCGGCTCGGGCCCCGTTCGCAGACCCGGCCGGCGTAGAGCACCACCAGGTCGTGCGCGACGTGCGACATCACCCGCAGGTCGTGGCTGACCATCAGCATCGACATCTGCCGCTCCTGCTGTAGCGCGCGCAGCAGCCGCAGGATGCGGGCCTGCACGGTGACGTCGAGCGCGGTGGTCGGCTCGTCGGCCAGCACGAGCGCCGGGTCGCCGGCCACGGCCAGCGCGATCATCGCCCGCTGCCGCATGCCGCCGGAGAATTGGTGCGGATAGTCGTGCGCGCGCACCGCCGGGTCCGGGATGCCGGCCTGCGCCATCAGGTCGACCGCCGCCCTGGCCGCGGCGCCCCGGCCGCTGCCGTTGCGGCGCAGGATCTCGCCGACCTGCCGGCCGATCCGCTGGCTCGGGTTGAGCGCGGAGAGCGGGTCCTGGAAGATCATCGAGATCTCCCGGCCACGGACCTGCCGGCGTCGCTTTTCGTCGGCGCCGAGCAGGTCCTCCTCGCGGAGCAGGATCCGGCCGGTCGTGCTGCTCCCCTCGGGCAGCAGCCCGATGATCGCCATGGCCAGCATGCTCTTGCCGCTGCCGGACTCACCGATGACTCCGGTGGTGCGGCCGGAGCGCACGGCGAGGCTCACGTCGTCGAGCACGGGCGTGGTGCCCGCCGGCCCGGCGAGCCGCACGCTCAGGTGCTCCACCAGCAGCAGCGGCGAGTCCGTCAGCGGCGGCGTCATGAGAGGGTCACCGTCGAAAAGTCCGGCAGGTAGCTCGGGTTGGGCTCGAGCCCGTGCACCTCCGACCGCCAGGCGTAGGCGATCTTCAGCGACATCGGGTACATGCCGACCGCGTCGTTCCAGATCAGCTGGCTCGCCTGCCCGTACAACTCCTTGCGCTTGGCGATGTCGCTGGTCGAGCCGGCCTGGTTGAGGAGCGTGTCGAGCTGCGGGTTGCAATAGCCGTTGCGCTTGGCCGCGCAGGTGTAGAGCCGGCCCAGGTTGGTCGCGGCGTCGAAGGTCGGCGTCGACAGCGACTGGAAGTTGATGTCCCAGCGCATGGCCAGCAGGTCTTCGAGGAAGACCGCGGACTCCTTCTCGGCCACCTGCGCCTTGACGCCGACCTTGTTGAGGTCGGCGACGACCGCCTGGATGAACTGGCGGTACTCGGCGCCGCTGAACTGCAGGCGCAGCGGGGTCGAGAAGTCGAAGCCGGCGGCCTGGAGCGCAGCCTTGGCCGCGGTGGCGTCGTACGCGGGCGGGTCGAGCGGTGTGTAGCCGAGCACGGCCGGCGCGACCACCGACTTCGAGGGCTCACCGGTGCTCGGGTAGAGCGAGGAGATGATGGTCTTGAAGTCGACCGCCTGCCACAGTGCCCGCCGCACCTCGGGCTTGGCCAGCGCGGGCTCGCCGGAGTTGAACCACATGGTGTAGACCGAGGTCGCCGGCACGCTCCGCACGGTCAGCGCGTCGTTGCTCTCCAGCTGGGTGACCTGGTCGTCGGGGATGCCCCAGGTGGCCTGGATCTCCCCGGTCTTCAGCGCCGTCATCCGGGCCGAGACCTCCGGGATCACCCGCATCACGAGCTTGTCGAGCTTGGGCGCGCCGCCGTAGTAGTCGGGGTTGGCGGTCAGCGACAGGCTCTGCCCGGGTGTGAACGCGTCGACCTTGAACGGGCCGGAGCCGACCGGCTTGGTGAACGACGCGTCGGTGACCTCGCTCGGCGTGACGAACAGCAGCGTCAGCTTGCCCGGCAGGGCCGGGTCGGGCTTCGGCTCGGTGAACACCACGGTGCCCGGGCCGTCGGCCTTGACGTCGATGCCGGTGAAGTTGGCCGCGTTAGGCCCCTTCAGGTCGACGACCCGCTTGACCGAGGCGACCACGTCAGCCGAGTCCGCGGGCGAGCCGTCGGAGAACGTCACGCCGTCGCGCAGGGTGAACGTCCAGCTCGTCGCCTCCGCGTTGGCCTCCCACTTGGTGGCCAGGTCAGGAGCGAGCTGGCCGTCGGGCTTGGCCTTGACCAGCCGGCTGAAGATGGCCTGCGCGGCGATCTGGGTGCCGGTGGACGCGCCGGAGGCGCCGTGCGGGTCGAGGCTCTGTGTCGGGTAGGGGCTGGCGACGGTCAACGTGCCGCCGGCCTTGGTGCCCTCGCCGGAGCCGCCACTCGTGGTCGAACAGGCGGCGGTGGCGGTGACGATGCCGAGTGCGGCGGCCGCAGCGGTCAGTCTGGTCAGGCGTGCGGATGGGTTGGCGGGCATCAAAGGCTCCCTTCGACGTCGCGGCCGGTGCTGCCGCGACGAGGCGTGCGGTGGAACGCGGAGTTGAACTGGTCGCCCAGCAGGCCGACGTGCACCACGAGCAGGGCGAGGACGAGTCCGGGGAAGGCGGAGATCCACCAGGCGGTGTCCAGGTATTCCTTGCCGGTCGCGATCGTCTGTCCCCATGAGACGGACGTGGGCGGCAGGCCGATACCGAGGAAGCTCAGCCCCGCCTCGGCCAGCACGACGAGGCCGAAGTCGGTGGCGGCCAGCGCCACGACCGGGCCGAGGACGAACGGCAGCACGTGCCGGGTGACGATCGTGCGCCGGGGCACACCCATCACCCGGGCGGCGGCCACCCATTCGCGGTTGCGTACGGTCAGGGCCATCGCCCGGGTCATCCGGGCGAACGGGATCCAGCCGGTGAGGGCCAGGGCGATCACCACGACCCAGATGCTGCGGTCGAACAGGCCGGCGACGATGATCGCCAGCACGATGCCGGGGAAGGCCAGCAGCACGTCGATCGAGCGGCTCAGCGTCGCGTCGACCGCGCGGCCGAAGTAGCCGGCCACGACGCCGACCGTGACCCCGAACAGGGCCGACAGCGCCACGGTGAGCGCGCCGATCGTGACCGAGGTGCGGGCGCCGTAGATGACCTGGGCGAAGACGTCGCGGCCGAGCGGGTCGGTGCCGAGCAGTGCGGTGCCGGCGTTGGTGCTCGCACCGGGCGGCAGCAACCGGTCGGTGAGCGCGGTGGCGACCGGGTCGTAGTCGACCAGCAGCGGGCCGACGATCGCGACCAGGATGTAAACGCCGACGACGGAGGCGGGCCACCAGCGCAGGAAGCCCCAGCGGCGGCGTGGCGGTGCTCCGGTGAGCGGCTCGGCCAGGTCGGTGATCGCGCCGGTCATCGGTTGGCTCCCGTCCGGACACGCGGGTCCAGCAGCGAGTAGGACAGGTCGGCGACCAGGTTGAGCACGACGATGATCGCGGCGATCAGCAGGGCGGCGGCCTGCACGACGGCGTAGTCGCGGTTGCTCACCGACTCGACGATGAGCGAGCCGAGACCGGGCCAGGCGAACACGTTCTCCACCACGACCGCGCCGCCGAGCAGCGCACCCATCTGCAGACCCACGATCGTGACCACGGGCACGAGCGAGTTGCGCAACGCGTGGCCGACGAGGATCTGCGACTCGGTCAGGCCCTTGGAGCGCGCGGTCTGCACGTAGGGCTCGCGCATCGACTGGACGACGCTGGTGCGGGTGATCCGGGCGACGATGGCGGTGAACGGCAGCGACAGGGTGACCGCGGGCAGCACGATGTGCGCCGGTGTGCCCGTGCCGGAGCTGGGCAGCAGGCCGAGCGTGGCGGTGAACAGCAGCACCAGCATGATGCCGACCCAGAACGTCGGCATGCCCTGCAGCAGGATCGTCATCCCCGACACCACCCGGTCCACCGGCCCGTCGGGGCGGCGGCCGGCCAGCATCCCGAGCGCCAGCCCGACCACGACCGCGATCAGGGTCGCGGTCAGCGTCAGCTCGACGGTGGCCTGCAGCCGGCCGAGCACCACGTCCATCGCGGGCTGGCCGAACCGGAACGAGTCGCCGAAGTCGAAGCGGGCGGCGTCCTCGAGGAACGTCAAGTACTGCACCGCGATCGGGCGGTCCAGGCCCAGCCGGCCGCTCAGCGCGGCCACGTCGGCCGGGCTGGCGTCGGGCCCGAGCAACAGGGTGGCCGGGTCGCCCGGGGCCAACCGGAGCAGGACGAACATCATCGTGCCGGCGCCCCACAGCACGAAGACGCCGATCGCCAGCCGGCGCAGGACGACGCCGATCACCGCGACCGCCCAGGCGCGCCGGCGGTGGTGCCGGGGATGATCGTGCAGGCGACGCTCTCGCGGACGGCGGCGCGCTCCTCGGCGTCGAGCGAGCGGACCAGCAGGCGGGTCGCGGCCCGGCCCATCTCCTGGCGCGGCACCTCGAGGCCCGTCCACTCGACGTCGTCGTGCTCGGCGCCGGTCGGGTCGCCGAGCACCACGACACTGAGGTCGTCGGGTATCGACAGGCCACGCCGGCCCGCGGCGGCCCGCACCTGCTCGGCCAGCAGTTGCTGCTCGGCGACCAGGCCGGTGATGCCCGCGGCGACGATCTCGTCGACCAGCCCGGCGACGTCCTGCGCGGACTCCAGTGTCCACACCGGACCGATCAGCTTGCCGCCGGCCCGGAACGCCTGCCGGAAGCCCTTCTCGCGATCGCGACTCGGTTGCGCCTCGCCTTCACCGATCCGGGCGTACGCGACACGCTCGTGCCCCTGCTCGAACAGTCGCTGGGTGAGCTGCTGGGTCGCGGTCGTGTAGTCGGCCGCCACGTAGGAGATCGGGGCGCCGGTGACCTCGCGGTGTCCGACATAGACGAACGGGTAGCCGGAGTCGCGCAGTTGCTCGATCTCCTCCACGTTGGGGTTGCGGCCGAGCAGCAGGGCCCCGTCGGCCAGCGCCAGCCGGGTCGAGCCGTCCCGGAAGATCTGCCGGTCGCCACCCGCGCTGGTGAACAGCAGCAGATCGTGGCCGAGTTCGGCGGCCTCCTGCTCCATGCCGAGCAGGAACGGGAAGTAGAAGTCGACCCCGGTGGTCGGGAAGACGGGCTCGAAGGTGTAGACACCGATGATGCGGTTGCGGCCGCCGGCGAGCGAGCGGGCCGAGGGGTTGGCGACGTAGCCCCACTCGCGCATCGCGGCGAGCACCCGGTCGCGGGTCTCGGTGCTGATCCGCGCGCCCGAGTCGCGCTCGTTGAGCACCAGCGACACCGTCGCCTGGCTGACACCGGCGAGGCGCGCGATGTCGGCCTGCGTCGGCCGCTTGGGTATGCCGCGCCCCATGCCCACCTCCTGCTAATACGCCTAACGGGGTTGGTCGTAGAGTTTCGTTCGCGTTTCAGCGGCATGTCAAGGGCGAATTTTGTGGCTTGCTGCCGCAGGGCGGTGAGATCAGCTAATGGCCATTAGCAACTAGCGCGCCGGCCCCGTGCCGGGTAGCGTCCCGGTTCCCGATCCCCTCCGGAGGAGGTGCGACGCCCGTGCGGCAGCCGATCGCCGACGTCACCATCCCGCTCGTCACCGTGCTCGACGCACACGGTCGACCCGATGCCGAGGCGGCGCGGCCGCTACTCGCGCACCTGGCTTCCGGTGGTGTCACGGCGCTGATGCTCGCCGGCACCAACGGCGAGGGGCCGGTGCTGTCGGGTGTGGCGGTCCGGTCGTACGCGGCCGAGATCGGGGCGATGTGGCGGGAGCTCGTGGGCCCGGGGGCAACCGTGCTGGTGACGGCGGCCGGCGCCGGCACCCGCGACACGCTGGAGCGGATCGACCTGCTCGCCGACGTCGGGTTGGACGCCATCGTCGTGCTGGCGCCGTTCTACTTCCGGCACACCGAGCACGAGCTGCAGGCCCATTTCCGGGCCGCCGCCGGGCGTGGCCGGCCAGTCGTCGTCTACAACAGCCCGGGCTACACCGGGAATCCGCTGACCCTGCCGCTCGTCTCGCGGTTGCGGGAGATCCCGGGCATCGTCGGGCTCAAGGACAGCTCCGGCGACGCGGCGCTGTTCGAGTCGTTCTGTGCGCTCGGTGGGCCGGAGTTCGGGGTGGCGCAGGGGGCGGAGCGACAGCTCACCCGCGGTCTGCGGGCGGGTGCGGTGGGCACCGTTCCCGGGGTCGGGATGATCGCGCCCCGGCTTTGCGTCGACCTGGTCGCCCAGGTGGCGCGGGGCGACGACGCCGGCGCCGATTCTTCGCAGGAACAGGTCGACGAGCTGACCCGGATCTTCTCGGTGCGGCCCGGCGCGAGCGGGATCGTGGTCATGAAGAGCGCGCTGCACCTGCTCGGGCTCTGCCCGCCGCACGCCGCGGCTCCGTTCGCGCCGTTGACGGCCGACGAGTTCGCGGCGCTGCGCGCGCTGTTGCCCTAGAGCACACGTCGCGCGATTGGGAGCAGGCCCGCTTGGCGCACGGGTTCGAGCGGCTCGATCGGGTGCCCGGTGCGGTAGTCGCGCGGTGCGACGCCGTACGCGGTGCGGAAGCGGCGCGAGAAGTGGAACGGGTTGACGAAGCCGCAGGCGTCGGATATCGCGGCGACGCTCAGGTTGCTGCGTTCCAGGAGGACCGCGGCGCGGGCCAGCCGGACGAGTTCCACCGCACCGACCGGGCCGCGCCCGTAGCGCTCCCGGAACAGGCGCGCCAGGTGGCCCGGCGAGACGTGCGCGGCGGCGGCGAGTTCGGCCAGGTCGAGCGGGCGGAACGGGCCGTCGTGCCAGGCCGCGCGCAGGTGGTCGACCAGGCGGGTGACGTGCTCGGGCAGTTCGTCGTCGGCCTCGTCGGGCAGCGGGCCGGCGACGAAGAGGTCGAGCAACCAGGCCAGCACCTGGGTGGTGCGCGGCTCGCCGACCCGCAGCAGGTAGCCGCAGAGCGCGGGCAACGGGTCGGCGGCGAGGGTCCGGTGCAACGGCCAGGTCTCGGGGTCGCCGAGCGGACCGTGTTCGTCGACGTAGAACGTCACGTAGGCGTGGGTGCAGGGCCGATCCGGGTCCCAGGTGAAGTGCTCGGCGAAGCCGGGCCGGGTGAGCAGCAGTTGGCCGGGGCGCAGCTCCAGTCTTTGTCGGTCGCCGTCGGTGCGCTGCCAGGAGGCGCGGCCGGTGAGCATCCAGACGAACTCGAAGCAGGGCAGCACCCGCGGGCCAAGCGTCGCGCCGGGCGGGTAATGGGCCACGGCCGGGCCGTTGCGGACGCGTACCGATATCACGAACAGATAGGTTAGTCGCGCGCTCTGGGCATGGGACCGCCCGCCCGACCGCCTGATACTCATCGCATGCCTACCGATTCCGATGCACTGATCGAGCAGGTCCGCGTCGACGGCTACGCGGTGCTGGGCGACGCGCTGACGCCCGCCGAGGTGGCCGAGATCAACGCCGAGGCGGTCCGCCTCTGCCGCGGCGAGTTGGGCGAGATCGCCCGCGGCGGCGCGGCGGCCCCCGGCGAGTCCGACGCCGACGTGCTGCGCCGCTATCTGTGCATCCACCACCCGCACAAGCTGTCGCCGCTGATCGCCGGCGCGCTGGCCCACCCGCGGGTGGTCGGCGCGCTGACCCGGGTGATCGGCCCCAACGTCAAGGCGATGCAGTCGATGCTGTTCGTCAAGTCCGAGGGCAAGCCCGGCCAGCCGTGGCACCAGGACGAATACTTCATACCCACCCGCGACCGCTCGCTGACCGCGGTCTGGATCGCCCTGGACGACGCGACGGTCGAGAACGGCTGCCTGTGGGTGCTGCCGGGTTCACATCGCCGCGGCGTCCTCTACCCGGACCGCGACCAGGACGACCCCCGCTTCGACTGCTCGATCGAGGCCTACGACTTCCCCTACCGCGACGAGGATGCGGTGCCGGTCGAGATCCCGGCGGGATCGGCGGTCATCTTCAACGGCTATCTGCTGCACCGCTCGCTACCCAACACGGGCCGCCACGGCTACCGCCGCGCACTGGCCAACCACTACATGAGCGCGGAATCCCCGCTGCCATGGCGCATCCCGCCCGACGAGACCGCGGCCCGCTGGGACTTCCGCGACGTGGTCCTGGTGGCCGGCGATGACCCGTACGCCTACAAGGGCACGACCGACGTCACCCGGGCCTACGTCCGCCCGGACAAGGACGGCGGCTGCGACCGCTGACGAGCGGTGGACTGGCCGGCCGGCGCAGTCCACCGCTCAACGGGTTGTCAGAGCTGGCCGCGCAGGGCCAGCGGGAAGCTGCCCGGGCCGACGTCGGTCAGGGTCCGGGTGAACTGGCGTAGGTAGGTGTCCAGGAACGGGGAACGGTCGCCCTGGGTGGGGTGGTCGAAGCGGGGGTTCTGGAGTTCCAGGGTCAGGCGCGCGCGGGTGACGTCGATCGTGTTGCCGCTCGGGGTGTCGCGCCAGCCGTTGCTCACGATCGTGCCTAGCTGCACGCCCAACTGGTGGCCGGCCTCGATGGTCCAGTCGGTCGACTTCAGGTCGAAGCCCACCCGGCCGGCACGCTCGATCAGGGCCACGTTCTCGTCGAACATCACCGCGGTGCCGTCCGGAGCGACGTCCCACAGCCGCACCATGACGTTGCCGGCGGCGCTGGCCTCCAGGTTCACCCGCGGCGTGGCGGTGATCCGGAGCCGGTCGGTGGTCGGCGTCGACCAGGTGAAGTAGCTGTGCGAGTCGGCGGCCAGCGACGGCGCCGGGCCGCGCGCCGCCAGCGGAGCGGGATCCGTGTAGTGCTCCATGTCGAACCGCTGCTCGGACTGGGCGGCCAGCGGCGACGCGATGCCATCGTCGACGTATTGTCCATCGTGGAGAGCGGCGACACTGAACGACGACGGCGTCGGCCAGGTCGGCTGGGCGCGCCACGCGCCGGTGCTGTCCTCGATGGCGAAGTCGGGGTCCTGCACCTGCGGCCGCTGGCCCTTCAGGTAACGGTCGTAGAAGCGCATGACCTCGTCGAAGAAGCCCGCCCGGCCCTGCAGCAACTGGCCGGCGCCGTTGGTCTCGTTGCCGCGTACGTGCTCCCACTGCCCCATCCAGCCACGCTCGACGCCGTGGTGGTTGTCGAGGTACTCCTCGGTGTCTTCCGGCTTCGTGTTGTTCTCGATGAAGCCCTGCGTGATGAACAGCGGCGTGTTGGTGCCCTTGGCGTCCGCCGCCAGGTTGCGGTCACGCCAGTAGCGCGAGTCGAGGTCCGGGTTGTTGTTGTTCGTCAGGTTGTCGGCCAGGCACTCGGGGTGGCTCTGTTCGTAGGCCGCGTTGGCCTTGTAGCGGTCACTGTCGTCGGCGAGCGGCGGGATCGTGGCGATGCTGTTGTAGGCATTGGGTGTGCCGGTCACGTTGGGCCGCGGCACCCCGTTGCTGAACAGGTAGTTGTACATGTTCCACACCGGTTCCTGCGCCACGACGGCCTTCAACGCACCGAGGCGCAGGTTGTTGCCGACCAGGCCGGTCACCGCGTCGTAGGACTTGCCGTACATCCCCACCTTGCCGGTCGACCACGGCTGGCTCGCCGACCACTGGATGGCGGCCTTCACGTCGGCCTGCTCGCCGGGCCCGACCCAGTCGAGGCAACCGGTGCTGCCACCGAAGCCGCGCAGGTCGACCATCACGTAGGTGTAGCCACGGGCGAAGAGGTTGGTGCCGGTGGTGAAGTCTTCGAACCGACTGGACGGGCCGGTCCGGGTCCACCCCTCAGGGCCGGTCTGGCCCGCGTGGCCGAAGTAGGGGCCGATGGCCAGGATCACCGGCGTCTTGGCGCGCGGCGACAGGTCGGCCGGCCGGAGGACGTCGGCGTGTAGTTCGACGCCGCTGTGGTCGGCGGACCGGAAGTAGGCCTCGGTCCACACCGCGCCGGCCGGCACACGGGGGTTCTCCTCGTGGGTGACGCCCGGCGGGGCGGAAGACGGAGGGGCCGCGGTCGCCATGTTGCTGACGGCGAGAGCCGCGAGGGTGATCAGGGCGCCGGCGGCGAGGGCTGTTGTCCGCCTGCGTACGTTCATCTGGCCTCCCCAAGCCATAGAGCAGTGTCTCTGCACCGTGACGTTATCGCGCCGCCGTCCGGTTTGGGCGCCCGTGGGAGGTTGTTTTTTTGATGGACGTAAGCGTTTCCCGAATTAGCCTAGGCTTACCTCGGGAATTGACTCGCCATCCTTTCCGGGCCGCTTTCACTCATGTGTTGCTAGGCTTAATCGCGCCCGCATTTATTTGGCGCGAACAATGACGAATAAGCGGAGGACGCCATGAGAACTCTCCTTCAGATGCCGGCCGTCCGTGAATGCGCCGCCACCGCGTGCAGCTTCAACGACAAGGGCTGCCACGCACCGGCCGTGACCGTCGCGTCCGCCGGTGACGCCGCCTCGTGCGCGACCTTCGTCGAGTCATCGGTCCGCGGCGGCATCGCCGACGTGACCGGCACGGTCGGGGCCTGCGCGCGCACACAGTGTGTGCACAACACCAACCTGGCGTGCACGGCCGAGTCCGTGACGATCGGTCCCGGCGCCACGGTCAGCGACTGCCTGACCTACCAACCCGCCTGACCAGGGCCGGCCTCTTTCGGTCGGGAGTTAGGTAAGGCTATCCTTGACGCCTCCTCATTCCCGACCAAGGAGGCCGCATGGCGTCGGACGCCAGCCGGACGTCAGACGGGCTGCCCGTCGGTGACGACGTCGCGACGCGATCGGTCCTCGCGGTCTCCGACTCACTGCTGATCCGCACCGGAGACACGGCCTCCGAGCTGCTGGCCGCACACACCGTGCTCCCCGACGGCACCCTCGCCATCGCGGTCGACGCCATGTCGCCGGTCGGCGGCCTGCTCGTCGCGGCCCGCGGCCGCGCCGGCGCCGTCACGCTCGAGGTGACCTCGGTGGTTCCGGTGCCGGTGCGCTGCCGGGTCCGCGCCCGGCTGACCATCACGGGCACCGTGCGCGCGCTCGACCCCGCGACTCTCGACGGCTGCGACGCCGGCACCATCGCATCCCTCCTCGACCTCCCCCCGGTCGCGCTCTGGGCCGTCGAGCCGGCGACCGTGCACCTCGCCAGGCACGAAACGGCCGCGGATGTGGCCATCGCCGCCTACCGCGCCGCCTCCCCCGACCCGCTAGCCGCCCTCGAGGCCGGCTACCTGCACCACCTGGTCGGCGCCGACGGCCCGGGCGTCGACCACCTGACCCTGCCGGCCGGCTGGCTGCGGCACCGAACCGGCCGGCTCATCCCGGTCGCGATCGACGCGGACGGCCTGACCGTCCGCGCCGAGAACCGGCAGGAGCATCACGACGTACGCCTGCCGTTCGCGTCCCGGGTGACCGCCGAAGCCGAGTTGTCCCGCGAGCTCGCCCTGCTCACGTCGTCGACCCCAGCGACGACGACCACTGACCGTTATCGACCCGACGCGATCTGACCACAGCGGCCGCAGGTCGATCGGCGCCGATGCCGGCGCACGATTCCGCAGGTCACGTGATCCGAATCATGGCGTAGCGCCCCCGACGGCCGTCTAGTTTGGCGGTGTCCTGCCCCGTTGCGCTGTGCGCAACGTGCACCTGCTCGAGTGGCCTACCCGCTCGTCGTCACTGGGAGGTACCACTCGTGTTCGGTGCGCTGGGACGGGTCGTGGTGCGGCATCCGGTCTGGGTGATCGTCGCGTGGCTGATCGCCGCGGTCGCGGTCATCGGGTTCGCGCCGAAGCTGACCACCACCACCGACGAGGCCTCGTTCCTGCCCACGCACTACGAGTCGATCCAGGCACAGGACATCCAGCAGGCGGCGTTCCCGCACGCGGCGACGCCGTCGGCGATCGTGGTGCTGGAACGCGGCGACGGTGGGCCGCTCACCGACGCCGACTCGGCGAAGGTCGCGACGATCGCACGGACGCTGACCGACCAGCACATCCCGAACGTCACCAGCATCGCGGCGGGACCGGCCTCGGCCAACAAGCTGATCCAGATCATCGCGGTGCAGATGCCGCAACAGACCGACCCCAGCGACAAGGCGCCCGGTGTTGCGGTGCAGACCCTGCGCGACGACCTGCAACAGCAACTGCACGGCACAGACCTCAAGGGCGGCATCACCGGCGGCGCGGCACAGGCGCTCGACCAACAGGACTCGGGCAACCGGGCCAACCTCATCATCGGCGTGGCCACGGTCGGCCTGATCCTGGTGCTGCTGCTGCTCATCTTCCGCAGCCCGATCATCGCGCTGTTGCCGATCATCACGATCGGCGTGGTGTCACAGGTGGCGACCGGCCTGATCGGCTGGGCCAACAGCGCGTTCGGCCTCAAGACCGACAGTTCGATCAGCGCGTTCCTGATCGTCGTGCTGTTCGGTGTCGGCACCGACTACATCCTGTTCCTGATGTTCCGTTATCGGGAACGGTTGCGCCTGGGCGAGGATCCGAAGACCGCGATGGTCAGTTCGGTGGCCCGGGTCGGCGAGGCGATCGCCTCGGCCGCCGGCGCGGTCATCATCGCGTTCCTCGCGCTCACGTTGTCGACGCTCGGCCTGTTCAAGTCCCTCGGCCCGGCCCTGGCGATCGCGGTCGCCACCACTCTGCTGGCCGGCCTGACGCTGATCCCGGCGATCGTGTCGCTGCTCGGCACCAAGGTGTTCTGGCCGTCGAAGGCATGGAAGAGGGAGCCGACCGGCGCCCGGTTCGCCGCGCTCGGCCGTTCGGTGGGGCGCCGCCCCGTCGCGTACGCCGGAGCCTCCGGTCTTGCCCTCGTGGTGCTGGCGATCTTCGCGCTCGGCTTCTCGCCCAACTTCGACCTCGGCGGTGGATCGACCTCGAAGGCGTCGGAGTCGACGGTCTGGCAGGCCGAACTGCTCAAGGGCCTGCCTGCCGGCGCGACCGAGCCGTCGCAGGTCTTCCTCCGGTCGGACGGCGGCACGCCGCTGGCCGCCGACCAGTTGACCGCCTACCAGGCCAAGCTGAGCGCGGTGCCGGGCGTCGGCCAGGTGCTGCCGGCGACGCTGTCGGCCGACAAGACCGTCGCCGACTTCCAGGTGACCCTCGCGTCCAACCCGCAGTCACACGCGGCGCTGGAGACCGTCAAGGGTCCGCTGCGCGACGCGGCACACGCGGCGGCGCCACCGGGCATGACGGCGTACGTCGGTGGCATCACCGCGGTCTTCGTCGACATCCAGGCCGCGGTCAACCACGACTATCTCGTGGTCTTCCCCGTCGCGGCGATCCTCATCATGATCATTCTCGGTCTGCTGCTGCGCAGCCTGGTAGCACCCTGGTATCTGATGCTGTCGGTCGGCCTCGGCTTCGCCGCGACGCTCGGCGCGACCGTGCTGGTCTTCCAGAAGATCCAGGGCGAGCCCGGCCTGATCTTCATCCTGCCGGTGATCATGTATCTGTTCGTGGTCGCCCTGGGCACCGACTACAACATCCTGATGATCGCCCGATTGCGCGAGGAGGCGCGCGAGGGCCGAAGTCCGCGCGAGGCGGCGTCGATGTCCGTGCGCCACGCCGGCCCCACCGTCGCGGCCGCGGGCCTGATCCTGGCCGGCACGTTCGCGTCGCTGATGCTCGCCGGCAACAGCCTGTTGACCCAGATGGGCTTCGCCATCTCCGGCGGGATCGCGATCGTCGCCTTCGTGATGGCGCTGTTCCTGACCCCGGCCCTCACGGCCCTGATGGGCCACGCCGCCTGGTGGCCGGGCCACCAGGACCGCACCGGCCGGCACGCGCGGGAAGCCGTGCCACAGGAGGCGACCAGGGTCGGCTGATACGGTCGTCGATCATGGCGAACAATCAGTTGGTGCTGGGCGGCGACCTGAGCGTCAACCGGGTCGGCTACGGCACGATGAAGCTCACCGGCTGGCCGCGGGGCGAGGGGCCCGACCGCGACACCGCGCTGGCCATCCTGCGCCGGGCCGTGGAGTTGGGCGTCAACCACCTCGACACGTCGCACTACTACGCCCGGGGCGGCGTGGCCGCGAACGAGCTGATCCGCGCGGCGCTGCACCCGTACCCGGCCGATCTGGTGATCGTGACCAAGGTCGGCGCGCTGGTCGAGGGCGACGACATCGCGCTGCCGCACACCGAGCAACGCGGCCTCTCCCCCGAGGGCCTGCGCCGCGGCGTCGAGGCCAACCTGCTCTCGCTGGGCGTCGACCGGCTCGACGTGGTCAACCTCCGGATGGGCGACCGGGGCCACGGTGACGGCCCGCTGGAGGCCGCGCTGGAGACCCTGATGGCCCTGCGCGCGGAGGGCCTCGTCCGGCACCTGGGCATCTCCAACGTCACCAAGGACCAGTTCGACCGGGCGCGCACCATCGCCGACATCGTCTGTGTGCAGAACCTCTACAACATCACGGCCCGCGACGACGACCCGCTGCTCGACGCCTGCGCCACGGCCGGCATCGCCTACGTGCCGTTCTTCCCGGTCGGCGGCTACCAGCCGCTCGCCGCCGAACGCCTGACCGCGGTGGCCGACCGGGTCGGCGCCACCGTGCCCCAGGTCGCGCTGGCCTGGCTGCTGGCCCGCTCACCCAACGTCGCGCTCATCCCCGGCACCAGCTCCCTGGCCCACCTGGAGGAGAACATCGCCGCCGGCGAGCTGCGATTGACCGACGACGATCTCAAACAGCTGGGCTAGTCGACCAGGGTCTGCGTGCCGAGCACCAGAGCGAGCGCGAGCCGGTCGGCGTCGTCGGTGCCGGGTTCGGCCGTGTAGACCGTGATCCGCAGGTCGTCGAGGGCGACGACCAGGGTGTCGCAGTCGAGGGTGATCCGGCCGACCGCCGGATGTTCGATGGTCTTGCGCTTGGACGGGTCCGGCGGTGGCGGCGGGATGTCGGAGTCCCAGAGCTCGGCGAAGCGGGTGCTCTGTGCCGCGAGGTCGCTGACGAGGCGCCGCAGCGACCGGTCGGCCGGATACCGGGAGGCGGTCAGGCGCAGGTCGGCGACCAGCCGCGCCTCGTGGTCGGCCTGTTCCCGCGCGGTGTGCACGACCCTGCTGGCCGGCCCGAGCAGGTTGCGCCAGATGGCGTTGCGCTCGATGCCGCGCCAGGCCGAGGTCGCACCCATCAGGGCGTCGTACGGCGCGTTGGCCAGCACCAGCGTCCAGGTCGCGTCGTAGACGACCACCGGAGTGTGCGCCAGGCGATCGAGCAGGCGCTGCACGCTCGGGGTCAGGCGGGACGGGACGATCCCCGGCCCGGGCGCCGCGTGCCCGGCCAACTGGTAGAGCAGGTCGCGTTCGGCGTGGGAGAGTCGTAGCGCCCGGGCGAGGGCCTCCACGACCTGGGCCGAGGGCGCCGTCGCCCGGCCCTGTTCGAGGCGGGTCACATATTCGGCGGAGATCCCGGCGATCGCGGCCAACTCCTCGCGGCGCAGGCCCGCGGCCCGGCGCCGCCGCCCCACGGGCAGGCCCACCGTCTCAGGCGCCGCCCGGTCGCGCCAGCGGCGGACCGTCCGGCCGAACTCCCACGCCTCCACGTCCCCCAGTATTGCCAGGTCGGCGCCGGGTGTCCTGGCCCTGCCAGTCCTACGAAAACCGGACGCCTGCCTGCCGGCGCGGATCCGATGTTGGCTGCGTCCATGACTTCTGTAGTGATCACCGGACCCACCCGGGGCCTGGGCCGGGCAGCGGTCCTGGCGATGGCGGCCCATCCGGCCCGCCCCGCGCTGTTGCTGGTTGGCCGCGACGGTCCGGCGTTGACCGCGGTCGCCGACGAGGCCCGGGCCCGGGGCGCGGTCGTACACGAGATCGGCTGCGACCTGTCCCGGCTCGCCGACGTCCGCGCGGCCGCCGCGACCGTCCGCGACCTGGTCGGGACCGATGCGGTCGGCCCGGTGCGGGCGCTGGTGGCCAACGCCGGGACGATGTCGGCGGACACCCGGCGGGCGTCCGCCGACGGGATCGAGATGACGTTCGCCGTAAACTATCTCGCCCACGCCCAACTCGTCGGCGACCTGCTGGAGGTGTTGACCGCACCCGCCCGCATCGTGCTCCTCGGCTCCAACACCTACCACGCCAACCTCTGGCGGCGGCTGCTCGGTGTGCCGCCGGCCCACTGGCGGGATCCGGTCGAGATCGCCCGGCCGGCCACCGGTGAATCGCGTCCGGGGATGAAGGCCGCCGGGGTGGCCTATTCCAACGCCAAGCTGGCCAACCTCTACTACGCCCACGAGTTGCAACGACGCGTCGGCGCCGGGGTCAACGTCGTGGTGTTCGAGCCCGGCTGGATGCCGGGCACCGCCCTGGGCCGCGGTGCGCCCCCGGCGGTCCAGGCGATCGGGCGGGCGATCGCGCGGCTGCCCGGCATCGCCACTCCCGAGCGGTCCGGGCCGATGCTGGCGTCGATCGCGCTCGACGACCGGTGGGCGCACCTGCGCGACGGCGCGTTCGTCGTGCGCGACAAGGTGACGGAGGTGCGCCCGATCGCCCACGACCGGGAGCGGGAACAGCGCCTGTGGGCGGCGACGGCCGAGCTTCTTACTGAAGGCCGGTGCGGACCGAGGTGACGCGCCGGGTGTTGAAGCCCAGCCAGTTCATCCGGCCGAGGTAGCGGGCGTGTTCGACCTTGATGCAGCGGTCCATCACGACCTCGACGCCGCCGTCCTCGGCGATCCGGGCGCCCTCCTCGTTGACGACGCCGAACTGGCACCAGAGCAGACCGGCCTTGATCTGCACGGCTTCCCGCGCGATGGCCGGCAGCGCGTCGGGTGCGCGGAAGACGTCGACGATGTCGATCGGGACCGGCACGTCGAGCAGGCTCGGGTAGCAGGTCTCGCCGAGGATCTCTGTCTCGCGCGGGTTGACCGGAATCACCTTGTAGCCGTGCCGCTTGAGGTAGTAGCCGACGAAGTAGCTCGGCCGCAGCTCGTTTGTGGACAGTCCGACGACGGCGATGGTCTTCGCGGTGTGCAGCACCCGCTGGATCGTCGACGTGTCCTGGTAGCGCGCGAGGTCCATCAGAGACCACCCTTCGACGACACGTTGGCGAGGCCCTGCTCCAGGTCCCAGATCAGGTCGTCGGCCGACTCGGTGCCGACCGAAAGTCGCACGGTGCCCGGCGACACGCCGGCGGCGCGCAACTCGTCGTCGCTGAGCTGGCGGTGCGTCGTGCTTCCGGGATGGATGATCAGGCTCTTGGCATCGCCCACGTTGGCCAGGTGTGACCAGAGCGTCACGCCCCGGATCAGGTCCTGGCCACCTTCGCGGCCGCCGGCGCAGTCGAAGGAGAACACCGCACCCGCGCCCTTGGGCAGGTATTTCGAGACCAACGGCGCGTAGGCGCTCCCGGGCAGGCCCGCATACGTGACGTTGCTCGCCAACTCGTGTGACTCGAGGAAGCTGGCGACCGCGAGCGCGTTCTCGACGTGCCGTTCCATCCGCAGCGACAGCGTCTCGAGCCCCTGCAGGAAAAGGAAGGCGTTGAACGGCGAGAGTGCCGCACCGAGGTCGCGCAGCGTCTCGGCCCGCAGCTTCATCAGATAGCCGTACTCGCCGAACGTCTCGTGGAACTTGAGCCCGTGATAGGCCGGCGACGGATCAGCGACCACCGGGAAGCGCCCGTTGGACCAGTCGAACGTGCCGGCCTCGACGACGACGCCGCCGATGCTGGTGCCGTGCCCGCCGATGAACTTCGTCGCCGAGTGGATGACGATGTCGGCGCCCCACTCGATCGGCCGGCACAGATAGGGCGTCGCGAACGTGTTGTCGACGATGAGCGGCAGCTCGTGCTCGTGCGCGATCGCGGCCACGGCCTCGATGTCGAGCACGTTGCCGCCCGGGTTGCCGATCGTCTCGCCGAAGAACGCCTTGGTGTTGGGCCGCACCGCCTTGCGCCACGCCTCGGGATCGTCGGGGTCGACCCAACTCAGCTCGACGTTCATCTTGCGCAGCAGGTGCTTGAGCTGGTTGACCGTGCCGCCGTAGAGAGCCGCCGACGAGACCACGTGGTCGCCGGGCTCGAGCAGCGTGAAGAGCGCGCCGGCCTGGGCCGCGATGCCGCTGGCGAACGCGACCGCGCCACTGCCGCCCTCGAGGTTGGCGACCCGCTCCTCGAACACCGCCACGGTCGGGTTCATGATCCGGGAGTACGTGTTGCCGTATTCCTGGAGGTTGAAGTAGGCGGCCGCCGACTCCGGATCCTCGAAGACGTAACTGGTCGTCTGGAAGATCGGCACCGCTCGGGCGCCGGTGTTGGGGTCGGGCCGCTGGCCGGCGTGAAGTTGTCGCGTCTCGAACCCGAACTCGCGGTCCTCTTCGGTGCGGGGGTGCTGGTCAGTCACAAATGCCTCTTCCTCGAAACGTCACGCCGCGCCGCCGCCGGCGAGGAAGCCGCGGATGATGGGGATCTGCCGGGCCTCCTCGAGGAGGAAGCAGTCATGCCCGTACGGAGCGTCGATCAGGTGGTATTCGACGGTCTTGCCGAGGCCGCGCAGCGCGTCCTCGATCTGCGTCGACGCGACCGGCGGATAGAGCCAGTCGGAACTGAACGCGATCAGCAGCGTCCGCGCCGTCACGTCCTGGAACGCCGCCGCGAGTGAGCCACCGTGCTGGCGGGCCAGGTCGAAGTAGGTCAGCGCCCGCGACAGGTAGAGATAGGTGTTGGCGTCGAACCGCCGCACGAAGCTGCCCGCCTGGTGGCGCAGGTAGCTCTCGATCTCAAACTCCGGTTCCGTGATCGTGTAGCGGATGTCGTCGGCGAACTGCAGCCGCCGGGCGAACTTGTCCTCCAGGGCCACCGCGGACAGGTAGGTGATGTGGCCGACCATCCGGGCCACACCCATGCCGGCCTCGGGCGCGCTCCCGGTGCCGTAGTAACTCCCGCCCTGCCAGGCCGGGTCCCGCATGATCGCGTCGCGGGCGATCGCGTTCCAGGCCACGCCTTGCGGATGCAATGCGTGGGTGCTGGCGATGGCCACGACGGCGTCGACCCGATCGGGGAACAACACCGCCCATTCGAGTGCCTGCATGCCGCCCAGCGACCCGCCCGCGACCGCGGCGAGCCGCTCGATGCCTAGTTCGGCGAGGAAGGCGCGCTGCGTGCGGACCATGTCGGCGACGGTCACGACCGGGAAGCCGGCGCCGTAGGGCGCGCCGGTCGCCGGGTCGATCGACGACGGGCCGGTGGTGCCCTTGCAGCCGCCGAGCACGTTGGTCGAGACCACGAAGAACTCGTCGGTGTCGAACGCCTTGCCCGGGCCGATCATGCCGTCCCACCAGCCCAGCGCCCGGCCGGCGGCACCGTCGCGGGCCTCGGCGGCGAACCCGTCCCGGGTGCTCGCCTCCCCCGGTGCCTGGGAAACCCCGGCGGCGTGCGCGTCACCACTGAGCGCGTGGCAGACCAGGATGACGTTGTCGCGCGCCGCAGAGAGGGTGCCGTAGGTCTCATAGGCCACCCGGACGCCGGCCAGCTCACGCCCGCAGTCGAGCCGCACGGGCTCCGGCAGGTCGAGGAAGCGCGTCTCGACGGTGCCGACCGACCCCGCGGTGATCGAGGTGGGCTGCGATGTCATCTCTGGTCCTCGCCGGTGGGTGCGGTGTACGGTCGCGTTGTCTGGCAATCCGATAGGAATTGTAGATCGATCATCGAGGGGGCATCACGGTCATGACGGTCGTGGACAACGGGGTCAACGTGCAGGCGCTGCTCGACGCCCGCGAGGTGCTCAAGGGCGCGCCGGAAGCCGCCCAGTTCACCTGGCGCGCCACCTCCAAGTGGGAGGACGGCGTCCACAGCACCACGAAGATACAGAACTTCTACGGGCTCGGGCAGGACCAGCAGCACAAGGCCGAGGCGGTCTTCGACGCCGACCACCCGGAGGTGTTCGCGGCCCGGGACCAGGGCATCACGCCGATCGAATACCTGCTCGTCGGCCTGGCCAGCTGTCTGACGGCGGGCGTGGCGTCGGTCGCGCAGAACCGCGGCATTCAGCTGCGCTCCGTCGAAGCCGTGGTCGAGGGCAACCACGACATCCGCGGGATCCTGGGCGTCGACAGCGACGTCCGCAACGGCTACAACGACATCAAGGTCACATTCTCGATCGACGCGGACGCGTCGCGGCAGGACATCGAGGCGCTGGTCGCCCAGTCGCAGAAGCGGTCCGCCGTGTTCGACGCGCTGACCAACCCGACCGACGTCACCGTCGAAGTCGCCTGACAGGCCGGGTCGCGGGGAAAGGACCAGAGCCATCGAGCACGTCACCACGGTCGTCGTCGGCGGGGGGCACGCGGGGCTGACGGCGAGTGCTTTCCTCGGCGAGCGGTCGATCGACCATGTCGTGCTCGAGCGCGGCGAGGTGGCCGACTCGTGGCGGCGTGAACGGTGGGACTCACTGCGAACGCTGACCCCCAACTGGATGAACCGCCTGCCGGGCCAAGGCTACGACGGCCCTGACCCGGACGGCTATATGGCGATGGGCGAAGTGGTCGACCTCATCGAGCGCTTCGCCCGCGCCTCGAAGGCGCCGGTCCGCACCGGCACCGAGGTCATCTCGGTGCGCCGCGCCGGCGACGGCTACGCGGTGACGACCGACGACGGCGAGATCTCGTGCCGTGCGGTGGTCATCGCCAGCGGCGCGTGCAACCGGCCCAGCGTTCCCGCGCTCGCCGCCGCCGTGCCGGCCTCCGTCGCCCAGTTCACCCCGTTCGACTACCGCGGCCCCGCCGACCTCCCCGACGGCGGTGTCCTCGTCGTGGGCGGCTCGGCGACCGGGGTCCAACTGGCGGCGGAGATCCGCCGATCCGGCCGGACCGTGGTGCTCTCGGTCGGCGAACACGTCCGGCTGCCGCGCCTCTACCGCGGCCGCGACGTGCTGTGGTGGATGGACGGTTCCGGCGTGTGGGACCAGCGCTACGACGAGGTCGACGACCTCACCCGGGCCAGGCGGCTGCCGTCACCCCAACTCGTCGGCACGCCGGAGCGGGCGACGCTCGACCTCGGCGCTCTGGCGACGATGGGCGTCGAACTGGTCGGCCGCCTCTCGGCCGTCCGTGGCACCGAGGCGCTGTTCTCCGGCGGCCTGCGCAACGTGTTCGCGCTCGCGGACCTCAAGATGACGCGGCTGCTCGACACGTTCGACGGGTGGGCACGCGCGGCCGGCCTCGACGTCCCGCCGCCGGAGCGGCCCGCGCCGACCCCCGCGCCGAAGACGCCCCGGCTGCGGCTCGACCTGGCGGGCGGCGAGATCGGCGCGATCGTGTGGGCGACCGGCTTCCGGCCCGAGTACGGCTGGCTCGACGTGCCCGTGGTCGACGAGAAGGGCAATCTGCGCCACGAGGGCGGCGTCGTCGACAGCCCGGGCCTCTACGCGCTGGGCCTGCCGCTGCTGCGCCGCCGCCGGTCGACCTTCATCCACGGCATCGAGGACGACGCCCGCGCGGTCATCGCGCACCTCGCCGACGCGCTCTGACGCCCAACGAAACGAATTCGTAACGAGGGATTGACGAGCCCGAGCGGCGCGTGAAGACTTCCGTAAACGTTTACAGCTACGAGGCGGAGGCGCGGCGGATGGGACGTAAACGTTTACAGTCCGACGGCGACGGCCGGCCGACCGTGCACACGGTAGCCGCGCGCGCCGGCGTCTCGATCGCCTCGGCGTCGCGCGTCCTGAGCGGCATCGGCGGCAGCGCGGAGACGATCCGCCGGGTCCGCGAGGCGGCGGCCGCGGTCGGCTACGTGCCCAACGCGATCGCCCGCTCACTCCAGTCGAGCCGCACCGACCTGATCGCGCTCGCGGTCGAAGACATCGGCAACCCGGTGTACGTGGCGATGATGCGCGCGATCGAAGCGGTCGTCGCCGACTCGGGGCGGCAACTGGTCGTGCACGCCACCGGTGGCCGGGTCGCGAGCGAGACCGCGCTGCTCCGCCGCCTGGCGCACCGCTACGCCGACGGCATGATCATCTCGCCGATCCGGGTCACCGACGCGCACCTGGAGGCGATCGTCGACAGCCCCGCACCGGTCGTGGTGATCGGCCAGTTGCCCGCGGACGCGCCGGTCGACAACGTGCGCACCGACTCCCGGCAGGGCATCGCGCTCGCGGTCGAGCACCTGGTGGCGCAGGGCCGCGAGCGGATCGGCTTCCTCAACGGCCCGCTCGACACCGTGCCGGGCAGCGCGCGCGACGCCGGCTTCCGGGCCGCCCTGGCCGCGCACGGCATCGAGCACGACGAGCGGCTCGTCGAGGTCGGCGACTTCCAGTACGGCGCCGGTCGCGCCGCCGCCGAACGCCTGCTGGCCCGGGCCGAGCCCGACGCGCTGGTCTGCGCCAACGACCTGATCGCGGTCGGCGCGCTGCACGCCCTGCTGGTCGCCGACCGCAAGGTGCCGCACGACGTGGCCCTGGTCGGCATGGACGACACGGTCGCCGTGCAGATGGCGTACCCCCAGATCTCCTCGGTTTCGCTCGGTTCCGAGACCCGCGGCGCGCTGGCCGCCCGGCTGCTGCTGGAGCGGATCGCCGACCCCGACCTGCCGCCCCGCCGCGAGACCGTGGCGCCGCGCCTGGTGGTGCGGGCCTCCAGCCGACCGGAGGTGAACCCATGACCGTGATGGTCGAGGACGCGCCACCCGAGCTGTCACCCAACGCGCGCCGCCGGGCCAAGGCCCGCAG
Organism: Asanoa sp. NPDC049573; assembly: GCF_040676615.1. Lineage (NCBI taxonomy): Bacteria > Bacillati > Actinomycetota > Actinomycetes > Micromonosporales > Micromonosporaceae > Asanoa > Asanoa sp. NPDC049573. The sequence continues at coordinate 161,613 of NZ_JBFAPI010000004.1, forward strand.
CGACCGCACGACCGTCTACCTGTTGCTGTTCCCCGCGCTGGTGCCGGTCGTCGTGCTGTCGGTCTACCCGCTGCTGCGCGGCATCTACCTCGGCTTCACCGACGCCCGCGCCGGCCGCAACGTCGACACGTCCTTCACCGGCATCGACAACTACCGCGAGCTGGTCGGCGACGACCTGTTCTGGCGGGCCTTCCAGATCGGCCTGATCTGGGCGCTCACCGTCACCATCCTCCAGTTCCTGCTCGCGCTCGGCCTCGCGCTGCTGCTCGACCAGCCCCTGCGGTTCCGGGGCTTCGGGCGGGTGATGGCACTGGTGCCGTGGGCGATGCCGCCGGTCATCGTCGGCATCATGTGGCGGCTCGTCTACCACCCCGACGCCGGGTTGCTCAACGAGGTGCTGCACCGGCTCGGCGCCGACGGGCTGCGGCACAACTGGCTCGGCGACTTCGGCACGGCGCTGCCCGCGGTGATCATCGTGGGCATCTGGGCGGGCATGCCGCAGACGACCATCGTGCTGCTCGCCGGCCTGCAAGGAGTGCAACGCGAGTTGCACGAGGCGGCGGCGGTCGACGGCGCCTCGGCCTGGCAACGGTTCCGCGGCGTCACGCTGCCGGCGCTGATGCCGGTGATCGTCGCCATCACCACGCTCGACTTCATCTGGAACTTCAACTCGTTCGGCCTGGTCTACGTGCTGACCGCGGGCGGCCCGGGCGGGCGCACGATGCTGCCGATGCTCTTCGCGTACGAGGAGGCGTTCCGCTATGGCAACTACGGCTACGCCGCGGCCCTGGGCAATGTGATGGTGCTGATCATCGTCGCCTTCCTCGCGGTCTACCTGCGCCGCCGGCTCCGGGAGGCGAACGCGTGACCAGGACCCGCCCGGCCGTTCGGGCCCTGCAGTACCTGGCGCTGGCCGGTTATGTCATCTTCCTGGGCTTCCCGCTGGTGTGGATGCTCTCGACGTCGTTCAAGCCGCCGCGGGAGATGGTGGAGATCCACCCGACGCTGGTGCCGCACCACCCGACGCTCGACAACTACGTGCAGGCGTTCACCCAGCAGCAACTCGGCCGGGCGGCGCTCAACAGCCTCCAGGTCTCGCTGGCCACGGCGGTGCTCACCGTGCTGGTCGCACTGCCGGCGGCGTACGCGTTGGCCCGGTTCCGCACCCGCGTCGGCACCGTGGCCCTCGGCTGGGTGCTGCTCTCGCAGCTGTTCCCGTTCGTACTCCTGGTCATCCCGCTGTTCCTGATCCTCCGGCAGGCCGACCTCGTCGACACCCACGCGGGGCTGATCCTCGTGTACGTCGTCTGGGCCCTGCCGTTCGCGCTCTGGATGCTCCAGGGCTTCGTCCGCAACGTGCCGCGCGACCTGGAGGAGGCGGCCGCCGTCGACGGCGCCACCCGCCTGCAGACCCTGCGCAAGGTGGTGGCGCCGCTGCTCGCTCCGGGCATCGTCGCGACCGCGCTGTTCGCCTTCATCTCGTCGTGGAACGAGTTCTTCTTCGCCCTCGTGCTCCTCAAGAGCCCCGACCTCGCCACGCTTCCGGTGACCCTGGCCCGCTTCGTCGGTGTCGAGGGGATCGCCCGGCTCGGCCCGCTGGCCGCCGGCTCGCTGATGGCGACCGTGCCGAGCCTGCTCTTCTTCGCTTTCATGCAGCGCCGGCTGACCTCCGGGTCGCTGGCCGGCGCCGTCAAGGGTTAGCACCTGTCCCCCAAGGAGGAATCCCCTTGTTTCTCAAGAGAATGACCGCTGTCGCGGCGGCCGCGGCCCTCGTCCTGGGCCTGGCCGCCTGCGGTGGTGGCGGCGACGACGACACTGACCAGGCCACCGGCCCGGTCAAGCTCCGCTTCCTCTCGTTGGCCTGGCAGGAAGACTCGGTCAAGGCCAACAAGGAGATCGTCGACAAATGGAACAGCGAACACCCGGACATCCAGATCGAGTACGTGCAGGGCGACTGGGACTCGGTGCACGACCTGCTGCTCACCTCGTTCGAGGGCAACGACGCGCCTGACATCTTCCAGTACGAGGGCGCCTCGATCGGCGAGTTCACCAAGCAGGGCTACCTGGCCGACCTCAAGGACCTGGTGCCGGCCGGCCTCAAGGGTGAGATCTCGCAGGGCGTCTGGGACAGCGTGACGTTCGACGGCAAGGTGGCCGGCGTGCCGTTCCTGCTCGAGTCGCAGGTCGTGCTGGCCAACAAGAAGCTCCTCGACGCGGCCGGCGTGACCGTTCCCACCCCCGACGCGCCGTGGACGTGGGACGAGTTCCAGGCCAACGCCCAGAAGCTCACCAAGCCCGGCACCTACGGCGTCGCGTGGGCCCTCAAGTCGCCGACCAACCGCGTGATGAACCTGGGGCTCAACTTCGACGGCAAATACTTCTACGACGGCGAGGTCAAGGTCGGTGACGCGGAGAAGGAGGTGCCGCGCCGCATCCACGACATGATCTACACGCAGAAGAGCGCCGCGCCCGACGCGGTCGGCATGGGCGGCACCGACCCGCTACCCGGCTTCTTCGCCGGCAAGTACGCGATGCTGCCCGGCGGCGTCTACCTGCGCCAGCAGATGGTCGAGCAGGCGCCGGCCGGCTTCGACTGGGTGACCATCCCGCCGGTCAAGGGACTGTCGACCAACCAGGCGGCCAACCCGCAGACGCTGTCGATCTCCGAGGCGTCGAAGGCCAAGCAGCAGGCGATGCAATTCATCGACTACTTCCTCAACCCGGCCAACATGGCCCGCCTCGCGCAGGGCGACTGGCTCGTGCCGACCGGCAAGTCGGCCAACGAGGAACTCGTCAAGGCGACCGGCGGCAAGCAGGGCTGGGATGTCGCGGCCGCGAGCGCGAACGCCCTCACCGTGGCGCCGTTCCAGCAGGTGTCCGGCTATCCCGAGTGGAAGACGAAGTACGCCACGCCCGCACTGCAGCAGTATTTCGCCGACAAGATCACGCTCGACGAGCTCAGCAAGCAGCTCGTCGACGGAGGCAAGCAGGTGCTGAGGTAACCATGACGGTCCTGCTCGACAAGTCGACCGGCGCTCTCGTGGGTGCCGCCGTGGGCGATGCGCTCGGCGGCGCCACCGAGACCGCGCTTCCCGAGGAGATCCGGGCCCGCTACGGCGGTTGGGTGGACGGCATCGCGCCGCCCTTCCACGCCGACTGGGCCACGGCCCGGCCGCTGGCGCCGTACCACAAGGGCGACGGGCACATCACCGACGACACGTTGGTGACCCACGCGCTGGTGCGGGTGTACGCCGCCAAACGCGACCACCTCGACGCCTTCGACGTCGCGGACCTCCTGGTGGCCGACCTGACCGAGCGGGTCGTCTTCATCCCCGACATGGAGCGCGAGGCGGTGGCCTTCCACCGCCTCGCGGCCGCCGAGCGCTGGCTGGTGACCCGGTTGCGGCACGCGCACGCCGATCCCCGCGAGGCCGGCGTGGGCAACGTCGTCAACTGCGGCGCCGCGATGTACATGGCGCCGGTGGGTGTGGTGAACGCCGGCGACCCGGCTTCCGCGTACGCGGAGGCGATCGAGGTCGCCGGCGCTCACCAGCACAGCTTCGGGCGGGAGGCGGCCGGCGTCTTCGCGGCCGCCGTGGCCGCGGCGATGACCGCCGGCGCGACGGTCGACGACGTGGTGTCGGCGGCGCTGGAGGTGGCGCACGACGGCACCCGGGCGGCCATCGCGGCCGTCAGCAAGGAGGCCCGCGAGCACACCGACTGGCGGGGCGCCCTCGGCCGGCTGCGGGCCGCGATGGCGCCCTTCGACACCGTCGGCGACGACTACCGCAACCCCGGCCTGGGTGCCCGGCGGCCGAGCCGGCTGCACGCGATCGAGGAACTGCCGGTCGCACTCGGGCTGCTCCTGGTCGCCGGCGGCGACTACCGCGAGGCGGTGCTGGGCGCGGTCAACTACGGCCGGGACGCCGACTCGACGGCCACGATGGCCGGCGCGATCGCCGGTGCGCTGGGCGGGGCCGCCGCGGTTCCGGCGCAGTGGTCTTCCGCCGTCGCGGCCGCGTCCCGGGCCGACCTGGCCGAGCCGGCCCGGGTGCTGGCCGAGGTCGCGGCGGAGGTGTTCGCGCTCGACCGGGCGCGGTTCGCCCGCCGCGAGCGGCGGTTCGGGGACCTGGCGTGAACCCGTACGTGCCCCGCCCGATCGACCTGCCGACCTCGGTGCCGCTCGAGCCGGGTGCCGACCTGTCGGTGCTCGACGAGGCCAAGATCTTCGCGGCGCCGCGGTCCGCTTCGGACCTGCCGGCCTGGCGTTCGGTGCTGACCCGTTGGCGCGCGGAGGCCCGGGAGCGCCTCGATTACGACGGGTCCCGCTACGACCTGCTCGGCGCACCCCTGTTCACGATCGCGCTCGCCTGGCTCTGGGACGAGACCCTCTACGACCACGACCGTGGCGTGTTCACCGTGGACGCCTACCTGGACGCGGCTTCGCGCGAGTTCGGTGGGCTCGACGGTGTGGTGCTCTGGCACGCCTACCCGGTCATCGGCATCGACGACCGCGACCAGTTCGCCCTCTACCGCGGCGTGCCGGAGTTGCCCGAAGTGGTCGCGGCCCTGCACCGCCGCGGCGTCAAGGCGTTCGTCACCTGGTATCCGTGGGAGGACATCGCACCCGACCGGGCCGCCGCCGAGTTGGTCGACGCGGTGAAGTGGCTCGACGCCGACGGGGTCTTCCTCGACACGCTCAAGGAGGGCGCCGGCGACCTGCGCGCCGCTCTCGACGCGGCGCGGCCCGGCCTGCTGCTCGAAGGCGAGTCGAAGGTGCCGCTGGCCCGGGTGCACGACCACGAGATGTCGTGGGCGCAGTGGTTCGCCGACTCCGAGCCGCCGGGCGTGCTGCGGGCCCGCTGGTTCGAGCGGCGGCACATCGCGCACCACACCCGGCGCTGGCACCGCGGCCACCTCGACGAGTTGCACTCGGCCTGGCTCAACGGCAGCGGCATGCTGGTGTGGGAGAACGTGTTCGGGGTCTGGGTCGGGTGGAGCGCGCGGGACCGTGCGCTGCTGCGGGCCATGCGGCGGGTGCAGGTGTCGCACGCGGCCTGGTTCAGCGCCGACGACTGGACACCGCTGGCGGACCATCCCGGGTCCTCCGCCGCGGTGCACGCGTCGCGGTGGGTGCACGCCGGCCAGCCACTGTGGACCGTGGTCAACCGCGGGCCCGCCCACGACGGCGCGTGGCTCGTCGCCGATGCCGGGCCGACCTACTACGACCTGGTCACCGGTGCCGCGCTGACGACGTGGCCGCGGGCGGACGGCCGGGTCGACGTGGGTGGGCCGCTGCCGGCCGGCGGGATCGCGGCCGTGACGACCACGGCGCCGTCCGGCACCCATCCGGCGGCCGACGGTGACCCGTCGTTCCCGGCCCGGGCCGCCGTGCGGACCGGCGCCCCGGTGGTCGCGGTCACCACGGTGCCGGTCGGGATGGTCGCGGTCGACCGCACCAGGCGCGAACTCGTGGTGCGCCACCGGGTCCGGGAGTGCGGGCTCTACGGCGAGGCGCCCTACGTCGACGAGTGGAAGCCGCTGCCGCCCCGACTGCACGGCATGGCGACCCTGATCCGCCCGGTCGACCTGCGGCCGTTCGCCATCGCGACCCACGAGGTGACCAACGCCGACTACGCCGCGTTCCGGCTGGCCACGGACTACCGGCCCGTCCGGCCGGAGGGTTTCACCGCGGGCACCGGCGACCCCGGCGCCCCGGTCACCGACGTGACGCTGGACGACGCCCGGGCCTACGCGCGCTGGGCCGGTGCCCGGCTGCCCACCGAGGACGAGTGGCAGGTCGCGGCCGAGTCCGGCCTGTTGCACCGCCGGGAGCCGCTGGTCTGGAACCTGACCGAGAGCGAGCACACCGACGGGCGTACCCGGTTCAGCATCGTCAAGGGCGGGTCCGCGTACGAACCGCACGGCTCCGACTGGTATTTCGACGGCGGCCCGCAGCCGCCCGACATCTCCGCCCGGCTGCTCACCCTCGGCGCGGGCCTGGCCCGCTCGCCCCAGGTCGGGTTCCGGTGCGCCGTTGACCTGGAGGCTTGATGCGTAGGACCTGGCCGATGACCGCCGTCGCGCTGCTGCTCGTCGCCGGAATGGCCGCCGCCGCGCCCGCGCAGGCCGGCAAGGACCGCTCCGGCACCCTCACCACCGCGAGCGCGCCGTCGGCCGCGCTCGGCGAGCCGATCGCCTACACCGTCTACCTGCCCCACGGCTACGCCGAGACGCGCAACCAGGCCGTCCGCTACCCGGTGCTCTACCTGCTGCACGGCCGCGGCGACACCATGGATGCCTGGACCAAGATCAAGGGCGACCTGGACCGGATGATCGCCGACGGGACCGTGCCCCCGGTCATCGCCGTGCTGCCCGACGCGCCCTGGAACGACCGCGGCAACTACTACGTCGACTCGGCCTACAAGGACGGCCGTGCGGTCGAGACGGCGTTCACCCGCGACCTGGTCGCACACGTCGACGGCAGCTACCGCACGGCCGCGCACCGCGGCGCCCGGCTGATCGGCGGCTACTCGATGGGCGGGGCCGGCGCGCTGCGGTTCGCGCTGGCACATCAGGACCTGTTCGCCAACGCGTTGGTGCTGAGCCCCGCGGTCTACCGGCCGCTGCCGCCCGCCGGCTCGTCGGCCCGCGAGTTCGGTGCCTACGGCGACGGCGACGCGCTGTTCTCCGACGCGGTCTACGAACGGCTCAACTATCCGGCGCTGGTGCCGCACCTGGACACCGACCTGCCGGTGCATATGTACATCGCGGTCGGCGACGACGAGTGGGCGAACCCCGACCCGGCCGACGCCGTGCACGACCTCGACTACGAGGCGGCCACCCTCTACAACACGGTGCGGCGCAGTCCGGCCGTGTCGGCGGAGTTCCGGGTCGTCGACGGCGGGCACGACTGGGGTGTCTGGCAACCCTCCTTCGTGGACGGCCTGACCCATCTGTCGGCGACGCTGCGCGCCACTCCCCCGGCGGGGTTGCCGGAGCCCCGCTACGGCACCCCTGGGGCCGACTCGGCGGGCGGGGTCGCGGCGCACCCGGACGGCACCGTCTCGCTGGCCTACGCGGCGGCGGGTCCGGTCGAGGGACAGCCCAATGCCGGCGGGCTCGACGCCGTGGTGACGCGGCTCGATGCCGGCAGACCATTGTGGACCCGAACGTTCGGCACGCCGGCCAACGACCGGCTCTACGGTGCCGTGCCGGTCGGCGCCGGCGACGTGATCGCCGCCGGCTACACCCGCGGGGATCTCGACGGCGCCCACCCCGGCAGCCCGGCCGACGACGGTGTCGTGGCGCGGCTGACGGCCACCGGCTCGCGGGCCTGGGTGACCCAGGTCGGCGCGCCGACCGCGGCCGACCGGTTCTACGCGGTCGCGGCCGCCCCGGACGGCGGTGCCTACGTCGCCGGCTACAGCAGCGGGTCCTACGCCGGGCCGAGCGCGGGAGACAAGGACGCGGTGCTGGCCCGCATCTCCGCGGCCGGCGCGGTGGTATGGGCCCGCCAGTTCGGCGGCACCGGCGAGGACAAGGCCATGGCGGTCGCCGTCGACGGCAGCGACGTCTACGTCGCAGGGGTCACCTCCGCCGGCCTGCCGGGCACGACCTACCGCGGCGGCAGCGACGGATGGCTCGCCCACTACACCGCCGACGGCCAGCAGACCTGGGTCACCAGCGACGGCAGCGCAGGCGACGACCTGTTCGCCGGCCTCGCGGTCGCGGACGGCACCGCGGTCGTCACCGGCGCGCTGGGCGAGGGCACGGCCGGCGCCCGCGACGTGCTCACCGCCGGCTACACCGCGGCCGGCCGGCAACGCTGGCGGCTGGTCACGGGCGGCCGCGGCGACGAGGCCGGTGCCGACGTGGTCGCGCTGCCCGGCGGTGACGTGGAGGTGGTCGGCTTCACCGACAGCGCGCTGGGCGTGCCGGCCGGGGCCTACGACGTGCTGACCGTCCGGGTCGACCGGCGCGGCCGGGCCACCACCGTCGCCCAGTTCGGATCGGCCCGGGCCGACGGGGCCGACGCGTTCGCGGAGGAGAACCTGTTCGCAACGTCGGCCGGCGACCGCGTCCTGGTCACCGGCCTGACCGACGGCGACGTGTTCCTGGCATCCGTCGACCCGGCGACGGGCACGCCGTGACGCCCCTTCCTCTTGATGGCGTCAAGGTCGTGGAGACGGCGACGCTGTTCGCCGGGCCGCTGGCCGCCGCGTTCCTCGGCGACTTCGGTGCCGACGTGGTCAAGGTGGAGCACCCGCGCCGACCCGACCCGGCGCGGGGGCACGGCCCGGGCAAGGACGGCATCGGCCTCTGGTGGAAGGTGCTCGCCCGCAACAAGCGGACCGTCACGCTGGACCTGTCGCACCCCGAGGGCGCCTCGGTGCTGCGCCGCCTGCTCGCCGGCGCCGACGTGCTGGTCGAGAACTTCCGCCCCGGCACGCTGGAGCGCTGGGGTCTCGGGCCGGCCGACCTGCACGCCGTCAACCCGGGGCTGGTCGTCGCGCGGGTCACCGGCTTCGGCCAGAGCGGCCCGTACGCGCGGCGACCCGGCTTCGGCACCTTGGCCGAGGCGATGAGCGGGTTCGCGGCGGCGACCGGCGAACCCGACGGGCCGCCGACCCTGCCGCCGTTCGGCCTCGCCGACTCGGTGGCGGCCCTCGCGGCGGCGTACGCCGTGATGCTGGCCCTTCGCGCCCGTGAGATGACCGGCCGGGGCCAGGTCGTCGACCTCGCGATCATCGAGCCGATCATGGCCATGCTCGGACCCCAGATCACCTGGTACGACCAACTCGGTTACGTGCAGCCCCGGCTCGGCAACCGGTCGTCGAACAACGCGCCGCGCAACGCCTACCGCTGCGCCGACGGTGCCTGGGTCGCGGTCTCGACCAGCGCCCAGAGCATCGCCGAGCGGGTGGTCCGGCTGGTCGGGCGGCCGGAACTGGTCGCTGAGCCGTGGTTCGGGTCCGGCGCGGGCCGGGCCGCCCACGCCGACGAACTCGACGGCGCGGTCGCGGCCTGGGTCGGCGCGCGGACCCGGGCGCAGGTGGTGGCCGCGTTCGAGGGTGCCGCGGCGGCCGTGGCGCCGGTCTACGACGTGCGCGACGTGCTCGACGACCCGCAGTTCCGGGCCCGCGGCACGGCCGTGACCGTGCCGGACGACGACCTGGGCCCGCTGCGCATGCAGAACGTGCCGTTCCAACTCTCGGCGACGCCGGGCCGGATCCGGCACGCCGGGCGGCACCACGGCCAGGACACCGACGCCGTCCTGGGCGCGCTCGGCCTGTCGCCGGCGGAGATCGCGGCGCTGCGGTCGGCCGGGGCGGTCTGATGCGGCTCACGTCACTCTACGTGCCCGGCGACCGGCCCGACCGGTTCGCGAAGGCGGTCGCCTCGGGAGCCGACGCGGTGATCCTCGACCTGGAGGACGCGGTCGCGCCGGCCCGGAAGGCCGCGGCCCGCGAGGCGGTCGGCGTGTTCCTCGCCACTGCGCACGAGGTGCCCTGCGAGGTCCGCGTCGCGACGCCGGCCGACATCCCGGCGCTGGCCGGCCTGCCTGGCCTGGCCGCGCTGCGGTTGCCGAAGGTCTCGTCGCCGGCGGACGTCACGGCGGCGGCCGCGCTGGCCCCCGGTACGCCGCTGCACGTGATCCTGGAGACAGCGGTCGGGGTGGAGTCGGCGTTCGCGATCGCCACCGCCGACCCCGCCGTCGCCAGCATCGGCCTCGGCGAAGCCGACTTGCGCTCGGATCTGGGCGTCACCGACGACGCCGGGTTGGCCTGGGCCCGGGGCCGGGTGGTGGTCGCCGCCCGGGCGGCCGGCCTGCCGCCACCGGCGATGTCGGTCCACACCGACCTGTCCAACCTGGACGAGCTGTTCGCCACCACGGTCGCGGGGCGCCGGCTGGGGTTCCTGGGTCGCGCCGCCATCCACCCTCGGCAGCTGCCGGTCATCGAGGCCGCCTTCCGCCCCGCGCCGGCCGAGGTCGAGCGCGCGCGTACGCTGCTGGCCGCGGTCTCGGAGACCGGCGGCGGGGCGCTGCTGCCGGACGGCCGGTTCGCCGACCGTGCGATGCTGGACGGCGCCCGGCGGGTGATCGCACTCGCCGACCGCCCCACCAGGATGTGACCTCGCAACCGCGGCCATGACCTGCCAAGATCTCCCGGTAGGTAACCGCGGCCCCTGAGGTCGGCCGGCGCGGAACAACCCGGAGAGTGGCGGGCGGCATGATCATCACGTTGGTCACCGACACGTTCGATGTCGGCAACAACGGCATCACGGTGTCGGCGAAGCGGTTTGCCGCGAACCTCATCTCGCGCGGCCACACCGTACGCGTCGTCGCGTGCGGCTCGCCCGGCGCGGCACCCGAGCCGCCGGGTGAAGGCCCCGAGATGTTCTGGGTCCCGGAGCTCGTGGTGCCGCTCGCGACCCGGCTCGCGCACCGCCAGAACACGGTCTTCGGCAAGCCCGACCGGGAGACGCTGATCGCGGCCATCAAGGACGCCGACGTCGTCCACGTCTACCAGCCCTGGCCGTTGGGCTTCGGCGCCGAGCGGATCGCCCGGGAGATCGGCGTCCCGGTCGTCGCGGGGTTCCACATCCAGCCGGAGAACATCACCTACAACCTCGGCCTGGGCTGGTTCCCGCCGGCCGCGCAGCTCGTCTACTTCCTGCTGCGGGTGCTGTTCTACCGCCGGTTCGCCGACATCCACTGCCCGTCGACGTTCATCGCGGCGCAGCTGCGCCGGCACGGCTACCGGGCCCGCCTACACGTGGTCTCCAACGGCGTGAGCCAGACCTTCCGGCCCGGGCCGGTGCGCAAACGCGAGCCCGACGAGCCTTTCCGGATCCTGATGGTGGGCCGGTTCTCACCCGAGAAACGACAGGAGGTGCTGATCCGGGCCGTGCGCAAGTCACGGCACGCCGCGAACATCGAGCTGCATTTCGCCGGGCACGGCCCCCGCGAGAAACGGTTGCGCCGGCTGGCGCGCACGCTCACCCTCCCGGCGCGGTTCGGCTACTACTCGCAGGCCGAGCTGATCACGCTGATCCAGAGCTGTGATCTCTACGTGCACGCGTCGGACGTCGAGATCGAAGGCGTCTCGTGTCTGGAAGCGTTCGCCTGCGGCCTCGTGCCGGTGATCTCCGACAGCCGGCGCAGCGCCACGGGCCAGTTCGCACTCGGGCCCGGCAACCTGTTCCGCTCGGGCGACGCCAGGTCGCTGGCCGCGCGGATCGACGCCTGGATCGACGACCCGGCGGGCCTGGCCGAGGCGTCGGAGACCTATGCCCGCTACGCCGACCTCTACGCGGTCGACCGCAGCGTCAAGGCGATCGAACGCGTCTACGCCCGGGCCGACGACGCACCGCAGCCCCCGGCCGGCTACTCGGGCCGCACGTATCGCTTCTTCTCGAACGCCTTCTATTACGGGATCTTCATCCCGGCGATGTTCCTCTGGACGCGAACCATCCTCGGCGTGCGCACCGAAGGCCGCTTCCCCCGTTCCGGCGGCATGCTCACCGTCTGCAACCATGTGCACCCGCTCGACAGCGTCCTGGTGGCCATCTCCACCTTCCCGCGCCGGCTCATCTTCACCTCGGCGTCGATCAACCTGCAGGCCCGGGGGTACGGCTGGATCGTGCGGCTGCTGGGCGGCATCGCGGTCCCGAACAGCGCCGCCCAACTGCCGCGCTTCTTCGCCGAGCTGGAACTGTTCCTGGCCAAGGGCAAGGGCGTGCACTTCTTCCCGGAGGGCGAGCTGAACCCCTACGACACGAGCCTGCGCGAGTTCAAACGCGGCGCGTTCCACCTGGCCGCCCAGGCCCGCGTACCGGTGGTCCCGTTGTCGATCCGCTTCACCCCACCGACCGGCCTGACCCGCCTGTGGCACCGCAAGCCCACGATGGTCCTCGTCATCGGCGACCCCATCGACCCGACGACGACCGACCCCCGTGCCGACCGAGCCACCCGCATGGAACTGGCCCGCCGCCGCATGCAGGAACAGCTGACCCGCGCGGCCTCCTAGGCCTTGCCTGCAGGCGCAGCGTGAGCACGAACTGCCGGGCCCGTTCTACCGCGGGCCGGGCGCCGCCTACGGTGCCAAACGGGCCGGCCGCCGCCTACGGTGCCGAGGGGGCCGGGCGGCGCGGTCGGCCGAGCACCGCGGTGGCGGCGAACAGCAGAGCCGCACTGGCCACGCACCAGACGGCGAGCTTCGCGGCCGGCCAGCGTCCCGCGTCGACCGTGAAGTAGATGACCGACCTGATCAGCTCGGAGCCGAGGCCGGGGATGTTCCAGAGGTGCACCCCGCGGAAGAAGGGCGGCAGGAACTCGGGCGGATAGATGCCGCCGGATCCCGGGTTCCCCAGCACCACCAGGATCAGAATGATCAGCACGGTGCCGAACCGGGCGAGCCAACTCTGCACGGCCGCGGCGAACAGGCCGGCCGCGTACGCGATGAGCGCTCCGGCTCCGAACAGGCCCGCGAAGTTGTTGTGCCAGATGCCCATGATCGGCTCCGCGATGAGCGCGCCGGCCAGCCCGAGCAGTGCGGCGTGCACGGCCAGGCCGGCGACCCGCAGGCCGCCCCGCGACGCGCGGCTCGGCACCGTGCCCAGCCCGAGGCTGAGCGCGATGCCGCCGAAGTAGCCGCCGATGAGCAGGCCGAGGGCCAGATAGAACGGCACGACGCCGTGCGGGTCGTCCGGCGAGACCGGCACGGCGTCGGTCACGGCCAGCGGGACCTGCGCGCGTTGGGCCGCGACGGTCAGGATCTGGGTGATCGCGGACGTGGCGGCCGGACCGGCCGCGCTGGCGATGGTCAGGGTCAGCCCGGCCGCACCGGTCGCGGTGGCCAGCACCGCATAGATGTCGCGTCGCTGCAGCGCCCGATCCGCCGCGGCGCGGTCCGGGAACGACACGGCCTCGAGTTGCCGACCCTGAGCGCGGACGGCCGCGAGCAGTTGTTGCGCGGGCTGGTCGCCCCGCACGACGCCGACGGGAACGTCGACGGGTTCGGGGTCGTGCAGGGCACCGACGTACGCGGCCATGAACGCGATCCCGACCAGCAGCGCGACGAACAGCGCGCCGGCGCCCTCCATGAGCGCACGACGCAACGGCAGCGCCGGCGGTGGCGGCTCGCGGCGCGGACGGAAGACCCCCATGATCCTCTGCTTGAGACTTCCGGAGCTGGGCTTCCGTCCGCTTTCGCGCATTTCATCATGCTATTGGGCTCCCGACGGGTATAACCGCCAGATCCGGGTGAGCACCTCGTCGACGTGCGGGCCGACCTGTGCCGCGAGGTCATCGCTCCAGGTCTCATCCGCGTACGCGGTGGTCAGGTAGAGGTCACGGGCGAACGCGAGCACCTCTCGATGCTCGGGCGCGAGGCGGTCCAGCGCCCAATCCGCGGCCGTGTCCTTGCCCACGACCGTGCCGGTGGCCAGCGTCGTCCAGATGCGAGCGAAGGTGAGCAGCACGTTGCGGGTGTCGTGGTGCAGGTCCGCCAGCAACCCGGGGATGCCGTCGACGCTTGCCCGGACCAGGAAATCGGCGGGTACGGGGTCGAGCAGGTCCGCCGGTCGCGGTCCCACCAGGGGCCGGTCGCCGGCCAGGGCCACCGCGACCTCCAGCGCGAGGCCGGGCATCGGCGCGGGCGCGGGGAGCACGCCGGCCTGGTAGTCGGCCCGCAGCCACTCGCCGTAGAGGAAGTCGCCGACCGGCGGGTAGCGCCACGGACGGACCTCCGCCTGGACCACGACGGTGAGTTCCACCGGCCGCGCGCCCACCGCGGCGCCGGAGATGGGTAGCAGGCCGGCGACGAGTGCCCGCCGCTGACCGTCGCTCAACGACCGCCGGGCCACCGCGAGGACGTCGACGTCGCTGGCCGGCCGCAGCCCACCGAGCACGGCCGAGCCGTGCAGGCACACACCCAGCAGATCCGCGTCGATCGTCGCGGTCACCAGCCGGACGACCCGTTCGATCTGGTCCACCACGCGATCGTCGACTGCCGCACCGCCGGGCCGCAATCGACTTCTCGCCGTCACATTCCGGCGGCTACGACGTCATGGAGGGTGCCCGGGACTCCATTGTGGTGGTGCCGGCATCTCGTGCGTGGCAGCTCTTCCGGCCGACTCGCGTTCTCGATGCCGGCTAGCTCCCGACCTCGTCGAGCCCGACCAGGTCCGCTTCCGACGCGATCAGGTTCAGGTCGTGCAGGAGGTCGGCCCCGTTGTAGATGTTCAGTGTCGCGGCCTTGAGGCTGACGCCGCCGGTGCCGCCGGCAGCAGCCCGATACAGACCTGCGAGGACCCATCCTCTTGTCCGCGACACGAACATCCCCTTCCACGAGCCGAGCATTTTCACGGCCAGGGCACGCCACAATCTTCCGAGCGGCGGGGAAACGGCTCCTACAGCGCGACCAGCGTGGCGCCGGCCCGGTCGTCGACGAGCGCGACCCGGACCGTCTCCGGCGCGTACGCGTGCAGCGGCACCGCGAACACGGCAGTCGCGGGCCGCCCCTGGTACCGGGCGGTGTAGCAGATCATCCGCCAGCCGTCCTCGTCCCAGTGCTCGCGGACGTCGGAGCTGATCAGGCCCCCGACCCGGCGGAACACGCCGCTCTGCTGGAGTTGCTGCACCGAGCGCAACAGCGGAACGCCGGAACCACCGCGCAGCGGGTGGGTCAGGTTGACCCAGAGTTGCCGCAACGGCAACAACCACCAGTGGTCGAGTTCCGGCGACAGGCCGACGACCAGCATCAGCTCGGCCGCCAGCAGCGCGGCGCCGGCCACCGGGTGCGCACCGAGCGCGGCCCACCAGCCGGTGCCGGCCCACGTGGCGAGCAGGCTGGCCGGCACCAGCACGGCCGCCCGCGCGATGCTCCGCCCGGCGACCGGGGTCAGCGCGGCACTCAGGCAACCGCACGACGCGTCGGGTGCGGCCCGCTTGGCGTAGATCAGATAGCCCAGGAACCCGAGGCTCAGGCCGGTGGCCGCCAGACCTTCGATCCGGGCCTGCGGCGGGATGATCAGCGACGCGCCGATCAGCAGTTCCGCACCGCCGAGCCACCGGTAGGCCGGAAGTGCCCGGTCGTCACCCACCAGCCGGGCGAGCGCCGACCGGCGCGCGCTGGCCGCGGCGTGCCGGCTGAAGAGCTTGAACCGGGCCGCCCAGACCAGCACGATGCCGACGAGCGGCGCCTGGAGTGCGGCGATCACGACGGCCATCGCTCAGGCCGCCGCGTACACGGTCGCGATGGAGATCTCATTGGTGTCGGGGTGCCAGGCCCCGAGCACCTGCACGTGCCGGCCGACCTTGAGCAGCGAGAGGTCCGAGACCGCCGGTGTGCTGTTGTAGACGGCGGCGGACAGGCCGGGCACGACGTGCGCGACGATCCGCTGTCCTTTGTGGTCGAGATGCAGCGTGTTGCGGCCCACGGCGGCGATGTGCGCGTGCACGTTGACGATGTTGACCCAGACGGAGTCCGCCGCCAGCGTGCCGTCGGGCAGCCGGACACCGCGCGCGTAGAGCCCGTCGCCGACCGCGACCTGGTCGAACGTCGTGGGATAGAGCTTCCAGATGCTGGTGCCGTCGGTGACCCGGATCGCGTGCAGGACCCCGTCGGAGCCGGTGGCCAGAAGCGTACCGGCGCTGATCTTGCTGATCCGGCCCTCGGCGAAGTTGGGGTCCGGTGCGCCGGGCTCGATCGCCTGGGCCTCGGCCGCGAAGGCCGCCTCGGGCGCCAGCGAGCCGAGGGCGGTCGCACCGACGAGGCCGGCGCCGCCCAACACGGCGGTGCTGAGCAGCCGCCGGCGGTCCATCCTGGTTGTCATCTCGCCGCCTCTCAAACCGTGTCGACCGAGCAGGGACGCAGACCCGACGACAAGCTGGCGATCAGGCTGTACGCCGCCGGCGTCAGGTCGATGATGCGGTTGGAGCCGCAGGCCGACCCGCAGCAACTGCGTTCGCCGCAGAACAGGTCGGTCTGCGGGCCGCAGTCGGCGATCGTGGTGCCGATCCGCGCGCCGTTGCACAGGTTGGTCGTGTAGTGCCGGAACCCGCACCCGCGCCGGGTCATGCTGACGCCGCAGCTGTCCGGCCGGGTGATGGTGAAGCAGGCCGCCGACGCGTTGGGCCAGGCGTGCTGATAGTTGCCCGAGGTGCAGGTGCCGCAGGCGCCCCGCCCGGTGGAACCACACGGACCCCAGGCGTTGCCGCAACAGAACCACGACATCTCACCGACGAGTGCCGCCATGGTGTCTCCCTCCGATCGTTTGAACGATGCTCGTCAATATCGATCAGCATCGCTGAAGGGAAGTGCCGAAGTCAAAGGTGCGCGTGAAGATTTCTTCCTCGGCCCGCGGCGCTCGCCGACCCGCCAACGCATCCGACGCCCAGCCGCGGCGCCGGTCACTGCGGGTCGCGGTCGTCGATGAGCCAGCGCGGAGAACTCCGGCGGCCTCGCCGCCGATGCGGATGGTCACCGGATTCCCGAACCGCGGTACGACGATCTCCATCGCCGAGTTCCTCGGCCGCCGCCTCCGGGTATCTTGAGGGCACGTCCGCTCCGGCTCTGGAGGACAGCGCATGGCGGCTCTTCCGTTGTTTCCGACCACGCTCGTGGGCAGCTTCCCGCAGCCCGAGTGGCTGATCGACCGGGCCAAGCTCGCCGGCCGGTTCCCGCCGCGGGTGCGCGCGAAAGAGCTGTGGCGGCCCGCGCCGGAGCATCTCGCCCGCGCGCAGGACGACGCGACCGTGCTCGCGATCCGGGCGCAGGAAGACGCCGGCCTCGACATCCTGACCGACGGCGAGATCAGGCGGGAGAGCTACTCCAACCACTTCGCGACCGCGCTGGCCGGGCTCGACCTCGACAAGCCGGGCGAGGCGCTGGACCGCAGCGGGCACCCGAACCCCGTGCCCCGCGTGGTCGGCAAGATCAGCCGGTCGCGGCCGGTCGAGGTGGCCGACGTGCGCTTCCTGCGCGAACGCACCGACCGCACGATCAAGATCACGGTCCCCGGCCCGTTCACGATGTCGCAGCAGGCGCAGGACGACTACTACGGAGACGGCGAACGCCTGGCGTACGACTTCGCCGACGCCGTCAACGCGGAGGTGCGCGACCTCTTCGCCGCCGGTGCCGACATCGTCCAGTTGGACGAGCCCTACCTGCAGGCCCGACCCGAGCCCGCGCGGGCGTACGGAGTGAAGGCCATCAACCGCGCGCTGGCCGGCGTGGTCGGCACCACGGCGGTGCACCTGTGTTTCGGCTACGCCGCGATCATCCACGAGCGCCCGTCGGGCTACTCGTTCCTGCCCGAACTCGCCGACTGCGTATGCGACCAGATCTCGATCGAGACAGCCCAGTCCAATCTGGACACCTCCGTGCTCGAACACCTCAGCGACAAGACCATCATGCTGGGCGTCATCGACCTGTCCGACCACGCGGTCGAGTCGGTCGACACGGTCGTCGAGCGGGTCCGCCGTGCGCTCCCCCACGTCGCACCGGAGCGGGTCGTGATCGCCACGGACTGCGGCATGAAATACATCCCGTGGGAGTCCGCGGTCGGCAAGATGCGGGCCATGGCCGGCGCCGCCGAGGTCCTGCGCCGCGGCTAGGGACAGTCACGACCCGCGTCGCCTGACCCGCTGGGTCGTGGCGCATCACCGCTGGTGGCGGGTACAGGGATTAGCCTGGCCGGGTGCCCATGCCACGCCCGCGGCGGGCCGCCGCCGCCCTGACCTCGCTGATGCTGGCCGTGTTCACGCTCCTGCCGGCCACGCCGGCGCGGGCCGACGATCCGTTCCGGCTCAACCAGCAGCTGACCGACCGCGCCGGCGTGCTCGGGTCGCGGGCCGGCGAGGCGAACGCGTCGCTGCAGCGGCTGCAGGCCAGCACCGGACTCCAGCTGTTCGTGGTCTTCGTGCACACGTTCAGTGGCGACACCGCGCAACAGTGGACCGACGCCACGGCCGCGCGCAGCGGGCTCGGTGACCGCGACGCGCTGCTCTCGGTGGCCACCCATGACCGGGTGTACGCGTACTCCTTCCCCCAGAACTTCCCCCTCACCAACGCGCAGCTCGCCGACGTCGCGGCCGTCGCGATCGAACCCCCGCTGGCCCAGAACGACTGGGCCGGCGCGGTCGTCGGTGCGTCCAACGGCTACGCCGCCGCCCTGGCCGGCCAGCCGATCCCGGCGCCCGCGATCCAGCCCGGCCAGCCCGACACCGACTCCGGCGGTGGCGTCGGCGTGCTCGTCGGCGTGTTGGCGGCAGCGGTGGTCGTGGTCGTCGGCATCGGTGCCTACACGATGTATCGGCGCCGCCGCCGGCCGGCCGCGAACGGGCAGGACCAACCGACCGGCCCGACGACCGTCCAGCTGCAGGAGCGGGCCAATACCCTGCTGATCGAGCTCGACAACGAGCTTCGCTCCAGCGAGCAGGAACTCGCGATCGCGCAGGGCCAGTACGGCGCCGAGGCCACCGCCCAGTTCACCGCCGCGTACGACAACGCCCGCACCGAGGTGGCCGAGGCCTTCCGCCTGCGGATGACCCTCGACGAGCAGGCCGGCGACGAGGCCGCGACCCGGGCCACGCTTGGCGAGATCATCCGCCGCTGCGAAGAGGCCGACAAGCGGCTCGACGCCGAGTCCGACAACTTCGACCGGCTCCGCGCGATCGAGGCCAAGGCGCCCGAGCTGTCGGTCGCCCTGGGCCAGCGCGCGACGGCGCTGCAGGCCCGGCTTCCCGCCGCGGAGTCCGCGGTCGCCGACCTCGGCGGCCGGTACGCCCGTTCGGCGATCGCGACCGTCGCCGCCAACCCGGCCCAGGCGCGGGAACGGATCGGCTTCGCGACCACCGCGCTCGCCCGCGCCGACGCCGCGGTCACCGCCGGTCGACGGCCCGAGGCCGCCCTGGCCGTGCGCGCCGCCGAGGAGGCCCTGCGCCAGGCGGGAACCCTGCTGGACTCGGTCGACAAGGCCGGCAGCGACCTCGCCAACGCGCGCGCCGCCGCGGACGCGCTGCTCGTCGAGATCGACGGGGAGGTCACCGCCGCCCGCGCCGCGCCGCAGGACCCGGACGGTGCCCTGGCGGCGGCGGCCGAGGCCGGCGCCGCGGCGGCGGCCCAGGTGCGGGCGGGCCTGGGCGGGCAGAGCGATCCGCTGGCCGACCTGCGCCGGCTGCAGGACGCCGACGCCGGACTCGACCGCGCGCTGGCGGCGTCGCGGGAACAGTCCGAACGGGTCGCCCGGGCCCGTGCGCAGCTGACCCAGACCCTGCCGGTGGCCCGCGCCGAGGTCGCCGCGGCCGATCAATACCTGACCACCCGCCGTGCCGCGGTCGGCATGCAGCCGCGCGGCATGCTTTCGGAGGCACACCGGCAACTCGCCCGCGCCGAGGCGCTGGCGGCCGACGACCCGCTCGCCGCGCTGTCCGCCGTCCAGGAGGCGAGCAGGCTGGCCAGCGACGCGTGCCAGGCCGCCTACCCCGAGGTCGACTCCTGGCAGCCCGGCTACTGGGGGCAACCGCGCTACGGCCGGAGCGGTGGCGGCGGGGACATGCTCCTGGGCGCGATGCTCGGCGGCATCCTCGCCGGCGGCGGGGGCTCCCGCTACCGGCGCCGCTACAACACCGGCTGGGGTGGCGGGTTCGGCGGCAGCGTCAGCCGGGGCCGCCGCTCCGGCGGTGGCGGCTTCGGCGGCGGCCGGCGCGGCGGAGGCGGCCGGTTCTGAGCGCGGTAGCGTCGGTGCATGTCGCTGGAGGCAATCGGTGCGCTGCGGGAGCCCGTACGCCGTGCGGTCTATGACTTCGTCGTCGCCCAACCGGAGCCGGTGAGCCGCAACGAGGTGGCCGAGGCGGTCGAGATCGGCCGCACCCTGGCGGCGTTCCATCTCGACAAGCTGGCCGAGGCCGGGCTGCTGGTGACCTCGAACGCGCCGCGCAGCGGCGGACCGGGCGCGGGCCGGCCGGCCAAGCTCTACCGTCGCTCGCCCGCCGAGCACGCGGTGACGCTGCCGCCGCGGGACTATCGGCTCGTCGCCGACGTGCTGGCCAGTGCGGTCGAGCGGGCCGGCGTCGAGCCCGCGGCCTACGCGGCCGCGCGCGAGCGGGGAACGAAACTCGTCGACGGCGCACTGATTCCCCGACTGGCCGAACTGGGCTACGAGCCGTTCGAGGCTCCTGATCGGACGATCCGGTTGCGCAACTGCCCGTTCGACGCGCTCGCTCACGCGTATCCGGGCCTGGTCTGCGGGCTGAACCTGGCCCTGATCGAGGGCCTCGCGAGCGATCGGGACGTGCGGCTCGACCCGGGCCCGACCGGCTGCTGCGTCGCCATCGATTCTAAAACCAAAAAGCGTTGACATAGAGCGTACGCTCGACGCATGGCCGATCAGCACCTCGCGCAGCTCAACATCGCCCGGCTGCGGGCCCCGATCGACAGCCCCGAACTCGCCGACTTCGTCGCCCGGCTACCCGAGATCAACGGCCTGGCCGAGCGCTCTCCCGGCTACGTCTGGCGCCTGCAGGACGAGTCCGGCGACGCGACCGCGCTGCGGCCGTTCGAGCCCGACGTCATCGTCAACCTGACCGTGTGGCACTCGGTCGACGCGTTGCGCGGTTTCGTCTACCGCACCGCCCACCTCGAGCCGATGCGCCGGCGGCGCGACTGGTTCCTGCCCGCAGACGAGGCCTACCTGGTGCTGTGGTGGATTCCCGCCGGCACCCTGCCGACCATCGAGGAGGCCGCCGACCGGCTCGACCTGTTGCGCCGCAAGGGCCCGTCGCCGGAGGCGTTCACCCTGCGCGAGCCCTACCCGTCCCCCTAGAAGGCGATCCGCCCCACGTCGGCGCCGAGCACCGGTGCGCCCGCTCGCGGACATTCCACAGTAATCAGAGAGATTGTTGTCCGACGGCCTGGAGAATACATTGTCCGGTATGACGGTCGTGACCTGACGCGGTGGCCGCGCATCCGGATTACGAGGCGCTCGGCGTCGACGTCGGCGGTGTGCTCGTCATGCTGACCCACCGCGACGAGAACAGCCCGGTGTTCCGGTCCACCTACCTCGAACGCCCTGAGATGCCGGGGGCGATCGATGCGCTGGCGGCGCTGTCGCGGGAGCGTTTCGGCGACCGCGTCCACGTCGTTTCGCGCTGCGGTGAAGCGATGGAGGCCCGGACGCTGGAGTGGATGGCGCGGCACCGGTTCTTCGAACGCACCGGCATCACGGTCGACCGGGTCCATTTCTGCCGCACCCGGGAGGGCAAGGCGCCGATCGCCGCGCGGCTCGGGCTGGCGCATTTCGTCGACGACCGCCTCGAGGTGCTCTCGCAGATGACGACCGTGCCGCACCGCTACCTGTTTCGGGCTGACGACGCCGAGGTCGAGCCGTTCCGGGCACACCTGCCTTCGGTCACCCGCGTCGACTCGTGGACCGAGATCGTGCGCGGTCTTCGCGGCGGTGGACGAGGTTAGTTGCATCCTGTACCTAGGTACAGGTTTACCGTCGAAGGGTGATGGATTTCGAGGTTCCCGAGGCCTGCACGTTGCCCACCGTGCAACAGCCGTTGCGGCTGGCCGAGTTCGACGACCTGTTCGCGAGCGCGGTGCGGCGGGTGGAGCAGGTCGGCGCCGAGCACGTGCGGATGACGTTGGCGGGCCCGGCCGGCCTGGTGGAGACGGTGCGCGACCTAACCGCGCGCGAGTCGGAATGCTGCTCCTTCTTCTCCTTCACGGTCACGCCGCAACCGGCGCCGGACGGCGAAGCGCTGACGCTGGACATCACCGTGCCGGCCGCCTACACCGACGTCCTGGCGGCCCTGGCGCGGCGGGCGGCATGACGACCGAGCGCCCCGGGCTGCGCACCGGCGAGGTAGCCGAGCGGGCCGGGGTCAACATCCAGACCTTGCGTTACTACGAACGCCGCGGGCTGCTCGCCCGACCGGCCCGGAGCATCGGCGGCCACCGGATCTACCCGGCGGACACCGTCGCGCTGCTTGGCGTGATCAAGGCCGCCCAACGCCTCGGCTTCACGCTCGACGAGGTCGCCGAGCTCGTCGAAGCCGGGCGGCGCCGGCACCCCTCAAAGAGCCTGCGCCGGCGCGCTTCGGACAAGATCGTCGAGATCGACTCGAAGATCGCGGACCTGACGGCGATGCGCGGCGCGCTCAGCGCGGTCGTCGCCGCGGAGTGCGACAGTCTCACGAACTGCACCTGCGCCGACTGCCCGCTCCCCTTCGCCGACCTCAACCACCCGGCCGGAACTTCACCCTGACGGCGCGACCCGCGAGCCCGCTCGCCGGCGCCTTACCGGGCAACCGCGGCGTACCCGGCCAGGACCGGGACACGCCGCCAGATCATGATGGTGCTCGGGCAGCGGGGGTGAAAGTGGGTTGTGCGTGGGGCAGCGGTCGCGGAGCGTGCTCGCCGGCATGGACCGGCACCAGGTCGCCGTCTACCTGGGCGCGATCCTCGCGGGCGCTGTCGTCGGTTCGGCCGCTCCCGGCGCCGGCCCCGGGCTCGAACATGCGATCAGCCCGGTGCTGGGCGCCCTGCTCTACGTGACCTTCCTCCAGGTGCCGGCGAAAGACCTCGCGCGCTCGCTGCGCGACGGCCGCTTCGTCGCGGCGACCCTGGTCGTCAACTTCGTCGTGGTGCCGCTCGAGGTCGCCGCCATGTTCGCGTTCCTGCCCGCCGACCAGGCGGTCCGGCTCGGCGTGCTGCTGGTCCTGCTGACCCCGTGCGTCGACTACGTGATCGTCTTCAGCGGTCTCGCCGGCGGCAGCAATCGACGGCTGCTCGCCGCCACCCCGGTGCTGCTGATCGCCCAGATCCTCCTGCTGCCGTTCTTCCTGTTCCTGTTCCTCGGGCGTGAAACGGCCGACATCGTCGAGATAGGGCCGTTCGTACGAGCATTTCTCGTACTCATCGTCATCCCGCTCGCCCTCGCGTGGGCGACCCAGGCATGGGCCGGGCGGCACCGGGCCGGAACGGCGGTCACGTCGGCGATCGGCACCGCGATGGTGCCGCTGATGGCCGCCACCCTGTTCGTGGTCGTCGCCTCGCAGATCCCCGCGCTCGGCGACGACCTGGGCGACGTGTTCGACGTGGTGCCGTTCTACGTGGCTTTCCTGGTGGTGATGCCGTTCGCCGGGTGGGGCGTCGCCCGGCTCTTCCGGCTCGACGTCGCACCGGCGCGGGCCGTCGTGTTCACCGGTGCGACCCGCAACTCGCTGGTCGTACTCCCGCTGGCTCTGGCTCTTCCGGACCGGCTCGCGATCGCCGCGGCCGTCGTCGTCACCCAGACGTTGGTCGAGGTGCTCGGCATGGTCGCCTACGTGCGGTTGGTACCACGATTGATTCGACACGGGCGGAACGAGCCGCCGACCAGGCCCACGGGACGGCATGTTTGACGCATGGAGATCCTCAGCAGCCGCATCCTGCTCCGCCCGGCCGATCGCGAGCGCAGCCAACGCTTCTACCGAGACGTTCTCGGGCTCGCCGTCTACCGCGAGTTCGGGCCGCCGCAACACCCAGGGCTGGTCTTCTTCCTCGGCCACGGACTGCTGGAGGTGTCCGGCAACGCGCAGAACGAGCCGGCCGGACCCCTTCAGATCTGGCTGCAGGTACGCGACATCCGGGCCGAACACGACCGTCTGGTGGCGGCCGGGGTGACCGTCACGCGTGAACCCCGGACCGAGCCGTGGGGCCTGATCGAGATGTCGATCGAAGACCCGGACGGCGTGCGTATCGTCATCGTCGAGGTCCCCGCCGACCACCCGCTGCGGCGCGACCCCAGATGATCAGATCTTCTCGGCGAGCACCGACACGTAGCGCAGCAGCCCGGACTCGCCGGCCGCCTTGGCGAGCAGCGCGACCTGGAACTGGTCTTTTGCCGCCTGGACGGCCACGCTGCCGTGGGTGGCGGTGACGGCGGCGAGGCGCAGGAGCTGGCCGAGTTTGACCGGCTCGGCCAGGGCGCGCAGCGCGGCCTGGTAACCACGCTCCCAGTTGGGCATCACCCGCTCCGACAGGTCGTCGAGTTGGCGGATGCGAAAGCCGGCGGCATCGAACGACCGCCGATAGCCTTCGGCGGTTTCCAGATCGGCGATCGCCCAGTAGCGACACAGTGGATCGAGGATCAGTTCGCGCTGCATCTTCGTGGTGCGCTCGGCGCGGCACCAGTCGACGAGCAGCACCCGGCCGCCCGGGCGCATTCGCCCGGCCAACCCGCGCAGGGCCTCCCGCCGGTCGGGCAGGTAGCAGGCGGCATCCAGACAGACCGCCGCGTCGAAGGGTGCCTCGGCAAGGTCGTCAAGACCCATCACGTCATGCTGTACGAAACGCAGGTTCGGTCGTCGCTCGTCGGCGAGCCATCGGCGGGCATGCGCGAGTTGACTCTTCGACTGGTCGAGGCCGACGACGTCCGCGGTCGTGCGGTCGGCCAGCCAGGCCGAAAGCGCGCCGCCGCCACAGGCCAGGTCGAGGATCCGCCGCACCCCAGGGCCCCCGATCGCCTCGAAGTAGCGCTCATGGGTGCGCTCGTAGGCGGCGTCCAGGTCGACCGGGTCGTCGCCCGGCTCGAACACGGCCAGGTGGAAGTATTCGCCCCAGTAGGTGTAGTAAAGCTCGACCAGGGCGTCGAACCCGGCCCGCATGTTCTCGCGGTAATGGTCGCGCCGGTCGCGCGCCGTGGCCACCGCCGGGGGCCCAGCCACCGGCTTTCGTGGAGCCATCGGCTTTCTTCCTTCCCCTGATGCCCCCCGCAACGGCGCGGCGGTGGAGCGGCCAGCGCCTTGGACAGTCTAGGAAATTACCGTCTGAATCGCTCTATTTCGCTGCCTTTGCCGCTGGGCGGACTTATGTCGCGAGAGCTGGCGGAGGCAGTCGGAGGTGGCCAGTGCGCGGCCGTTCCCACGTCGCCGCGGCTCCTGCCGGCCCGCGCCATGCTGACGCCGTTTCCGGACCGCCGCCTTCTGACCTGGCCCGGACCGCAAGATCGTGATAGCTTTCAGCCCCCATTGGGCCATCGATGCGGACCAGCATGAGAGAAGTGTCAGCGACGGTGCCTGGCGTTTTGACGCCACCTGGCGATCCCGATGCCGCTGTCGTGGGCCGCTCGACCCGGCGCCGGCGGCTTGGTGCCGCGGCGCTGGGCGCGGTGGCCGCGCTGCTCCTGGCCCTTTCCGGGGTCCCCTTTCCGGTCCGATCCGGCGACCCGACGACCGGTCCGAGCCTGCCCGGCTCCCTTGCCGGCTACTCGATGTTCACGGGCAGCGTCACGACCTCTCCGCCAGGGCGGGCCATCGCCTTGTACGGCTACGGCAGCGGCGAGACGTTCAACATGTTCCAGCCGCTGGTCGTCGGCGCCGACCGCAACACCTACCGGCGGGTCGACGCGATGCAGCAGCGCGACCGCCCGTCCGCGCTGCTCGCCCCCGACGGCACCAGGGTGTTGCTCGGCGACGACCGCGGAGCGACCGGCGACCTGGTCCTCGTCGATCTCGCCACCGGCGAGCGGCGGTCGATCCCGCTGGGCGCGCCGGTCGGCGTCCGCCTGCTGGCCTGGTCGCCGGACGGCCGCTATGTCGCCTACAGCGCCGCTCCCGTGACCGACTCCGGCGAATTCGGGAGCGTCAACGTCGTCGACGCCGAGATCGCCCGGAGCGGCACACTGCGCATCCTCGACCTGTCCACCGGGCGCAGCACCACGGTGCCCGCCCTGACTGCGGTGTGGACGGCCGCGTTCGCACCGGACAGCCGCCGTCTCGCCGTCCAGGTTGGACAGACCGCGCACCTCGTCGACATCGATGGACGCGCGGCGGCCACCGTCGACATCGCGGCCGGCCGGGAACTCGCCGCCGACGTGGGCTGGTCGCCCGACGGCCAGTTCCTCGCCACGGTGCCATGGGCCTCCGACGGCCCGTTCGACGGTTCGAATGCCGGCGAGACCGGCCATGGCGTGTTCCTGTGGAAGAACGGGGACCTGGCCTTCGTGCCGGTCACCGACGGCGGCGGCGCACCAGCGGTCCCGGTCAAGGACGTCGTTCGCATGCTCGGCTGGCGTACGCCGCAGACGGTGATCGTCGCGACCATGGAGCCCGCCGGCAACGTGGCGATCGTCGAGGTGCGGCGCGACACCGGCACCCGCCGCACACTGTCCTTGTTCGACGCTGGAAACAGCTGCGAACTACACACGCAGCCGTGC
Organism: Asanoa sp. NPDC049573; assembly: GCF_040676615.1. NCBI lineage: Bacteria > Bacillati > Actinomycetota > Actinomycetes > Micromonosporales > Micromonosporaceae > Asanoa > Asanoa sp. NPDC049573. Next base: position 187,827 of record NZ_JBFAPI010000004.1, read on the forward strand.
CAGGTCTTCGACCTGCACCTCGCCACCGGCCTGCTCCCGGACCTGGCGGCCCGCGACGCCGGCCGCCCCCAGCGCGGCGGTCCCTGGCCCCTGGCGCTCAACATCGTCGCCGGCGTCGCCGTCATCGCTGCCGGCTGGCTCCTGTGGCGCACCATCAACAGACGCACGCGCCGCCAACGCTGAACGCGATCACCGACGCCGGCCACGCCATCTCAGCGCCCGCTGCCACCACTCGGGGTTCGAACGATTGCGGTTTCCACACGGTGAGCGGCCCGAAGCCCGGGCAGTGCGCCAAGCTCTGACGGAAACCGAGCCGGGCCGGGGTGATCCCCCGGCCCGGTCTCGTCATTGCGGCTGGGCTACGTCGACCATCCACGGTGTGCCGAACTTGTCGACGCACATGCCGTAGACGTCGCCCCACATCTGCTTTTCGAACGGCATGCTGACGGTGCCGCCGGCGGACAGCTTCTGCCACGCCTCTTCGAGGCCGTCGCCCGGGTCGCCGCTGAGGCTGCAGGTGATGGTGTTGCCCGGTTCGTGTGACATGCCGGGCGCGAGGTCGGAGGCCATCAGCACGTAACCCTGCTCGGTCGTGAGCATCGCGTGCATCACCTTGTCGGCGATCGCGGCGTCGGTCGAGCCGAACTCGCCGAACGTGTTGATCCGCAGCTCGCCGCCGAAGACGGACTGGTAGAACTCCATCGCCTCGCGGGCGTTGCCGTTGAACGTGAGGTAGGGGTTGAGTCGGGACGTCATCGTCGGGCTCCCTGGACGCAGTGACCGTGTCACGTCGGACGCTAGCCCGACCCACCGACATGATGTCGAGAACGGCCCGACGGCTCCGTCTCATGAGTGACGGCCCGGCACGACTTCGAGGAGATACGGCATGACGATCCGGCGGATGGACAACGTGCTCATCGTTGTCGACGACCTTGACGCGGTGATCGCGTTCTTCGTCGAACTCGGCATGGAACTGGAGGGCAGGCAACCGGTCGAGGGGCCGTGGGTGGAGAGTGTCATCGGGATCTCCGACGTGCGGCAGGACGTCGCGATGCTCCGGACGCCCGACGGCCACGGCCGCATCGAGCTCGCGATGTTCCACGCACCGAAGGCGATCCGCAACGACCCCACGGATGCCCCCGCCAACACGTTGGGCATCCGGCGCGTCATGTTCGCCGTCGACGACATCGACGATGTGGTCGCCCGCCTGCGGGCACACGGCGCCGAACTCGTCGGCGAGGTGACGCGCTACGAGGACATCTTCCGGCTCTGCTACGTCCGCGGCCCGGAGGGCATCGTGGTCGGGCTGGCCGAGGAGCTCTGACCGTGGCGGGAAAGTCGGACATCAAGCGCGACCGCAAGGATCTCTACGCGCCGCGTGCGGGCAGGTTCCACCTGGTCGACGTCCCGGAGTTGCCGTTCCTGATGGTCGACGGCACCGGCGACCCCAACACCAGCGGCGCGTACGCCGACGCCGTGACCACCCTGTTCTCGGTGTCCTACGCGCTGAAGTTCGCCAGCAAGCGAGAGCTCGACCGCGACTACGTGGTCGCGCCGCTGGAGGGGCTGTGGTCGGCCGACGACCCGGCCACGTTCGTCACCCGGGCCAAGGACGACTGGGCATGGACCATGATGATCACCCAGCCCGAGTGGATCACGCCGGCCATGGTGGAAGCGCGGGCTGACCTTCAACGGCCCGCACCACGAGATCTATCTGGGCGATCCGCGGCGGACCGGGCCGGCGAAGCTGCGCACCACCCTCCGCCAGCCCGTCACCCCGCTATGAGAGCTGACCGGTCGCCGCGAGCCGCTGGTACCAGTGGGCGCTCTGCTTCCAGGTGCGCACCTGCGTGTCGTAGTCGACGCGGATGATGCCGAAGCGGCGGTCGTAGCCGTAGCCCCACTCGAAGTTGTCGAGCAGCGACCACAGGAAATAGCCCCGCACGTCGGCACCCTGCGCCCGGGCGGTTGCCACGGCGGCGATGTGCCGGCGAAGGTAGTCGATCCGCCGGTCGTCCTGGATCGTGCCGTCGGGCGAGACCACGTCGTCGAACGCGGCGCCGTTCTCGGTGATCATCAGCGGCTGGCGCGGGTATTCGTCGCGGAGCCGCAGCAGGAGCTCGGTCAGCGCGTCGGGGTCGATGTTCCAGCCCATCGCCGTGTAGGGGCCCGGCTGCGGCAGGAAGTCGACCCCGCCCGCGGCGACCCACGGCGACGCCGCGGACTGGCCGTGTCCGTCGGCGTTGGCCCGAGGCGAGACGCCGTCCCAGGCCCGCACCAGCGTGCTCGAGTAGTAGTTGACCCCGAGCACGTCGAGCGGCACCGCGATCAGCTTCTCGTCGCCGTCGCGGACGAACGACCAGTCGGTGACGGCCGCGGTGTCGGCCAGCAGGTCGGCCGGGTAGGCGCCGTCGAGCATCGGGCCGAGGAACGCCCGGTTGGCCAGCGCGTCGATCCGCCGCACCGCGTCGCGGTCTTCCGCCGAGTCGGAGGCCGGTCGGATGACGTGCAGGTTGAGCGTCACCGAGAGTTCCGCGGCCGGCGCCACCTCGCGCACCACCTGGCCGGCCAGGCCGTGCGCCAGGTTGAGGTGGTGGACGGCGGCCAGCGCCGCCGCGGGCTCGGTGCGGCCCGGCGCGTGCACGCCGGAGGCGTAGCCCAGGTAGGCCGAGCACCACGGCTCGTTGAGCGTGGTCCAGGTGTGCACCCGGTCGCCGAGAGCCTCGACGATGCCGGCCGCGTATTCCTGGAAGCGCAGCGCGGTGTCGCGCGCCGTCCAGCCGCCCGCGTCTTCCAGCTCCTGCGGCAGGTCCCAGTGGTACATGGTCGCCACCGGCCGGATGCCGCGCTCCAGCAGGCCGTCGACGAGCCGCGAATAGAAGTCGATCCCGGCCTGGTTGAACGGCCCGCCGCCGGTCGGCCGCACCCGGGGCCAGGCGATGGAGAACCGGTAGGCGTGCAGGCTCAGGGCCGCGATGTGGTCGAGGTCTTCCCGCCAGCGGTGGTAGTGGTCGGCGGCCACGTCACCGGTGTCGCCGTTCAGGGTGCGCCCGGGAGTGTGGCTGAAGGTGTCCCAAATGGACGGTCCCCGGCCGTCCTCGGTGGCCGCACCCTCGATCTGGTAGGAAGCCGTCGCCGAACCCCAGACGAAGCTCTCCGGAAAATCGCTCACTGTCCCACCTCAACCTGATAACCCGAAGACGATCCTGCGACGAGTTCCGCGGTGGCCGAACCGTCGTCGTAACGTACCTCGAAAACGGCGCCGGGCCCGTCCCCGGGTGACGGCACCCGCACCCGGGTCCGCTGCCCCTGCGCCGGTGCGAAGAGCCGCAGCCGCACGCCGTCGGCCCACTCGTAGTCGGGCCGGTCGTCGCGGTCGCCGAACGGGATCACCGCGCCGGGCCGGGCCAGCACCGGCACGCTGTCGAACTCGTGCTTCTGCGTCACCCAGGCCGGGCCGGTCAGCCGCTCGCCGGTCACCAGGTGGGTCCAGGTGCCGGCCGGCACGTAGAACGTCACCTCGCCGTCGGCGCTCATCACCGGCGCCACCAGCACGTCGGAGCCGAGCATGTATTGCCGGTCGAGGTAGGCCGCGGTCGGATCGTCGGGGAACTCCAGCACCATCGGCCGCATCATCGGCACGCCGTCGCGGTGCGCCTCGTCGGCGGCCGCCGCCAGATAGGGCATCAGGCGCAGCTTGAGCTTGGTGAAATGGCGCAGCACGTCGACCGCCTCGCTGTCGAACGCCCACGGGACGCGGTAGGAGCCGGAGCCGTGTAACCGCGAGTGCGACGAGAGCAGCCCGAAGGCGACCCACCGCTTGAACACGGCCGGGTCGGGGGTGCCCTCGAAGCCGCCGATGTCGTGGCTCCAGTAGCCGAAGCCGGACGCGGCCAGCGACAGCCCGCCGCGCAGCGACTCGGCCATCGAGGCGAACGTCGACTCGCAGTCGCCACCCCAGTGCACCGGGAACTGCTGGCCGCCGGCGGTCGCGGACCGGGCGAAGACGACCGCCTCCCCGACCCCGCGCGAAGCCTCGAGCAGCTCGAAGACGGCACGGTTGTAGAGCTGGGCGTAGTAGTTGTGCATCCGCTGCGGATCGGAGCCGTCGTGCCAGACCACGTCGGTCGGAATCCGCTCGCCGAAGTCGGTCTTGAAGCAGTCGACGCCCATGTCGAGCAGCACCTTGAGCTTGCTCGTATACCAGGCGACGGCGTCCGGGTTGGTGAAGTCGACCAGCGCCATGCCGGCCTGCCACTTGTCCCACTGCCAGACCGAACCGTCCGGCCGGGTCACCAGGTAGCCGTTGCGGCGCCCCTCCTCGAACAGATAGGACCGCTGGGCGATGTACGGGTTGATCCAGACGCACACCTTCAGGCCGCGCTCGTGCAGGCGGCGCAGCATCCCCTCGGGATCGGGGAACGTCGCCGGGTCCCACACGAAGTCGACCCAGTGGAACTGCCGCATCCAGAAGCAGTCGAAGTGGAAGACCGACAGCGGCAGGTCGCGTTCGGCCATCCCGTCGATGAACTCGTTGACGGTCTTCTCGTCGTACGACGTGGTGAAGGAGGTCGACAGCCACAGACCGTAGGACCAGGCGGGCACCCGGGCCGGCCGGCCGGTCAGGGCGGTGTAGCGGCGCAGCACGTCTTTCGGGGTCGGGCCGTCGACGAGGTAGTAGGTCAGCGACTGGCCCTCGACACTGAACTGGGCCTGCGACACCACCTCCGACCCGATCTCGAAGGAGACGTGCTCGGGGTGGTCGACGAAGACGCCGTAGCCGGCGCTGCTCAGGTAGAACGGGACGTTCTTGTAGGCCTGTTCGCTGGCCGTACCCCCGTCGGCGTTCCAGATGTCGACGGTCTGGCCGTTCTTGACGAACGCGCCGAACCGCTCACCCAGCCCGTAGACCGTCTCGCCGACGCCGAGCGCCAGCCGGTCGTGCACGAACGACCGGCCCTCGGCGTCGGTGACCAGGCCGACGCTGCGCTCGGTCGACGAGGTGAGCACCCGGTCGCCGTGCAGGAACTCGACCCGCCAGCCGTCGACGAGCGCGACCCGGGCCGTCAGCTCGCCGGCGGTCAGCGTGGCCGACAGGCCGGTGACGTCGACGGTGACCGGGTGGTCGTCGCCGGCGGCCAGCGCGAACGCGGGCGTGCGAGGCACGCCGCCGAGGTGGTGGGCGATGGTGACGCCGATGACGCCGTCGGCCGGCGAGAAGAACCGGGCGGTGACCACGGGCCGGTTGAGGGTGTCGCCCCGGCTGGTGACCCGGCCGGTGGGTGCGAAGACGGTGAAACCGCGCTCGTCGAGCTCGACCGACTCGACCGCACCCGGGCGCAGGACGCTGACCCCGGGTCGCAGTTGCCAGTACCCGTCGGTGAACTTCACTTCTCGGCTCCTGCTGTGATGCCGCGCGAAAACGTGCGCTGGAAGATGATGAAGAAGAGGATCGCCGGCACCAGGCTGATCAGCGCGCCCGCGTTGGTGGTCGGGGCGTCCATCAGCCGGTCGCCCTGCAACGAGGCCAGCGCGACCGGGATGGTCTGTGTGCTGTTGTCGATGAGCATGACCAGCGGGATCAGGAACTCGTTCCAGGTCCAGATGAAGAAGAAGATCAGCAGCACGATCAGCGTCGGCCGCAGGTTGGGGAAGACCACCCGGCGTAGCACCGTCCACTTGCCCGCGCCGTCGAGCGCGGCCGCCTCCAGCACCGAGCGGGGGAACGTGCCCATGACCGACGCGAGCAGGTAGGTGCCGAACGCGCTCTGGATCACGGTGAAGATGATGATCACCGAGAGCTGGGTGTTGTAGAGCCCGATCTGCTTCGAGATGTAGTAGAGCGGGTAGATCAGCGCTTCCTGCGGAAGCATGTTGGCCAGCAGGAACAGGCCGACGATCCAGAGCCGACCACGAACCCGGCCGATGCCGAGGGCGTACGCGTTGAGCACGGAGACGGCCACGCCGAGCACCGCGACCGAGCCGGCGATGAGGAACGAGTTCCAGAACTTCAGCGGGAAGTTGACCGTGGTCCAGTAGGTCGACAGGCCCTTCGTGTAGAACTCCGAAGGCCAGCTCAGCGGACCGCCGTTCGAGTAGTCGCCGGGTGACTTGAACGCGTTGAGCAGCATGAACACGAACGGCACGAGCATGACGAGCGCGGCCAGCGTGACCAGGGCGAGCACCACCCAGCGGCTCGCGCCGCGGTGGTGCCGGTCGCGGGTCCTGCGGCGCCGGGCCGGCTTGGCCGGGGCCGGCGCGGGCGCCGGTGCGAGCGTTGTGGCCATCTCAGACCTCCCGGTCCTGGCGCTCGCTGCGGTACTGCAGCCAGATGAACACCGCGGCCACCACGACGATGATCAGGGTGAGCACGGTCGAGATGGCTGAGCCGTAGCCGACCTGGAGCTTCTTGAAGAACGTGAAGTAGGCGAAGTAGGACGGGACGTTGGTCGCGTTCTCCGGGCCGCCGCGGGTCAGCGCGAACACCGGGCCGAACACCTTGAGCGCGGCGATGGTGCAGGTCAGCGCGACCACGAAGGTCTCCGGTCGGATCTGGGCCAGGGTGATCGACCGGAACCGGTGCCACCAGTTGGCGCCGTCGACCTCGGCGGCCTCGTAGAGTTCCGGGTCGACCCGTTGCAGGGCGGCCATGAACACGACGATCGGGTAGCCGATCTGCACCCAGATCATCACCGCCATGACGCTGGGCAGGGCGGTGTTGGGGTCGCCGAGCCAGTCGTGCCGCAGCGCGCCGAGACCTATCCCGTCGAGCAGGCTGTTGAACGCGCCGTCCGGGCGCAGGATCCAGCCCCAGACGATGCCGGCCACCACGACCGGCAGCACCTGCGGCAGGTAGAACGCGGCCCGCAGCGCGGCGGCGGTGCGTGGCTTGAACCTGCGGCCGATGACGTCGAAGAGCACGGCGGCCAGGACCAGCCCGAGCAGCGTCGGCACGACCACCATCGCCACGATCATCGCGACGGTGTTCTTGAACGACGTCCAGAACACCTCGTCCTGGAACAGGCGCGTGTAGTTGTCGAAACCGATGAACGTGGGGTCACCGACGCCGGACCACTTGGTCAGCGAGAGGTAGAGCGTGCCGGCCAGCGGCGCGCCGATGACGAGGATGAAGAGCACCGCGCCGGGCACCAGGTAGAGCCAGTATCCGGCGCCGCCACCGCCGCGGCGCTTGCGCCGTGGCCTGGTCGGCTTCGTCTCGGTCAGTGCCATGGGAGATCCTTCCCGGCGGGGTGGGCGCGCCGGGCGCGCCCACCCCTCGCCGTTCTACTTACCGGTGATCTCCTTGACGCCGTCGTCATACGGCTTGGCGATCGCGTCGAGCACCTGGTCGGGCGTCTTCGAGCCGTTGATCAGGCTCTGGAAGCCGGACACCAGCACGTCGTAGTAGCCGGGCACCGGCCAGTCCGGGTAGAACGCCAGACCGTCCTGCTGGCTGATCGTGTTGAAGTTCTCGATCAGCTTCTTGTCCTTGGGGTCACTGATCTGCGAGGCGTCGGCCGCGACCGGGACACCGCCGTTGTTGCCGATCAGGGCCTGGATCTCCGGCCGCATCGTGATGTCGATGAAGTCGTACGCCAAGCTCTTGGCCTTGCTGCTGGTCGGCACCACCCAGAGGTTGCCGGACGAGCCCGCGTTGAGCTTGTTGCCGGGGAACAGGAACGAGTCCCAGTTGAACTTGGCCTCGTCCTTGAACCGGCCGTACCACCAGCTGCCGGAGACGATCATCGGCGCCTTGCCGGAGATGAACGCGGTGCCCATGTCCTCGGCCTTGAGGCTGGCCGAGTCCTTGGCGACGTAGCCCTTGGCCACGTAGTCGGCGAAGGTCTGCGCGCCGGCCTTGAGCGGGTCGGCCTTGAAGTCGACCGGGTTCTTGTAGAGCTGGTAGTTGTCGACGAACGAGCGGTCGGCCTTGGCCAGCGCGAGCTGGTAGAAGAGCTGGCCGGCCGGGTATTCGGCACCGGCCTCGGCCAGCGGCGTGATGCCCTTGGCCACGAACGTGTCCATCGCCTTGGTGAACTCGTCGTAGGTGGTCGGCACGGCGACGCCGTTCTTGTCGAACAGGTCCTTGTTGTAATAGACCATCACGTACTCGCCGTAGTTCGGCACGCCGAACCAGTTGCCCTCGCCCATCACGCCCTTGTCGCTGTAGCGGGCGGTGGTCTGCAGGCTCGGGCTGAGCTTCTTGTCCCAGCCGCGCTTCTGCGTCTCCTCGGTCAGGTCGGTCAGCAGGCCCTGCGACGAGAGCAGCCCGGCGGTGGCGTTGCCCTTGTTGTATTCCATGATGTCCGGACCCTCGGTGGAGTTGAGGATCATGCCGGCGTTCTGCTGGATCTGCTCGAACGCCTTGCGCTCGAACTGGACCTCGACGCCCGGGTGCTCGGTCTTGAAGATGTCGATCGCCTTGTCCCAGGCGATGCCCATCGCGCTGTTCGCGCTCTCGTAGTGCCAGAGCTTGAGAACCTTGGCGTCGCTGCCGTCGCCACCGCCGCCCTCGTCGCCGCTGCCGCACGCGGTCACGGTGGTCGCGGCTATCGCCGCCAGCGCGACAGCGACGCCCAGCTTGCGGAATCGCCCCATTGCTATCCTCCTGATGAGTATCGAGCCGGTACTTACCTGCCCGTCGTCGCGTGCCAGCGCGGCGGCGGGCTTTCTGCATGTCAGCTGCCCGGCGGGCCGGTCGGGCACGTCGAGCCGCGTATTTCCAGGACGCACGGCAGCAGTTGCTGGTGCAGGTCGCCACCGGCGCCGTCCAACTGGCGCAGCAGCGCCTCCACCGCGATGCGGCCGAGCGCGGCGCCGGGCGAGGTCATCGCGGTCAGCGCCGGGTGGGCCAACTCGGCCACCTGCGGCGAGGTCACCATCGAGACGACCGAGACGTCGTCCGGGACGACGCGACCCCGGACGGCCAGCTCGGCCAGGATGCCGAAGATGGCGTTCTCGTTCATGGCGAGCACGGCGGTCAGGTCGGGCGCCACCTCGATGGCGGCGCTCAGCGCGGCCCGGCCGCCGGCCGCGCTGTCTTCGGCCGGGATCATCAACGGCTCCAGGCCGTGCCCGGCCATCGCCGCGACGAACGAGTCGCGGGTGCGCACGGCCGGCCCGTAGCCGGTCGCGAGCGCGGCCGCCGAGTGGTTGACGTAGACGATCCGGCGGTGGCCGAGCCCGACCACGTGGTCGACGGCGGCGCGGACGGTCTGGTCGAAGTCGATGTCGACGAACGGCAGGCCGGTGGTGTCGCCGGTGCGGCCGATCAGCACCACCGGCACGCCGGCCTCCTGGAGGGCGGCGACCCGGCCGTCTTCGACCTGCACCTCCATCAGCACGACCCCGTCGAGCATCCGCTGGGTCGCCAGCCGGCGCAGGTCGTCGAGGTCGGCGGCGCCGACCGGGGACAGCACCAGGTGGTAGCCGGCGGCGCTGGCCGCGGCCGCCGCGCCCGTCACGAACGCGGTCTCGGTGGCGCCCAGCCCGCGCTCGTCCATCGGCATCAGCAGGCCGACGATCCGGCTGCGCCGGGTGGCCAGGCCGCGGGCCATCGCGTTGGGCTGGTAGTCGAGCTCGGCCATGGCCGCGAGGACCTTGGCGCGGGTGGCCGCGGAGATCGGGCGGGTGCCGGTCAGCACGTAGGACACCGTGCTGACCGAGACCCGGGCGAGGCGGGCGACGTCATGCATGGTGGCCACCGCGCACCTCCTTTGGCCAGCAGTGGGATCGCTCCCGATCGGATTGTCGAAGCGTTTCGACTAACCGGTTCGACGAACGGTAGGACACGTGTTACGGCGACGTCAATAGCCGATGTCGAGACGCAACATCCAGCTGTGATTGTTCTTCGTATACAGTTCCGTCAGGCTTCGTCGCGAAGGGTGGCTGGGTGGATACGGACCCGGGCAAGATCGGCGCTCAGCACCTGCCGCTCCGCGACCAGGTGCTGGATGCTCTCCGGAAGGGGATCATCAGCGGCGACTATCCCCCCGGCGAGCGACTGACCGAGGACCGGTTGGCGGAAGACTTCGGCGTTTCCCGCAACCCGGTCCGCGAGGCGTTGCGCGTCGCCGAGGCGGAGGGATTCGTGGTGATCCTGCCCCGGCGGGGCGCCGTGGTCGCGTCGCCGAGCAGTGCCACGATCGACGACATCTTCGCCGTACGCGAGCGCCTCGAACCGCTGGCCGCCCGGCTCGCGGCCGAGCGGGCGGCGCCGGGCGACGTGACGACCCTGCGGGCGCTGGTCGAGCGGGCCCGGCTGGCGACCGAGCAGCAGGACCTGCGCCGGGTCGCCGAGTTGAACAGCGCCCTGCACCTGCAGATCCTGGAGATCAGCGGCAACCCCTGGCTGGCCTCCATCGCCAAGGCGCTCTACCTGCACGTGCAGTGGGTCTTCCGGATGACCGCCAAGGAGCGGGCCCCGCACTCGGCCGACGAGCACGTCAAGCTGGTCGACGCCATCGAGGCCGGTGATGGCGACCTGGCCGAGATGGTGGCCCTCTCCCACCTGGGCGCCGCCTCCGTGGCCGCCCACGAGAACACGGAAAGCAGACTGCCCTAACGGCCCACGGCGTAGCCCTGCATGCCGCGCGGGTTGGCGCCCGCGGCGAGCACCCCGGAGGCCGGGTCTCGGGACACCGCGCACATCCGGCCGAGGCTCCACGGGTCCGACAGCCGCACGCGATGGCCGAGCGCACTCAGTTCGTCGACGACCGCCGGGTCCAGCCGGTCTTCCAGCACCAGGACGCCGGGCTCGGTCTCGCGGGGATGGAACGACGACGGGAAGCTGGTGGTGTGCCACATGGGCGCGTCGATGGCCTCCTGGATGGGCCGGCCGCCGGCCAGGTGGCGGAGCAGGAACAGCAACTGCCACTGGTCCTGCTGGTCACCGCCGGGCGTGCCGCAGGCCAGCACGGGCTGACCGGCCCGGTGCACCAGGGTCGGGCTGAGCGTCGTGCGCGGTCGCCGGCCCGGCGCGAGCGAAGCGGGCAGTCCCTCCTCCAGCCAGAACATCTGCAGGCGGCTGCCGAGCGGGAAGCCCAACTCGGGGATGGTGGGCGAACTCTGCAGCCAGCCCCCGCTGGGCGTCGCCGAGATCATGTTGCCCCAGCGGTCGACGACGTCGACATGGCAGGTGTCGCCCCGGGTCACGCCGTCCCTGCTGACCGTCGGTTCGCCGGTCGTCGGGTCGGGGGCACGGTCGCCATGGCGGCCCCGCTTGACGAACTCCGGAAGCCGGGGCTCGGCGCCGTTGGGCCGGCCGGGTCGCAGAGCAGTGGCGGCCCTGTCGCCGATCAGGGCCGCCCGCTCCCCCGCGTACCCGGGCGACAGCAACGCCTTCACGGGCACGTCGCCGGTGTCGCCGTACCAGGCCTCGCGATCGGCGAAGGCCAGCTTGAGCGCCTCGGACCCGGCGTGGATGCCGCGGGCGGTCGACGGGTCGTAGACCGTCGCGTCGCCGAGCGCGTCGAGGATCGACAGCGTCTGGAGCAGCACGGGTCCCTGGCCCCAGGGGCCGGTCTTGGCGACGCTGTAACCGTTCCAGTCGAGCGTGACCGGCTCCTCCCAGGTGGCCGCGTAGCCGGCCAGGTCGGCGCCGGTGATCAGGCCGGCGTGCGCCTCGCCGCTGGAGTCCCGGAACGGCCGGCGGGAGAAGCGGTCGATCGCCTCGGCGACGAACCCCTCCCGCCAGGCCTGCCGGGCGGCCTCGATCTGGGCCTCCCGGTCGGACCCGGCGGCCTCGGCCGCGCGCACCAGGCGTTCCAGCGTGCCGCCGTAGGCCGGGTTGGCGAACAGCGCGCCGGGGGCCGGCGGCTCGCCCTGCCGCAGCCAGAGATCGGCCGACGTGGGCCAGTGCTGCTCGAAGAGCGACCGGACGGCCGCCACGGTCGCGCCGGCGCGGCCGATCAGCGGGTGGCCCGCGTTCGCGTACCCGATGGCGGGTGTCAGCACCTCCCGCAGCGACAGCGTGCCGTGGTCGCGCAACAGCAACAGCCACGCGTCGACGGCGCCCGGCACCGTCGCCGCCAGCGGGCCGGAGCCGGGGACCAGGTCCATCCCGAGCGACCGGAAGTGCGCGATGGTGGCACCCGCGGGGGCCGGACCCTGCCCGCACAGCACCCTCGGGCGTGGGTCGGCCGCGGTCGCCACAATGCCGGGCACCTCGCCGCCGGGCCCGTTGAGGTGCGGCTCCACCACGTGCAGCACGAAGCCGGCGGTGACCGCCGCGTCGAACGCGTTTCCGCCGCGCTCGAGCATGCCCATCGCCGACTGGCTGGCCAGCCAGTGCGTCGACGACACCATCCCGAACGTGCCCTGCAACGTCGGCCTGGTGGTGAACGTCATGTGGCAGCTCCCGCGCGTACGTCCGGGCGGGTGCCGTCCGCCCGCACGAGGTGACACGCCGCCTCTCCATCACCGATCTTGACATGCGGCGGCACCTCGGTCACGCACCGGTCGAACGCGAGCGGGCACCGGGTGCGGAACCGGCAGCCCGACGGCGGGTCGAGCGCCGATGGCAGGTCGTCGCCGAGCAGGATCGGCTCCCGGGCCCGTTGCCGCACCGGATCGGCGACCGGCGCGGCCGCCAGCAGGGCCTGGGTGTAGGGGTGGGCCGGACGCGCGAAAATCTGCTCGCGCGACCCCTTCTCCACCAACTGGCCGAGATACATGACCGCGATCTGGTCGGCGAGGTATTCCACCGCCGACAGGTTGTGGGTGATGAACAGGCAGGCGAACCCGATGTCGCGCTGCAGGTCGGCGAGCAGGTTGAGCACCGACGCCTGCACCGACACGTCGAGCGCGCTGGTCGGCTCGTCGGCGATGAGCAGCGACGGCGAGGAGATCAGGGCCCGGGCGATGCTGACCCGCTGCCGCTGGCCGCCGGAGAGTTCGTGCGGGTAGCGGCGGGCAACCTCCTCGCGCAGACCGACCCGGCCGAGTTCGGCCGCCACCCGCTGCTGCCGCTCGCGCCGGGAGATCCGCTCGCCGGCCAGCCGCAACGGTTCGCCCACCACGTCGCCGACCAGCATCCGCGGGTCGAGCGAGCCGGCCGGGTCCTGGAAGACGATGGACACCTGGCCGCGGTGCGGCCGCAACTGGCGCCGGGTCAGCCGGGTGACGTCGACGCCGCCGATCTTCACGACGCCACTGGTCGGCTTGAGCAGCCGCACGACGCACCGGCCTACCGTCGACTTCCCGGATCCGCTCTCGCCGACCAGGGCGGTGACGCCGCCGCGCGGGATGGTCAATGACACGCCGTCGACGGCGCGGACCGGCCCGAAGTGCATCGTCAGGTCTTCGAGTTCGAGCGCGTCGGTCATCGCGTCGCCTCCTGTTGCCGCGCTGTTACCGGATGCCAGCACGCGGCGAGGTGGCCGGACCCGCCGACGCTCGCCAGCCGTGGCGCTTCGCCGCGGCACGTGTCGTCGGCCGCCGGACACCGGTCGGCGAACGTGCACGCGTCCGGCTGGGTCGCGAGGACCGGCACGAGGCCGGGGATCTCCTGCAACCGGTCGCCGCCGGCGTGCCGGCCGGGCACGGGGGACGCGTTGAGCAGCCCGTTGGTGTAGTGGTGGTGCGGGTGGGCGAACAGGTCGGTCACCGGCGCCCGCTCGACGACGCGTCCGGCGTACATGACGACCACCCGGTCGGCGACGTCGGCGATCACGCCCAGGTCATGCGTGATGATCAGGATGCTGGTGCCGAGCCGGTCGCGCAGGTCGCGCAGCACCTCGAGAATGCCGGCCTGCACGGTGACGTCGAGCGCGGTCGTCGGCTCGTCGGCGACCAGCACCGTCGGGTTGCAGGCCACGGCCATCGCGATCATCACGCGTTGCCGCATGCCGCCGGATAGTTGGTGCGGATAGTTGTCGACCCGCCGCGCCGGGGACGGGATGCCGACCAGCGACAGCAACTCGACCGCCCGCGCCTTGGCCCGCTTGCGGGACAGCCGCTCGTGCACCTCGAGCACCTCGACGATCTGCCGGCCGACGGTGAGCACCGGGTTGAGCGAGGTCATCGGCTCCTGGAAGATGTAGGCGATCTCCTTGCCGCGTACTCGCCGCAGGTCGGTTTCCCGGGCACCGACGAGTTCGGTGCCACGCAGCCGGACCGAACCGGAGACGCGGGCACTGCCGGGCAGCAGGCCGGCGAGGCTCATCGCCGTGACGCTCTTGCCGCACCCGGACTCGCCGACCACCCCCACGATCTCGCCGGCGGCCAGGTCGAGACTCACGTGGTCGACCGCCGAGACGGTGCCGCTCTCGGTGACGAAGGAGACCGAGAGATCGTCGACCTCGAGAATCGCGGCCGTCATCGGTCGCCCTTCGGGTCGAGGGCGTCGCGCAGGGCGTCGCCGAACACGTTGAAGGCCAGCGCCAGGATCATGATGGCGACGCCCGGGAACGTCGCCGCCCACGGTGCCTTGGCCGCGAACTGCTGAGCCGTGGCCAGCATCGTGCCCAGGCTGGGCGAGGGTGGCTGGATGCCCAGGCCGAGGAAGGAGAGCACCGCCTCACCAAGAATCGCCACCGGCAGTGTCACGGTGGCCTGCACCAGGATCACCGAGGTGGCGTTGGGCAGGATATGTCGAGTGAGGACCCACAGGTCGCTCGCACCGTCGACCACCGCCGCGGCGACGAAGTCCAGCGATTTCAGGCGCAGGGTGTCCGAGCGGATGACTCGGATCACCCCCGGAATCTGCGCGATGCCGATCGCCACGGCCGCGTTGCCCAGGCTCGCGCCGCGGATGGCGGCCAACCCCACGGCGAGGATGAGGAACGGGAACGCCAGCAGCAGGTCGGTGAACCGGCCGATCACGGCGTCCACCGCCCGGAAGTAGCCCGCGGCCAGACCCAGCGGCACGCCGACGACCAGCGCGGTGAAAACCGCGAGCAGACCGACCTCGAGCGACGCCCGGACGCCGAAGATGATGCGGGACAACACGTCGCGGCCCAGATCGTCGGTGCCGAGCAGGTGCCCGGGCGTCCCCGGGGACGCGAAGATCGACCCGAAGTCGGTCTCCTCCACCGAATGTGGCGCGATCCACGGCGCGAGCACGGCGGCCAGCACCGCGACCAGCAGCACCACGAAGCTGATGATGGCCAGGGGGTTGCGGCGCAGCCGCCGGAAAACCCGCGTGCGCCGGGTGAGGCCGGCCGGGCTCTCGACCATCGGAACGGTGACGACGGTCATGCCACCTCACCCGCCACCCGGATGCGCGGGTCGATGAGCGAATAGAGCAGATCGACCAGAAAGTTGATCACGATGTACGCCGTGGCGGTCAACAGGACCACCGCCTGGATCACCGGATAGTCCCGTTGGAACACCGCGTCGATCGTCATCTTGCCGAAGCCGGGCAGGCCGAAGATCGACTCGGTCACGACCGCGCCGGAGATGAGGCCGCCGAGTTGGAGGCCGACGATCGTCACCACCACGATCAGGCTGTTGCGCAGGGCGTGCCGCCCGATCACGGCCCGCGGCGAGAGGCCCTTGGCCTTCGCCGTCCGCACGTAGTCCGCGGAGAGCGAGTCGAGCATCGCGGACCGGGTCTGCCGCATGATGATCGCCGCCAGACCGGTCCCGAGGATCACGGCGGGCAGGATGACGTGGTGCAGGTTGCCCACCGGGTCCTCCAGGAGCGGGACGAAACCGGAAGCGGGAAACAGTCCCGTCGCGACCGAGAGATACAGGATCGCGAGCAGGCCGAGCCAGAAGTGCGGCACCGACAGCCCGATCAGGGCCAGCGCGTTGGCCGCCCACTCGGCCGGGCGGCCGCGGCGCACGGCCGCGACCACCCCGGCGCCGATGCCCAGCAGCGCGGCGATCAGGATGGCCAGGACGGACAGCTCGACCGTCACCGGCAGGGCCGTCCGGATCATGTCCGATACCGGTATGCCGGTGCGGATCGAGCTGCCGAAGTCGCCCCGCACGGCGCGTTCCACGAAGTGTCCGAACTGGACTGTCACCGGACGGTCCAGTCCGTACTCCGCGCGAATGGCCGCCAGTGCCGCGGGCGAGCGGTCTTCTCCGGCCAGCGCGAGCGCGGGGTCACCCGGAAGGGCACGGATTCCGATGAAGACCACCACCGACGCCAACACCAGGGTCAACGCCGAGTGCCACGCGCGGGTCAGTAGGTACCGGGCCACGGGAACCTACTTGGCGAATCCGGCGAAGGCCGCGCGGATGACGCCGTCGGGAAACACCTGGACGCCCTTGACCTTGTTGGAGAACGCGGTCAGGTTGGCCTGCCGGTAGAGGTAGACGAGCGGGTTGTCGTCGTGGAGCAGGGTGACCGCCTGGCCGTAGAGCTTCTTGCGCTCGTCGACGCTGGTCGCCTGGCGGGCCTGGTCGAGGACCGCGTCCAACGCCGGGTTGCTGCTGCCGGCCACGTTCTGGCTGCCACCGGTGCCGACGAAGTTGGTGATGTTGGCGTCCGGGTCGATCCGCCCACTCCACCCGAGCTGGAGGATCTCGAAGTTGCCGCGGTCCTGCTCGTCGAGGAGCGAGGAGTATTCGACAGGGTTGATCTTGATGTCGAAGCCGGCGTCCTTGACCATCGACTGCAGGGCCTGGGCCAGGCGCAGCGTATCCGGAGTGTTCGACGCCAACATGGTCACGGTGTAGGGCGTCTTCACGCCGGCCTGTTCCAGCAACTGCTTGGCCTTGGCGGGATCGTGCTCACGGCACTGCTGAGCCTCCTCCGACGAGAACGCGCTCGCCGGCGAGATCGGGCCGCAGGCCGGGGCGGCGATGCCGTTGAACACCGCGTTCACGAGGGCCTTGCGGTCGATGGCGTACTCGAAGGCCTGCCGCACCTGCTTGTTCTTGGCGATTGGGGTGTCGATCTGCCGCGTGGGCTTGCCGATGCCGTCAGCGTTGCCGACGTTGATGGTGATGCCCTGGTAGCCGAGCGACTGCGACCGCAGCACCGTCAGCGACGACTCCTTGCGCAGGCTGTCGACGTCTTGGGTGGAGACGCTGTCGGCCACCTCGGCGTCACCCGAGCGCAGGTTGGCCGCGCGGATGCTGGCGTCGGTCAGGATGCGCCAGGAGATGGCGTCGAGGTGCACCTTGTCGGCGGCGTAGTAGTTGGGGTCGCGTACGACGTCGATCGAGCTCTGCGGCACCCGCTTGCTGAACTTGAACGGGCCCACGCAGACGGGGGCCGAAGCGAAGTTGGTGCCCAGCTTCTGCAACGCGGCCGGGCTCATGATCATGCCGGCCCGGTCGGCCAGCGCGCCGAGGAGCGGCGCGAACGGTGTCTTCAGGTGGATAAGGACGGTCTGCGGGTCGGGAGCGTCGACCGTGTCGATGGGGCCGATCTCGCTCTTGCGCGCCGACTCCGGCAGGGTCAGGTGTCGCTCGAGGGTCGTCTTCACCGCCGCCGCGTTGAAGTCGGTGCCGTCGGCGAACTTGACACCCTGGCGCACCGGGATCGTCACGGTCTTGCCGTCGGCGGCCACGGTCGGCAGGGCCGTGGCCAGTTGCGGGACGACTTGGGCCTTCTCGTCGACGTCGTACAGCTTCTCGCACATCGCCTGGAAGACGTAGCGCGAATAGAGGCTGCGGGAAAGGGAGGGATCAAGCCGATCGGGTTCAGCGGAGAGGGCAACGGTGAGCTTGCCGCCCTGCTTGACTTCGTCGGCGTTGGCCGGAGTGCCGAAGGAATCCTGGCTCTGCGAAGGCTTCTCGCCGGGCGCGGCCTGTTCGGCCACCGGCGAGCAAGCGGTGAGCGTGCAAACGAGCGCGACCGCTCCCACGGCGGCCCGGCTGAGTGCACGCGAAAGATTCGTCATGACGGGCTCCTCGATCGACGATTGCCGAAGCGTATGTTGTATACGATGATCTCGCAAGGCATCGAATCGACCGCTGCCTCCCTATACCTCCACGACCCGCACCGAGATCAAGTTCACGTCGAGGTCACGAACTTTTCGGCCCGGCGGCCAGCCCGTAGATCACGCCCTCCGCTTGAGACTTCCGACCTAGGAGGGGCTCTTCAAGCAGACGAAGGGGCCGCGGACGCCGGCGCTGTCGCCTCCGACGTAGACGGTCCTGCTGTGCACCAGACCGACAATCGCCGTCATCGCGTCTCCTCCTGGCGATCCTGCCGGCGGCGCAGGCCGGCGGCGAGGGGGGAACCGTCGAACGCGCCAGCCTTCAATCGGCCGGCGACGGTGCGGGTGACCATGCGGCGGGCCAGGGACGGGAAGTGGCGGGCGACCGCCAGTTCCAGGCGGCCGCGGCGGGTGGTGGCCAGGTTGGCCGGGGGCCGGCGGGCGGTCGCCGCCCGCACCACCGCCGCGACCACGCCCTCGACCGGTTCGTAGCGGGAGACGCCGTCGAGTGAGAGGCCGGCCGCGGCGGTGGAGTCGTGTATCGGGGACGCGATCATGCTGGGATAGACGACGCTGACGCCGACGTGGGTGCCGACCTCCAGGCGCAGGGCGTCGGCGTAGGCGACCAGGGCCCGCTTGCTCACGCCGTACGCCGCGGCCAGCGGCAGGGCCAGCACCGCCATCCGGCTGGCGATGAAGACGACCCGGCCGCGCGACGCCTCCAGCGCGGGCAACGCCGCCGCCGTGGTCGACCAGGCGGCGAGCAGGTTGACCTCGAGTTGCCGTCGTACCACCGCGTCGGGTGGCAGTTCGGCCGGCGCCGGTCCGCCGATACCGGCGTTGTTGACCAGCAGGTCCAGGCCGCCGAGGCGGTCGATGGCCGTCGTCACGGCGGCCTTGACCTGCGCGGCGTCGGTGAGGTCGCAGGGCAGGACAGGCACGGGGCCGTCGGTTGGGGTCGCCAGGTCGAGGCCGATCACCTGCGCGCCGGCGGCGGTCAAGGTGCGGCACAGAGCCCGGCCGATCGTGCCGGCCGCCCCGGTGACGATGACCCGTCTTGCGTTGAGGCGGTTCATCGCGTCACCTCCGGCCAGGTCGTTCCGTGGCGAAGCCGGCCCTTTCGCAGTTCGTCGGCCGCCAGCGCGAGGTAGGCGTCGAAGTCGATGCGCATGGCCGTCCGGCGGTCGGCCCAGCGCCGATGGGCCTGCCGCAGCCGGGCCGCGCGGTCGGCCCGCTGTTGCTCCGGCGCCGGCAGGGCGAACTCCCCCGCCAGGTAGGCGGCGACCAGTCGCGCCTGTGCCTCCACAATGGGCAGAGCCGCGCCGGTCGACTGCATCAGGCCCACGAAGAACAGGCCGGGCTCGTCGAGGTGGAAGACATGGCGGTAGAGCGGCACCTGGTCGCCGAGCGCGGGCGGGTCGAGGAACGGGATCTCGGGCCGGTAGCCGGTGCACCACACCACCAGGTCGACCTCCTCGCGGGCGCCGTCGGCGAACTCGACCGTGCGGCCGTCGGCCCGTGCGATGGCGCCCCGGATGGTGATGTCGCCGTGGCCGACGCGGGTGAGCAGCACATCGGACAGTGTCGGGTGGTCCTGCAGGAAACCGTGGCCCGGCGCCGGCAGCCCGTGTGCGGTCGGGTGGCCGGTGGCCAGTCGCAGCATCGTCTGGCTGACCGCCTGCCGCAGCCGCCAGGGCAGCCGCTTGGCCAGGGCGCCGTTGAGCGTGTCCGAAGGGTGGCCGAACAGGTACTTGGGCACGATCCAGACGCCGCGGCGCAACGACAGGATCGTGCGTTCGGCGACCTGTGACGCGTCGGCGGCGATGTCCATGGCCGAGTTGCCGCCGCCCACCACCAGCACCCGGCGCCCGGCCAGTTGCGCCGGGTCGCGATAGTCGTGGCTGTGCGACTGGTCGGCGGTCAGCCCCTCCGGCAACGGGTCCGGCCAGCGCGGCACGCTGTTGTGCCCGGACGCGACGACGACGGCCCGCGCCTTCGCCGACACCGGGCCGTCCGGGCCGTCGGCCTCGACCGACCAGCCTTGAGCGGTGCGCCCGACCCGCGTGACGACGTGCCGGTGCCGGATCGCCGTGCGTAGTCCGAAATGGTCGGCGTAGTCGGTCAGATAGGCCAGGACGCGGTCGTGGCGCGGATAGTCGGGCCAGTCCGCCGGCATCGGGAAGTCGGCGAACTGGGTCCGGGTGCGGCTCGTGTTGAGGTGCAGCGTCCGGTAGGCGCCCGAGCCCGGCCCCTCGAAGACCCACAGCCCGCCCGGCCGGTCGCCCGCGTCGAAGCACACCGCGGCGATGCCCCGGTCGGCCAGCGCCTTCAGGGTGGCGAGGCCCGCCGGCCCCGCGCCGATCACCACGACCTCCGGCCGTGCAGCCATTGCGTACCCGATCCGTAGACACTTA
This sequence comes from Asanoa sp. NPDC049573, assembly GCF_040676615.1. NCBI lineage: Bacteria > Bacillati > Actinomycetota > Actinomycetes > Micromonosporales > Micromonosporaceae > Asanoa > Asanoa sp. NPDC049573. The sequence continues at coordinate 208,081 of NZ_JBFAPI010000004.1, forward strand.
GGTTCGTCAGTGGATCGTGCTGGCACCAGGCGGGTCCGGTCAATCCTGGAGCGTGCGCATGACCCGAACCCCGGTCGAGCCGGTGACCGTGCGGCTGCCGCGTGGCGGGTTGCTCGCGTTCGCCGGCGGCTCGATCGGGATGGGTGTCTGGATCACGGTCCCGGGCCTGCTCCTGCTCTACTTCCTCACCGACGTGCTGGCCGTGGCGCCGCTGGTGGCGGGCTTCGCGCTGCTCGCCCCCAAAATCGCCGATGTGGTCCTGCACCCGTTCGTCGGCCACTTCTCCGACGCGCAGCGCGCCCGGCAGGGCAACCGGCTGGCGCTGATGCTGGCGGCCTGCATGCTCCCGGTGGCATTCGCCGCCCTCTTCTCCGTGCCCGGCGGTCTGCACGGGACCACCGCCGCGATCTGGGTCGCCGCCGTCTTCGTGCTCGGCAACCTCCTCTTCGCGGCCTATCAGGTGCCCTACCTGGCGACGCCGGCCGACCTCGCGATCGGCTATCACGAGCGCACCCGGCTGATGTCGTTCCGGATGGTCGTGCTCACGGTCGGGATCCTGGTCAGCGGCGTGCTCGCGCCATCGCTGGTGGGTGGCGACAATCCGACCCGCACCGGGTACGTCGTGATGGGCGCGACGCTGGCCGCCGGGATGCTGGCGGCCATGCTGGTCGGCATCGACGGCGTACGCCGGCTCGGCACGGCCGCGGGCATGCCGGCCAACCCGGCGCCGCCCCGGTTGCGCGGCGTCCGGGTGCTGCTCGGTTCGCTGCGCGACCCGCAATACCGGCCACTCGTCACCGCCTACCTGCTCACCGGCACGGCGACCCACCTGGTGCTGGCGGCGGCCCCCTACTACGCGACCTACGAGTTGGGCCGGTCCGGGCTGACCACGGTGCTGATCGCCGCGTTCCTGGCGCCCGCGCTGCTGGCCACGCCGGTGTGGCTGGCCGTCACCCGCCGGATCGGCAAGCAACGCGGCCTGCTGCTCGCGCAGGCGGTCTTCGCGGCGGGCTGCCTGGTCGTGGCGCTGGGTCACCGCGTCCCGCTGGCCGTGCTGATCGCCGTGGTGTCGGTCCTGGGCGTCGCCTTCGCCGCGCTGCAGTTGCTCTATTTCGCGATGCTCCCGGACGTGGTGGCCGCGTCGGCCGGCCGCGACATCGCCGACGCGGGCAGCTACACCGGCGTCTGGACGGCGGCCGACTCCGCCGGTGGCGCGATCGGCCCCTACCTCTACGCGGCGTGCCTGGCGATCGGCGGCTTCGTCGGCAGCAGCGGCGACGATATCCAGCAGTCGGCATCGGCCCTCGACGCGGTCCGCTACGGCTTCGGCCTCGTCCCGGCGGTGCTGCTGGTGGCGGCCCTGGTGATTCAGCGCCGTTACACCCTCGACGGCGGCGCTAGAGCGTAATCGCGATCGCGACCAGCGGCGGCCGGCGCAGGCGCAGGAGGCGCGCGAACCAGTTGCCAACGCGCGAAGTCACATACTTACGGGCGAGCATTTCGCGGGCCGCGGCCGTCCCGGCCTCGTCGAGCAGCCGGGCCGGCCCTTTCGCGGTGGCCGCGCCGGGCTTGATCCGCCCCCGGATGTCGCACACCGTGACCTCGGCCCGCCCGGTGTTGCGGACCCGCTTGACCTTCCACGCCTTGGCCTCGGACACGACGAACAGCGTGTTGCCCTCGACGACATGCCAGACCGGCGTGGCGACGCCGGTACCGTCCCGGCGGAAGGTGACCAGGCTGACATGCTTGCTCCGACCGATCTCGTCGATCACGCTCATCCCGGCAGCTTAGTCACGATCGTCGACAACGTCGGCCTCGTCGGCAAGGCCCCGTTGGATCGCCGGAAGCCGCGTCACGTTGGCGGCCGGCTCGGAAAGCTGACGCCGTTCCGCGGCCAGCGCGTCGAACGAGCCGGGAGACCGCGGGTCGGCCGCCCGATCAAGCTGCTTCCGCTTCGCATCCCTCACGCCAGCAGGATCGCCCAACGAAGCCCGGTTCGCTGCTGTCCAGTCGCGGACACCGGTGGAGGCGGTGGCGCTCTAGCCTTGCCAGGATGGAGGTCGCGGACCGGATCGGCTGCTGGCTCACCCCCGACGGCGCGTTCTTCCGGGTGTGGGCGCCGCACGCCACCGCGGTGTCGGTCGTGTTGCAGAGCGGTCGCGACTGGGACAGCGCGCACCCGGTGACCACGCAGGCGCTGACGCCGACACCAGACGGCTACTGGAGCGCGACCGTCCCCGGCGTCGAGGCCGGCCAGCTCTACCGCTTCCGCCTCACGACGGCCGACAACACCGTGCTCGACCGGCTCGATCCCGCGGCCCGCGACGTGCTCAGCTCCGAGCTCACGCGAGACGACCCGAGCAGCCGCAACGCCTCGGTCGTGCCGAAGTCCATTAAGGACGCGCGATGGGCGCCGTTCGAGACGCCGCGGTTCGAGAATCTGATCATCTATCAGCTGCACATCGGCACGTTCGCCGGGCGCGGTGACCAGCACGAGACCGGGTGGGCGACCTTCGCGCAGGTGGAGACCAAGTTCGGCTACCTGCGGGAGATGGGCTTCAACTGCGTTCAACCCCTTCCGGTCCAGGAGTACGCCATGGACCGCTCCTGGGGCTACAACCCGGCCAGCTTCTTCGCACCCGAATCGTCCTACGGCTCCCCCGCCGACCTGCGACACTTCGTCGACGCCGCGCACCGCGACGGGCTCGCGGTCATCTTCGACGTGGTCTACAACCATTTCGGCCACAGTGACAACGTCCTGTGGGACTACGACGGCTACGACAACCAGGGCGGCATATACGTCGAAGGGGGCCAGGACACGCCGTGGGGGCGGGGCCCGGCCTGGTGGAAGCGCGAGATCCAGGACTACTTCCACCAGAACGCCCGGATGTATTTCGAGGAGTACCGCGCCGACGGGCTGCGGTTCGACGCCACCACGCAGATCAACGGGCTGCACCTCAAGCGGGTGATGGGCATGCTCCGCGACGAATACCCCGACAAGCATTTCATCGCCGAGCACCTGCCCGACGATCCGTGGATCGTCAACGAGGGCCGGTTCGGCGCCACCTGGTGCGCCGACGCGCATCACGAGACGCAGCGGGCGCTGGCCGGGCAGGACCCGGTCCGCAAGATCCGCGACATCCTCGGCTGGGACGGCTACGACCACGCCTGGAACCTGGTCAAATACCCACTCGGCTCGCACGACGACGTCGGTGACCAGCAGGAGGGGCACGCTGAGGGCGGGCCCGAGGACTGGGACCGGCGGCACCGCTACCTCGTCGACCAACTCGGCGGCCGCGACGACTGGGCCGCGCGAGCCAAGTGCCGCCTGGCCTGGGCGCTGGGCGTCACCATGCCGGGCACGCCGATGCTGTTCATGGGCACCGAGTGCCTGCAGGCCGCGCCGCGGATGGCCGGCGGCTACTGGCACGACGGCGTCGACGGCTTCGGCGACCATCGCTTCGACTGGAGCATCGCCGGCGACCCGGCCGGCATGCCGATGCGCCGGTTGGTGGCCGCGGCCAACGCGGTCCGCTGGGCCAACCCGGCCCTACGTGCCGACGATCTCGACGTCACCCACGAAGACCACGACAACCAGGTGCTCGGCTTCGTCCGCGCCGCCGGCGACAACGTCGTTCTCGTCGTCGTGAACCTCGGCGGGCGCAGCTTCGGCGACCACGGTTACGGCGTGCGCACCGGAGGCCGCGGCGGGCGATGGACCCAGATCCTGTGCAGCCAGGACGAAGGCTTCGGCGGCTGGGACGGCGCGGGCAACGCCTTCCACGAGCCGTGGACGCAGCCGGACGGACGGGTCTACGTCAACGTGCCCACGTGGAGCGTGACGGTGTTCCGCCGCGCGTGGTGAGGGGCGGGGGCGCTGGGCCTACGAGCGGGCGGCGAGCCGGGCGGCGACCATGTCGGCGAGGCGGTCGTAGTCCAACGGGTCGGCGAGGCGGCTGGCGATCAGGTCCGCGAGCCGGTCGTAGTCGATCTCCTCCGCGGAAGCCCGGCCCACCTCGGCCGAGAAGCGCCGTGAGGTGGTGGCCAGTTCGTCGAGGAACCGGCCGTTGGCCCGCAACATGCCGACGAACAGGTTCTCGGCCAGGTCGGTGCAGGTCGCCGCCCCGCGCACCTCGTCGGAGAACGCCTGCGACGCCTCGGTGAAGCCGTCGGCGACACCCTCGGCGAGCCGGCTGGTGGCCCGGCGCGACGCCCGCGGCCGGTCGGCCCCGGCGGGTTCGGTGAAGGTTTCCATCAGGTCGACTCCGATCGGCGAATCAGCGAGCCAAGTACCAGAATGAGCATGACGCACCCGAGCAGCGCGAGCCATGGGTTGTCCATGATCAGGCCGATCAGCGAGGGTGGATCCGCACCTACCGGGTCGCCCGGCGTCACGATCGTGGCGGCGATCGCGATCCCGGCCAGCACCGTGCCGACCCGCAGCAGCCGCAGCCCGGCGAGCGAGAGCCGCTGCCAGAACGTCAGGGTTGCCAGCGTTGACCGGCCGAGTTGCGGCAACCGGTCGGCAACCCAGTCAACCGCCGCGCTCACCGCCTGCGGGGTGCGGGCCAACCGGTAGAGCACCGCGGTCGAGGTCAGCGGTTCCTCGACCGCGTCGCGCAGCAGGTCAGGGGTCAGGTCGGCGAGGAACCGGCGCATGTGCCCCAGCCAGTCGATCTCGGGATAGAGCCGCAGCACGACCATGTCGGCGATCAGGATCGTCCGGTAGAGGGCGACGGTCGACGCCGCGATCGGCAGGCGGTGCCGGCGCAGCGCGCGGATCGTGTTCATCAGGAAGACCCCGGAACTGCGGTGGGCCAGCGACGACCCGGTGTCCTCGGCAGCCAGCAGGTAGTCGCGCAGGCCGCGCTTGACCTCCTGTTCGAAGCCGCGCAGGTCGCGGTTCTGCGGCAGCGGCTCGATGGCCCGCAGCAGCGCCAGGTAGGCCTCGTGCACCCGGCCCCGGGTCAACGCCTCGCGCAGTTGCAGCTGGATCTCCCACTGGCGCTCGTCGACCCAGCCGACGAGGCCGAAGTCGACCCAGGCGAGAGCGCCGCCGGGCATCACGATCAGGTTCGACGGGTGCGGGTCGGCGTTGAACACGCGCAACCGGATGGCCTGCTCGAGAACAGACCGGAACAACACGATGGCGGTACGCCGCGGCGTGATGCCCTGCGCGGCCCACGCGCGCAGGGCGTCGGTGTCACCCCGGTCGAGGGCGGCGATGATCTCGCGTACGGTGACCCCGTCGATCCGCTCGAGCGTCAGCACGCGGCGGCCGGAGTGCGACCGGTGCACCGCCGGCGCCCGGTGCGCGATCGGGTCGGCGGCCATCCGGCCGTGCAGGTAGGAGGTGTTCAGCGCCTCCCGGTGGAAGTCCATCTCGTCGAGCATCGAGCGGGACAGGTCGGCGACCACGAACCGCACGTCGACGCCGCGCAGCAGCGGCAGCGTGTCGAGCACCCGGCCGGTCAGCCGGAAACAGATCAGGTCGATCCGTACCTGCTCCTCGACGCCGGGCTTGAGCACCTTGACGACGACCCGCTCGCCGCCGGGCAGCACGGCGTCGTGCACCTGGGCCAGCGAGGCGGTCGCGATCGGCACGTCGTCGAACGACCGGAACAGGTCGCCGACCGGCGCGGCCAACTCCCGCTCGACGATCCGCCTGATCCTGTCGGCCGGGACCGGGCGTAGCGCGTACAGCAACTGGCTGAGCTCTTCGCAGTAGCGTGCCGGCAGCAGGTCGTAGCGGGACGCCAGCAACTGGCCGATCTTCACGTAGGCCCCGCCGCACCGGACGAAGTACCAGCGCAGCACCCGCGGTCCCGTCGACGGGTCGAGCAGGCCGCTCACCAGCAACGGCGGCAGGCAGATCAGGCTCAACACGCAGACCTGTGCGAGCCGCGCCAGCAGCAGCGCGAGGCGCAGCAGTCGTCGGGGCATGGCGCACCGCTCGCGGTCGGGGGTCAGGTACACCAGATCATCTATGGCGGAACGTCCAGACCGGACAGACTGTCGGCGGTACGACACAACGCGCGAACCGGACGCCCATAAACTCGGTGTTCGGGCTCCCAGGGAGGCGCGATGAAGCGGAACCGCCTGCTCAACCGCGTGCGGGTGCTCCTCGATGGACAGTTGACGCCGGCCAACGCGCTCGACAAGGCCGCCGCCAGCCATCCCGACAGCCCGATCTTCCACCTGCCCTCCCCCGGCCCCTACCGGGCGTTGCCGGGCGTCGCCGTGACCCCGGCCGAGTTGCTCGGCTTCGCCAACCGGGTGGGCAACGTGCTGCTCGACAACGGCCTGCGCCGCGGCGACCGGGTGGCGATCTACCACACCAACGGGGCCGAATACTTCTTCCTCGCGCTCGCGGTCGTGAAGGCGGGCGGCACGGCCGTGCCGATCAACCCCGGCATGGCGGTCGACGGCCTCCGCCGCCATCTCGCCGCGGCCGGCTGCCGGCTGGTGCTGACCGACGCGCGACAGTTCACCGAGCGGATCGGCGATCACGCGGCGGTCCCCGAGGTCACCGTCTGGTTCTTCCCCGACCTGCCGAGCGGCTTCACCGGAAAGGGTGTCGGGCTCAACGAGGCGACCGCGACCGCGTCCGCCGACCTGGCCCCGGTCGACCTGGCACCCGACGACCCGGTCCTGCTCGTGCACACCTCCGGGACGACCGGCCGGCCCAAGCTGGTGCCGAGCACCTCGGCCCGCCTCGCGTCGGGGATCAAGCGGCACTACGTCGACGAGCCGATCACCCGGCGCACCCGCACGGCCGTCGCCGGGCACTTCAACCACCTCGTCTACTACGTCGGCTTCTACTCGTCGCTGATGGGCAACCTGCCGGTCTGGCCGATCAGCGACCACTCGGTGCAGTCGATCGCCGGCACCGTCGCCCGGGAGCGCATCGCGATCTTCTTCGCCTTTCCCGACGTGTACGCGCGGATCTACCGGCACGGCCTGCCACCGCGCGCGTTCGACTCGATCCGGATCTGGGTCACCACCGCCGACGCGTCACACGAGGCGCACGTGCGCGAGTTCTGCCGCGCCGGCGCCTACCTGCGGGTCGCCGGCCGCCCGGTGGTGCCCTCGCTGTTCGTCGAGGCGTTCGGCACGTCCGAGGTCGGTTTCGCGGCCCTCCGCCGGATCCGGTCACGGTTCTCACCGCCGCGCTACGACCGCTGCGTCGGCCGGCGCACGCTCGGCGGCCCCCGCTCCCGGGTGGTCGGCCCGGACGGCCGGCGGGCCCGCGCCGGCGAGGTGGGCCGGATCGAGGTCAACGGCCCGACCGTCTTCGCGGGCTACTGGGACCCCGACGACGTGCAGCGCCACGAGGGTCCGCACGCCGGCTGGTGGTGGACCGGCGACCTGGGCCGGCGGGACCGGCTCGGCCGGATCCACCAACTCGACCGGGCCGTGGACGTCGTGCGCACCACGAGCGGGCCGGTGTACGGCCTGCCGCTCGAGGAGAAGCTGCTCACCCACCCGGCCGTGGCCGACGCGGTGGTGATCGGCGTGCCGCACCCCGACGGCGGCGACGTGCCGGTGGCGCTGATCTCGCTGCGGGACGGCGCCGCCCTCGACGGCGCGGAACTGCGGGCCTGGGCTACGGAGGCTGCGGGACTGCGCGACGCGCGGATCGTCGGCGAGGAAGAGGTCCCGCGCGGGCTGACCGGGAAGGTGCTGCGCCGGGTCCTGCGGGAGCGCCACGCCGGCTGGTTCGGGTCAGGCGAGCAGGAGCCGGGTCGCCAGCCGGAGCGCGGGCTTGGGCATCCGGTACTGCCAGGGCAGCAGGAGCGCGGCGGCGTCGTACACGATGGCCGGGGTGCGTCCTAAGCCGGTCAGCGCGTCGTCGAGGGCGGCCAGCGCCTCGTCGATCTCCACCGGGGAGACGATCAGCGGCGGGAAGAAGCGCAGCACGGGCCGCCGCGCGTGCGAGTTGGTGGAGAAACCGGTGAGCACTCCCCGGTCGAGCATGCGCAACCAGATCGCGTACTCGGCCAGGCCGCTGCGCAGTTCGATGCCGGCCATCAGCCCGCGTCCGCGCACGCTGCGCACCCAGGCCGGGTGGCGGTCGGCGACCACGGCGAGCCCGGCCAGCAGCCGCGCACCCTGACGGGCGGCCCGGGCCGGCAGGTCGAGTGCGCCGACGGCCGCGATCGCCGCGGACGCCGCCACGCACGCCAGCACCGAGCCGCAGACGTCGGCGGGCGGGTCGGCGACCCGGGCCCAGGTGGCGTCGTCCCAGTTGCGGGCGACCCGGTCGGCCACCGCCGTGGCGGCCATCGGCACGTGACCACCGGTCAGACCCTTCGACACGATCATCAGGTCCGGCACCACGTCCTCACGTTCGACGGCGAACATCGTGCCGGTGCGGCCGAAACCGGTCTGCACCTCGTCGACGATCAGCAGGCAACCGGCGCGCCGGCAGAGATCGGCGACGGCGGCGAGATAGCCGCCGGGCGGCACGACGAGATAGCCGCCGCCCAGGATCGGTTCGAGCAGCACGGCGACGGTGTCGCCGTCGAGCGCGGCGGCGACCGCGGCGACGTCGCCGAACGGCACGAATGTGGCGTCTGTCCACAGTGGCTCAAACGGCGCACGCAGGTGCCGCTGGCCCAGGACCGCGAGGGCGTTCAGCGTCTTGCCGTGGTAGCTGTGCCGGGCGGCGACCAGCCGGTGCCGCCCGGGCCGGGCCGCGAAGGCCGCGCGCAGCGCGATCTCGACCGCTTCCGTGCCGCTGCCGGCCAGCAGGACGGTGTTGAGGTCGCCCGGCAGGATCCCGGCGAGGTGCGTGGCCAGTGCTTCCTGCGCCGCGTGTGGCACGCCGGGCGGCACACCGGCGAAGGTGGCCAGTTGCCGCTGCGCGACGCCCTGCACCCGTGGGTCGAGATGGCCGAGCGCGAACACCCCGTAGCCGGCCGAGAAGTCGAGGTAGCGCCGGCCGTCTTCGGCCTCCAGCACCGTGCCGGCGCCGGTGTGCTCGACCGGGCAGCGGGCCAGCTCGAACAGCCGGGCCAGCGACGGGCTGTAGTGCCTCTCGTAGCCGTCGAGCAGGCCGGTCATGGCTGCTTGGCCAGCGCGGTGCGGAGCGCGGCCAGCCCCCGGTCGAGTTCGGGCCGGCGGATCCGCAACGGCGGCCGGATGGCCAGCATGCGACCCTGGCGCAGCACGACCGCGCCCTGTCGGAGGGTCTCCTGCTGCACCGCCGCCGCCCAGCCCACGTCGGGCAGGGTCACCGAGCCGAGCAGCCCGGCCGCGACCGGGTCGGCCACGACGCCGGGGAACGACCGGCCCAACTCGTCGAGCCAGGCGGCGAGGACCGCCCCGAGCCGGCGGGCGTTGCCGGTCACGTCGCGCTCGGCCAGCAGCGCGAGCGTCGCCAGCGCGGCCGCGCACGACGCCGGGTTGCCCCCGGTGGTGCTGGCGTGCAGGACGGGCGTGCGATGCCGGTAGACCCGGTCGTTGAGTCGCTTGCGGGCGACGTAGGCGCCGAGCGGCAGGACGCCGCCGCCTAGCGTGCTCCCGAACACCGCGACGTCGGGCCCGGACCAGGCGAACCGCTCCCCCGTGCGGCCGAGCCCGGTGACCGTCTCGTCGGCGATCAGCACCGCCCCGCTGCGGTCGCACGCTTCCCGGGCCGCGACCAGGTAGCCGGGCGGCGGCACGACCACCCCGGCGGTCGTCAGCACCGGTTCGACGACCAGGGCGAACACGTCCCGCGTCAAGGCCTCGCGCAGGGCGCCGGCGTCGCCGTAGGGCACGGTCCGTTGGGTGACGGGCAGGTGGTGCGGGAGCCGGGAAGCCGTCACCAGCGTGCGCCGCCGGGGGTGCCGGCCCTTGGCCAGCTTGATCGCGCCGTCCAGTGCCTCCGCGCCGGAGTTGCACAGGTAGCAGACGTCGAGGCCGGGTGGGCTCAGCTCGGCCAGCCGGCGCACGGCGTCGGCCAGCGGCCGGCTCAGGAAGCTGCGGGTCGACAGCGGCAAGCGGGCCAGTTGCGCGGCGACCGCCGCGACGACCAGCGGGTCGCCGTAGCCCCAGCCGCCGCCGGCGAGGTCGACCGCCGAACCACCGGCGGCGAGGTCGAACGTGGCGCCGTGCGCGCCGGTCACGATGCCGAGGTCGGGCGGGTATCCCCTGCCGGGTGGGCGAACGACGCGCTGTGTGTCCACAACCGATCCCATCGTCGCAGGATCAGTCGACTGTCCCAGAACGCCGCCCCGCCAGCAGTCGCCTTTCAGCAGCGACACTAACGGGATGCTGCTGACGATCTCCGGTTCCAGTTGCTCCGGCAAGACCACCGCGGCCCGCGCCTGCGCCGACCTGCCCGGCCTGGTCGTGCACGACTTCGACGAGATCGGCGTGCCGGTCGACGCCGACGGCGAGTGGCGACAACGGAGCATGGAGGACTGGGCGAGGCGGGCGCTCGACTATCAGGAGTCGGGCCTCGATCTCCTGCTCACGGGACAGTCGCCGCTGGGCGAGGTGCTGGCCTGCCCGTCGGCGGTCGACCTGGACGGCATCGCGGCCTGCCTGCTCGACGTGGCCGACGACGAGCGGCTGCGCCGGCTCGAGCGCCGTGACCCCGGGAAATGGCCGCCCGACCGGGCGAGGTCCTTTGTCGGGTGGGCGCGGTGGCACCGCGGCCATGCGGCCGACCCCCGGCATCTCCCGGAGGCGATCACCATCGGTGGGTGGTCCGCGATGCGCTGGCACCGCTGGACCGGATGGTCGAGCGGTGATCCACGTTGGATCGTGACGGTGATCGACACGACCGGGAAAACGGTCGACCGCTCGACCGCCGACCTGCGCGACTGGATCGCCGCGGCCCGTGCCGGCCGGTCGAGTCTGCCGAGCGACTGGGCCGCCGGGCCGGGCGCATGAGCGCGCCCGACCCGGCCGACCGTCAGCCGATACTCTTCCAGGGGCCGTTGGCGTCACCGGGCACCTGGTTGCGGGTGTACCACCTGGCTTCGTAGCGCGTGCCCTGGTAGGTCACCTTGTCGCCGCTGTTGTAGATCGTGCTCGGGGCCCAGGCCGACGGGCTGCCGTCGGCCGGCGGCGGCACGATCTCCTCCCACGGCCCGTTCGGGTCGCCGGGCTGCTGGTTGCGGGTATACCAGCGGGCCCGCCACTGCTTGCCGGCGTGGGTCACGACGTCGCCGCCGTTGAAGATGCGCGAGGGCGTCCAGATCGACACGCCCGCCTCGGTCATGGCCAGTTCCTGCCACGGGCCGACCGGGTCACCGGGCTTGTCGTTCCGCGCATACCAGGACGCGACGAACACCTTGCCCTGGTAGGCCACCCGGTCACCGCTGTTGTAGACCTTCGACGCGTTCCATTCCGCCGGCAGGTTGACGGTCACGGTGACCGTCGCCGTGACCGGATCCAGGACATCGCTCCCGGCGTACGAGGCCGTCAGCGCGTGCGTACCACCGGCCAGGCCGACCGGCAGGGTGAAGGTCGTTGTCCCGTTGGCCAGGGCCGCGGTGCCGCGGACCAGGTCACCCTCGCGCAGGGTGACCGTGCCGGTGGCGACGACCGGGGCCGCGTCGACCTTGACGGTCACCGTGGCCGCCTTGCCCCAGTCGACCGGGTTCGAGGCGGCCGTCACGGTCGCGACGCCCTTGCCGGTGCGGAAGACCGCGGGCTGGGCCACCGCCACACCGCCGTCGGCGGTCCTGGCCTCGACCACCCAGGCGTACGACGTCGCCGGCTTCAGGCCCGTCCAGGTGACCGTGGCCGTGCTGTTCGCGGTGATCTCGTCGGAGCCGATCACCCCGGCCGGCACGTACGCGGCGAGCGAGTCCGTGCTGAACGAGGTCTTCCGGGTGGTCAGGTCGACCGGGAGCGTGAGGTTGTCCTCGGCGCCGTTGTAGCGCGGCTTCGGCTGGCTGCCGTCCTGCCGGATGTCGTATTCCGTCGCGCCGAAGTTGTCGAGCAGCGGCGAGTAGGTGTCGATGTGCATCTCGGCCCGCCGCACGTCGAACTGCAGCAGCCGCAGGAAGCTGGCACCGAACTGCAGCCGGTCGGTGGCCTTGTGGTCGACCGTGCCGTCGCCGTTGAGGTCGATGTTGCCGGCACCGTCCACCAGGTTGGGCCAGAGCTCACCGGCCGCGACCGTGTAGAACTGGTAGTCCGCCAGCAACTCGACCACGTCGTGCGAGACCGTGACGCCGACCTTCGACTTCAGGTTGGTGCCGACCCCGTGCTCGTGGCCGGCGAGCACCAGGAACACGTTCGGGTTGTTCTCCACCACGAGCTTGTAGAGCGGCGAGCCGTCCGGTGTGGAGAATGCCGCCCCACGGCCGTCGGGGTTGGTCGACGGGCGCAGGTAGTCGTGCGAGAGCAGGATGCCGTTGCGGTCCTTGTAGCGCTTGAAGACCGAGTCGGCCCACTTGGCCTCGTCGGGCGTGACGCCGTAGGACAGGCCCACCGCGACGAAGTCCAGCCCGCCGGCGGAGAACAGCACGTAGTTGTTCTGGTTGTCCTTGCCCGGCGTGACACCGCCGTCGGCGTTGGTCCGCTCGTCCCAGGCGTGGTACTCGGTGCCGGCCGGCCAGCCGCCCGCGACCTGGTAGTAGCGGTCGGCGCCGAATGTCCTGCTGAACCGGGAGTCGGGGCCGGTCTCGGCGCCCAACTGGTTGTCGTGGTTGCCGGCGATGACCTGGTTGACCACGCCCCGGTCGTCGAGCACCTTCTGGTAGCCCGAGGCCAGCGCGAACTCCTTGTCGACCTGTTCGTTGAGGCCGGGCCGCTGCAGTGAGCCGTCCGCGTTCCGGGCCAGCGGGTCGTAGTAGTCGTTCTCGATGACGTCGCCGGTGTGCGCGGTGTAGGCGATCTTCCGGCCGGCCGCGTTGTCGGCGATCCACTGTGTCTGGTCGCGGTAGGCGGCCGCGAAGATCGCCTGCTCCTCGGCGGCCTGCACATCGGATGACTCGGAACGGCCGTCGAAGTCCTCGTTCGTGCCGCCGGCCGCACCCTCGCTCAGATACTGGGTGTCGGTGAAGTGGGCGAGCGCGAAGTCGTACGACGACGGGTCCTCGAACCGGTCCTTGTCGTTCTGTGCCGCGGAGTCGTGCGGCGAGAGGTCGTCGGCGAACGGGTCCTCGCCGGTGACCAACACGTGCACGCCGCCACCGTCGCGGTAGGCGTCGGTCAGCGGCGCGGTCAGCACGGTGTTCTGCCCCGAGGTGCCGCGGGCGCTGGTCAGCACGTCCCACTTCTTGCGCTCCGGGTGCCACACCCGCAGCGCGACGACCCGGGCCGGGTCGATGGTGCCCTCCCAGCGCAGGGTGGGCGCCTTCTGGGCCGCGGTGAGCGGCACCTCATAGCGCTGGAACACCACGTCGCGGCTCGACGACGTGTCGATCGTGCGGCCGTCGAGCGGGCGCAGCGAGTCGAGGTCGATCCCGGGACCGTGCTGCACGTCCAGGGTGGTCGGCACCGCGGCCGCGATGCCCTGGTAGCCGGCCGACGGCGCGACGACCTCGGCCTTGGTGAAGGTCGCCGTCAGGGGCACACCGTCTTCGCCGGGAACCTTGGCCGACAGCGTGGCCGACGGCGCGTTGGTGCCGGTGACGGCCGCGGCCAGGGCGGTCGGCACGTCCGGGATGCTGGCGCTGGTGAAGTGCACCTGGCGGGTGGCGCTGTTGCCGAGCGTGTCGGTGGCCGAGACGGCCAGCGTGTGCGAGCCGGCCGGCAGCCCGTGACCGATCTGGTCGCCCTGCTTGACCGCCTTTCCGTCGAGCGTGACGACCGGCGTACCCGCGACGCCGGTCGCGTCCTTTATCCGGATGTCGAGGGCGACGGTCGCGGTCAGCCGCTGGCCCTCGGCGGGCACGCTGCTCTCCACGACCGGTGCCGCGTTGTCGACCCGGAACGTGCGGGTGGCGTCGCGGTCGCCGCTCGTGGCGGTGACCGTGTGCGGCCCGTCTTCGAGCGTGGCGGTGTCGACGTCGGCGCGCAGGCCCTTGGGCGCCGAGTCGACGTCGAAGAGGATCTCCTTGCGCAGGACGCTGTTGTACGTGCTTCCGCAGGTGCCGTCACCCATGAACGTGGTGACCTGCGAGCCCGCCGGGTAGGAGGAGGAGCCGATGGTCACGGTGGTCTGGGCGACCGACCGGCTCAGCGGCGTCGCGGTGCCGGCAGCCGGCAGCAACTCGAAGTCGCGCATGGTGAAGTCGTCGAAGTTGCCGGTCGGGCAGTCGGCCGCGATCGTGGTCGGGTTGATGCCGGCCACGAAGTCGAGCACGTTGACGCCGGGCACCAGCCACTCGTCGGGGAACCTGAGTTCGGCGGTCTCCTTCTCCCAGATGCCCATGTCGAGCGGGATGCCGTTGATCAGCACCTGGTTCCGGTAGCCGCCGTCCGTGCCGTTGCCGCCGATGAACAGTCGGAGCTTGGCGTCCTTGCCGCTGCCGAGCGTGGCGATCGTCCGGGCGGTCTCGGCGCCGGCGATGGTGAACGCGAACTCGGCGTCCTGGTTGGCGCCGCAGGTGCCGTCGCCGAGCGCGAGCGTGGTGTCGGCGGTCGCGGTGCGGGTGTCACCGGTCACATAGGACACCTCGTCGAGCGTGGCCGTTCCGGTGCTCACCGCCAGGCCGACCGTACTCCGAGCGATCTTGAAGTCGTCGTGGTTGGCGCAGAGGGTGGCGCCGCTGCCGGAGTTGTAGTCGCCGGTGACGACCTGGATCACGTTGGCGCCCGGGCGCAGAAAGCGGTTCGGCAGCTTGACGGCGACCTGCTCGGCCGCCGTGGCTCCGTAGTCGCCGCCAAGGTCGACCCGGTTGCCGTTGACCATCAGGTAGTTCTGGTAGCGGGCCTCGATCGAGTTGCCGGCCGCGACGGTGAAGCTGAACGTCGACGTGCCGGCGGCGAGGGTCGCGGCGTTCTGCGCCGGCTTGCCGTCGACCGCGATCGCGTCGACGCCGGTGTCGCCGTCGAGCGGCCCGGCCGCGATCACGGGCTGGACGCCGCGGACCAGCGCGCCCTCGGCCGGCGTGACCTTGGCTGAGCCGGCGGGCGGGTTGTTGACGGTGACCGGCACGCTGGTGGTCGCGCCGGAAGCGGTGACCGCCTTGACCGTGTGGCTGCCGTTCGAGAGCGTCCGCGTGTCGAGCGCGTAGCGCAGGCCGGAGGTGTTGCCCGGCTCGCCGGAGACCACGAACGTCAGCGTCTGTGTCAGCCGCGGCGTCGAACTGCCGCAGGTGCCGTCGCCGAAGCTGTAGCTGAACAGGTTGGCCTCGCCGTCGATGACCACGCCGAGCAGGCTCAGGCCGATGTTGCTGAGCGGGAAGTCGTCGAAGTTGGGGCAGCGTCCGCCCTCGCCGTAGGGCAGTTGCTCGTAGCCGACCGCCGCGGTGTTGGTGGTGTCGACCCAGTTGGCGCCGGCCTGCACGGTGATCGTGTTGGCGCCCGCGTTGAGCCACTCACCGGGAAAGTCGAGCCCGCCCGAGTTGCCGCCGGGAACGTCCGGGAAGTAGACCTTCTCGGCGTCGGCCGTGTGGCCGTTGACGGTGATGTAGTTGTGGTAGCGGGCCTCGGTGCCGTTGCCGCCCATGTCGAACGCGAAGTGCGCGGTCCCGGCGGTCTTGTCCGCGTCGACCTTGTCCCCGTCGAGGGAGATCTGCGCGACCGAGTCGTTCTCCGCCGTGGGTTCGGCCGTGAGCGTGACAGTGCCGTCGAGCGCCTGGCCGTCGCGGAGGTTGAGGGATGGTGCGCCGCCGGCGACCGGCGGTGCCTCCGCGGCCCCGGCGGGTCTGGGTACGACCGTGGTGGCGGCGACGACCACCAGGGCTAGTGCCAGCGCACGTACTCGGCGCGTCATGAAGGCCTCTCTTTATGCGGTGAGTTGGATCGCGGCGACGGTGGTGAGACCGGCGCCGAAGAGCGTGATGCCGGCCGCGGCCAGCAGCGGGGCCGCCCGGGTGGCGAGGCGCAGGGCGGCGTGCGTGCGGGCACCGCGGGTGACGACGGTGCTGCCGCCGATCGCGAGCAGGCCGACACCGAAGAGCACGACGGCCATCCCGGCGCCGAACACGAGGACCAGCAGCAGTGCGAAGCCGGCTCGGCCGAGGAACAGGCCGGTGACGAGCACGAGGAACGCCGCCGGCGACGGGGTCAGGCCGCCGGAGGCGCCGAGCACGAGCAGGCCGGGCCGCCGGCCGTGGTCGTGGTGGTGGTCGTGGCTGTGGCCGCTCGCGTGGCTGTGGCTGTGGCGGCGGAAGAGCCAGAGGCCGGTGCCGACCACCAGGAGCCCGGCTGCCAGTTCGAGCCAGCGGGTCAGGTCCTGCATGCGGATCAGGTCCGAAAGGGACAGGAACGTCCAGGCCAGACCGATCACGAGTACGGACAGCGTGTGCATCGCCGCGACCGACCCGCCGAGCCAGGCCGCGTCCCGGACCCGGCCGCGCGAACCGACGAGGTAGGCGGCCGCCAGACTCTTGCCGTGCCCCGGCGTCACGGCGTGGCCGGCGCCGGCGACGAAGGCGAGTCCGAACGCGAGCGGTGTCACGCCCGGCGCATGGATGGCGGCCTGCAGCTGGTCGGCGACGGTCATGCGGCCACCCGTCGGCGCAGCGCGACCGCGGCCGCCGCGACCACCAGCAGGCCGGCGACAACAGCGCCGAGCTGGAGGGCCGCGCCGCGGCCGGATCCCGCGTCGACGGCGCCGAGGGTCCAGTCATGGGAGTAGGCGTCGGAGGTGTAGACCGCCCGCGCGCCGCCCGGGCCCGTGGCCAGGGTGTGGTAGGCGGGATTGAGGTCGGTGAGCGTTCGCACCGCCACGGTGGCCACCTCGACCGCGGCCGGGCAGGTGTAGTCGATCGAAGCGCCGCCGCCGGCCAGGTCGTCGGGCGCCGTGACACGGCCGGCACAGGCCTGCCCGTCGCTGCTGACCGTGACCTGCTTGAGCAGGTAGTCGGCGAAGGCCGGCGACGGACCGATCGCCTTCGCGTCGGAGTCCTCGTAGAACACCGCGCCGTCGAGCAGCACCCGGTCCTGCGGCAACAGGCCGAGCGCGACGCCGAGGACGGTCAGGTCGTCGAGCCCGCCCACCTTCCACCGGACCCGCACGACCTCGGGCCGGGCGGGGTCCGCGGCGATCGCCACGGTCTGCGGGTCGCCGAAGGGGTGCGCGCCGGCCGGTGCGGGCAGCGCGAACACGGCGGCGCAGGCCAGGGCACAGGACAGGCCGACGAGACGGCCGCGGAGGGGCACGGAACAGCGCTCCAGCTACGAGTGGGGTTCGGGCAGCGCTGAGTCTGTGCCGGTTGGATGAAACCGCGGGGCTCGGAGCGGTGATCAGCAGGAAAGCCCAACGTGAACAATTAGGTGATCATCGCTGGGTCGGCGGTCCTCAGTAGATCTCGAGGCAGGGGTCGCCAGTGCGTGCGGGTCGCGGGGTCGGTGGCACCTGCTCCAGCTCGACGAGCGCCCACGAGTGCGGACCGACGCGATCGGTCGGGGCCTCGTGTCGCTCCTTGACGCTGCCCATCGCGTCGAGGGCGCGCAGCGTGACGTCGAAGCTGTCCTTCGGGCTGACGTTGCTGAGCTGGCCCTGCACGTAGAACACCCGTTTGGCGTCGCCGATCAGGTCGTAGAGCCGGCGTTCCTTGTCGTCGGGCCGGTCGAGGCGGCACAACCGCACGTGGTAGACCGGCACGTCGATGCCGAGCAGCGGCCGATACCACGTGGTGACGGCGTTGCCGAAGTAGTAGACCAGCACCTTGTCGCCCGGTCGGATCTGATCGGCGATGTCGCTGAGCCCGTAGCGCAGGCCTTCCTTGCCGAGCGGGTGGGCGATCTCCTCCGGCACGAGTCGGGCACCGGGCCGGGCGATCGCACCGACCGCCGCCAGCAGCACGACCGAGGCCACGGCCGCGACGAGATGACGGCGGTGCCGGCCCAGCCCGGCGGCGGCCCGCACCAACCCGTCGACGCCGGCCACGACCAGGATCACGGCCGGGGCGATCAGATACATCGCGGGCCGCTGGACCACCGGATAGCCACGGGCGGCGCCGCCGCCGATCGCGGCCAGGAAGAGCATCACCAGCAGCGCGGCCCACAGCCGGCGGCGCCGCCAGAGTGCCACCGCACCGACCAGCATGAACGGCAGCACGAGCCAGGGCAGGTCCCAGTTCATCGGCGAGGCGACGAACCTGCCCCACATGAACGGGAACCACGCGAGGAACTCCCCCGGGCTCGCGCCCTCCGGCGCCGTACCCCCGACGAAGTAGTCCGTCTGGTGTGGATAGAACGAGAACCGGTGTCGCCGGTAGACCAGATAGGCGGCGGTGGCGCCGGCCGGAGTGGACAGTGCGGCCAGCCAGCCCGCGTCGACCCAGGCCCGGCGCAGCAGGTGCAGGCCGGCCAGGGCCGCGGTGACGGCGGCGACGACCAGGATCGCGCTGTAGGAGACGAACACCGCCACTCCCGTGACGCCGACCCACGGCACGGCCCGCCACCAGCCACCCCACCCGGTCCAGCGCAGGGCCTGGTAGGCCCACGCGGCCAGCACGAGCAACGCCAGGGCGATGCCGGCTTCCCAGCTGTACTGCTTGACCTCCCCGGCATAGACCAGCAGCATCGGCGAGGCCACCAGCAGCGCCGCGACCGCCACCGCGCCGGCCCGGCCGATCGCCCGCCGCGCGATCAAGGTGCCCAGGACCAACACGGCCAGCGCGCCGAGATAGGCCGGCAGCCGGAGCACCCGGTCGCCGGAGCCGACCTGCTCGAGCAGCGTCTTCTCCAGCCACAGCCAGCCGACCGGCGCGACCTGGTCGTAGGTGAGGTGGGCGGTCAGCTGGAAATAGGAACGGGTCAGATTGTTGGCGATGCCGGCTTCGTCTTTCCACATCCCGAGCGCGACCCACCAGACGCGGGTGGCGCCGACGATGCCGACGGCCAGCACCAGCGGGAGCGCGATGCGATAGCACCATTCGCCGACCCGGCCCGCCGCTTTGTCGCCGGATGGTGTTTCGGTTGGACCTGCCCCCGTGAGCGTTGCCACCTGGGCAGTATCCGCGCGGCCCTCGCGGATGTCAGTCCGGAAGCCGCCTTCTCCTGCTGTCTGCTCAACATTCGGCCGACGTTGTCAGGCGCGAAGAACTCAACGGGTGATGTGATACCGGAATTGAGCCGTGCGAACGCGTCCATAATGCCCTGTGCGGTGATGAAGTCCCGGCTGTAGCCAGCGTCGCCGACAAGTGCCCAGCCGGGGCCCTATGGGTGCCGGAAGTAGTTCGGCACCGACGCGCCGACCAGCCACTCCTGGCGCCTGGCGGCGCGGATCTGCTCGGCGAACGCGGGACAGTTGTCGAACATGGACAGCAGGTCGGCATCGAGGACCGGTGGCCCTGGCGGGCCAGCAGGAGCGCGAGCGGCGAGCCCGCGCAGCGCGCACCCGCCACGATGGAGGGATCATCCTGCGCTGTCGAGGGCGTAGGTTCACAGGTGTGACAGAGCCACGGGTGCTGGTGATCGGGCTGGATCCGGCCGCCATCGACGGTTGGGACCCGGCCCCGGTGCAGGCGGCGATCGAGCGCGGCCGGGTCCGATTCGACGAGCAGCGCATCGCGGCCGACTATTGCCTGGTCGACCCCGACGGTGACGCCGAGGGCCGGATCGTCGCGGCGCTGACCGGCGCGGTGTACGCCTGCGTGGTGATCGGCGGTGGCATCCGCGGCCACGAGCCGTTGCTCCCGCTTTTCGAGCGGGTGGTCAACCTGGTGCGGCTGCACCAGCCCGACGCGGCGATCGCCTTCAACAGCAGGCCGGACGACTGCGCCGACGCGGCCCGGCGCTGGCTGCCGAGCCCCTAGCAGAGCACCGGATTGAGCGGCCCATCGGCATCCGCTTTCACGTTTTGCTCTGCACCCCTGTGGGAAGCAGCCCCGCCTCGCCCGATATGTCGCGCCTTTAGCGCTTTATCGCTCTAAAAGGCGAATTCGATTAACCGAATTGGTGGTTGTGGGGCGGCCGTCGCGGGGAGGCTCGAAGGTATGGGCTTCGAGGTCGAGCTGCCACCCGACGAGGAATTCGACGAGATCATGCGGGAGCAACTCATCGAAATGGAGTTCCAGCCGGTCGTGTCCCTGGTCGACCAGCGACCGGTCGGCTACGAAGCCTTCGCGCGCGGACCCGAGGGCCGGCTGCGCACCCCGGCCGCGCTGTTCGAGGCCGCCGCCGAGGCGGGTCGGTCGATCGAACTCGACCAGCTGTGCGCGACGCTGGCGACCCGGGCGTTCCGCGCGGCGTCGATGCCCGAGCTCGCGCTGTTCGTCAACTTCAACCCCGACACGCTCAGCACCGAAACAGACGGGGTCGCGCCGGCGTACGCGGATCTGATGGCCGACAGCAACGTGGTCGTGGAGATCACCGAGAAGGCCGTCACCCGCCGGCCCGCCGGGCTGCTCGACGCCGTGGGCGACGCGCGGCGCAAGACGGCCCGGATCGCGCTCGACGACATCGGCATCGACCCGGCCAGCCTGGCCGCGATGCCGCTGATCAACCCTGACGTGATCAAGCTGGACCGGACCATCACCCAGAGCGCCTCGACCGACTCGCACGTGGTCAACGCCGTCCTCGACGACGCCCGGCGGCGCGGTGCGCAGATCGTCGCGGAAGGGGTCGAGCGGCCCGAACACATCGACGTCGCGCGGTCGCTCGGGGCGACCTTCGCGCAGGGCTGGCTCTTCGGCCGGCCCGGGCCCTTGCCGACCGACATCCGCCCCTCCGACCAGCCGCTCGCGCGGGTGGGCCCGCGGCCGGTCGCCCGGGCCACGCCCTACGACGTGCTCGCCCGGGTCGAGCCGGTCGACCCGACAACGGCGAGCCAACTGCGCGCGATGTCGGCCAGCGTCGAAGAGGAGGCCGCCCGCGCCAACGGGCCCGCGATCCTCGTCGTCAACATCGGCGACCTGCGCCATCTGGCGCCGGACAGCCCGATCACCTACGCCTTCCTGACCAGCCGCGGCATCGAGGTGTTCCTGATCGGCCACGGCGTGCCGTTCACACCGGGTGGCCGGGTGCGCGGCATCCCGATCGCCGCCGACGACCCGCTGCGCGAGGAGCGGACCACCCTGCTGGTCGGCAGCCACTACGGCAGCGGCGTCTTCGCCCGGCAGCGCCGGCACACGGCCGGCACCGACATCACGTTCGACGCCGGCACCAGCCACGAGTGGGACCGCGTCGTCGAGGCCACGCTCCCACTCGTCAGCAGGGTCAAGAACGAACCGATCGACGACGACTAGAAGTCGTCGTCGAACGTGACGGTGCCGGTGACGCCGACCTGGTAGGCCGACACCCTGCGCTCGAAGAAGTTCGACAGCTCCTGCACGTCCTGCAACGCCATGAAGTCGAACGGGTTCTTCGCGCCGTAGAGCTCGGGCAGGCCGAGTTGGGCCAGCCTGCGGTCGGCGACGTGCTCCAGATAGGTGCGCATGTCGGCGACCGACAGGCCGGGCACTCCCCCGCCCAGCAGGTCTTCGGCGAACTGCGCCTCGCAGTCGACCGCCTCGGCCAGCATTCGCCGCACGGACGCGGCCATCTCGTCGTCGAAGAGGTCCGGCTCCTCGGCACGCACGACGTCGACCACGTCGAACGCGAACGCCATGTGCATCGACTCGTCGCGGAACACCCAGTTGGTTCCCGACGCCAGACCGTGCAGCAACCCGCGGGAGCGCAGGAAGTACACGTACGCGAAAGCGCCGTAGAAGAACAGCCCTTCGATGCAGGCCGCGAAGCAGATCAGGTTGAGCAGGAACGCCCGGCGGTCGTCGCGGGTCTTGAGCTCGCGTAGCGCGAAGACCGAGTCGATCCACTGGAAACAGAACTCCGCCTTGCGCCGGATCGACGGAATGTTCTCCACCGCGGCGAACGCCTCGAACCGCTCCTGCTCGTCGGGCACGTACGTGTCCAGCAGGTTGAGATAGAACTGCACGTGTACGGCCTCTTCGAAGAGCTGCCGCGACAGGTAGAGCCGCCCCTCCGGGGAGTTGACGTGCTGGTAGAGGTTGAGCACCAGGTTGTTGGCGACGATCGTGTCGCCGGTCGCGAAGAAGGCCACCAGGCGCGAGACCAGGTGCCGTTCGGCCGGCGACAGCTTGGCCAGGTCGGCCAGGTCGGTGTGCAGGTCGACCTCTTCGACCGTCCACGTGTTCTTGATGGCGTCCCGGAACCGGTCGAAGAACGCCGGATAGCGCATGGGTCGAAGGGTCAGGTCCATACCGGGGTCGAGCAGAGTCACTGGCACGCCTCGCAGCTCTCGGGGTTTTCGAGCGAGCAGGCCAGGGCCTCGGCGTCGGCGACGACAGCCACCGGGGCGATGGCGACCGTCGCCTGCTGGATCCGGGTCGCGGGGCGCGACCTCAGGTAATAGGTGGTCTTCAGCCCGGCTTTCCAGGCGTGGAGATACATCGAGGAGAGCTTGCCGATGGTCGGCGCGCTCAGGAACAGGTTGAGCGACTGCGACTGGTCGATGTAGGGCGCCCGGGCGGCGGCCACGTCGATCAGCGCCCGTTGCGGCAACTCCCACGCGGTGCGGAACAACTCCCGGACGTCGGCGGGCAGTTCCGCGATGTCCTGCACCGAACCCTCGGCCCGCTTGATCCGCTCGCGGATCGGTGCGGTCCACAGGCCCAGCGCCTTCAGCTCACGTACCAGATAGGTGTTGATCTGCATGAACTCGCCGGACATGGTCTCACGCTTGAACAGGTTGGAGACCTGCGGCTCGATGCACTCGTAGCAGCCGGCGATCGACGCGATGGTGGCCGTCGGCGCGATCGCGACCAGCAACGAGTTGCGCAGTCCGGACGCGGCGATGCGCGAGCGCAGCGCGGCCCACCGACCGGTCTGGGTGGGCGTCGCGCCCCACAGGTCCGGGTGCAGCACGCCCTGCGCGGCGCGGGTCTCGGCGAATGCGGGGTGCGCGCCGAACTCCTCGGCCAGCCCGGCGGAGGTCTCCAGCGCGGTCAGCAGGATCTCCTCCTGGATCCGGGTGGACAGCTCCTTGGCCGCCTCGGAGTCGAACGGCAGCCGCCGCGCGAAGAACACGTCCTGCAGGCCCATCAGCCCGAGCCCGACCGGCCGCCAGCGCGGGTTCGACGCCGCCGCCTGC
The DNA here is from genome assembly GCF_040676615.1 of Asanoa sp. NPDC049573. NCBI lineage: Bacteria > Bacillati > Actinomycetota > Actinomycetes > Micromonosporales > Micromonosporaceae > Asanoa > Asanoa sp. NPDC049573. Next base: position 231,200 of record NZ_JBFAPI010000004.1, read on the forward strand.
GCCGACGGGTAGTAGTTGATGTCGATCACCCGGTCGAGGAAGACGACCGCGGTGCGGACCGTGTCGCGCAGCCGCTCCCAGTCGACCCCGTCGGGGCCGAGGTGCGCGCCGACGTTGATCGAGCCGAGGTTGCAGACCGCCGTCTCCTCGTCGGAGTTGACCTCGAGGATCTCGGTGCACAGGTTGGAGAGGTGGATGCTGTTGCCGGGCGCGCCGGTCTGGTTGGAGAGCTGGTTCGACCGGTCCTTGAAGGTGATCCAGCCGTTGCCGGTCTGGGCCAGCGTGCGCATCATCCGGCCGTACAGGTCGCGGGCCTTGACCGTCTTGACGGCCTTCTTCTCCGCGGCCCGGTAGGCGTCGTCGAACGCCTCGCCGAACAGGTCGGGCAGTTCCGGCGCGTCGGAGGGGTCGATCAGCGACCAGTCCTCGTCGGCCTCGACCCGGCGCATGAACTCGTCGGGGATCCAGTTGGCCAGGTTGAGGTTGTGCGTACGCCGGGAGTCTTCGCCCGTGTTGTCGCGCAGTTCGAGGAACTCCTCGACGTCGGGGTGCCACGGTTCGAGGTAGACGCAGGCGGCGCCCTTGCGCCGGCCGCCCTGGTTGACCGCGGCTACGCCGGCGTCGAGCGTCTTCAGGAACGGCACGATCCCGTTGGATGTGCCGTTGGTGCCCCGGATCAGCGCGCCCCGGCCGCGGACCCGTGACCAGGAGATGCCGATGCCGCCGGAAAACTTGGAGAGCTTCGCCACCTGGTGGTAGCGCTCGTAGATCGAGTCCAGCTCGTCGCGAGGCGAGTCGACCAGGAAGCACGACGACATCTGGGTGTGCCGGGTGCCGGAGTTGAACAGCGTCGGCGAGCTGGGCAGGTAGGCCAGGCTCGACATCAGGCGGTAGAAGCCGATCGCCTCGGCCGGCGTGGTCGACAGGCCACACGCGACGCGCAGCAGCCAGTATTGCGGCGTCTCGACCACGAGCCGGGTCCGGGGGTGGCGCAGCAGGTAACGGTCGGCGACCGTACGCAGGCCGAAGTATTCGAAGCGCTGGTCACCGGCCGGGTCGACGGCGTCGTCCAGCTTGCGCGCGTTACGCGCCACGAACTGCGCGGTCTCGTCGCCGATCAGACCCTGGTCGTACGCGTACCGGATCGATTGGCTGAAGCTCGCGACCCCCTGCCCGCGCACCTCTTTGTCCACATAGGCCGCCAGCAGCCGGGCCGCCAGTCGCGAATACTGCGGCTCCTCGCCGATCAGCTCAGCGGCGGTCTGGATCGACAGCTTGTCGAGCTCGGCGGTGGTGGCACCGTCGTAGAGCCCGCTGATCGTCTTGGTCGCCACCCGCATCGGGTCGACCTCGTCAAGGTCGCCGACCCACCGCTCGACCGCCCTCACGATCTTGTTGACGTCGACCGCTTCCAGGTCGCCGTTGCGCTTGCGCACCTGCATCACGTGCCGGCGCTGCTCCGGCACCGCCGTCTTCTCCTGCGTGACCGTCATGGGTCCCCCTCCTACCGCCTCGATGGCCGCCGGACGCGCAGGAAGACGCCGCCGGCCCGCAGGGGGTCGGCTCGTGGCGTCGACCGTCCCACGCGGCCGCAGGCCGCCGCACGCCGGGGGCGTGCGGCGCGCTGGCAGGTCTTCGGACTCGCGGGCGTCACCGGCGTCATTGCCGGCGTCTCCTACTGACCGTCGCTTCCCAGGCCCGGGCCCAGTGCTTCGTTGACGGCGGTCGTTCCCACTCACCGCTGCGGGGCAGTCCCGGTTTCACACCGGGTTCCCTGTTGCCTCGACCCTCGCGGGCCGAACCAGCTGCGAGAGACACCATATATGGGTGCCACCCCGAAACAGCAACACCAGATGCTGTGTCGGCGTGTCGCGGTGGATCACGTCACGTCAGGTGCGCCGCTGGCGCGGGTCGGCCCGCACCGATCAGAATCCTTCCCCTTCGTCGTCGGTTGTGATGACCGACCGACCCGGTGGAAGGATGGACGACCATGACCGACGCTGAACCGCTGGGCGCTGACGAGGCCACGATCGTCGCGGTGGTTCGCTCAGGCGATCCGGCGCGGTTCGCTCTCATCACCGAGCGCCACCGCCGTGAGCTGCAGGTGCATTGCTACCGGATGCTCGCGAATTATGAGGACGCCCGGGACCTGACGCAGGAGACGTTCCTGCGAGCGTGGAACAAGCGCGAGTCGTTCAAGGGCCACGCGGCGCTACGGACCTGGCTCTACCGGATCGCGACGAACGCCTGCCTCGACTTCCTGGAGAAGCGCAACGACCGCACACCCGTGCTGGCCGACGTCGGCTCCGAGGTGCTCTACCTGCAGCCGTACCCCGACCGGATGCTCCCCGAGGACCCGCAGGAATCGGCGGTGGCGCGAGAAACGATCGAGCTGGCGTTCATCGTCGCCGTGCAGCACCTGCCGCCGCGGCAGCGGGCCGTGTTCATCCTGCGCGACGTCGTCGGCTGGCCGGCGGCGCGGGCCGCCGACGCCCTCGAGCTGACCGTCGCATCGGTGACCAGCGCACTGCAGCGGGCCCGGGTGACGATGCGCCAGCAGCTGCCTGACCGCCGCCTCGACTGGCGCAGACCCGCCACCCACGAGCTGTCGAACGACGAGCGCGGCGTGGTGAAGTCGTATATCGACGCCCACGAGCGCAACGACCTCGACGGGCTGATCTCCCTGCTCCGCGACGACCTGCGCTTCGTGATGCTGCCCGACGCGGGCACCTCGGTCGTCACGGCCAAGGACGCGGTGGACGGCTGGGTCTCCGCCGGGCTCTTCCAGCCCGGCTACGACGACTGGCGCTGTGTCACCACGATGGTCAACCGCATGTCCGCCGCCGCGCTTTACCTGCGCACCCCCGACGACGGGGCGTACCGCTTGTTCACCATGGCGGTCCTGCACGTCGTCGACGGGAAGATCGCCGAGCTCACCGGATTCGACGCGGCCGACAAACCATGGCTGGGCCTGCCCCCGACGCTGTGATCGCGACCGGGCCGCACGCGCCGAGCAGATGGCCCGTGCTCATCGCCTCGTCTCGTATCGGGTCAGCAGGACGCCGCCGGGAAATGTCCGCGTCTCCACGAGGTTCAGTTTCACCCAGCTGTCCAGCGCGGTGAAGAACGGTGTGCCGCCGCCCACCAGCACCGGAGCGGTGACCAGCACGTACTCGTCGATCAACCCGGCACGCATGGCCGCCCCGGCCAGTGTCGCGCCGCCGATGTCCATCGGGCCGGCGTCCTCTGTCTTGAGTCGGGTGATCTCGGCGACCGCGTCGCCGGTGGCCAGGCGCGAGTTCCAATCGACCGTGCTGATCGTCGAGGAGAACACGACCTTTGGCATGTCCCGCCAGCGGCCGGCGAACTCGATCTCCGCCTGTGTGGCGCCGGGTCGCTGGTCGGCGGTCGGCCAGTCGGAGCTCATCGTCTCCCACAGCTTGCGCCCGTACAGCGCCAGGCCCGTCGTCGCCACCCGGTCGGACCAGAACTGGAACAGCTCGCCGCTCGGCGACGAATCGGGTCCGTCACCCCCACTCCAGCCGAGGTCGTCGCCGGGCGCGGCGATGTAGCCGTCCAACGTCACATTCATGGCAAAGGTCAGTTTCCGCACCGTGGCAGCCTCTCGTGGATCGGACTTTGTAGGTACAGACGGGCCCGGCGCGAAAAGCTAATCGGTGCACGACCGGCGCCGCCGCGGATCCAGGCCGTGCCGGGTTCGCGCCCTACCCGATGGAAGGGTCCGGCTTGCCGAAGACGCCCAGGATCTGGTCGGCCGCCGCGGCCGGCGTCAGCCCGCCGGCGCGGACCTGATCCTCCAGGCCTGGCGCGAGCGCGGCGACGTCGGCGTGGTGGCGCAACTGGTCGAGCAGCCGCGCTCGGATCGTCGCCCACATCCAGGCCACCTGCTGCGCGCCGCGCCGCCGGTAGAGGTCGCCGGAAGCGGCCAGCCATTCGTGGTGCCGGACGACGTGGTCCCACAGGGCGGCGATCCCGTCGCCGTCGAGGCCGCTGCAGGTGAGCACCGGCGGCTGCCAGGCATCCTCCGGCGCGCGCAGCAACCGCAGGGCGGACGACAGCTCACGCGCGGCCTTCTCGGCCTCTGTCGCGTGTGGACCGTCGGCCTTGTTCACCGCGATGACGTCGGCGAGCTCGAGCACACCCTTCTTGATGCCCTGGAGCTGGTCGCCGGTGCGGGCCAGCGTGAGCAACAGGAACGTGTCGACCATCTCGGCGACGGTGACCTCGGACTGGCCGACGCCGACCGTCTCGACGACGACCACGTCGTAGCCGGCCGCCTCGACCACCACGATCGCCTCGCGGGTAGCGTTGGCGACGCCGCCGAGCGTGCCGGCGGTCGGCGACGGACGCACGAACGCGGCCGGGTCGACGGCGAGCCGGGCCATCCGGGTCTTGTCACCGAGGATGCTGCCGCCACTGCGGGTCGACGACGGGTCGACGGCGAGCACCGCGACCCGGTGGCCAGCGGCTGTCAGTTGGCTGCCGAGGGCGTCGATGAAGGTGGACTTGCCGACGCCGGGCACGCCGCTGACGCCGACCCGCCGGGCGCCGCCGGCGTCCGGCGCCAGCAGGGTCAGCAGTTCCTGCGCCCGGGCGCGATGGTCGGGCCGGGTCGACTCGACCAGCGTGATCGCCCGCGCCACCGCCGCGGTGGCGCCGGCCCGCACCCCGGCCGCCAGTTTGTCGACCTCGACCGCCGGGCGGGTCATCCTGCCGCCTCGGACCACGACCACCGACAGACCCGGCCGCGCCCGCTCACGCCGTGGCCTCGTTCGCCCACGAGCGACCGTGGACCTGGCCGTGCCCGCTCACGCTGCCGCCTCGCTCGCCCACGAGCGACCGTGGACCTGGCCGTGCCCGCTCACGCGGCCTGCGGGTGGCCGAGGCGGGCGGACATGTCGGCGAGCAACTCGATCGCGGCGTCGGCGAGCACCGTGCCGGGCGCGTAGATCGCCGCCGCGCCGGCCTCGCGTAGGGCCGCGTAGTCCTGCGGCGGTACCACGCCACCCACAATGATCATGATGTCGGGGCGGTCCAGGGCGGCGAGTTCGTCGCGCAGCGCCGGCACCAGGGTCAGGTGGCCGGCGGCCAGCGAGTTGACGCCGACCACGTGCACGTCGGCCTCGACGGCCTGGCGGGCCACCTCGGCCGGCGTAGAGAACAGCGGGCCCACGTCGACGTCGAAGCCGAGGTCGGCGAACGCCGTCGCGACCACCTTCTGGCCGCGGTCGTGGCCGTCCTGGCCCATCTTGGCGACCAGGATGCGGGGCTGGCGGCCTTCGGCCTCGGCGAACGCCGCCGCGGCCGCGCGGGCCTTCTCGATGTTGGACACCTGGCCGGCCTCCTGCCGGTAGACGCCGGAGATGGTGCGGATCCGCGCGGTGTGCCGCCCGTACACCGTTTCCAGCGCGTCGGAGATCTCACCGACGGTCGCCTTCGCCCGGGCGGCGTCGATGGCCAGCGCGAGCAGGTTCTGCCCGAGGCCGTCCTCGCGGGTGCCGTCGGCGGCCGCGGCCGCGCCGCGGGTCAGCGCCGCCAGCGCGGCCCGGCACGCGTCGTCGTCGCGTTCGGCCCGCAGCCGGCGCAGCTTCTCGATCTGGCTGGCCCGCACCGCCCGGTTGTCGACCTTGAGGACCTCGATCGGCTCGTCCGTGTCGACCCGGTACTTGTTGACGCCGATCACCGGCTGCCGGCCGGAGTCGATCCGGGCCTGGGTGCGGGCCGCGGCCTCCTCGACACGCAGCTTCGGGATGCCCTCGTCGATCGCGCGGGCCATCCCGCCCGCCGCTTCGACCTCACGGATGTGCTCCCAGGCGCGGGCGGCCAGGTCGTGGGTCAACCGCTCGACGTAGTAGCTGCCGCCCCACGGGTCGATCGCCCGGGTCGTGCCCGACTCCTGCTGCAACAGCAACTGGGTGTTGCGGGCGATCCGCGCGGAGAAGTCGGTCGGCAGGGCCAGGGCCTCGTCGAGCGCGTTGGTGTGCAGCGACTGGGTGTGGCCCTGGGTGGCGGCCATCGCCTCGACACAGGTGCGCATCACGTTGTTGAACACGTCCTGCGCGGTCAACGACCAACCGGACGTCTGGCAGTGCGTACGCAGGCTCAGCGATTTGGGGTTGCCGGGGTTGAACTCCTTGACCAGCTTGGCCCACAGCAGCCGCCCGGCGCGCAGCTTGGCCACCTCCATGAAGAAGTTCATGCCGATGGCCCAGAAGAACGACAGGCGCGGGGCGAACGCGTCGACGTCGAGGCCCGCGTCGCGCCCGGCGCGCAGGTATTCGACGCCGTCGGCCAACGTGTAGGCCAGTTCCAGGTCGGCCGTCGCACCGGCCTCCTGGATGTGGTAGCCGGAGATCGAGATGGAGTTGAACCGCGGCATCCGCTGCGAGGTGTAGGCGAAGATGTCGGAGATGATCCGCATCGAGGGCGCCGGCGGGTAGATGTAGGTGTTGCGGACCATGAACTCTTTGAGGATGTCGTTCTGGATGGTCCCGGACAGCTGCTCCGGCGCGACGCCCTGCTCCTCGGCCGCCACGACATAGAGCGCCAGGACCGGCAGCACGGCGCCGTTCATCGTCATCGACACGCTCATCTTGTCGAGCGGGATGCCGTCGAAGAGTTGCCGCATGTCGTAGATGGAGTCGATCGCGACGCCGGCCATGCCCACGTCACCGGCGACGCGCGGGTGGTCGGAGTCGTAGCCGCGGTGGGTCGGCAGGTCGAAGGCGACCGACAGTCCTTTTTGGCCGGCCGCGAGGTTGCGGCGGTAGAACGCGTTCGACTCCTCGGCCGTGGAGAAACCCGCGTACTGCCGGATCGTCCAGGGCTGAGTGACATACATGGTCGGATAAGGGCCGCGCAGGTACGGCGCGACGCCCGGCATGGTGTCGAGGAAGTCGAGGCCCGCCAGGTCGTCGGCGGTGTAGAGGGTCTTGACGGGGATGGTCTCGGGCGTGGCCCAGACCAGGTCGCCCGGGTCGTGCCCGGTCTCCTGCTTGAAGGCGGCCGGCCACTCGGCCGGGTCGCCCTGCTGGCCACCGTCGAGGGGCAGCGTGGAGAAGTCGGGGATCACTGGGACACCTCGTCCAGGTCTTTCAGAACGGATCGGAGCACGGCGGCCGCGTCGCATCCGGCGTAGAGGTAGCCGTCGACGCCGGGGATGTCGGCGGGCTTGCCGGCCAGCCAGACCGTGGTGACGCCGGCCTCCCGCAGCGCTTGGGCGAGTTCGACGGCCGATTCGGCGTACGCCTTGTCCGTGCCGCAGATGCACGCCACTCGGGCGCCGCTCGCCGCGAAGTCGTCGCTCGCGCGGACGGTGGCGATCCCGCCGGCGGCGAAGAGGTTGGCCGCGAAGCCGGCCCGGGCGCTGTGCTGCGCGACCGGCCCGATCGTGGCCAGCAGCACCCGGGCGCCGTCCGCCCGGTCGCGCAGTTCCTCGAACGGCTCGGCGTAGTGGTGGGTGGGCAGCCCGCCGGCCGGTTCCCGCGGCCATGGCGGGCGGGTCGGCAGCCGCTCGTCGAGGTTGGGGAACTCGCTGACACCGGTGATGGGATCGCGCCGGTGTGCGAGGTTGGCGGCCCGCCGCTGCCAGGTCGCGTCGATCCTGGTCGCGATGACGCCCGTGTCGAGCGCGGCGGTGATGCCGCCGGCCCGCTCGATCTCGGTGAACCACTCCCAGGCCCGCTCGGCGAGGGCGTCGGTGAGCGACTCCACATACCAGGAGCCGCCGGCCGGGTCGACGACCCGACCCAGGCTGGCCTCTTCGAGCAGCAGGGACTGGGTGTTGCGGGCCATCCGGCGGGCGAACCGGTCGGGCCGGCCGAGCCGGTGGTCGAACGGGAGCACGGTGATGGCCTGCGCGCCACCGACGCCCGCGGCGAACCCGGCCAGCGTGGTGCGGAGCAGGTTGACCCAGGGGTCGCGCGCGGTCATCATCGCCGCCGAGGTGACCGCGTGCTGGCGCTGGGCGCCGGCTTCGGGCAGGCCGCAGGCCTCGGCGACCCGGGCCCAGAGGCGGCGGGCCGCCCGCAGCTTGGCGATGCCGAGAAACTGGTCGGCGTTGACGGCGTAGCGGAACTCGAGCTGGCCGAACGCGGCCGCGAGGTCGAGGCCGGCGTCGGTGAACGCGCGCAGATAGGCCACGCCGGTCGCGACCGCGCAGCCGAGCTCCTCGGCGTCGCTGCCGCCGGCGTCGTGGTAGACGGTCGCGTCGACGGTGACCGCCCGGATCCCCGGGGTCTCCGCGGCGCAGCGGATCGCCCAGCGCACCGCCGTCGCCAGGTCGGCCGCGCCGCCGGGACGGAACCCCGCGGCCAAGCCGGCGCCACCGCCCGTGCCCGCGCCTGCCGCCAGGCCGGCGTCGCTGCCTGCCGGCGGGCTGGCGTCGTTGCCTGCCGCTGGACGGGCGTCGTTGCCTGCCGCCAGGCCGGCGTCGCTGCCTGCCGCTGGACGGGCGTCGTTGCCTGCCGCCAGGCCGGCCTCGCTGCCGGCCGCTGGACCGGCGTCGCTGCCTGTCACCAGGCCGGCGCCACCACCTCCCGTGCGGGCGCGACCTCCCGTGCGGGCGCGTTGGCCGATCGGGTCGGCGCCGAGCCCGCCGGAGAGCTGGTCGGCCGCGACGCCGCGCGCTTCGGCGAGCCGCAGCAAGGCCTCGGCGGCCGCGTCGAGCCCGTCTCCGGCGTCGAGCACCACGGCCGCGAGGTCGAGATGGACGCCGCGGAGGGCGACGGCGAGCGCGTCCGGGTCGGCGACCTTCAGCCAGAGCGAGGTGGCGCCGTTCTCCAGGTCGTCGAGCACCGCGGCGTTGGTGGCTTCCGGATCGTCCGGGTCGTCGTGCCGCTGGCGGATGTCCCAGCCGCCGGTGACCGGGCCGGCCGCGCTGGCACCCCGGGTGAACGGGGCCAGGCCGGGCGCGCCGATCGCGGCCGGGCGGGCCGGCCGGGTGTGCAGCGGTGCCACCTCGATGCCGTCGTAGGTGGTGGCGGCCAGGAGATGGTCGACCTCGTCGACGGGGGTGTCGTCGCCGGCCAGGCCGAGCTTGCGCGCGACACCCAGGGCGAGCGCCTGCCACTGCGCGTGCGTGGCGGCCGGGAAGTCGGCCGCGAGCGGCAACTCGTCGGTGGGGGACGTCATGATCGGTTGAACGCTGCCGGCATGGCTGAAGAAACGCCCTCCTGGTCGGTGCGGCTCACCTTTACAACCTGCACTCGGGACCGGCACGTTTCAAGTCGAGCGGATGTGGATTTTGTCGCTCGCGGCGGCGCGGGGTTGCGAAGGTTGTTACAGCTGGGTGCCCCGCTGGGCCGAGTCGGCCGAGGTGCCGCCGGGCACTGGGCGGCGGGTCAGGACCTGCGGGCCTGACTCGGTGACGGCGACGGTGTGCTCGGAGTGGGCCGTGCGGGAGCCGTCGGCGGAGCGGATCGTCCAGCCGTCCTTGTCATAGGTGATCTTGTCGGTGGTCGCGCAGAGCCACGGCTCGATCGCGATCGTGAGCCCGGGTTCGAGCCGCATGCCGCGGCCGGCGCGGCCGTCGTTGGAGACGTGCGGGGCCTCGTGCATGGTGCGGCCGATGCCGTGGCCGCCGAACTCGTGGTTGACGGCGTAGCCGTAGGAGTGGGCGACCGCCCCGATCGCCGCGGAGACGTCGCCGAGGCGGGCGCCGGGCTGGGTGGCGGCGATGCCGGCCGCGAGGGCGACCTCGGTGGCCTCGATCAGCTTCTGGTCGGCCGGGTCGGGTGTGCCGACGATGACCGAGAGCGCCGAGTCGGCGGCCCAACCGTCGATGGCCGCCGCCATGTCGATGCTGAGCAGGTCGCCGTCGCGCAGCACGTAGTCGTGGGGCAGGCCGTGCAGCACCGCGTCGTTGACCGACAGGCACAGCACGTTGCGGAACGGGCCGCGGCCGAAGGCGGGAGCGTAGTCCCAGTAGCAGGACTCGGCGCCGCGCTCCTTGATCCGGCGGCGGGCGTGGTGTTCGAGGTCCATCAGGTTGAGGCCGACCGCGGCGATCCCGCCCAACTCGGCGAGCAGTTCGCCGACGAACTGGCCGGTCACCGCCATCCGGGCGATCTCCTCGGCGGACTTGAGCTCGATCACGACAGCCTCCGTTTTTCGTGCGCGGTATTTTTATACCACGCCCGATCGAGGCTATCCTGCAGGCATGGTTCGCCAACCGCTCACCGCCGACCAGATCGCAGCGGGCCAGCGCCTCGGAGCCGCCCTGCGGGTCGCCCGGGCCGGTCGAAGCCTCGTCGAGGTGGCCCTGGCGGCCGGCATCTCCCCCGAGACGCTCCGCAAGATCGAGGCGGGCCGCCTGCCGGCACCGGCGTTCGGCACCGTGGTCTGCCTGAGCCAGGCCCTCGACGTGCCGCTGGGCGACCTGGCCGACGTCTGGCTGGCTGCGAGGCCCGTCAGCCAGGCCTCCTAGAACACCGCTCCCGAGCGGGCCGGCACAGTCACGCTCGCGCCGCCGCCCACCACCGCCTTCTGATCTTCCTCGGTCCAGTTGACGGCCACCACGACCCGCCCGCCGTCGGGCTTGATCAACACCCGGTGGAGCAGCCCGGGGCCGGATAGCTCCCAGGTCAGGGCCCGGTCGTGGTCGGGTGCGAGCAGGCCGACCACCGCCTCCCGGGTGGCGGCGTCACGAGCCGAGAAATAGCCGAGCGACGGGTACGTGGCCACCAGCACCGCGCCACCCCTGCGCACGATGCCCGGCGTGCCGTCGGAGAAGCTCGCGACCACCTCGCCGCCGGCTACCGTCAGCGTCTCCCGTTGCCACCCGCCCGTCAGCCCGCCCACCGGGGCCGACGTGACGATGTCGGCGTCGACCTGGCGCGCACCGAACAGCGCGGCCAGGCCCGCCCCTGGCACCGAAGGACGGCGCCGGCCCAGGTCGTCGTACTCGCCCGGCGCCGCCTCCGCCACCAGCCTCCCCCCACGACGGACGAAAGCACCGAGCGCGGACCCCAGCGACCGCCCGGCAACGGACGGCATCGGCCAGTAGAGCGACCTCACGTGCGCCGGCACCCCGTCGGCCGCGACCTGATCCGCGTGCAGGATCTCGACCGGCAGGTCCGCGTCGAGCAGCAACCGGTAGGCGCCCAGGACGGCGTCACGGTAGACGGACATCGACCGGTCCGTTGCAAAACTTTGCAAAGCTGTGGCTCGCGAGACCAGGAGCGCTACCGAGCCAGGCTCGGCGACGGCGCCGCCCAGGTCGAGGGAGTGCACTGCGGCCGCGAAATCGGATGCCGCCGCCACCCGCGGCGTCACGCTGCCGTCCGGCGCGCACAGCCCATAACCGGGCGACTCCGGCCCCAGCAGTTCCGGCCGCCACTGCCAGAACACCACCCCGGACGCGCCCGCCGCCAGCGCGTTCCACATCCACAGCGCGACCGTCGACGGCGCGGGATGCGGCGTGCTCCGCCGCCCGTCCCGCCGGCCCCGCCCGCCCTGCAACTCCGCCTGCCAGAACGGTTTCCCGCCGGCGGCACCGCGAGCGGTGTCCAGGTTGAACAGGTGCTCGACGTGGTCGTCACCCATCAGCCAGGTCGGGAAGCTCGACGTTCCGAACAGGTCCACGGGGGACGTCAGGGTGAACTCGTCGAGCGTGTGCGTCGCCAACTGCCCGGTGAACCCGCTCAGTGCGACATGCGTCATCACCGGGTGCGTGGGATCGGCCGCTCGCACCACCGCACACCGCCGCTCCAGCCAGCCGGCCAGGGTGCGGAACCAGTGCGACCGCCAGTCGAGCATGTCGGGCACCGCCTCGAAGAGGCGGGGCGGCTCGACCTGGTCCCACGACGAGAACCGCCGCGACCAGGCCTCGTTGAGCGCGTCGAGAGACCCGTAAGCAGACCGGAGCCCCGAGACGAACCCCGCCACCGAGGCGTCGCAATAACAGTAGAGCCGATCCGGGAAGTAGGACGCCGGCTCGAGGTGCGGCTCGTTCCACACGTCCCACACCCGCAGAGCGGGATGCGCCCGGTAGCGGGAGACCACGGCCGTGAGGAAGGAAGCGGCCGCCTCCCACACCGCGGGGTTGTCGAAACAGAGCCCCGGCCAGCCGCCGCCGGGGGTGTTCATCGCGGCGGTCAACCGTACCGGCTGCTGCTCGTGGTCGTGATAGTGCGCCGCCGGATGCCGCGCCGCCAGCCAGTAGGGCGCGTTCTCCAGGATCGTGTTGACAACCACGCCGAGGCCGTGCCGGTGCGCCAGGTCGAAGAGCCGGTCCAGGTCGGCGAAGTCGATCGCGTCGGGCGTCGGCTGCATCCACGACCAGCAGGCCCAGAGCTTGACGGTGTCGAAACCGGCCGCCCGCATCCGCCCCAGGTCGCGGTCCCAGTCGTCGCGGGGCGGGTTCGGGGGCCGGTAGTACTGCGCGCCGACGATCATCCCTTCACCGCCCCGAAGGTGAGGCCGCGCACCAGGAACCGTTGTGCGGCCAGGCCCAGGAGGAAGACCGGGACCAGCGCGAGCACGGCAGCGGCCGAACTGCCGCCCCAGTCGACGGATACGGTGCCGATGAAGCTGGCCACCCCGATCGGCACGGTCTGGGTCTCGCGCCCGGACAGGACGAGGGCGAAGAGGAACTCGTTCCACGAGAAGAGCAGGCAGAGCACGGCGGTCGCGGCCAGGCCCGGTGCGGTCAGCGGCAGGGCGACCCGCCAGAACGCGCCGAACCGGCCGGATCCGTCGACGAGCGCGGCTTCCTCCAGGTCCGGCGGGAGTTCCTCGAAGAACGACCGCATCATCCAGATGACGATCGGCAGGTTGAACGTGGTGTGCGCGGCGATCAGGGCGAAGTAGGTGCCGAGCAGCTCGGTCCGCTGGAAGATCACGTACATCGGCACGACGAGGGCGACCGCGGGGACCATCCGGGTGAACAGGATGCCGCCGGCCCACAGCTCGCGGCCGCGGACCGGCAGGCGGGCCAACGCGTACGCGGCCGGCACCCCGACCGCCAGCGACAGCGCCGTGCTGCCCAGCGCCACCAGCGTGCTGTTCACCAGGAAGGTCTGGAAATGCAGGTCGCCGAGCACCTTGGCGTAGTTGTCGAAGGTGGGTGTGAAGGCCAGCTTCAGCGACGGCGTGAAGATGTCGGCCGGCACCTTGACCGAGTTGACGACCACGGCCGCGATCGGCACCAGCACGACGAGCAGGAAGGCCACGACGATCGCGTAGCTCGCGACGGTCCACCGTTTCACAGCGCCTCCCGCCGGCGCAGCAACCGGATGTAGAACGCCGAGATCACCAGCACCGTGAGCAGGATGAAAACGCTCAGCGCCATCGCGTACCCCATGTCGAAGTAGGAGAAGCCCGTGCGGTAGGTGTAGAGGCCGATGGTCTCGGTGGACAGCCCCGGGCCGCCCTTGGTGAGCACGAAGACCGTGTCGAAGATCCGGTAGGTGTCCATCGTGCGGAACAGCAGGATCAGCAGGATCTGCGGCACGATCGCGGGAAGCACGATGCTGCGCAGGATCCGCAGGTGGCCGGCGCCGTCGACGCGGGCGGCCTCGAACTGTTCCTCGTTGATCGACAACATGCCGGCATGCATGACCAGCACCACGAACGGGGTCCACTGCCAGACGTCGACGGCGATCAGCGACGGCAGCGCCAGCCCGGACGAGCCGAACCAGCCGATCCCGTTGGGCAGCCCGACCGCACCGCTGAGCTGGGTGACCAGGCCGAACTGGGGATCGAGCAGATAGCGCCAGAGCAGCGCGGTGACGACCGGCGCGATGATCATCGGAAGCAGGATGAGCGCGTTGGCCAGCCGCCGGCCCCGGGTCATCTCGAACAGCGCCGCCGCGACCACGAAACCGAGGACCAACTCGACGCTGATCGCGCCGACCACGTAGACCACGGTGTTGACCAGCGCCCGGCCGACCGTCGCGTCGTGCAGGATCCGCGTGTAGTTGTCGAACCCGACGAACGGCTTCGGCAGGTTGAGGTCGGTCAGCTTCCAGGAGAAGAGCGAGAGCACCAGCGAGTACGCCAGCGGCAGGATGATCAGCACGGCGAGCACCACGAGCGATGGCGTGAGCATGCCGTAGCCGAGCCGGCGGCCGTGGCGCCCGCGGCGCCGGGGCCCGGCCCGGACCGGCGAGTCCACCGGTCCGGGCCGCGTCAGGGTGTCCACCCGTCGATCACCCGCCGAGTGCCGTCGAAACGGCCTGATACATGGCGTCGGCGGCCTGTTCGGGCGTCTTGTTGCCCTGGATCGCCTCCTGCACCGCGAGTTCGATCTGGTCCTGGGCCTTCGGCCAGGCGGCCACGCTCGGCTGCGGGTTGGAGGTCGTCAGGGCCTTGTTCATCGCGTCGAGGAACGGCAGCTTCGCGGCCACGTCGGCGTTGGTGTAGAAGTCCTTGGTCGCGCCGCCGGTGGCCGCCGCGATCGCGACCTTCGCCTGCTGCTCGCCGCTGGTGTACCACTGCAGGAAGGAGTACGCGGCGTCCTGGTTCTCGGACTTCGCCGCGATGCACCAGTTCCAGTAGATGAGCTCCCCGGCCGGCTTGTCGGCGGTGAAGGCCAGTGGTGCGTAGCCCCACTTGCCCGCTGTCGACGACTTGGCCGGGTCTTCCAGGGCCTGCAGCGACGGCGTGGTGCTGATGATCATCGCGGCCTTGCCCTGCGCCGCCGCGGTCGAGGCCTCGTCGACGTGGAAGTTGAGCACGCCGCTGGGCGCGTTCTTCGCCGCCTGCACGTAGAACCGGACGGCGTTGGCGGCGGCGCTCTTGTCGAGAGTGGTCTTGCCGTCGGCGCCGAACCACCAGTTGCCCTGCGCGGTGAGCAGCGAGCCCAGCACGTCGGCGACCGCTCCCCCGCGCTTGCCGGGCAGGGCGATGCCGGCCATGCCGTCCTTGCCGTTGAGCGCGGCCGCGTCGGCGGCGACCTCGTCGAGGGTGGTAGGCGGCTTCAGGTTGTTCTTCTCGAAGACATCCTTGCGGTACGCGAGCACGGTCGTCGAGACGAAGTCAGGCAGGCAGTACTGCTTGCCGTCGTATTTGCCCTGTGCCAGCACGTTGGGCAGGTAGGAGTCGGCCGAGAAGCCGCTCGGGTTGCGCTTCGGGTCGGCCAGCTTGTCGTCGATCGGTGCCAGATAGCCGGCCTTGGCGAACTCGCCGAACCAACTCGGGTGCACGTAGAGGATGTCGTAGCCACCGGCGCCGGCGAGCGCCAGCGCCTGCTTGTCGTGAAGGTTCTCGTAGGGGACGGCGTCGATGTCGAGCGAGCCGCCGGTGTCCTTCGCCCAGGCGGCCGCCGCGTCCTTCTGGCCGCTGGTCCAGGGGTCGCCGGCCCAGCGGGACAGCACGAGCTTGCCGTCGGGGAAGCGACCCATCGGGCCGTCGGCGCTGGCCGGAGCGGCGTTCGGGTCGCCGTCACCGGAGCCGCCGGACCCGCCGGAGCCACCGCTGCCGCAGGCGGCGACCGTCGACGCGACGACCAGGGCGATCGCGAATCCGGACCAGCGCCGGACCTGTCGCTGTGGTCTTGCCATATCCGAATCTCCTTCCGGGGCCAAGCTAGCGGTTATTGATCAAGCGTTGCTACTGGTCCGCCGCCCTTGGCGGCCGACTCGTAGCCGGCGGCGATGACCCGCAGGCAGGCCAGGCCGTCGTCGAGGGTGGGTCCGAAGGGGCGCAGGCCGGCCGCCGCGCGGTGCAGGTAGGAGGCGACCTCGCGCTTGTAGTGGTGGGTGTGCGGAGGCCATGAGCCGTAGTCGTGGGGCTCGGTGGCGTCCGCCTCGATGTGCGGTGTCGTCCAGCCCCGGTAGAGCGGATCGTCGCCCGACCGGTAGACCTCGACCCGCGGGAACGGGTCGGTCGCCCGCATCACGAGCGTGCCTTGCGTCCCGTAGATCTCCAGGTTGTTGCGCATCCCGATGTCGGCGGACAGGCTCCAGACGGTGCCGATCTCGCCGAGCCCGCCGTCGGCGTAGCGCAGCAGCGCCACGGCGATGTCCTCGCCGTCGAGGCCGGGCTTGTTCCGGTTGGCGGTGAACGCCGACACCTCGGTGATCTCGCCGACCAGCCAGCGCAGCAGGTCGATGCCGTGCGAGCCCTCGTCGATCCAGGCGCCGCCGCCGCCGAGAACCGGGTCGCTCATCCAGGCCGTCATGTCCGGCGGGCAGCCGATCTCGGCGATGCCGGCCAGGCCGATGAGGCCGCGGGTCAGCAGCACCCGGCCGAGCACGCCGGAGTCGACGATCTTCTTTGCCCGGTCGGCCTCCTTGGAGAAGCGGCTGACGAACGCGGCGGTGCCGTCCACGCCATGTGCTCTGACCGCTTCGGCCATCGCGGTCGCGTCGGCGACCGTCGTGGCGATCGGCTTCTCGCAGAACACGTGCTTGCCGGCCTCGGCCGCGGCGACCACCTGCTCGACGTGGCGGCCGTTCTCGGAGTGCACCATCACGATGTCGACGTCGTCGCGGGTGACCAGGTCGCGCCAGTCTTCGACGAAGGTGTCGACGCCGTGTCGCGCAGCCGCCGCGCGGCCCCGGTCGGCGTCGTCGTCGCTGATCGCGACGACCCGGGCGCCGGGAATCTCACTGATCGCTCTGGCCCGGAACTCGGCATGCACGTGTGCCCAGCTGACCATGCCGATCCGCAGGTCGGTCATCGTGTCGTCTCCTTGATCTCTTCCCGGCGGCCGCTGGCCACGGATCGGTATGCGGCGTCGACCACCGCGAGCACGTCACGGCCCACGTGGCCGTCGCTGAGCGACGGCGCTCCGGTGCGGAGGCAGTCGAGGAAATGCCCGAGCATCGCGAGGTGTCCGTCGGCGACCAGACCGGCGATGGGCAGCGGGTACGACCAGCCGGCGCTCTGGTTGACGACCTGGAGTGGCTGGCGGTGCAGGTTGTCGACCAGGATCCGGCCCTCGGTGCCGAAGACCTCGAAGCGGGAGTCCATCGCGCCGGTCAGGCTCCAGCTGTCTTCGCACTGGCCGATGACGCCGTTGGCGAACCTGAGCGTCAGGACGGCGGTGTCCTCGGCAGTGGTCCGCTTCTGGTGCACGAACGTGCCGGCCTCGGCGTACACGGTGGACACGGTGCTGCGGGCGAAGAAGCGGCAGAACTCGAGGCTGTGTACGGCCATGTCCCGGATGGCGCCGCCGCCGGATCGTTCGGGGTCGAAGAACCAGGGCGAGTGCGGCTGGCCGATGCCCTCGCAGGCCTTGACACGGAAAACTTCGCCGATGTCGCCGGCGTCCACCGCCTTTCGAGCCGCCTGCAGGGCCGGGATGAACGGGACGTTCTCGGCGTAGAACAGGCGGGTGCCGGCGGCCTCGACGGCGGCGAGCATCCGGTCGGCCTCGTCGAGGGAGCGGGCCAGTGGCTTGATGCAGAGGGCGTGCGTGCCGTGCGCCGCGGCGATCTCGACCGCCGGGAGGTGCACGTCCGGCGGTGCCACGATGTCGAGGACGTCGGCTTCGGCGGCCGCTTCGGCGATGCCGGTCAACGCTTTGGCCTCGTAGGGCTCGGCGGCCCGCCGCGCCGACTCCTGGCTCGTGGCGACCACGCTGGTGATCTTCACGCCGGGGAGCTGGGCGAGGGCGGGCAGGTGCATCTCGCGGGCCCAGAAGCCGGCGCCGACGACGGCCACGCCGATCTCTCTGGTCATGGCTTGACCACCGCGCCCTCGTCGAGCGAGCGCTGGGCGGCCAGCACCAGGGCGAGGGCGTCGCGGGCCTGGCGGGGCGTGGCCGCCTGGGTGCCGTCGACCCGGCCGGCGATGCGGTCGACGAAATACTGCTGCTCGCCCTGGTAGCCGTAGTCCCAGAGCAGGTCGGGGTAGCCCCAGCCCTTGGTCTTGTCGAACGTGCGCATCGCCTGGGCCTGCACCAGGTCGACGGCCGCTTCGCCGCCGCTGCCGTACGCCTCGATGGTGAAGTTGCCGTGTCCCGCCGTCCAGGTGACGTACATGCTGGTCACCACGCCGGTGTCGTGGGTGACGGTGACGGTCGCGTTGTCGGGGCTGCGATGGCGCTTGGCGCCGTCGAGCACGTAGGCGCCGCCGGCCGTGTAGACCGATGTCGCCGGACCGAAGAGCCACTGCACGAGGTCGCCGAAGTGCACCAGGGTGTCGAGGATGACGCCGCCGCCCTGGGCCGGGTCGTAGAACCAGTCGTTGGTCGGCTCCCAGCCGAAGACCGCGGCCCGGGCGGCGATCGGTTCGCCCAACTCGCCGTTCCTGATCCGCCGGTGGAGGGCCGGCAGGGGCGGGGTGAAGCGCAGCATGAAGCCGTGTTGCAGGATCCGGTCGCTGTTCGCCGCCGCCTCGACCACCCGGTCCGCGTCGGCGAGGGTCAGGCTGATCGGTTTCTGGCAGAAGACGTGCTTGCCGGCGGACAGGGCGGCGATGGTCTGGTCGGCGTGCACCGCGTTCGGGCTCGCCAGCAGGACCGCGTCGATCGTGTCGTCGTCGAGGATGGCGTTGAGGTCTTCTGCGATGGTGAGCCCGTAGTCGTTGGCGAACGCCGCTGCGGCGGTGTTGATCGGGTCGGTGCAGGTGGTCAGGCGGGCGCCCGAGACATGCTTGTAGGCCTCGGCGTGCACGCGGGCGATCCGGCCGGTGCCGACGACGGCGATGGTGACGGTCATGCCGTCTCCAGCGGGAACGTGACGCGGGTGCCGGTCTCGGCGGCCCGGTAGGCGCCGATGATCATTTCCAGAGCCTTCAGGCCGTCGTAGGCCGTGGGGAGGTCCTTTTGTTCGCCTCCGTTGACCCAGTCGCGGAAGGCGAGCAGCAGATCGCGGTAGCAGGCCTCGTAGCGTTCCTCGCCGACCAGGTCGATGTAGCGCCGGCCCCGCCATTGCGGGTCGATGCCCTGGATCTCGGTCTGCGGGCTCTTCTGGTAGTGCAGGGCGATCTCGCCCCGGGTGCCGCTGAGCTCGGCGTGGTCGGGTGAGGCGAGCGGGCCGAAGTAGTCGGCCGCGTGCCAGGTGCTCTCCACGGTGACGATCGCGCCGCTGTCCAATGTGTACGTGGCGATGCCGTAGTCCTCGACGCCGAGCTGTTTGTAGGTCAGGCTGCCGATCTGGCCCGTCACGTTGACGGCGTCGGCCTCGAAGAACCAGCGGAAGAAGTCGGTGAAGTGGACGCCGTGGTCGAGGAAACCGCCACCGCCGCCGCGCACGGGGTCGGCGTACCACCCCTGGTCCGTGGTTTTCGGTGAGTCGGTGATCGCGCCGACCGGGAAGCGGATCGAGTAGAAGCCGGAGACGAGGTCACCGACCGCGCCCTGGCGCACCGCGTCGAGGGCCTGGCGGTAGACGGGCAGGTAGCGCAGCAGGTAGGCCATCATGACGGGGACCCGCTCGGCCGCGTCGACGATGCGGCGCGCGTCGGCCATCGTGGTGGCGATCGGCTTGTCGAGCAGCACCGGCTTGCCGGCTCTTGCGGCGAGTTCGACATGGTCGGCGTGTGCCGACGTGTAGGACGTGACGATCACCGCGTCGACGTCGTCGCGGCTGATCAGATCCGCGTAGTCGGCGGTCCAGACGCCGTCGGTGTAGTCGGCGGCGAACTCCTTGGCCAGATCGGCCCGCTCGTCGGCCACGCCGACCAGGCGCAGCCCCGGCAGCCCGCGGCGCAGATAGTCGGCGAACGGATAGGCGTGGTAGTGGTTGTGCAGGCCGACGATGCCGATGCCCAGGTCAGACACAGACTTTCTCCCTCATCACCGGGGTACGCAACCGGTTTACGCAACCGGTTGCGTAATCTTGGGCCCGAGGGTTCGATGGGCACAAGAGGTTGCGAGAAGATTTCTCGAAGCGGCCTGGTAGCGTTGCGCCGCAACCGCGCAACCGGTTGCGTAGATCTTGGAGGTCGACCGGCGTGACCGCCGCGAAGAACGACAGACTCACCATCCGCGACATCGCCGCCCTGGCCGGCGTCTCCGCCGGCACGGTCTCGAGGGCGATGAACGGGCAGCCCGGCGTGGGCACCGCGACCCGCGACCGCATCTCGGCGATCATCGCCGAGCACGGCTTCCGGGTGGACCCGACCGCGCGCCAGCTGTCCACGGGCCGCAGCCGCACGCTGGGCGTGCTGTTCCCGCTGCACGCGTCCGAGGTCGTGCTGCACCCGGTCTATCCCGCGTTGCTGGGTGCGTTGGGTGACGCGGCCGAGCGGGCGGGCTATGACCTGCTGCTGTTGACCATGTCGGGCCAGAAGTCGGCGCACGTGCTCGACACGGTGAGCCGCCGCCGTGTGGACGGCGTGGTCCTCCCGGCCGCCGGCGCCCGGGATCCCATCATCAAGCAGCTGGTGGGCCTGGGCGCACCGACGGTCCTGATCGGCCACCGCAGCAAGCTGCCAGGCGTGGGTTGGGTCGACTGCACCCACGACGCCGCGGCGACGGAGCTGACCGACCTGATGATCGCCGGCGGCCGGCGCTCGCTGGTCCTGATGAACGGCCCCGTCCACGTGTCGGCGTGCAAGCTGCGCTCGACGGGCTTCTGGTCGGCGGTCAAGGCCGCGGGTGTGACGGGTGCCCGCGAGGTCTCGGTGCCCTTCGACACGGCCGCGGCGGTGACGACGGCCCTCGACCTGCTCCGCGGCCCCAACCGCCCCGACGCGATCGTCTGCGCGTCGGACACGATCGCGGCGGGGGTGTTGGAGGCCGCCCGCACCGTGGGCCTGTCGGTCCCGGACGACGTGGCGATCAGCGGGTTCGACGACCGGTCGCTGGCGGCACACACCCAGCCGGCGCTGACGACGGTACGCATGCCGTTGCAGGAAACGGGCCACGCGGCGGCACACATGCTCTTCGCCATGCTCGGCGACGAGCCCTTGACCACCCGCCGCATCGTCCTACCCACCGAAGTCATCATCCGCGACTCGACACCACGCGCCGCCCATTAGCCCGCACGATCGCGACCCGCCGACCGCCCGACCGGGGCAAGGGGTTGTCCGGGGTGGCGCGCCACGCGGACCGGCCATGCGCGTCCTCGATCTGCGCCGCGACCCCGCCCCCGGGCTGCCGGTCGACCACGTTCGGGGCGGGCAGGTCGGCCTTAGGTTCGACGGCGTGTCCTGTCGATCATCGTGAGCCGAGCCGGAGTCGCAACGGGTGGCTCGGGATTGCCGGGAAACCGGTGTCGATCCCGAGACGCGCGCCAGGCGGCATCCGGGCCCGTCGCAGGCCGCGACGACCCACATCGAGAGCCTGCGGTCGTTGGGGCTGTCCCTGCGTGACGTCGGGCGCGTGCTGGATGACCCCGGCTTCGCGCCGGCGGCACTCGTCGCGGACCTGGCCCGGCAGACCCGCGACCGCATCGCGGCCGAGATGGAGCTGCTCACCCGGCTCCAGCGGATCGGTGCCGCCGAGCCCGCCGACTGGGAAGACGTCCTCCAGGTCGTCGCACTGCTGCAGGGCCTGGGTTCGGAGAGCGCCGGGCGGCGCCAGCGCGCGGCCCTGTCCGCCGTCGACGAGGTTCCGCTGCCGGTGGCGGCTCTGGCCGAGGCCGTGCTGAGCGAGAGCGACCCCAACGTGGCCGGCGCCCTCCGCTGGGCGCTGGCGCGGACGGGCGACGGCGGGTTGGCCTTGTTGGCTCAGGGCCTCGGTTCACCCGTCGCCGAGGTGCACGAACGTGCCGTCCGGTCCATCGCCGAGGTTCCCACCGATGCGGCGACCGCGCTGCTGCACGACGCACTCGGCAGCGCCGACATCGTGGTCCGCAGGTATGCCGCCCTGGCGCTCGGCACCCGCCGCGGAACCGACGCGATCCCGACCCTGCTCGACATGATCGTCGAGGGGGCGAACGACGCCGACGCGGCCGACGCACTGAGCGCACCGGCAGCCCGGCAGGCCGCAGGCTCGCTAGCCAACACCGGCAGCCCGGCAGGCCGCAGGCTCGCTAGCCGACACCGGCAGCCCGGCGGGCCGCGCGCCCCAAGCGGACACCCCCAGGCGGCACGCCCCAAGCGACGCTGGCAGTCCCGTGGTCGCACGCCCTTAGCCGACACTCCCGGCCGGCCGCAACCCGACACCCTCCGCGGACGGCACGCCCCAAGCCGACAACCGCCGCGGGCCGCGCGCCCAACGACGGCGCCGCCAGCCACTGTGGTCCCCTGTCGTCCGCGGCTGAATGACTCACCAATGCGGCGCGCGACCACTGCGGCCGATGCCGCCAGCCGAAATCCCCCACCGCACCGGGCCGACACCCGCTTGCCGCCGCGAACCGCGCCACCTCTCCCGACCGACACCTCCCGCCGCGGGACGGGTCCGTAGGCGGGGGTCTGACACCACCGGCCGAGGCGGACCGCGCACCAGTTGCGGCTGAAGACGACCAATCGACGCTGCCGCGTCACCGCCCACGGTTGATGTGACCGACCGACGCGGCGCCCCGCGCCGAGTTGCGGCCGGCGCCGCCGACCAAGCCCAACTGCCCACCGCACAGGGCCGACGCACAGGGGCCACCCCGGACCACGCACCCGCTCGCGAAACCTCGCGGCCGAGCTCGCCCGCCCGGCGAACCCGCCCCAGCCAGGGCGGCGCGCCGCCGGCGCGTCGGTCGACGCATGGAGAGCGGGCGTTATGGGCGGCCGGCGGCGAGCCAGGCTTCGTGGGTGGTGCGGACGCGGGCCCAGAGCGCGGCGCGTTCGGGCGGGGTGACGTCGTCGACGCCGATGTTGAAGAGGCCGGTCAGCATGCCCCACCATTCTTCCTGGTCGGTCACCTCGCGGGAGGCCGCGCCGGTCGAGGTGACGGTGGTCAGGTTGAGGCCGCGGAGGATGTCGGCTCCCGCGGTGTGGCGGCGTTGGGCGGTCAGCGTGCGCACGAAGGGCGATGTCGGTGACGTCGCGAGTTCCTTGTGCATCGCCTGGAAGTCGGCGGGGGTGGCCAGGGCCGCGGCGAAATCCATGCCCCGGAAGCCGCCGAACGGGGCGTGGGTCAGGCGCCAGCCGCCGGGGACCGCCGACGAGTGGTCGAGGGTGAACTCGTAGGGGCCCTGGGTGAACGGGCCCGGCGTCAAGGGGACCGGCTCGTGCAGGCCGTCGCCCAGGCCGACGTCGGTGAACCAGACGCCCTCCGGACACTGCGGGGTGGGCAGGCCGTGCACCGTCAGGACCAGGTGGTTGCCGTTGGCGCCGACCGGGGCCTCGGCGGCGCGGCCCTGGACGCCGCCCAGGTGCCAGCGCACGTCGTAGCCGAGTGCGGCCAGCAGCGCGGACAGGGCGCCGTTGAGGTGGTAGCAGTAGCCGCCGCGGCCCAACCGGGCGATGCGGTCGGCGGACTCCTCGGGGTCGATCGTCGTGGTGCGGCCGAGGTGGATGTCGAAGGTGGTGTAGGCGATGCGTTCGGCGTGGGCGCGGTGCAGCGCGGCCAGGGCCGGTGCGCTGGGTGGCTCCCGGCGGAGACCGAGGCGGCGCAGGTAAGCGGTGACGTCGACCATGCGGGAGAACGTACAACCGGGGTCTGACGGTTTTTCGGGTCCGCGACGGGTATGCGGCACGGGTGCCGGGGCGGATGCTGATCGCCCGACTGTCGGCCGCGCTCGGTGGGCCGGTTCGTGCGCGCATGATCATTCTGTTGGCGATGGTGCTCGCGTTGAACTCCGCCGACAGCGGGACGATCGGCGCCGTCGGCGCGCCGCTCGAGGCCGATCTGGGCATCTCGCATGCCCAGCTCGGGCTGTTCGCGACGGTGTCCTCGGGGGTCGGCGCCGTGGCCGCGCCTGTCGCGGGGGTGCTGGCCGACCGGACCGTCAGGGTTCGGCTGCTGGTGGTCACGATCGCCGTCTGGGGCGTGTCGATGGTGGTCGGCGGGCTGGCGCCGAACTACACCGCGTTGTTGCTGTCGCGGATCGCGCTCGGTGCCGCCGTCGCCGCCGCCGGACCGATCGTCGCCTCGCTGATCGGTGATCTGTTCCAGCCCGGAGAACGGGCCAAGATCTTTGGATGGGTGCTGACCGGCGAGCTGGTCGGTGCGGGGCTGGCGCTGCTGATCGGCGGTGACATCGCCGCGTGGCTGACCTGGCGGGCGCCGTTCCTGGGCCTGGGGGTGATCAGCCTCGGGCTCGCGGCCGCGATCTGGAAGCTGATGCCCGAGCCCCGCCGCGGCGGCGCGAGCCGGCTGGCCCCGGCCGCCGGCCTGCGCCCGGCCGGCACCCGCGACGCCGGTGAC
This sequence comes from Asanoa sp. NPDC049573, assembly GCF_040676615.1. NCBI lineage: Bacteria > Bacillati > Actinomycetota > Actinomycetes > Micromonosporales > Micromonosporaceae > Asanoa > Asanoa sp. NPDC049573. Next base: position 255,360 of record NZ_JBFAPI010000004.1, read on the forward strand.
CGGCCCGGCGACGCCTCGGACCCCACCCGGGAGCGGATCCTGCACGAGGGCGTCCCACCGGAATCCGACCGGATCCTGCGCCGTGACCCGGACCGGATGAGCTTCTGGCAGGCGGCGCGCTTCGTGCTGGGCATCCGCACCGTACGCACCCTGATCATCGCGACCGCGGTCGGCTACTTCTTCTTCGCCGGCCTGCGCACCTTCGCCCTGATCTTCGCCCTGGACCGGTTCGGACTCTCGCAGGGTCTGGTCAGCCTGGTCGTCATCCCGATCGGCATCGGCGCGGTCGCCGGCACGGTGTTCGGCGGGCGACTCACCGACCGCGAGGTGCGCCGCGGGCACACCCGGGCCCGGATCACGGTGCCGGCGGTCGCCTACAGCGCCGCCGCCCTGCTCTTCCTGCCCGGACTGGTCGCCGCCGACATCTGGATCTCGGTGGCCTTCTTCACGCTCGGCGCGCTCTTCCTCGCCGGCGCCAACCCGCCGCTCGGCGCGGCCCGCCTCGACATCGTCCCGGCCGCCCTGTGGGGGCGCGCGGAGAGCGTCCGCACCGTCCTGCAACTCGCGGCCGAGGCGGCCGGGCCGATCGCGTTCGGCTTCACGGCCGACGAGCTCGGCGGCGCCGGTGGCCGCGGCGCGGGGCTGCGCGAGGCGTTCCTCATCATGCTCGTGCCGCTGTTGCTCAACGGCCTGCTCCTGCTGCGCGCCCGGCACACCTACCGCACCGACGTGGCCACCGCGGCGGCCGGCCGGAAGGGCGGTCAGCGAACCGATCAGCGGCCCAGCGTGAGCGCCGACCCGAGCCGGTCCAACCCCGCCGCGAACAGGTCCGGCGGCAGGTGGCCGAACCCGACGCGGAACACCCGGTCCGACTCGTAGAACCACGAACCCGGCGCCACCCGGGTGTCCAGCGACGACAGCGTCGAATAGAACCGGGAGGTGGACACGGACGGGTCCAGCCGGAGGCAGCAGAGCGCGCCGGCGTCCGGTGGCAGCAGCGAGACCAGCGGCTGGGTCGCGACCCAGGACTCCAGTGTGGACAGCCCGGCCCGCAACACCGCCTGGCGCTCGCCGAGCACCCGGGCACGCTGCTGGAGCACCAGAACGGCCAGCGCCTCGTCCACCCCCGAGCCGCTGATCAGCGTGTTGAACTTGGCCCGCCGCAACCGCTCGTAAAGGTCCGCCGAGGTCGCCGTCAGCCAACCGACCCGCAGCCCGGCCGCGCCGTAGGCCTTCGACAGCGACGAGCAGGTCACCACCCGAGGCCCGAGTGCCGCGGCCGACGGCGGCACCGCGCCGTCGTAGGCGGCGTCGCGATAGGTCTCGTCGACGAGCACCACCGCGTCCGGCGCGGCGCTGGCCAGCCCGGCGACCAGGTCTGCCAGGTCGGCGGCGGCCATCCGTACCCCGGACGGGTTCTGCGGTGACGCGAGCGAGACCAGCCGGGTCCGCGGGCGCACCGCGGCCAGGACGGCGTCGACGTCGAGCCGGTAGCCGGCGTCGAACGACAGCGGCACGGGGGTCACCTCGGCCCGCAGCGATTCGAGCACCGCGCGGGCGGGCGGGAAGCACGGCGTCGCCACCACCGCGTGGTCGCCGGCCTCCACGGTGACCAGCGCCAGCAGGAACATCGCCCCGATGCCGCCGGCGGTGAGCAGCACCTGGTCGGGGTCGACGGCCAGATCCTTGGCGACCAGGGTACGCAGCTCCGCGTCACCGGGCGTGGTGCCGTACCCGATCGGCAGGTTGTCGAGGCGCTCCCGCACGGCCGGCGTCAGCAGCTCGCCCAGGAGCAGCGGCGGGCTCGTGCTCTCGGCCAGGTCGTAGCGGCAGGGAACATCGACGAGGTCGGCCATCGACGCCGGCGGGAAGCGGTCCATCCTCCGATCCTGCGCACGCGCGCCCCCACGGCGGCAGAGCCAATCGCGGCATGGTGGCCCGACCGGTCGCCGACCCGGCACGACCGCCCACCGCGCCGGCACAACCAGTCGCTTCGAAATGCGATCCATTCATGATCGTCTTACCATCGAAACGATTCAGGCCGGGTCCGGGCCGCGACGAGCGGCCGGATACGGCCTAACGCGGCAGGAGGCGTTTCATGGCCCTGTTATCCGCTCTCGATCGTGAGCACACCGTCGCGCCGCCGGGCTTCAGCAGGTGGCTGATACCGCCCGCGGCGCTCTCCGTCCATCTCTGCATCGGGCAGGCGTACGCGACCAGCGTCTACAAGAACTCGTTCGTCGCGCACTTCGGCGCCAGCCAGACCGCGATCGGCATCATCTTCAGCATCGCGATCGTCATGCTCGGGCTGTCGGCGGCGGTCGCCGGCACCTGGGTGGAAAACAACGGACCGCGCAAGGCGATGTTCGTCTCGGCCTCGTTCTGGGCGGCCGGCTTCCTGGTCAGCGCGCTCGGCATCGCGACCGGGCAACTCTGGCTGGTCTACCTCGGCTACGGGGTGATCGGCGGGATCGGGCTCGGCATCGGCTACATCTCCCCCGTGTCGACGCTGATCAAGTGGTTCCCGGACCGGCCGGGCCTGGCGACCGGGCTGGCCATCATGGGCTTCGGCGGCGGTGCGCTGATCGCCGGCCCGGCGTCGCGGCAACTGCTGTCGCTCTACGACAGCGGCTACGACCCCAACGTCGCGAGTTCGGTCGCGTCCGGCGGCGCGCTGGTCGCGCTGTTCCTGACCCTCGGCATCGGCTACTTCGTGATCATGATGTTCGGGGTGGTCAACGTGCGGGTGCCGGCCGAGGGCTGGCGGCCGGCCGGCTTCGACCCGGCCGCCGTGGCCGCCAAGCCGCTGGTCACCACCGCGAGCGTGTCGGCGGCCAACGCCATCAGGACCCGCGCGTTCTGGCTGCTCTGGATCGTGCTGTTCTGCAACGTGACCGCCGGCATCGGCATCCTCGAGCAGGCCAGCCCGATGATCCAGGACTTCTTCCGGGAGGGTACGACCTCGACGGTCGCCGTCTCGGCGGCGGCGGGCTTCGTCGGTCTGCTCTCGCTGTTCAACATGGCCGGCCGGTTCGCCTGGTCGGCCACGTCGGACCTGATCGGCCGCAAGCCGATCTACATGGTCTACCTCGGCGTCGGCATGGTGCTCTACACCCTGCTGGCCTCGGTCGGGCACGCCGCGACCGGCCTGTTCGTGCTCCTGGCCGGCGTGATCATCTCGTTCTACGGCGGCGGCTTCGCGACCGTGCCGGCCTACCTGCGCGACCTGTTCGGCACCTACCAGGTCGGTGCGATCCACGGCCGGCTGCTGACCGCCTGGTCGGCGGCCGGCGTCGCCGGCCCGCTGATCATCAACGGGTTCCTCGACGCCCAGGGCAAGCCCGGCTCGCTGACGGCCGAAGACTACCGGCCGGCACTGTTCACCATGGTCGGCGTGCTGGCCGTCGGTTTCATCGCCAACCTGCTGATCCGGCCGGTGCCGGAGCGCTACCACGAGCCGGGCGGCGCGGACGTCCCGGCGCAGCCCAGGCCGGCCGACCAGGTCGAGCCGGCAGTGAAGGAGGCGACCGCATGAGCGAGCGAAGCGGGCCCGGCAAGCACAGTCGCCGGTGCTCCTGCCCCTCCGACCGAAGGGAGGAAAGGGCATGAGCGCGCGACTCGCGTTGTCCTGGGCCCTGATCGCGGTCCTGCTCGGCTACGGGGTGGTGGAGACCGCGATCACCGCGGCGAAGCTGTTCCAGTGACCGGCGGCGTCGGCCTGGGCAGGTAGCGGCCGCGGGCGACCGCGACCAGCGTGCGCAGGCCGATGCCCCCGATCAGCAGCGTGATCAGGCCGATCACCAGCCAGCTCAGCGCGAAATGCGGGCTGGGCCGGCCCACGTTGATCCAGACCAGGGTGACGGTGGCGGCGGTGGCGAAGGCGAAACCGAACGACCAGAACCCGGGACCGAACTTCAACCGGAGGTACGCCGGCAGGAAGCGGAACTGGGCCGTGAAGATCAGCACGCCGTAGCCGGCGATGAACGCGGCGACCGTGTCGATCCGGCCGCCGTTGAGGGCGAAGTAGGCGATGCTGGCCACCGGCGCCGGCGCCACCTCGATGGCCAGCGTAGGGATCAGCGGCGGCGGCAGCAGCGGGCTGATGAACAGCCGGTTCATGATGATCGAGCCCATCACGAACCAACAGATCACGCCCAGGCCGAACATGAACTCGCCGAGGCGCCGCTGTCCCACGCTGGTCGCGGCGGCCGACGCGATCAGTCCACCCGCGACGGTGGGCAGGAAGTACCCCGGGTGGATCTTCGGCGCGTCCACCGGTGCGTAGATCCACTGCCCGGTGATCCACCCTCCGTAGAGGAGGGTGAGCACCAGGAACACGTCGACCACCACGACCGCGGCGTCGTGTGCCCGGGGCTCCAGCGCCTGGTAGGCGCAGAGCATCGGGACGATCAGCGCCAGCGCGATGAACGGTTGGCCGACGTTGTCGACCAGGTCGCCGCGTACGTCGCGGGGGCGGCTGAAGTAGAGCGCGCAGGAGAGCAGCCAGACCAGGGCGGCCAGGATGAACAGCGCGTCCGTGACCCCCGCCGGGGAGATGCCGTAGGACTGCGCCGTCCTCCAGACTCCCGCCAGGCCGGCCAACGCGAACGGCATACCGAAGATGTTTGGTGGCACTTTGACCCGATTTGCCACGCATCGAACGTTACCGGGCGGGCGATCCCCCGCGCGCCCGCATCTGGCATCCTCGATGCTCGCCGATCAGCGCTTGCGGATGAGGGTGACCCCGTCGCGCACCGGCAGCATGGCCACGCTGACCCGCGGGTCGCCCACGACCAAGTCGTTGACCTTCCGGATCGCGAGGTCGGCCGTCCCCGTCGCGGTCGGGTCCACCACCCGTCCGCCGCGCAGCACGTTGTCGAGCACGATCAGGCCGCCCGGCCGCACCCGGGTGACCAACTCGGCGTAGTAGGCGGGGTAGCCGTCCTTGTCGGCGTCGATGAACGCGAAGTCGACGGTCTCCTCGGCGGGCAGCGCGCGCAGCGTCTCGATGGCGGGCGCGATCCGCAGGTCGATGCGGTCGGCGACGCCGGCCCGGTCCCAGTAGCGGCGGGCGATCGAGGTCCATTCCTCGCTCACGTCGCAGCACACCAGCGTGCCCGACGGCGCCAGGCCGCGCGCGATGCAGATCGACGAGTAGCCGGTGAACACACCGACCTCGACCGCGGCGGTCGCGCCGACCAACTGGACCAGCATGGTCAGCAACTCGCCCTCGTCGTGCGAGATCTGCATCCCGGCCGCGTCCGGGAAGGCGCGGGCGGTCTCGATCGCGAGCTCCCGCAGCACGTTGTCGGCGGGGGACGAGTGGGCGAGCAGATAGTCGCTGATCGCTGGGCTGACGATATCCGGCATGATCCCTAGCCTAGGGCCTGGCCTCGGATGACAGGATGAAGTCGCTATGAAGATCAACGTAGAACAGGTCACCGACCGGCTCGCCGGGCACGGTGAGGGTCCGGCGTGGGACGCCGCGACCGGGCGGCTGCACTGGGTCGACATGCTGGCCGGTGACATGCTCTCGCTCGATCCGGCCGGCGGCGCGGTCACCCGTACCCCCGTCTCGTCCGTGGTCTGTGCTGTCCGGCCCCGCCGCGGCGGCGGCCTCGTGCTCGCGGTGGAGCGGGGCTTCGCGTTGCTCGACCCGGGCGCCACGGCACCGCGGCTCCTGCCGGAGCTGTGGCCGGCCGGACCGGTGCGGATGAACGACGGCGGCTGCGATCCGCTCGGCCGGTTCTACTGTGGGTCGATGGCGACCGACGAGAGCCCGGGCGCGGGCAAGCTCTACCGCCTCGACACCGACCTGAGCGTGACCGTCGTGCTGGACAGCGTGACCATCTCCAACGGGCTGGCCTGGTCGCGCGACGGCGGCACCGCCTACTACGTCGATTCGGCGACGCAGCGGATCGACCTGTTCGACGGCGACCTCACCGGCCGCCGCCCGTTCGTCACCGTGCCCACGGAGGCGGGAACGCCCGACGGGCTCTGCCTCGACGCGGAAGGGGGCGTCTGGGTGGCGCTCTGGGACGGCGGCGCGGTGCACCGCTACGGGCCCGACGGCAGCCTCGACGCGGTGGTCCCGGTGCCGGTGGCGCGGCCGACCGCGTGCGCGTTCGGCGGGCCCGACCTCGCCGACCTCTACATCACCACCTCGCGGCCGTCGGCCGACGACCCGACGCCGAGCGGCGCCCTGTTCCGCGCCCGCCCCGGCGTGACCGGCTTCGCCGACTACCGGTTCGCCGGATGACCGACTACCTGACCGACTTCGGCCGGCCCCGGGGCACGGTGCCGCCGCGGGCCGCGCTGCACAGCGACGCACCGTCGATCGACCTGTCCGGCGCCTGGCGGTTCCGGCTCAACCCGACCGCGACGGCCGGCGACGACTTCTGGGCCGCCGGCTACGACGACGCGGGGTGGGACACGCTGCCGGTGCCGTCGAGCTGGCCGATGCACGGCTACGGGCAGCCCGCGTACACCAATGTCACCTATCCCTTCCCGATCGACCCGCCGCACGTGCCCGCGGAGAACCCCACCGGCGACCACCGGCGGCTGTTCGACGTGCCCGCCGGCTGGGCCGGGCAGCGGGTGCTGCTCCGCTTCGAGGGTGTCGACTCGTGCGGGCGGGTGTTCGTCAACGGCGCCGAGGTCGGCGTCACCCAGGGCAGCCGGCTGACCCACGAGTTCGACGTCACCGAGCACCTGCGCCCCGGCGCGGCCAACGTGCTGGCCGTCCGGGTGCACCAGTGGTCGGCCGGCAGCTACCTGGAAGACCAGGACATGTGGTGGCTGCCGGGAATCTTCCGCGCGGTCACCCTGCGGGTGCGGCCGGCCGGCGGGATCGACGACGTGTTCGCGCACGCCTCCTTCGACCACCTGACCGGGCGCGGGACGCTGCGGGTCGACGCGCCGGCCGGCGCGCTGCTCTCGGTGCCCGCGCTCGGGCTGCACGACGTCGCCGTCAACACCGAACACGCCCTCGACGCGGTCGCACCGTGGACACCGGAAACACCCACGTTGTACGCCGCGTCGGTCGCGACGGCGAGCGAGACGGTCTCGCTGAAGGTCGGCTTCCGCACCGTGGCCGTGGTCGACGGCCTGCTCACCGGCAACGGCCGCAGGATCTTCTTCCGCGGCGTCAACCGGCACGAGTTCCACCCCGACCTGGGCCGGGTCGTGCCGCCCGACGTCGTGCGGGCCGAGCTCGAGCTGATGAAGGCGCACCACGTCAACGCGATCCGCACCAGTCACTACCCGCCCGACGCGGCGCTGCTCGACCTCTGCGACGAGCTGGGCTTCTGGGTGATCGTGGAGAACGACTACGAGACACACGGCTTCGAGCAGATCGGCTGGCGCGGCAACCCGACCGACGACCCGCGCTGGACCGACGCGCTGGTCGACCGGATGCGGCGCACGGTCGAGCGCGACAAGAACCATCCCTGCGTGGTGATGTGGTCGCTGGGCAACGAGGCCGGCGTCGGGCGCAACCTGGAGCCGATGGCCGAGGTCGCCCGGGCGATCGACCCCGCGCGGCCGCTGCACTACGAGGGCGACCCGTCGAGCACGCACACCGACGTCTACAGCCGGATGTATCGGCCGCCCGCCGAGGTGGCCGGGATCGGCGCCGCGCCGACCGGGCTGCCGTTCGTGCTCTGCGAGTACGCGCACGCGATGGGCAACGGGCCGGGGCTGTTGACGACCTACCGGGAGCTGTTCGAGACCTACCCCCGCTGCCAGGGCGGCTTCGTCTGGGAATGGCTCGACCACGGCATCCGGCGCGGCGACCACTTCGCCTACGGCGGCGACTTCGGCGAGCCGGTGCACGACGGCAACTTCGTCATCGACGGCCTGGTGTTCCCGGACCGCACGCCCTCGCCGGGGCTGACCGAGCTGGGCGCGGTGTTCGCGCCGGTCCGGCTCTTCGCTGGGGCCGGCGGCGGCCTGACCGTCCGCAACGGCTACGACCACCGCGACCTGACCGGCGTCACGCTGGACTGGACGGTGGCCGTCGACGGTCACACAGTCGAGAGTGGGCAGGTCGACGCGCCCGCGCTCGGCCCCGGGGAGTCGTACCCGGTTGACCTGCCGGCCGCGGCCGCCACCGCGCGGCCCGGCGAGGCCTGGCTCACCGTGACGGCCCGGCTGGCCGGCGCGACCGTCGGTGCCGGGCAGCTGCGGCTGCACGAGGCCCGGCCGCGCCCGCGCCGCTCCGGCCGCCGGTTCACCGGCGACACCCTCGGCCCGGCCCGGTTCCGCGCCGGCGACCTGGTCGCGCTCGGCGGTCTGGCCCTGCGCGGCCCACGGCTGGACCTGTGGCGGGCCCCGATCGACAACGACGTCCGCGGCGCCGACCCGGTCGCCGACCGCTGGCGGGCCGCGGGCCTGCACCGGCTCACCCACCGGGTGGTCGACCTCGCCGCCTCCGCCGACGCCTACGTGGTGACCAGCCGGGTCGCACCCGCCGGCACCGACCGCGGTTTCCTGGCGACCTACACCTGGACCGCCGACGACGATGCGGCCACGCTGGCCCTGCACGTCGAGCCGGAAGGCGAGTGGGACGTGCCGCTCCCCCGGGCCGGCGTGTCGCTGACCGTTCCCGGCCGCCTCGGCGCGGTGGAGTGGTTCGGCGGCGGGCCGGGCGAGGCCTACGTGGACTCGTCGGCCGCCGCGCTGGTCGGCCGTTACCGGTCCACGGTCGACGAGATGCAGACGCCGTACGTGCGGCCGCAGGAGAACGGCAACCGGACCGGGGTGCGCGAGGCCCGGCTGACCGACCCGACCGGCGCCGGCCTGGAGATCCTCGGCCACCCGACGTTCGAGCTGACCGCCCGGCGGTGGAGCACGGCCGCGCTCACCGCGGCGACGCACACCGGCGACCTGGTGCCGGGCCGCGACATCCACGTCCACCTCGACCACGGGCACCACGGCCTGGGCACCGCCGCCTGTGGCCCGCCGCCGGCACCGGAGGCCTGGCTGCGCGCGGCGCCGTTCGACCTGGTCCTGACGCTGCGCGCGGTGCTGCCCTAGACCAGGACCGCCCCACCGTCGACGAGCAGGACGGTGCCGGTGGCCATCGGCTGCTCCATCGCGTACACGTAGGCCAGGGCGACGTCCTCGGGCTCGCCGGGCCGGCCGACCGGCAGCGACCCGGCCAGCTCGTCGAACATCGCGCGCTGCTCGGCCTCGCTCATGCCCGCCGCCCACATCGGGGTGCGGGTGACGCCGGGCGCGATCGCGTTGACCCGCACCGGGGCCAGTTCCAGCGCGAGCTGCCGGGTCAGCGCCTCGATGGCGCCGCAGATGCTGGCGCCCAGGGCCCACCCCGGCGCCGAGCGCTGGGAGGCGTTGCCGCCGGTCAGCACCACGCTGCCGGCCTCGCTCAGGGTGCCGGCCGCCCGCACGGCCCGCACCACGGCGAGCGCGCCGAACAGCCGGGTCGCGTAGAAACGCTGGGCCACGTCGGTGGTCAGGTCGGCCAGCATGGTCAGCGCCAGCGGCTCACCGGCCGTGTAGACGAGGTGGTCGACCGGGCCGGCCCGCTCGGCCAGCCCCGCCACCGAGGTGGCGTCGGCCAGGTCGACGGTGGCGCCCTCGGCGCCGCCCGGGAGCGCGCGCAGGGCGCGTTCGACGCGGTCCCGGCTCCGCGACGCCACGACCGGCGTGCCGCCCCGCTCCGCGACCGCCTGGGCGACCGCGAGGCCGAGCCCGGACGTGCCGCCGACCAGCAGCACCCGCTGCCCGTGCAGTGCCATGGGTCCAGCGTGGCGGGTGCCGGCCGGTCGTGTGGTCGGATCCGCCGAATGGGCAGTCCGACGACGGCCGGGCGGCGGCAGAATGGGTGGCACAGGGAGGTCGCGATGGCCGACGAGGGCGAGCACGTGGTGTTCAGCGACGAGGAGGCCGCCTTCCTGCGGCACGTCCGCTTCGGCGAGCTGCCGCCCCGGGTCCGCCCGGAGGAGTTCGTCGAGCTGCAGGAGACCGACCCGCGGCCCGACCGCCCCGACAACCACCTCGACGACAGCGAGTGGCGCCGCCCTTAGGCGTGGCGTGCCAGGAAGGCGGCCACCTCGGCCCGGTAGCCGTCGGGGTCGACGTTCCACGAGGCCACGTGGCCTCCGCCGCGGGTGGCCACCAGGGTGACCAGCTCCGGCCGGGCCGCGGCGAGGGCGTGGGCCCGGTCGGTGCGCACCAGCAGGTCGTCTTCGTCGACGAAGAGCAGGGTCGGCACGGTCAGCTCGCCCGGGTGCTGGTCGAGGCGGGAGAGGGAGAGCCCGCCGCGCCATTCGGTGAAGCGCTTCGCCGACCAGGTCACCGGCGCCGGGAGGTGGCGCAGCTCGGCCTGGTAGTCGATCACCGCGTGCCAGGACAGCACCGGGCTGTCGAGCACCACGCCGCGGATCAGCGCCGCGTCGGCGACCGGCAGCCGGCGTAGGGCGGTCAGGGTGGCACCGCCGCCCATCGACCAGCCGAACACGACGATGCCGGTCGCGCCGTTCTCCTTGGCGTAGCGGATCGCCGCCGCCAGGTCGCGCCACTCGGTGTCGCCGAGGTGGTAGTAGCCGTCCGGGCTGGCCGGCGCGTCCGGGTCGTTGCGGTAGCCGATCACCAGCGTGGTCAGCCCGGCGCCGACCACACCGGGCAGCACCCGCAGCGCCTCGTGCCGGCTCGCGCCGCGCCCGTGCATCGCGATCGCCCACGAACCCGGCCGGCCGCCGGCGGGCGGCGGCACCAACCATGCCGGCAGGTCGCCCAGTTCACCCGGCACCGGCACGGTCGCGAAGTGGAGGCCGAACGCGGCCTTCGGGTCGGTGCTGTAGACGTTGTAGTCGACCGTGACGGCCAAGCCCGGCTTCAGCTCGCCCTGCTCGCGCTCGACGATCTGCCGCACGACGGTGTCGCCGTCGACCTCGGCCCGCGCCGACAGCCGCACCGCGCCGTCGGGCCAGACCAGCCCGACCTGGATCGGCTTGGCGGTGTCGAGATCGCGGCTGAGCGTCACCCGGTCGCCGTCGACGCCGAGCACCCGCACCGGCAGGTCGCGGGTCCGTTCGACGCCGAGCAACTCACCGGCGAAGTAGTAGCCGGCACCGACGGTGCCGAACGCGCCGGTCACCGCGGCCGCCAGCGCGCCACCGACCAGCCGCCGCCGGGTCACCGCCGCCATCACCACACCGGCAACATCATCACAAAACCGAAGATCATGCGACGGTACGGTGACCCACGTCCCACCGGTCCGGCCGCGCGTACACGAAGATCTCGGTGATCCGTCCCGCGGCGACCGTGAACGCGAGCACCGTCACCGGCCGCCCGCCGGCGAACACGGCAAGGCCGGCCGCGCCGTCGACCCAGGCGGGGCGGGCGCCCGCCGCGTGCGCCGCGTAGGCCGCGGCCTGGCCCGCGACCGCGTCGGCACCCTGGAACGCGGCCGGCACGTCGGCCCGCAGTCGCACGTCGGGGTCGAGCAACGCCACCAGCGCGGCCAGATCGCCGCCCCGCGCCGCGGCGAGGAACGCGTCGACCACGGCCCGCTGCCGCACCCGGTCGGTGTCGGCGTGCGCGGTCGCGCCGCGCACCCGGCGCCGGGCCCGGCTGGCCAGTTGCCGGGCGGCCACCGGCGTGCGGCCGACCACCGGCCCGACCTCCTCGAACGGCACGCCGAACAGGTCGTGCAGCACGAACGCGACCCGCTCGGCCGGCGCCAGGGTGTCGAGCACGACCAGCAGCGCCACACCGATCGCCTCCTCCCGGACGGCGGTCTCCTCCGGCCCCGGGGCGTCGGCCGTGAGCACCAGCGGGTCCGGCAGCGGCGCGTCGGCCGACAGCGTCGGCCGCCGCCGGCGGGCCCGCAGCACGTCGAGGCAGACCCGGGCGACCACGGTGGTCAGCCAGGCCCGCAGGTCACGCACCTCGCCGCCGGTGCGCAGCCGCAGCCAGGCCTCCTGCACCGCGTCGTCCGCCTCGGCCAGCGAGCCGAGCATCCGGTAGGCCACCGCGCGCAGGTGCGGGCGCAGCTCCTCGAAACGGGCCGGGTCGAGTTCGTCGATCTCGTCACCTCCGGTCGGTCGTGGTCGTCCTGCCTCACGACGACCGGTCATCCACCGATGTGACAACGGAGGCCTCTCATGATTACCAGGATCGAGATTTCCCGTCCCCCGGAGGCGGTGTTCGCCTACGTCGCGGACCCAGCCCGCTTCCCGCGGTGGCAGCCCGACATCGTCTCGGTCGAGACGCACCCCGACGGCCGGTTCACCACCGTCCGCCGGATCGGCGGCGTCAACCGCGCGATGACGCAGGAGGTGGCCCTGCTCGACCCGCCGCGCCGCTGGTCGGTGCGGGGTGTCGACGGACCCGTCCGGCCCAATGTGGACCTGCTGGTCGAGCCGCTCGACGGCGGTGCCCGGTCGCGGCTGACGTTCACGTTCGACTACGACGGCAGCGCGATGGGGCGGGCGCTGCTGCCGATGGTGCGCCGCATGACGGCGGTGCGGGCGCCGCGGAGCGTCGCCCGTCTCAAAGAGTTGCTGGAGGCCAGCTCAGCCGGGTGATCCGAGCGCCGTTCATGTGGGTTAATCGGCATCGTGGTGCGCTGATACCCTGCCGCTCGTGAGTGATGACGCGTCCCGGGGCGGCCAGGAGACACGGCCGGACGTTGGCGAGCCCGAAGCCGCCGCGCCTCCGCATCCGTCCTGGCCGCCGGCACCACCCGCACCGACCCCGGCACCGCAGTCGGGCCCGCCCCACACCGAGCCGCAGTCCGGCCCGCCCTACACGGAGCCGCAGTCGGGGCCGCCCTACGCGACGCCGCAGTCCGGCCCGCCCTATGCCACGCCGCAGTCCGGCCCGCCCTACGCCACGCCGCAGTCGGGCCCGCCCTACGCCACGCCACAGGCGGCCGGCTATCCGCCGAGCGGCTACGCCGCCGAGCCCGAGGGCTACCCCCAACAGTGGCCGCCCGACCAGGGCGGCCCGGTCTCGGCGCCGCCGGAGCAGCAGTGGCCGGTCGAGCAGGCCGACGACCCGCGCTGGGCGGCCGAGCCCGAGTTCGACGACCCGCGCTCCGGACCCTCGCGGATCGAGTGGTCGCAGCCGGCGGCCAAGCGCGGCAAGCTGGTGCCCGGCCTGGTCGCCGGCATCGTCGTCGGTGTGCTCGCTTCCGGTGCCGGCGGTTACTTCATCGGCCGGAGCGGCTCCGGCGGGGCCGGCCCGTCGACACCGTCGACGGCCGCGCCGTCCGGTTCCCTGGCGCCCTACGAGGCGAGCCTGGTCGCCATCAACAAGGCCAAGTTCAGCGGCGAGGCGTCGGCGCTGGCCGAGCCGTGGCTGTCGGCGATGGGCGGCTGCACCGGCAACACCGACACCGGTGGGCCGGCGCTCTCGCAGGGAGAGCTGACCCATGTGCTGTGCCGCAACGGCGGCGTGTTCATCCACTTCGCCTCCTACCCGGAGCCGGCGAAGAAGGAGGTGGCCCGCAACTACCGGCAGCAACTCGCGCTGGACGGCCCCGAACTCGCGCCCGGCCTCATGCAGCCCCAGCGGCGCGAGGGCGGCGTCACCAAGGCGCCCGGCCTCTACGTCGAATACGCGTTCAAGGGCAGCGACGGCCGCACGCTCTGCGGCATCTGGTGGGACCGCGACGGCTCGGCCGCCGCCGTCTACATGGAAGCGCTCTGCGAGGAAACCCTGGGCGGCGACTGGGAGCCGCTGCGCGACCTGTGGAGCCGGCACAGCTGATGCGACCCGGTCTTCTCGCCGGGCGCAGCGTCGCGGTGGTCCACGAGTGGTTCAGCGCGCACGGCGGCTCCGAAGACGTGTTCCTCGCGATCGCCGGGCTGGTGCCGCACGCCACCCGCTACGTGCTGTGGGCCGAGCCGGACGCCCCCCTCGACGGCCTCGACCTGCGCCAGTCGTGGCTGGCCCGCACCCCGCTGCGCCGCTCCAAGGCGCTCGCGCTGCCGGTCATGCCGCTGGCCTGGCGCACCCTGGGCCGCCCGGCGCCCGACGTGGTCATCTCGTCGAGCCACGCCTTCGCGCACACGGTGAAACTCGGCACGCCCGCCACCACCCGGCACCTGAGCTACGTGCACTCCCCCGCCCGCTACCTGTGGAGCCCGGCGTTCGACGGCCGCGGCGCCAACCCGGTGCTCGCGCTGCCGCGCCGGCTGCTCCGCGGCGTCGACGTGAGGGCCAGCCGGCACGTGCACGCCTACGCGGCCAACTCGGTCGAGGTCCGGGACCGCATCCGGCGCTACTGGGGTCGCGACGCCGCCGTCGTGCACCCACCGGTCGACACCGACTTCTTCTCGACACCGGCGCCCGACGGCCCGGCCGGCGACCGCGACTACCTGCTCGGCGTCGGGCGGTGGATCCCCTACAAGAACTTCGACCTGATCATCGAGATCGCGTCGCGGGCGAAGCTGCCACTGGTCATCGCCGGCGGCGGGCCGCAGGAAGCCGCGCTGCGCCGGGCCGCGCAGGCCTCGAACGCCCCGATCACCTTCGAGCACCGGCCCAGCCGCGACCGGCTCCGCGCGCTCTACCAGGGCGCCCGCGCGCTGCTGTTTCCCGCGCACGAAGACTTCGGCATCGTTCCGGTCGAGGCCCAGGCCGCCGGCACACCGGTGGTCGGGCTGCGCCGCGGCGGCCTGTGCGAGACCGTGGTCGACGGCGAGACCGGCTTCCTGGTCGACTCGCTCGACCCCGGCGACTACCTGGCGGCCATCGCGCGGCTGCCCGAGATCGACCGCGACCGGGTCCGCGCCCACGCCACCACGTTCTCCACCGACCGGTTCCGTGACCGGATGACCGGGTGGGTGGCCGATGCGACCCGGTGACGTCCGATGACGACGGTGTTCGACTGCAGCGGCGTCGGCCCGGGCGGCATCACCCGGGTGCTGACCGAGGTCGTCCGGCACTGGCCGGCCGGCCGCCGGCTCAGCCTGGTCGCCGTGCCGGAAGACTGGCAGCCGCCGGCCGGCACGAGCGCCGACCTGACCGTCCGCAGCCGCCAGGGCGGGGGCCGCGAGCGCACGATCGCCGCGGCCACCGCCGCGCTACGGGGTGAGACCGCCGGCCCGGCCTCGGTGCTCTCGCTCAGCCCCAGCCTCGCGGTCGTCGGCAGCCGCCACCCGGTCACCACCATCGTCCACGACCTCGCCTTCCGGCTGTGGCCGGCCGGCCTGGGCCGGTCGCAACTGCACTACCGACGGGTCAGCTACGCGACCGCGATCAGCCGCTCCGCCCGGCTGGTGTGTGTCAGCGCCCGCACCCGACACGACCTGGCCGGCCTCTACGACGTGCCGGCCGCGCGCACCACGGTCTGGCACCCCGGCAGCGACCTGCGGGCCGGGCCGGGCACGGTGCCGCCCGGTCTCGCCGGGCTGCGCTATCTGCTGATCGCCGGCCACGCGCCGCACAAGGGCGTCGAGATCGCGATCGAAGCCATGACGGGCCTTCCGGCGTACGCCCTCGCGGTGCTCACCGGCGGTCAGCCCGTGCCGCGGTTCGCGGCGGCGGCGCAGCGGTCACCGGCCGCCGACCGGATCGTGTTCCTCGACCGCCTCACCGACGACGACTACGCCGCGGCGCTGGCCGGCGCGGCCGCGTTCCTGATGCCCAGCCACTTCGAGGGCTTCGGCCTCCCGGCCGTGGAGGCGCTGCGGCTGGGCACGCCGGCCGTGATCTCCCCCGACCCGGCGCTGCACGAGGCCACCGGCGCGGCCGCGGCCCGGATGACCACCTGGTCCGCCGAAGCCCTGGTCGAGGCCGTGACCGCGGCGACCGCCGCGCCCCGCCCGGAGCCGCGGGCGGGGCGGTCGTGGTGCGAAGCGACCGCCGAACTCGCCACATTGGTCGGGGCCTGATGCGGATCGCCATGGTGCACTCGTCGTTCGCCGTCCGCGGCGGCGCCGAGAGCTACGTCCGCGACCTGACGACCGCGCTGCGGGCGCGCGGCCACGACGTGGGTGTGTTCACCCGCGACACCCCGGGCGGCGAGCGGACCGACCACCGGGTACGCGAACGGCTGTCCACCCGGTTCGCCGCGCGCCTGCCCCGGCTGGTCCGCAAGGTGCTCGTGCACCTCGGCGACCTGGTCGACCCGACCGGAATGGGCCCGCGTGACCTGCGCGGGTTCGCGCCCGACGTGGTGCACGTGCACAACTGGCAGGAGCTCGGCGTGCTCCCGGTCGCCCGGCTCGCGGCCGCCTACCCGACCTGCCACTCGGTGCACGACCACGCGATCTGCGACCCCAACAACGGCCGCGCCAACCTGGGCCGCTCCCGCCCGCTCGATGCCCTGCTGGGCCTGCGTACCCGCTGGATCGTCGGGCGGCTGCGCCGGGTCCGGCTGCTGTTCGCCGCCGAACGCACCCTGGCCGAGGTGCGGCGCCGCGCACCGGCGAGCGAGCGGGTGCGCGGCGAGATCCTGCCATTGGCCGTGCCGGTCGCCTGGCACAGGCTCGACTGGCCGGCTCCGCGGCCCGACGTGTTCCTGTTCCTGGGCGCGCTGACCCCGCACAAGGGAATCGACCTGCTGCTCGACGCCTGGCCGGCGACCACCGGGGCGACCCTGCTGGTGGCCGGCGACGGCCCGCTGCGGGCCGAGGTCGAGCGGAAGGCGGCCACCACGCCGTCGGTGCGCTACCTCGGCTACGTCGACGGCGAGTCGAAACGCGCGGCCCTGGCCGCCGCCGGCTGGCTGGTGTTTCCCAGCCAGGGTGCGGAGACCTACGGCCTGGTCTGCGCGGAGGCGCTGATGGCCGGACGCCCGCTGATCGCCAGCGCGGTCGCCGAGCCGCCGATAGCCTCCGGCACGTCGATGCTGGTCTTCGACGACCCCTCCGACCTGCCCGGCCTGCTCGTGCGGGCCGCCGGCATGCCCGCCGCCGAGCACGCCGTGCTGGCCGCGTCGGCCGCGGCCGACGGCCGCCGGCTCGACTGGGACGACCACGTCGACGGGGTCGTGCGCGCCTACGCCGCGGCGGGTGCGGCATGACCGTGACCACGCCGAGCACCCTGCGCGACCGCGTGCCCACGATCCTGATGGCCTTCGCGCTGGTGGTCTACGCGGCCCCGCTCGGGCTGTGGATGCTCGGCATCGAGCACCTCGCCGGCCTGGCCGCCGGCGGCCGCGACTTCGTGCTGAGCCTGGCCGCCGTGGCCGCCGTCTACGGCCTGGCGGTATGGCTCACGCTGCGCCGCGGCGGGCACCTGCCGATGCGCTGGGTCGCCGTGGCCGGCGGCGTCGCCGCGGCCGCCGCGGTCTGGGGCGTCATCGGCCTGGTCGACCACGGTCTGGTGCAGACCCTGGTCGGCCTGCGGCTGACCCTGCTGCCGCTGGCGTTCCTGGCCGTGATCGCGCTGCTGCCGGCCACCGAGGTGCACCGGCTGATCACCGTGGTCGCCTGGCTCGTCGTCGCGAACGCGGTGGCGGCGGTCGGCGAGCTGATCGTCGGCCCGGCCCGCCTGGTGCGGTGGGGCTTCGAGGAGGACCGGGCGATCCGCTACATCGACGGGACCTTCCGGGCGCCTGGCCTCACCGAGTTCAACGCCGAGTTGGGCATGTTCGCCGGCGCCTACCTGCTGGGCTACCTGGCGCTCTGGTTGACCGCGGGCGCCCGGCCCCGCGAGCGCGCCTGGCACGCGGGCGCGGTCGCCGCCGCGGTCTGCCTGGCCCTGAGCACCAGCCGGTCCGGCGCCGCGCTGGTGGTCGCCGGGGTCGCCGGTGCGGTGCTGCTCGACCGCGGCCGCGGCAAGGCCCGCCGCCGGCTCTCCCTCGTGCTGGCCGGGGTCCTGGTGGTCGCGGTCGCGGGCGGCTTCGTGGTGCTCGGCGCGGCCGGTTCGAGCAGCGTCTTCGAGCGCTTCGACGTGTGGACCGACCGGCTGCGCGGTGTGCCGGTCATCGGCTCCGGCATCGGCAGCGCCGGCGCCGCGACCTACTCCCGGGTCGCCGACACCCCGCCGCTGTTCGTCGACAACTACTTCATCAGCGTCGGCCTGCAGTTCGGCCCCGTCGTGATGGCGGCGCTGATCGCCTCGGTCGGCTTCGCACTGGTCGTGCTCACCCGCCGGTCGGCCACGAAACCGTCGTCGGTCCCGCTGATCGCGGTGCTCACCGGGCTGGCCTGCGCCTCGCTGTTCATCGAGTCGTGGGAGTACGCGGCCGCGATGGCCACGCTGGCCCTGTTCGTCGGGCACGCGCTACGCCTCGACCAGCGCCGGCCGCGGAACCTGTGGCAGGAGGCCGGCCGGTGAGGGCCCTGCTGCGGGCGGCCCGGCAGCTGCAGGCCTCGCAACTGTCGGTGCAGGCGCTGACCCGGCTCGCCAACGTCGTCGTCTTCCTGCTGGCGTCCTGGGCCGACACGGGCAACCTGGCCCTGGTCGCCTTCCAGGGCGCGCTGTTCGCCGTCCCGTACACCCTGCTCGAGGCCCTGGTCGGCCGCCCGCTCTCGGCGGGCGTGGTGCCGGCGTCGTGGAGCGTGGAGGCCTGGGCGACCCGGGCGGCCGCGACGGTCACCCTGCCGGTCGCGGGGGTCGGCTACCTGTCGGTGTCGGTCGCGCTGCCCGGCTCGTCGGTCGTCGACCGGCTGCTGGTCGTCGCGCCGGTGCTGCTCCAGTTGCCGCTCGAGGCGCTGTTCTGGGCCATGGCCCGCACCCGCTCGCGTACCCGGACCAACCTGGTGCCGCAACTGACGGCGGCCGGCACGCTGGCGACCGGCGCGGCGTTCGCGGCGACCGGCCTGCCGCTGATGGCCGCCGCGCTGCCCGCGCAGGTGCTGGTGCTCGGCTGGGCATTGGCCAGCCGCACGCCGGTGGCCACCGGTCAGGTCCGGCCCGGCCCGCTGGCCAGCGTGAGGGTGGGCTCCGTCTACTGTGCCGCGGCCGGGATCGACCTCGCCTACACGGTCGCCCTGCCGGCCGTCGCCGGCGCGCTGGCCGGCCAGACCGCGATCGTGGCGCTGCGTGCCATGGACCTGGCGTTCGGCCCGTTCCACGTCGCGCTGTCGGCGACCACCCGGGAAGACATCGTGTCCAGCGCCAAGGGCCGCTGGCTGACCGGCACCCGCCTGCTCACCGTGGCGTCGTTGCTGGTCATCACCGCGGTCGTGGTGGGAAGCACGGACGTGCGCCGGCTGCTGGCCGACGACCTCGCGACCCTCGGCGCGACGGCCGTTATCCTCTACTGCGGGTACAAGGCGGCATTGATGGTGTCGACCTGGATCGCCACCCGACACATGATCCGGGCGCGACCCGGCCAATACCTGGTCTCGGCGGTCGGCTCGCGGGTGTTGGCGTTCGGGGCCCTGGCCCTCGCGACGCTCTGGGTGGGCAGCGCCGAGGATCTGTTCCTGCTCCTGTTCGGATGTGAGGTCGCGGTGGCGCTCTGGTACGCCGTACGCATGCGCACGGCCCGTGCCACGGTCGCCGCCGCCGTCCCGGCCGGCGTGGCGCCGTGAAGCCGGCCTGGGACCCGCGCCGCCTCCGGGACTCGCCGCGGGTGGCGGCACTGCGCCGGCTGCCGGGCCTGCGCCGGATCCCCGGCGTCCGCGAGCTGCCGCACCTGCCCGGCCTGGCCGAGCCGCCACCGCCGCCCAACCTCGACGACCTGCGGCTGCCGGGCGACGACGACCCGGTGATCGCCCGCCGCCGCGCGCTGACCCGGATCGGCGCCCTGGTGGCCGGCGCCGGCGTGGCCGGCCTGGGCGCGGGCGCCTACGGCAAGAGCCTGGCGTCCGAGGACCCGACCGCGGTCAACGCGCGCGACCAGGGCGCGGCCGGTGATGGTAGGACCGACGACACCGCGAAGCTGCAGGCCGCGATCGACGCGGCCCGCGACGGCGGTGGCGTCGTCTACCTGCCCCCGGGCGTCTACGTGACCCGCAAGCTCACCCTCTACTCCCGGGTGCACCTGCGCGGCGCCGGCGGCGACGCGACCGTGCTGCGGCTGGCGCCGGGCGCCAACTCGGCCATCCTCGAGTCGGAGCGGTTCGACGAGGAGACGACGGCGCGCTCCGACGGCGGCATCACCCTGTTCAGCGTGCGCGACCTCGCGCTCGACGGCAACAAGCAACACAACGACCAGGCCGGCTTCGGGATCCGGATCTACGGGTACGGGTACCAGATCGCCGACGTGATCGCCTTCAACTGCCGCAACGACGGCATTTTCAGCGACTGGGGCACCGCCGGCGACCTGCCCTCTCCGTCACACCAGATGGAGGCGCGGCTGTCCGGGATCCGGTCGCACGACAACGACGGGCACGGCTTCAACTTCAACGGACCGCACGACTCGATGGTGCTCGACTGCCTGTCGTTCAAGAACGCCGGCACCGGATTCCGGATGGCCGGCGGGTCGCTCGGCACGATCCTGACCAACTGCCATGCCTGGGGCACCGACCAGAACGTCTCGTTCGAACTCGCGGCCAACGGCGTCGGCTGCATGAACTGCTACGCCGACCTGGCCGGCGGCATCGGGGTGCGGATCTCCCGCAACGACTGCCGGTGGCTGGGCGGGCTGGTGCTGGGCCACAACCACGCCGGCCCGGGCACCGAGATCGGCATCCAGTTCGCGCCCGGGTCGCGGCCCGAGGAGCCGGCGGGCTGCGCGATCGACACCAAAATCATGAACTGCGGCACGGCGGCCGTCGACTTCGGGGCCGAGCGCGGCATGTCGTCGGTGCGCGCGCTGCTCGCGCAACCGGGCGCGGTCGACGGCGCCGGCGCGACGGTGGCCGGCACCGGCCTCGGCTGGCTGGGGCGGCCCGCGCCGACCACCTCGGTCGAGATCACCGGCGGGCTCGGCAACACCGGTCAGAACCTGGTCATCCGCCCGTCGTTCGACCTGCGGGTCGAAGGACCGCAGCCGCGACCCGGTGCCGACTCGGTGCGGGTGTTCGCCCGCACCGAAGGCGGCCGCACGCAACTGTGCGTGCGCTTCCCCGACGGCTCGATCAGCGTGCTGGCCAGCGAGGACTAGCCGCCGGCCTGCTGGATGGCGGCCAGGTCGTCCCGGCGTACGCCGTCGAAGAGGGCCCTGGCCTTGGTCTGGTCGGGCAGCACCACGCTCTGGTCGCCGATCGTGCCGGTGCCCTTCGACGGGCTGGTGTAGAAGGCGAGGTTGTCACTGCGCAGGTGGCGCAACTCGGTCGCCATGTCGAAGAGGTTGAGGGTGCCGTCGACGGCGACGGCATCGGCGGTGGCCCGCAGGAACGCGTTGAGGCGGCCCGGGTTGGTCAGGGTGCCGCCGGACGCCGCCTTGTTGAGGATCGCCTTGATGACCTGCTGCTGGTGGCGGATGCGGGCGAAGTCACCGTCGCGGAAGGCGAACCGTTCGCGGGCATAGTCGAGCGCGGCGGCCCCGTCCATCGTCTGTGGTCCTTTGTGGAACTGCCGGATGCTGTCGGCGTTGAGCGAGTGCGTCGAGGTGAAGCTCTCCTCGACGTCGATGTCGACGCCGCCCAGCGCGTCGACGATCTCCTTGAAGCCGGAGAAGTCGACCATCGCTACGTGGTCGATGCGTACCTTGGTGTAGTTCTCCACGGTCTGCACCATCAGCGGGACGCCACCCCAGGCGAACGCCGCGTTGATTTTCGCGTCGACGTTGCCGTGCTTGCCGTCTTTGCTCGCCGGGACGTGCACCCAGGTGTCGCGCGGTATCGAGACCATCTGCGCGCTCGACCGGTCTTTGGTCAGGTGCAGCACGATGATGGTGTCGCTGCGCGAGCCGCCGGCGTTCTCCGGGTCGCGCGAGTCGCTGCCCAGCACCAGGAAGTTGAGCGCGTCCTTGGCGGCCTCGACCTTCGGCGGGCGGGCCGCCTCGGGCACGGCCTCGAACGCCTCGATCCGTTCGACGTCGTTGTCGACGTCGCGCACGTAGAGCGTCGCGGCCAGTGCGCCGCCGCCGCCGAGCAGCACCAGCACGGACAGCACGATGAGGACCGCGCGCCGCCACCTGCGCCTGCGAGCGGGCTTGGGCCCGCCGTCGGCCGGCGCTTCGGGACTGTCGTCGGCGGGCTCCTCGATCACCTCGGTCGAGTCGGGATCGGAGAAGAGTGGGCGGCTGGCCATGGCGCCGATGGTACTGACCGCGAGAACGGTCCATCGTCCCGTGGCCCGGGTGGTGGACTGTCGCGGATGCCCGTAGCATCCTGCGGTTGTCGGGCCTCGTGTGCCCGTTTCACATATCGGGGGATATACATGGTTCAGTCGGGCCCAGCGCCGACGGGCCGCCAGGAAGCCGGCGCCGAGCGTGCCGAGGTGCCGCGCCAGCGCGACCGGGCGGCGGCACCCGACAACGACCGTGCCACCGTGGTCCTGCCCTATGTGGGCACCGCCACGGCGTCACGGACCCGGTCGTTGCGGGTCTGGATGATGTCGCTGCCGGTCGACTTCGGCGCGTTCCTCGTGCCGCTGGCCTACAACCGCGACAGTTGGAAGGGCGTCGTCGCCGGCGCCTTCGTCACGGTCGGCGTCTTCGCGCTCGGCGGGCTCTACCGCGGCCGCCGCCACGTCAGCTTCCTCGACGAACTGCCGACGCTGTGCGGCCGGTTGCTCGCCTCGGCCGCGATCGTCTCGATCGTCGGCGCGCTGCGGCACGACTCGGTCGCCGCGGTCGGCAACCTGCTGCGGACCATCGCGGTGTCGGCGCTGCTGGTCATCGTCGGCCGGCTGCTGACCCGGCACATCACGGTGCTGGCCCGGCGTCGCCGATGGGTCGAACACGGCGCGATCGTGCTCGGCGGCGGCCCGGTCGCGGTCGAACTGGCCCGCCTGCTGCGCCGCTACCCGGAATACGGCCTGCGCTTCGTGGGCTTCGTCGACGTCGCCTCGACCGAACACGTGGCCCGCGACAGCATGCCGCTGATCGGTCACCTCGGTGACCTCGAGACGCTGCTACGACTGATCGAGTGCGACGTGGTGATCATCGCCGACATCGACTGCCCGGACTCGTCGCTGCTGCAGATCGCCCGGCTGCCGGCGATGCTCGACTGCGACCTCTGGATGGTGCCGCGGCTGCGCGAGTTCCAGTCCGGCGGCACGATCCCCGACCACATCGGAGCGATCCCGGTCGTCCGGGTCCGCCGCTCCTCGCTGAGCGGGCCGCGCTGGTGGATCAAGCGGGCGTCGGACATCGTCGCGGCCTCGGTCGCCCTGATCGTGCTGAGCCCGGTCATGTTGCTGTGCGCGCTCGCGGTGTTCGCCGAGGGCGGCCGCGGCATCTTCTTCCGCCAGCAGCGGATCGGCCGCCACGGCGAGCCGTTCGAACTGGTCAAGTTCCGTTCGATGCGGCCCAGCAGCGAGACCGAGGCGCAGACCAACTGGTCCGTGGCCGGCGACCCCCGGGTCGGTCCGGTGGGCCGGTTCCTGCGCCGCACCTCGCTCGACGAGCTGCCGCAACTGTGGAACATCCTGCGCGGCGACATGACCATCGTCGGGCCGCGCCCCGAGCGGCCGTTCTTCGTCGACCAGTTCTCCGCCAACTATCCCGACTACGCGATGCGCCACCGGGTTCCCGTCGGCCTGACCGGCCTGGCCCAGGTCAGCGGCCTGCGCGGCGACACGCCGATCTCCGACCGGGCCCGGTTCGACAACTACTACATCGAGAACTGGTCACTGTGGCTCGACGTGAAGGTGGTCGTGCGCACGGTGGCCGAGGTGTTCCGGGCCCGCGGCCGCTAGTGCCTGTCTCCACGAGACAGGCACTAGTAGCGCCGGCGCCGGAGCACGACCACGGCGGCGCTGGCCAGGATCACGGCGAGGGCGGTCAGCGCGACCGTCGGCACGTGCCGCCACACGTCGCTCTCGGGCCGCACCGCGGCCCGGACGTGCCCGTCGGCCGACGGAGCGAAGAACAGCACGGTGACGGCCACCACCGCGATCGCGATGGCGCCGGCCCGCAGCAACCGGCGGAGGAGCACGGAACGCTGGCCGAACATGGCAATACGCTAACCAGGCGGCGCCGCGCGGCGGTGCCACTTAACGGTCATCTAATCCAGACTTACGAATGTTGTGAGCTACGCCGCAGCTGTTTGACCCGACGGCCAGGTGACCGGTCGGCGTGGGCGGGCGGAGACTCAGCGGGCGGCGGCGCTCTCCGGCCGCCGAACCAAGCAGAGGAGGACACCCCATGTCCGACGCCTCCGACCTCCAGCAGGTCACCGACGCCAACGCCAGCGGCCGCAAGCCCGTCGTGTTCGTCCACGGGCTGTGGCTGCTGCCCAGCAGCTGGGACCGGTGGGCGGCGCTGTTCGCCGAGGCCGGCTACGCGCCGGTGGCGCCCGGCTGGCCCGACGACCCCGACACCGTCGCGGAGGCCAACGCGCACCCGGAGGTGATGGCCGGCAAGAGCGTCGGCCAGGTCGCCGACTACGTCTGCGACCTGATCGGCAAGCTCGAGCAGAAGCCGGCCATCGTCGGCCACTCGTTCGGCGGTCTGCTCGCCCAGATCAGCGCCGGCCGGGGCCTGTCGGCGGCCACCGTCGCGATCGACCCGGCGCCGTTCCGCGGTGTGCTGCCGCTGCCGATCTCAGCGCTGCGGTCGGCGTCACCGGTGCTCAGCAACCCCGCCAACTACCACCGCGCGGTGCCGCTGACCTTCGAGCAGTTCCGTTACTCGTTCGCCAATGCCGTGAGCGAGGAGGAGGCCCGCGAGCTCTACACGGAATACGCCGTGCCGGCGCCGGGCGAGCCGCTGTTCCAGGCCGCGGTGGCCAACTTCAACCCGTGGACCGAGGTAGCCGTCGACACCGAAAACCCCGAGCGCGGTCCGATGCTGATCATCTCCGGTGAGAAGGACCACACGGTCCCGCACGCCATCGCGCACGCGTCCTACGAGCGGCAGGCCCGTAACAAGGCCGCGGTGACCGAGTTCGTCGAGATCAAGGGCCGTGGCCACGCCCTGACCATCGACAGCGGCTGGCGCGAGGTCGCCGACACGGCGCTGGCGTTCGTGCGGCGGTTCTAGAACTCTTCCCAGGTCTTCGGGTCCTGCTTGACGGGTGCGCCGACGTCGAGGGCGGTGATCGCCGCGACGTCGGCGGGCTCGAGGGAGAACGCGAAGATGTCGGCGTTGAGTCGCTGGCGGTCCGGGTTGGACGAGTGCGGCGTCGTGGTGATGCCGCGCTCGATCAGCCAGCGCAGCACCACCTGCGACGGCGCGACGCCGATCCGGTCGGCGATGCCGGTGACGGTCGGGTGTTCCAGGATGCCGCCGTTGCGTTCGAGCGGCCGCCACGCCTGCACCACCGTGCCGTCGCGGGACACCGCGTCGACCACGTCGACCTGGGCGTGCGTCGGCGAGACCTGGATCTGGTCGACCGCCGGCTGGACACCGGTCGCCGCGACGATGGCCGCGATGTGGTCCTCCAGGAAGTTGGACACGCCGACCGAGCGGATCAGGCCCTCCTGCTGGAGCGCCACCATCTCCACGTACGACTCGACGTAGCGGCCGAGCCGCGGCAGCGGCCAGTGGATCAGATAAAGGTCGACGTAGTCGAGGCCGAGCCGCTCCAGCGAGGCGGAGAACCCCTCGCGCACGTAGGGCTTGCCCTGGAAACGGCCGGCCAGCTTGGTGGTGACGAAGAACTCCTCGCGCGGCAGGCCGCTCTCCCGGATCGCGGCGCCGACCGCGTCCTCGTTGCCGTAGTTGCTCGCGGTGTCGATCAGCCGATAGCCCATCTCGATCGCGGCGAGGATCGAGTCCGTCGACCGGCGCCCCTGCACCGGCCAGGTGCCCAGGCCCAGCCAGGGCATCTCGTGGCCGTCGTTGAGCGTACGGGTGGGAATAGAGATCTTGGCCATGCCCGCCAGCCTAGGCCGCGATAGCGTCAGGGTGTCGACCGGGACGAAGGGGATGGCCCATGGGACAGCCTGTCGTGCATTTCGAGATCGTCGGACGGGATCCCGCCGGCCTGCGGGACTACTACGGCAACCTGTTCGGCTGGCAGTTCGACACCGGCAACCCGGTGGTCGAGGAGGTCTCGGAGCCCGACGACTACGGCTTCGTGCAGCCGGCGGGTGACGGGATCCCCGGCGGGGTCGGCGGCGGTCCGGGCTATTCGCCCCGGACGGTGTTCTACGTGTTCGTGCCCGACGTCGAAGAGGCGCTGGCCTCGGCCGAGCGGCTCGGCGGCACCAGGCGGATGGGCCCGAGCCGGCGGCCCGACGGCGGCCTTGTCGTCGGCCACTTCACCGATCCAGAGGGCAATCTGGTCGGGGTGGCCGGGCCGGCCTGATCAGCCGGCGATCCGGTCGAGCCACTCGCCGAGCAGCACCCGTTCGGCGGCGCTGAACCGGTCGGTGACGGCGGGGAGCGCGGCCTTGAGCGCGACCGCGCGCGGGCCGACCCCGTCGGTCGTCGGCGATTCCAGGATCGCGGCCAGCACCGCGTCGCGCAGGTGGTGCGAGAGCGCGGCGTGCTGGTCGAGCGTGCCGTCAGCCTGCGCGGCGATCAGCGCGAGGGCGGCGCCGACGCTGGCCGCGTACACCATCGGGGTGGCGGTTTCGACCGGAACCCGCAGCCGGCCGGCGGCGGCGACCCGGCGCAGGATCTCGGTGAGCAGGTCGTGCCCCTCGCCGCTGACCGCGGACGGCTGGCCGGGCCGGGAGTCGGCGTAGATCAGCTTGTAGAGGGCCGGGTTGGCCAGGCCGAACTCGACGTGCAGGTCCCAGCCGGCGACCAGGTCGGCCACCGGGTCGGCATACTTCGCGCCGGCGCGCTTCTGCCCGAGGTAGGTCGCCCAGGCCTCGTCGGCAACCGCCGCGAACAGGCCGGCCATGTCGCCGAACTGGCGGTAGATGGTCTGGGCCTGGACGCCGGCGGCGGCGCTGACCGCGCGCGTCGACACGGCCTCGCGACCGCCGCTGGCCAGCAGGTCGGCCGCCGCGACGAGGATGCGCTCCCGGGGTGTTGTCATCACCACATGTTAGCACCGATAACGTTGCTGCGTGAGCAGTGCTAACGTTGCCGGCATGACGACAATCGGCACACGCAAGCTGGGCACGACCGGACCGGTAGTCGGCGCGCTCGGACTGGGCGCCATGGGCATGTCTGACATGTACGGCCCGGCCGACGAGACCGAGAGCATCGCGACGATTCACGCCGCGCTGGACGCCGGCATGAACCTGATCGACACGGCGGACTTCTACGGCTCCGGCCACAACGAGATGCTGATCTCCCGCGCGCTGCGCGGCCGGCGCCGCGAAGACGTGGTGATCAGCGTCAAGTTCGGCAGCCGGAAGAACCCGGACGGCTCGTTCCAGCCGGTCCCCTACGACGTGTCGGCGTCGGCCGTGCGCGACCGGCTGGCCCAGTCGCTGCGCCGTCTCGACACCGACTACATCGACATCTACCGGCCGTCGCGCATCAACCCGGACATCCCGATCGAGGAGACCGTCGGCGCGCTGCGGGACATGCAGGAGGCCGGCTACATCCGCCACATCGGACTGTCCGAAGTGGGCGCCTCGACCATCCGCCGCGCCGCCGCCGTGGCCCCGATCAGTGACCTGCAGATCGAATACTCGCTGCTGTCCCGCGGCCCGGAGCAGGAGATCATCCCGACGCTGCGCGAGCTCGGCATCGGCCTGACCGCCTACGGCGTGCTGTCCCGGGGTCTGCTCAGCGGCCACTGGTCACTCAACCACGAGGTCGGCGCCCGCGACTTCCGCGCCGCGCTGCCCCGGTTCAGCGGCGAGAACCTGGCCGCCAACCTGCGGCTGGTCGAGGAGCTCGGCCGGGTCGCGGCGGACCTGGGTGCGACCACCAGCCAGGTCGCGATCGCCTGGGTCGCGGCGCAGGGCGCCGACATCGTGCCGCTGGTCGGTGCCCGCCGCCGGGACCGGCTCGAGGAGTCGCTCGGTGCGGGCGGCCTGACCCTCTCCCCCGACGTGCTGGCCCGGATCGAGGCCGCGGTGCCGGCCGGCGCCGCCGCCGGCGGCCGCTACATGGACCAGCAGTTGCACCTGCTGGACAGCGAGCGTTAGGGGTAGCCTGGCCGGGTGCCCAAGATCGCAACCGCCGACCGGGTCGACCGCGAGGCGCTCATCGAGTTCGTCCGCACCCGGCACCGGCTCACCCTGGTGACCTTCCGCCGCGACGGCCGCCCGCAACTGTCCCCGGTGTCGGGCGGCGTCGACGGCGAAGGCCGGATCGTGGTCTCCACCTATCCGGACCGCGCCAAGGCGGTCAACCTGCGCCGCAACCCGG
Source organism: Asanoa sp. NPDC049573 (assembly GCF_040676615.1). Taxonomy (NCBI): domain Bacteria; kingdom Bacillati; phylum Actinomycetota; class Actinomycetes; order Micromonosporales; family Micromonosporaceae; genus Asanoa; species Asanoa sp. NPDC049573. The sequence continues at coordinate 283,567 of NZ_JBFAPI010000004.1, forward strand.
CGGCCAGCGTGCTGGTCCACTCCGACGACTGGAACGACCCCTACGTCCAGGTCGACGGCACCGCCGAGGTGCTCGACATGCCGTCGGCGCAGACCGAGGACGCGCTGGTCGAATACTTCCGCAGCATCGCCGGCGAGCACCCGGACTGGGCCGAATACCGCGAGGCGATGCGCCGGCAGGGCAAGTCGCTGATCCGCGTCACGATCGACTCGTGGGGTCCGATCGCGACCGGCGGATTCCCGGCCGACCGCGCTCCGGCCTAGATCGACCTCGGCAGGCCGAACCGGGCCAGCACGCCGTTCTCGAACCGGGTCAGCGCGCAGATCCGGTCGCCGTCGAGGGTCAGCACGTAGAGGCCGGTCCCGTGGCCGACCCCGTCGGGCCCGCGCACGTAGGCACCGAACGCCGGCTGCCCGTTGGCGCGGGTCGGCACGAGGTCGAAGCGGCGGCCGGCGCCGAAGATCGCCCGGCAGAACCGGGCCACGGCGTCGACACCCTCGTACTCGAACGGCATCGGCGGCATCGACATGAAGACGTCGTCGGTGAGCAGGCCGACCAGGGCGTCGACGTCGGCCGACTGCCAGGCGGCGACGAACTGGGCCACGACGCGCTCCTCCACGGCCGAGCCCGGTGGCGGCGCCGCCTTTCGCGTGGCGAGGGCGGCGCGGGCCCGTTTCAGGGCGCTCTTCACCGACTCGACACTGCTGTCGAGCATCTCGGCCACCTCGGCGGCGTGGAAGTCGAGCACGTCGCGCAGGATCAGCACCGCGACCTGGCGTGGCGGCAGTGTCTGCAGCGCGGTCACGAACGCGAGCGAGACGGATTCGCCCTGTTCGTACCGCTCCTGCGGATCCAGCAGCGCGTCGGGGATCGGTTCCAGCCAGACCACCTCACCGAGGCGGGTCGGCTCGGGCTGTTCCACGTTGGGCACGTCCCACTCCTTGGCCGGCCGCCGGCTGGCCGACCGGCGGGCGTTGAGGCACCGGTTGGTGGCGACCCGGTAGAGCCAGGTGCGCAGCGAGGCGCGTCCCTCGTACCCGGGCAGTCCCTGCCAGGCGGCCAGCAGCGTCTCCTGCAGGACGTCCTCGGCGTCCTGTATCGAACCGAGCATCCGGTAGCAGTGCACCAGCAATTCCCGCCGGTACGGCTGGGTCAGCTCCCGGAACGCCTCGCCGTTCCCGGCCCGCGCCCGCGCCATCACGTCCTCCATGTCTTCACCCTCTCGCTTCTGCCTGTGTCGACACCGGCCCGGGCTAAAAGGGGGCGCCCCCTTCGCGGTTCGTGCGGTGTCGGTATCGGTGACAGCTACCGACCGTGCGAGGAGAGACCCGCCATGGGAAAGATCATCATCAGCGAGAACATCACGCTCGACGGCGTCGTGCAGGATCCGACCGGCGACGACGGCTTCGACCGCGGCGGCTGGTTCGACCAGATCTCCGACACCGACCGCGGCGCGTGGGCCAAGGTCGAACACGAGGAGGCCCTGGCCGCCTCGGCACTGCTGCTGGGCCGGCGCAGCTACGACTGGTTCGCCACCCGCTGGGCCGCGCGCCCGGGCGAGTGGGCCGACCGCCTGCGCGAACTGCCGAAGTATGTCGTCGGCACGACCCTGGACGACCCGAGGTGGTCCAACACGATGCTGCTGCCCGGCGACGCGCTGACCGCGACCACCGCGCTGAAGAACACGATCGACGGCGAGATCGTCGTGTACGCCAGCCGCCAACTGGTGCACACCCTGATCGAACACGACCTGGTCGACGAGGTACGCCTGATGGTCTACCCGACCGCCCTCGGCACCGGCGACCGTCTCTTCGGCGAGACCACCACCGCGAAGCCGATGCGCCTGGCCGACGCCCGCCCGATCGGCGACAGCCTCGCCTTCCTCACCTATCGAACGACCGCTGTCTAGATTCACCGGATCGCCGGTCCCGCCCGCCCGTTCTGGCGGGGCCGGCGCATGCTCCCCTTCAGCGTCGGCGATCGCGGTAGATCGCCTGGCCTTTCCTGAACATGGCCACCTCGATAGCGTCCGGACGCACCGGCATTCCTTCCGCGGACTCCTTTGCGGCCTCGTCGTGGGCAAATTCGAGCCACCGGCGATACGTGTCAAAATGCCACGGACCAGCTTCAGGCATTTCCCAGTGCTCCACCTCGATCAACGCGATGGCTACGAATCGATCCAGGATAAGAGCGCGCCCGGGCGCGCCGCTGGAAGCGGCATCCGCGGCATACAGGAACTTGGTGTAGAAGGACGGCCCGAGATGAGGGAGGTTGAACCTCCCGCTGCGAGCCAGCGCCTGGTATGCGGCCACCGGCCCGCTGTCGCGCAACACCGCCACTGCCCCGGCAAGCTTGTCGGCAAGAACGTCCGGTCTACTCACAGTGAAGGCACGGGCCCGTCGGCCGACCCGGAACCCGAGATCGCCGGTGCCCCAGGCATAGCAGGCTACGAGCAGGCTAACGATGTCATCCGGGTTATCGGTCCTGGCTCTGAGCAGGTCGGCGCGGGTGACACGGTGGTAGCCCCGGCCCCCGGTCGCGTCCGGAAGGCGATGCAGCGAGGCCGTCCACACGTCGTTCGGGATCCGGGTCCGCCACCAATCGGGCCGGAAGTTGAATCCGTGGTCGAGTACCTCCTCGTCGCTCCAGAACGGATCGCCGCCAAGTTGATTCCTGAGTCGCCCCACCGTCGCCTCCTTTCGTGCGGAGAATCGCCGAACCCTACTGACGAAATCAGGTGCCGCACCTCCCCCACTCGGGTGACGAAGAGACGTCGGCAAGTTGGCTGTTTCGAGGACTGTGTGGAGATTCGATGCTCGCTAACGTGCAGTTAGGTGCGCGGGAAGGAGTCGGAAGTGATCAATCGGCGCTGGGACGCAACGGTTGCCAATGAGCATCTGTTCGTCAGGCGTCGACGATTTCTGCCGTGGTCCAAGCCGGAGGTCAGATCGATACCGCTGGCGGCGATCCGCGACGTCCGCTCCCTCTCCGCATCCGACCAGCGGCAGCTATGCGCTCAGGTCACGATCCACCATCCGGCGCCGCCACATCTGGCCGGGGTCTACAAGGTCCGGTTCACGCCGGAGTCCTGGGCCCAGCTCGCGAACGTCCTGGCCCGCCGCGCCGCGGCAACGGAGCCCCGGCCGCCCGTCGCGGAGCCGACGCGGCCCGCGCCCGTCCCACGGTTGCCCGCATCGACGTCCAGACCCGCGCCGGTGCGCAGCACTCCCGCGCCCATGGGCGAAGGGGCACGTCTTGTGTGGCTCTGGAAGGCGAATGGAAAGATCCATGGTTCCCTGGCGCCGGCGGGCGGGGCATCGCCACGGCGGTTGGATCGCGCCGGGCTTGCCCGCCTCCTGCTCGCAGAACCCACCAGATCATTGCCCGCGATCCGGGCGCTCACCGGTCTCGACGACGACACGCTGGCGTTGGCCCGGATGCGAGGGTGGCAGCGGGCCGACACCAGGGTCGTCGAACTCGGAGCCGCCGACGGCGCCGGACGCCAAACCACACCGCTGCACCGGCCCGCGGCCGTGCACCCTGACGGCAGCATCCGGACGGTCTCCGGAGGCCTCCCGAGCCTGGGCAAGCGACACAGCTGACTTCCACGACGTCGCTTTCTAACGCGAAGCTGGTGACGGCGAGCCCGCGCCATCGAGCGACACGTCGCGCAGCCCGAGCCAGAGGGCCGCGCCCAGCAGGACGCCGGCCACGCTGTCGGTGAGCCAGTGGAAGCCGAGGTAGGTGATCGCCGCCGAGACGATCAGCACCGGTGCGATCAGGATGGTGCGCCGGACAATGGTCGGGAGTGGCCGGCGCAGCGCCCGCTCGACCAGCACCACCAGGACCGGATACCAGATCATCGTGTTGACGGCGTGGCCCGACGGATAGGACCAGCCGGCGTCGTTGGCGAACAGTTCGACCGCGTCGGGCCAGGGTGCGTGCGGTGCGGACCGGTCGGTCGCCACCTTCAGCGGCACCACCGCCACGTAGCTGGTCGCCGCGGTGACCAGGACCAGCAGCACCGGCCGCGCGGTGCGGTCGCGCGCCGCCAGCAGCAGGGCCACGACCAGCAGGATGGCCGCGATCAGGTTGGCCGAGCCGAGAAAGTAGACGGTCTTGGCCACCAGCCGGGCCGGCTCGGGCCGGTGCGCGTCGCTCCAGTCGCGGACCGCGAGGTCGGCGTCGAGGAACGCGCCAGCGGCCAACACCCAGGTCAGCACCGCGAAACCGGCGACCAGCGCCAGTGCCGCACGCCACCCGGGCCGGCCCATTCGAGACAGCGTAGCCATGGACGGCCGTCCACACTGCCCCGTGGCATGACCACCCGGCACGCCGGGTAAAGAGAGGACATGAAGCCGAATTGGACGATTTACCCCATCGTCGCCGCGGCCACCGCGATCCTGCTGGCGATGGTCGTCCGCGACAGCCTCGGCCCGGGCGGCGCCTGGGTGTTCGTCGTCGTCCCCCTGCTCGCGGTGCTCGCGGTCGCCATGGCCGTCCGCACCCGCCGGAGCTAACAGCGCGGCTCCAGCACCTACGACGGCGATCTCGCGGGACCGCAGCGCGGCGTAGGCGAGGCCCTTGTCGATCGTGCGCCAGCGGTTCCAGAGGGGCGCCCGTTCGTCGCCCACAGCAGCCCGCCGGTGGACCTGCCGGGATCCCCGGCGCACGTCGACCCGCGCCGGACCTTGACCTTGTAGGCCATCGCGACCGCCTCCGCGCCTCGGCGTGACCGACCCGCTAGTGGCGCAGGCCCAGCCGTGCGTGCAGGCGGGCCAGGCGCCGCGGCGACCACCAGTTCCAGCGGCCCAGCAGCGTCATCGTCGCGGGCACCAGGACGCAGCGGACCAGGGTCGCGTCGACGGCCACCGCCACGGCCAGGCCCAGGCCGATCTGCTGCACCGTGCCGATCCGGCCGGTCAGGAAGCAGCTGAACACGATGACCATGAGCAGCGCGGCCGAGGTGATGATGCGGCCGGAGCGTTGCAGGCCGCGGCGGACCGCGAGGTCGTTGGGCACGCCCTGGTCGACCTGTTCCTTGATCCGGGCGAGCAGGAACACCTCGTAGTCCATCGACAGGCCGAACGCGAACGCGAACACCGTGACCAGCACGAACGGGCTGATGCCGCCGACCACGTGGGTGTGCAGCAGGCCCGACAGCACGCCGTGCTCGAAGACCGCGCTCAGCACGCCGAAGGTGGCGCCGAGCGAGATCACGTTCATCACGACCGCCTTGACCGGCACGACCAGCGAGCCGGTCATCGCCCACAACAGCACGACCATGGCGACCAGGGTCAACATGATGGCGTACGGGAGCCGGGAGAGCAGCAGTCCGTTGAGGTCGGTGTGGATCGCCGCGATGCCGGTGACCCACGAGTCGACACCGTCCGGCCGGTCGGTCCGTGCGACGTCCACCAGGCGCAGCGCGGCCGGGCCCTCGGCGTCACCGACCGCGTCGATGTCGACGGTCGCCACGCCCGGCGCGATCTGGTCGGCCTGCCGCACGCCGGCGATGTCGGGCGAGTGCAGCGACCGGGCCCACGCCTCCAGCGTGGCGGCGTCGGTGCGGGCGACCACGGTCAGCGCCGGCTGGTCCGGCTGGCCGAACTCGGCGGCCAGCGTGTCGATCACCCGGACCGACTCCAGCGAGCGGGGCAGGCCGTCGAGGTCTTCCACCTTGACCTTCATGGTCAGCAGCGGGAAGCCGGCGGCGATCAGCACCAGCGCGGTCGCCAGCGCGGTGACCAGCGGCCGGCGCTGCACGCCACGGGCCAGTCCCCAGAAGAAGCCGCCGTCGGTGTCGCCCGCGGCGACCTGCCGCTTCGACGGCCGGATCCGCCGCCGGAACAGGCCGACCAGGGCCGCGGTGAAGGTCAGCGACATGAGCAGGGCGACCAGCGCGACGGACACCCCCGCGGCACCCAGCGCGGACAGGCCGGTCACGCCGAAGACCAGCATCCCGGCCAGCGCGGCGGCGGCCGTCAGGGCCGAGAACAGGATGGTGCGGCCGGCCGTCGCCCACGCCGCCGCGATCGCGTCGAGCGGCTCGCGGCCGGCCGCCAGTTCGTCGCGGTAGCGCGCGACCAGCAACAGTCCATAGTCGACGGACAGGCCGAGGCCCATCAGGCTGACCACGGTGACGGCGTTCTGGTCGAGCGTGGTGACGGTGGAGAAGAAGAGCAGCACGGAGAACGAGCCGGCGATGGAGACGATCGCGCCGAGCACCGGGACCACCGCGGCGAGCAGGCCGCCGAACACGAAGACCAGCACGAGCAGGGTGATCGGCAGCGACAGCTGCTCGGCGAACGACAGGTCCTTCTGGGCCTGGGCGTTGGCCTGCTTGTTGACGAGCCGCCCGCCGCCGACCTCGACGGTGGCGTCGGCCTGGCCGGCCGCCACCAGCGCCGGCCCGAGGGTGCGCAACTCGGCCTCGACCGCGTCGGTGGCGGTGCCGAGGGCGTCGCCGTCCAGCTCGCCGAGCCGGGCCTGGACGAGCAGTCCGCGGCCGTCCGTGGCGCGCAGCGCGGCGGCCGCCGGGCTGTCGGCGAACGGCGTGACCACGCCGGTCACCCCGGCGACCGCGGCCACCCGGGCGGCGCCGTCGGTCACGGCCGTGCGTACCGCCGGCGCCGCCGGGTCGATGCCCCGGACCACCGCGACGATCGCACCGGAAGACGTGGACGCGTCGGCGATGACGTCGCTGCCCGCGACCGATTCCAGCGACGACGGGCCCTGGCTGTCGTCGAGGCCGGCGAACACCGGACCGGCGGCGAACCCGCCGGCGACGACGGCGACCAACCAGAGGCCGACCACCGCCCAGCGGTGCCGGAAGCACCAGCGGCCGAGCCGGCCGAGCAGCGGTGTGCGGGCCGGTGCCGGCGCCACCTCGGTGCGGGTCGCCGGAGTCGTCTGCGTCATACCGGAGATCCTGCTACCGGGATCACCGACGCCGCCTCCGGGGTCCGCCCGGACCGGACCCCGAGCCCGAAGTTGGGGGAAATGGTCAGGTCAGCCGGATGGACAGACCCTTGCCGCCGAACTCCGCGCACACGTACGCCGGTTCACGCTCGGTGCCCAGTCCCGGCTCGTGCCGGTAGCCGATGTCGTCGAACTCCCGCAGCTCCTTGGCCCCGGTGGTGACCATCCAGCGGGCGAACGCGCCGCGCGCGATCTTCGCGTGCACGACGACGAACTTCGGCTCGCCCGTCTTCGGGTCGGCGGTCAGGAACTTCGGGGTGACGATCCGCTCCGGGTCGACGAACTTCGTGACGGTCCTGCTGTATTCGGCCGCGGCCAGGTTGACGATCGGCCCGCGGGTGGGCAGCTGTTCGGCGATCGCGCGCCCCCAGAACTGGTAGAGGTTGCCGCTCGGCAGGCGATAACCCATTTCCAGCCGGTACGGGCGGATGCCGTCGAACGGCCGCAGGATCCCGTAGAGGCCGGACAGGATGCGGATGTGCGCGTCGGCGTAGCGGCGCTGCGCGGCGGTGAACGAGTCCACCTGCAGCCCGCTGTAGATGTCGCCGACGAACGACTCGGCGGCCGGCGCCTGCGCGGCGGTGTCGGTGTTCCAGTCCGCGTACTGCTGCCGGGTCTTCTCGGCCAGCTCGGGCGAGACGCTCATGATCTTCGCGAGCTTCGCCGCCGGCACCGCCCGCAGCTCGTCGACCAGCTCGCGGGCCTTGTCGATGAGCACGGGGGTGCCGGTCGGCCTGTGCCCGGTGCTCGGCGCCCGCATCGTCTTCGAGCTGTGCATCAGGATGATCACAAGACCATTTTGCCTGGTACGGCGGCCAGCGCCCCACCCGGGACGCCGGCCGCCGGTGCCTACTCGTTGCGGGCCGTCTCCGGGCCGGTGATCCGTCGGAGCAGCGGCAGGGTGGCCGCGATGATCGCGAGGGACGCGACCAGGCCACCGGCCACGATCACGTAGTAGCTCGCATCCGGCGCGTGCAGCGCGTAGTCGAGTTGCGCCCGCAGGAACAGCGCGGCCGCGAGGAAGCCGGCCCCGATCGCCACCGCGGCGACGACCAGCAGCGGCACGGCGCTCTCCAGGGCGACGACCGCGCGCAGCATCCGGATCCGCACACCGGTCAGCCGCAGCACGCTGAACGGTCGCTTGCGGTCGGTCAGGCCGGCGATCACGCTGACCGCCAGGCTGCACCCGGCGATCGGCAGGCTGGCCAGGATCACCACGGCGGCCAGCCGCTGGAACTGCACGAGAATTCGCGCCGAGTCGGCCTCCCACTCCGCCTCGGTGGACGGGAACCGGCCCCAGGGGTTCATCGTCGCGAGCACCGTCCGCACGCGTTCCTTCGCGGCGGCCGACCCGTCGGTCTGCACCACGACCGAGAGCAGCCGTAGCGAGTCGAGGTCGGTGATGTCGGACGCGGGCCAGACCCGCTGGCCGGGCGATGCGCCCGGTTCGCGCGGGCCGATCAGGTCGTTCCACACCGCCGCCGTGCCGGCGCCGTCGGGGCATCGGCCGAACTCGGGCGTGCGCGCCAGGTCGGTGCAGCTGATCAACCCAGGACCCTGCGGGTTGTCGGGATCGCTGGAGATCTCGCGCAGGTTTTCCCGCACCGGGATCACCGCTTTCACACCCGTGATGGCCGAGAGGCCGGCCGGAATGTCTGCTATGGACGGTGTGGGCGTGCCCGGGACGAGTTCCTCGGGCCAGAAGGTCTGGGACATCGAGGTCGCCGCGACCGAGTCACCGGCCGGTGTCGTGCGCTCGGCCACATACGAGGTGATCGCGCCGCTCGCGGCGGTCGTCACGAACAGCGCCACCACCAGGCCGCTGACCGCCCGGAACGCGGCCATCGGGTCGTCGCTCAGCCGCCGTCCCGCGATCAGCGCGGCGGGGCGCTGGGCGCGGTTGGCCACCAGCCGAGCCGCGCGCATGGTCAGCCACGGCCCGGCGAGCACCAGGCCGGCCACCATCAGCACCGCGCCGGCGATGTAGGCGAACGTCTGGCCGTCGGTGGTCGCCGGCTTGCGGCCGACGAACCAGGCCAACTCGGCGATGCCGGCCATCAGCGGTAACAGCCGCCAGGCACCGGGGGGCTTCGGGGTGACCCGGCGGGTCACGCCGAGCGGCGAGATCCGGACCCGGCGCAGTGCGAGCCGCGCGGCGATCGCGGCGCCGACCGGGATGCCGACCACCACCGCGAGCACGTCGACCAGGGTCAGCGCCAGGTCACTGGGGAAGAACGTGGCGCCGGTGAACGGGATCGTCGCAAGGCCGGGTCGCAGCGCGAAGAAGACGCCGAAGCCGAGCAGCGTGCCGGCGAGTGCCGCCACCGTCGACTCGACGGTGGCCAGCACCGAGACCTGGCGCGGTGTGGCGCCGATCAGCCGCATCGCGGCGAACCGCTGCTCGCGCCGGGCCGCGGAAAGCCGGGTCGCCGTGCCGATGAAGATCAGCACCGGGAAGATCAACGCAGCGGCGATCACCGACAGCGACACGGTGAACATCGTGTTGTCGAGTCCGATGATGCAGCGGTTGCAGTCGGCCGGATCGGTGGTGAGGATCCGGCTGACCTTCGCGGCCGCCGGCTGGGCGGCCAGCACGTCCGCCGGTTGACCGACGACGATCAGCAGGCTGTCGGGCGACGGCAGCGCCGCGGCGCCGATCACCCCGACCTCACGACCGGGGAAGCGGTCGCCGAGCTCGGCGGCCGGCGTCGTGCGCAGGAGGTCGTGCAGGGCGGGCGAGGCGTAGAACTCCCCCGGCCCGGGCAGCGCGGCCAGGCCGGACGGCACCGGTGCGGCCGGGCCGGTCGGGGCGACGTCGACCCGGCCAAGTTGCTCGCCGTGGAAATAGTCTTCGCGGATCAGCCACCAGGCCGGGTCGACGCCGGCCACCGCCGAGGTGGTCGACGGGTCGGCGCCGGTGTTGAGCCAGGCGTAGCGCAGGTTCTGCGTCTTGGTGGCGTTGATGCCGGCCAGCGTGGCGAGCAGCAGCCCGGTGCCGAGTGCGACCGCGGCGGCGACCACGACCAGCCGCACGGCCGCCTCGCGACCACCGGCGACCGCGAGGCGCAGACCGAGCCCGATCACGACGGCACCACGGCGGGGGTGGTGACCTTGCCGTCGCGGACGATGACCTCGCGGTCGGCGTACGCCGCGACCCGGGCCTCGTGGGTGACCACGACAACGGTCGTGCCCTGCTCGCGGGCCGCACCGACCAGCAGGTCCATCACGTGCTCGCCGGTCAGCGAGTCGAGCGAGCCGGTCGGCTCGTCGGCGAACAGCACGCGGGGTCGCGCGACCAGCCCGCGGGCCAGCGCGACCCGCTGCGCCTGGCCGCCGGAGAGCTCACCGGACCGGCGCTCCTGCAGGCCGTCGAGGTCGAGCCGGCCGAACCAGGCGCTCGCTTCGGCGACCGCCGCCCGCCGCCGGGTGCCGGCCAGCAGCAGGGGCAGGGCCACATTTTCGACCGCGGTCAACTCGGGGACGAGCTGGCCGAACTGGAAGACGAAGCCGAACTCGTCGCGGCGCAGGGCACTGCGGGCGCCCTCGTCGAGGGTGTCGACCCGGCGGCCGGCGACGTGGATCTCGCCGGCGTCGGGCACCAGGATGCCGGCCAGGCAGTGCAGCAGGGTCGACTTGCCGGAGCCGCTCGGGCCCATCACCGCGAGCACCTCGCCCTCGGCGATGGTGAGGCTGGCGCCGCGCAGGGCCGGGGTCTCGCCGAACGACAGGGCCACGTCGCGCGCGTCGATCATCATTTGGTCACCGCCGAGGCCAGGGCGTCGAGCCGGGCGACGGTGGTGTCGATCCAGCGCAGGTCGGCCTCGAGGTGGAACAGGCCGTGGTCGGCCAGCAGCGCGTCGACCAGGTTGCCGCCCCGCTTGACCTCGGTCAGCTCGCGCATCCGGGCCAGGTGGGCCCGCCGCTGGGTGTCGAGGTATTCCTCCGCCGGCCGGCCCAGCATCAGCGCCAGGACCACCTTGGCGAACAGCACCGTCTGCAGGTGCGGCTCGGGCTCGAGCGGCTCGACGAGCCAGGCGTCGACCTCGGAGGCGCCGGTCTCGGTGATGACATAGCGCTTGCGCTCCGGCCCGTCGCCGGGCTCGACGGCGATCACCACCTTGCCGTCGCGGGCCAGCCGCGAGAGCGTCGCGTAGACCTGCCCGAACGGCAGCGGCTTGCCCCGGCCGAAGAACGTGTCGTAGTCGCGCTTGAGGTCGTAGCCGTGGCTGGGCTCGCGCTCCAGCAGGCCGAGCAGCGTGAGAGGAACACTCATGCGGAGCACCATACACCACATGTATACGCTGAGCGTATACGCCGAGGGTGCATAGTCGGATGACACCTCACGGCAAGCTCGCGGACACCCGGACCCGCCAGAATCCCCAGCGTGCGGGCGTTCGGTGAGCTGGAGGCGGCGGTCATGGACCGGCTGTGGGCGCGCGACGCGCCCGCGTCGGTGCGGGAGGTCTGGACCGACCTGCGGCCCGAGCGCGAGCTGGCCTACAACACCGTGCTGACCGTCGTCGACAACCTGCACCGCAAGGGCTGGTTGGGGCGCGAGCGCGACGGCCGGGCCTTCCGCTACACGCCGCTGTCGAGCCGTGGCGACTACGGCGCCCGGCTGATGCGCGACGCGATGGCCGAGAGCGGTGACCCGGCGTCCGCGCTGGCCGGCTTCGTCCGGCAGCTCAGCCCCGAGGAAGGTGCCGAGCTGCTCCGGATGCTGCGCGAGTCGGCGTGATCGCCGCCAACCTGCTGGCGCTCACCCTGCTGATCGGCTTCGCCGGCGGGCGCTGGCTGCCGGCGGCGGGCTGGGTTCGGCGCGCGCCGCGGCTGGCCATCGCCGCCTGGTGCGTGCTGCTCGGCACGGTCGGTTCGGGCATCCTGGCGGCCGGCGTCGCGGTGCTGCTGCCGAGACCGCCGGTGGTCTGCGCGCTGCTGGTCTGGTGCGTCCACCCGGACTCCCCCGCCGCGGCCCTCGCGCTGCGGGTCGCCGGTGACACGGTCGCGATCGGCGTGGCCGGCACGCTGCTGCCCGCGCTGGTGCGGGCCGGCTGGGTGCTGCGCGCGCAGGTCCGCTCCCGGCGCCGGCACCGCGCGATGCTCACCCTGGCCGGCCGGCCCGACGCCGGCCTCGGCGGCACGGTCATCGAGCACCCGCGGGCGGCGGCCTACCTGGCGCCCGACCGCCGGGTCGTGGTCACCAGCGGCGCGCTCGCCGAGCTGACCCCGGCGCAACTCGGCGCGGTGCTGGCTCACGAACACGCGCACGCCGGTGGCCGGCACCAGCTGCTGCTCGACGCGGTGCGGCTGGCCGCGCGGGCACTGCCCGGGCTCCGCCTGACCCGGGTCGCGCAGCAACAGATCGGCCGGCTGGTCGAGTTGCGGGCCGACGACGTCGCGGCCCGGGCGCACGGCCGGCGGGCGCTGGCGGCGGCGCTGGTCACCATGGCGGCGGGCGGCACTGCGTCCGGTCTGGTCGCGGCACACGGTGGTGACGTGGCCGAACGGCTGCGCCGGCTGCTCGTACCCCCGAAGCGGCTCGGTCCGTGGCGGGCGGCCGGGATCGGCGCCGCGTTGCTGGTCATCGCCGTGCTGCCGGTGGTCGGCCTGGCGCTGGACGGCTGGTGGCCGGGCGTCGTGCGGTGCGTCTGGCTCGGCTGAGTCTCTATCTCCTATCGAGGTTAGGAGTTCGCCGCGGGTGCGCGGCGCGTTCACCACCGGTTCATGGCGGCCTCCGAGGCTCAGTGGCGCACGCCGAGCAGTGAAATATGGAAGGGCCTCACCATGTCCAATGCTGAATCCGGCTACTCGCGCCGGCAGCTCGTCAAGTACGCCGGGGTCGGCGCGACCATCGTCGCCGCCGCCCCGCTGATCGGCGGCACCGCCGCGCAGGCCGCTTCGAAGGAATCGGGCTCCTCGACCGCCCGGGCGTGGCGCGCCGGCGACCACCACATCCACTCGGAATACAGTGGCGAGTTCGACACCTCGACCAACCCGCCGACCTTCCACAAGGGAGCGGACGCGGTATACCCGATCGTCACCAACGCCATCATGGCGAAGAACTTCGGCCTCACCTGGGCGATGTGCACCGACCACGGCGGACCGACGCACTCGAAGGTGAACCTGGAGCAGGCCTACCCCGACCTGCTGCGCTCGCGCAAGCTGGTCCCCGAGGTGCTGCAGTTCTGGGGGATGGAGTTCGACACCCCGCAGATGGACCACCACACGCTGATGATCCCGCGGCACGACGACGAGGCGAAGCTGCTCTTCGAGCTGGAGAGCCGGTTCAACAAGTTCGACGCGTTCCCGACCGACCCGTCGCGGGACACCGAGGCCAAGTTCGTCGAGTTCCTGAAGAGCGCGGCGTCGCACCGGCAGAAGCCGATCGTCATCGCACACCACGCCGCCCGTTCGGCCAGCGGTCTCGGCGTCTACGGCCAGGACACCCCGCGCGAGTTCCGCGCCGGCAACAACGCGGCGCCGGATGTCTACATCGGGTTCGAGGGCGCGCCGGGCCACCAGGCCGGCCCGCTCAACGGCGGCGCCCGCGGCGGTTACGGCAGCCACCCGACCTACGGCGGCTTCGACCAGATGACCGCCCGCGTCGGCGGCCTGTGGGACTCCCTGCTCGGCGAGGGCCGCAAGTGGTGGATCACCGCCACCTCGGACTCGCACGTGCACTGGACCCGCGGCGGCTCGGACTTCTGGCCGGGTGAGTACAGCAAGACCTACGTGTACGCCCGCCAGGACTACGCCGACATCATGGACGCGCTGCGCAACGGCCGGATCTGGGTCGTCACCGGCGACCTGATCAGCGCGCTCGACGTCACCGCGCGCAGCGGCGGCAAGTCGGCCAACGTCGGTGAGGAGATCACCGTCAGCCGCAAGAACCGCAACGACGTGGAGATCGAGATCCGCTTCCGCGAGCTCCAGGGCGTCAACGGCAACGGCGACCGCCCGGCGGTCCGCCGCGTCGACCTGATCGTCGGCAGGATCACCGGCCTGGCCGCCGACGTCAACTCCGACACGAACAAGACGACGAAGGTGGTCGCCCGCTTCGGCCGGTCCGACTGGCACCGCGACGGCAAGGACTTCGTCGTCAAGCACACGATCAAGAACGTCGAGGGCGACCTGTACGCGCGGGTCCGCGGCACCAGCACCGACGAGCTGGAGCCGGCCGCCGACGGCCTCGAAAGCCCCTGGGACGACCTGTGGTTCTACTCGAACCCGGTGTTCGTCAGCGTGCGCTGACCGCGCTCCCCTGACAGGCGTGCCGCCTGGCCGGCCCGTCACCCGTTCCCGGGTGGCGGGCCGGCGTCATGCCGGCCGCAGGCCCGTGTAGCTGGCGATCTCCCGGCCGGCCGGGTCGTAGGCGACCAGCCGCCCGTGGGCCAGGCTCGCCGACCGGAACGAGAACACCCGACCGTCCTGGTACGCCGACAGCAACGGGATCTCCCGTGGGCGGCCGCCCGGGCCGGAGCGGTATTCGAGGCGGGCCACGGCCGGGCCGACCACGCCGTTGACGCGGACCTTGGTCTTCTCCGCGACCACGCCGAAGCGGATCGACCGGTCGCCGATGAAGGCCGCGCAGCTCGCCTGGTCGCGGCAGACGTAGAAGTAGCGCGGGTTGGCGGTGTCGGCGATCCGGTAGGCCTTGAACGTCGGGTCGGCCGAGGCCGGCAGCGGCTGCACCGCGACGACGGCGACCGCCGCCACGGCCGCACCGGCCAGGGTCCAGCGGCGGGCGGCGCGGCGGGCGGTGCGGTGCGCGGTCACCGCGGCCGCGCCGAAGCCCAGCGCGCAGATGCCGACGGTGCCCAGCGCACGGGCGTTCTCCAGCACGAACTGCACGCCGGGGGTGAACGAGACGCCGGCCAGCACCACGCCGAGCGAGAGCACCATGGCGGTGAGCAGGGCGGCGCCGGCCGCCCGGTGCACGGCGCCGCGGGTGCCGATGAGCAGCATCGCGGCCAGCACCGGCCAGAGCTGGTGGTGGGTCCAGGACACCGGTGACGCCGCGACCGTGGCACAGCCGACCAGCACGGCGGCCTTGGTCGGGTGCCCTTC
Organism: Asanoa sp. NPDC049573; assembly: GCF_040676615.1. Classification (NCBI taxonomy): domain Bacteria; kingdom Bacillati; phylum Actinomycetota; class Actinomycetes; order Micromonosporales; family Micromonosporaceae; genus Asanoa; species Asanoa sp. NPDC049573. Next base: position 298,615 of record NZ_JBFAPI010000004.1, read on the forward strand.
GAGCGCGAGCCGGCGGGCGCGCAGCAACGCCACCACGCAGAGCAGCGCGACCAGGGCCGCCCAGACCAGTGGGAGGGCGGTGGTCGGCAGGCCGACGCGCAGCAGCATGCCCTGCACCGACTGGTTGCCGAGGGAGGCGAGATTGCCGATCCTCGCGGTCTCGAACATCGTGCCGGTCCAGTAGGTCCAGCTCGCCGACGGCAGCACCAGCGCGCCGACCGCGGCGGCGGCCACGAACGCGCCGGCCGCGCGGCCGGCGTCGCGGTAACGGCCGGCGGCCAGGAAGTAGACGACGAACAGCAGCGGGGTGAGCTTCACCGCCGCGGCCAGGCCGACCAGGCAGCCGCGGTAGCGGGCCGGGGTCAGGCCGAGCGCGTCGACCAGCGCCAGCAGCACGACGAACACGCTCACCTGACCGAAGCGCAGGTTGCTCTGGGCCGGTGCGGACAGCAACAGTCCACACGCGACGGCGGCGGCCAGCTCCGGCCGGCCCCGCCCCACGGCGGCGGCGATGGCGGCCAGCGCGCCGACGGTGGCGACGAGCCACAGGATCTGCAGCAGCCCTTCCGGGACGAACCCGATCGGCCCGAGCGCCAGCGCCGCGAACGGCGGGTAGGTGAACGGCCCGCCGTTCTCGGCGACGTAGTCGTAGAGCGGCCGCCCGGCCCGCAGGTGCGTGATGGCGCCGTAGTAGATGTGCAGGTCGGAAAGGCGGTCCGGCCGTCTCCACACCAGCGCGCAGGAGACCACGGCGACGACCCCGAACAGGGACCAGAGCAGCACCGCCCGGCGGCCGGCAGTTCCCATACCGGCAATCTAGCGGGTCGATGCCTTCCTGCGAGGTTTGTCATCGGAGATCACCACCGTACGAGGGGGAAGGCCGGACGGTCACCCGGTCGCCGTCGCATGATGGGTGGATACGGCTGGCGCGCACCGGTGACCGATACCGATCAGGAATCGAGAAGACCGATGGCGGAACCCTTCTATGCCTCCAAGACCGAGTACGTCGACCGCGCCCTGTTGGGGTACGCGCGGGACCAGGCCGGCGTGGTCGAGTTGAACACCGATCCGATCTACGTGCGGGCCGTCGATCCTGACCCGCGGCGGCAGGTCGGGTTGCTCTCCGGCGGCGGATCCGGGCACGAGCCGATGCACACCGGGCTGGTCGGGCGCGGGATGCTCGACGCGGCCGCGCCCGGGCGGGTGTTCTCCTCGCCGCACAACCGGCAGGTCTACGAGGGCAGTCGCGCCGTCGCCGGGCCCGGTGGCGTGCTGCACATCGTCAAGAACTACACCGGCGACCGGATCAACTTCGGCATCGCTGCCGAGCGGTTGCGGCATGACGGCATCCCCGTGGCCCGCGTGCTGGTCGACGACGACGTCGCCACCGAGAGCCAGCAGACGGCTACCGGGCGGCGTGGGACCGGCGCGACGGTGTTGACCGAGAAGTTGCTCGGCGCCGCCGCCGACCAGGGCGCCGGGCTCGACGAACTGGTCGCCCTCGGCGAGACCATCGTCGGGCGGTCGCGCAGCATCGCGGTCGCCTCGCTGGCGCAGACGTCGCCGGTCACCGGCGAGCCGGGCTTCGCCCTCGAACAGGGCGAACTCGAGTACGGCGTCGGCATCCACGGCGAACGGGCCCAGCACACGATCCCGCGGCCGCCCCTGGAGGAACTGGTCGGCCGGATGGTCGACGACGTGGTCAACCACCTGCCCGCCGGCACCGCGGTGCTGCTGTTCGTCAACGGCCTGGGCGGCACCACCTACATCGAGCTCTACAACGTGTTCGCGGAGGCGGTCGACGCGCTGGCCCTCCGCGACATCACGGTGGAGCGCAGCCTGGTCGGCCCGTACACGCCGGCACTGGATATGAAGGGCTTCTCGATCACGATGACGATGCTGGAGCCCTCCATGGAGGCCCATCCGTCCGGCGGCTGGACCGCGCTGTTCGACGCGCCCGCCTGGACCGCCGGATACCGGAAGTGAGGCCGGCCATGTTGATGAACCTCTACCTGGAGGCGGCCGACCAGGCGTACGGCGAACTGACCCGCCTCGACCAGGTTGCCGGCGACGGCGACTACGGCGACAACCTGCGCGAGGGCCTGCGCGGCGCGGTCACCCGCATCCCGGTCGACGCCGACCTGGCCACCGAGTTCGAGGTGACCGCCACCTACTTCCTCGACGAGGTCGGCGGCACCAGCGGACCGCTGATCGGCCTGCTGTTCAACGACGTCGGCAGCAGCCTCGACGGCGCCGCCGACGAGGACACCGCGCTGGTCGCCGGCCTCGACGCGGGTACGGCCGCGGTGTCGCGGGTCGGCGAGGCCAAGGTCGGCGACCGGACCATGCTGGACTGCCTCGGCCCGACGCTCGGCGACGTTCACGCGGCCCGCCCGCCGCTGGACTGGACGATGGTCGCCAACCAGGCGTTCGACCACGCGCGGGCGACCGCCGACCTGACACCGCGGATGGGCCGCGCCTCCTACGTCGGAGAACGCGCCGTGGGTACGCCCGACGCCGGCGCGATGGGCATGGCGCTGCTGTTCTGGGCGTTGGCCGTCTACCGCGACCCGGGCAGCCGCGGCCAGTTGCCCGACCCAGCGCACCTGGTGTGACGCACCGCGGCCGCCCGGCGCTCTCCTGGCGTGGGGTGCGGCGCACAACCGACATCGACCTGGCGGCCACGCGCCGCCGGGGCCGGGTTGTGCGCCGGCCACGCGGGTGGAAAGGTCAGCAGGCGACCGGCGTCCACCCGTGGAGGATCCTTCCGTGCCCGACCAGCACTGCCAGGGTGTGCCGTGGTCATGACGTCCAGGCGGCCGCCGCACCCGGGTGACGACCGCTGGGCCGCGCACCCGGGCGACGACCCGCTGCCCGCCGCGCTGGCCGGCGACGAGACGGCGTTCCGGTCGCTCTACCGGCTGGTCCATCCGGGCCTGCTGCGCTACCTGCGGCTCCTGGTCGGCACCGATGCCGACGACGTCGCCTCCGAGACCTGGCTACAGGTCTGCCGCGACCTCCCGTCGTTCAGCGGCGACCTGGCCGGTTTCCGGGGCTGGTGCGCGACGGTCGGGCGGCACCGCGCGCTCGACCACCTGCGCCGCACCCGGCGCCGCCCGGAGACGGTGGCGGCCGAGGAGCGGCTGGCCAGTCTGGCCGGCGTCGCCGACACGGCGGCGGCGGCCAGCGACGCGCTGGCCACCGAACGGGCGCTGGCACTGATCGCGACCCTCCCCCGCGACCAGGCCGAGGCGGTGCTGCTGCGGGTCGTGGTCGGCCTCGACGCCGCGACCGCCGGGCGGGTGCTGGGCAAGCGCGCCGGCGCGGTGCGCACGGCTTGCTACCGCGGGCTGCGCAAGCTCGCCGAGACCCTGGACCACGACCATGCCTGACCGTTTCGGCCCAGCCGAACCCGCCCGCGACCCGAACCGCGACCCCGACCGCGACCTCAGGCCCGACCTCAACCGCGACCCCGACCGCGACCTCAGGCCCGACCTCAACCGCGACCCCGACCGCGACCTCAGGCCCGGCCTCAACCGCGACCCCGACCGCGACCTCAGGCCCGGCCTCAACCGCGACCCCGACCGCGACCACGATTCCGACCGCGAGTCCGGCCTCGATCCGGACGTCCGGTTCGAACTCGAGCTCGACAAGATGTTGGACGGCGGCCCGCCGCCGGCCGGGCTGGCGGCGCTGGCCGCGCTGCGCGCCCCCGCCCACCCCGCCGAGTTGCGCGGCGAGGACGCCGCGGTCGCCGCCTTCCGGGCGGCTCGGGGAGCGGAGCGGGCACAGCCGGCGGCACCCGCGCCACCGCGGAACCGTCGGCGGGTCCGGGCGATCGGCCGGGCACTGACCGTCGCGATCGCCGGCACGGTGCTGGCCGGCGGCGGTCTCGCGGTGGCCGCCGCGACCGGCACCCTGCCCGGCCGCGCGCCGGCGCCGCCGGCGGCCAGCGATCCGGCCGGGCCGGCCGGCCCGGAGCACGACCGCCCGACCCAGGCGCCGCACCCGGCACCGGCGCCGCCGCAGACGGTGGGGCCGCAGACGGTGGGGCCGCGGACCGTGGGGCCGCCGGTACCGACGGACGCCGTCCCCGGCAACGGGAACGGGAACGGGAACGGGAACGGCTGGGGCCGCGACCACGGCACCGGCAAGCCCTCGAAGGAGCCGAAGCCGTCGAAAACATCGAAAAGCCCGCAGGACAAGCCGCCGAGGCCGCCGAAGTAGCGACCGCCCGGGGCGCCGCCGGGCGCCCCGCGACGGGCCGCGCTGGCCATACTGGTCGGGTGAGTGAGACCGGACGGACCGAGGCGTTCAGTGACGGCGTGCTGGCGATCGCGATCACGCTGCTGGTGCTCGACCTGCGGGTGCCGGTGCGCGACGCGCTGGAGGGCTCGCTCGCCGACGCGCTCGGGCACGAGTGGCCCAGCTACGCCGCGTACGTCACGAGCTTTCTGCTCATCGGCATCATCTGGGTCAACCACCACGCGGTGTTCGAGTTGCTCGGCGCGATCGACCGGGTCGCGCTCTTCCTCAACCTGCTGCTGCTGATGACCGTCGCCGCGATCCCGTTCGCCACCTCGTTGTTCGCCGAATATCTCACCGCCGGCGGTTCCGCCGCCCGCACCGCCGCGCTGGTCTACTCCGGACTGTTCCTGGCCATGTCTTTGGCTTTCACGCTGCTCTACCGCTACGTGGCCGGGCGGCCCGCACTGCTCGCCGCCGGCGTCGACCCGGTCGCGCTGCGCCGGTCGGTGGTCCGGTTCAGCACCGTCGGGCTGGTCCTCTACGCGCTGACCATGGTGATCGCGGTGTTCAGCGCGCAGGCCACCCTGGCGGCGCACTTCGTCATCGCGCTCTACTACTGCTTCCGGCAGACGGGGTCGCGACCGCGCGCGGCGAGCTGAGGATCTCGCCGTGCACCATCGAGAACCAGCCGTCGTCGGCGGCGGCCCATTCGCGCCAGGCGTCGGCCATCCGGGTCAGGTCGGCGCGGTCGGCCAGGCCCAGCGCGACGGCCCGGTCGGCGATGGCCGACCCGGTCACCCGGTCGGCCCACGACCCGCCCCACCACGCGCGGTCCTCCGGCGTCGCGAAGCACCAGGACGACGTCGTCGCGACCGGGTCGAGCCCGGCGGCGCGGGCCCAGGAGAACAGCCGGCGGCCGGCGTCGGGCTCGCCGCCGTTGGCCCGGGCGACCGCGCGGTAGAGGTCGCGGAACTCGACCAGCGCCGGTAGCTCCGGCCACCAGGTGAACGTCTCGTAGTCGCCGTCGCGGGCCGCGATCACCCCGCCGGGGCGGCACACCCGGGCCATCTCGCGCAGCGCGGTGACCGGGTCGGTGACGTGCTGGAGCACCTGGTGCGCGTGCACCACGTCGAAGCTGTCGTCGGCGAAGCTCAGCGCGTGCACGTCTTCGACCGCGAACTCGATACGCACCCCGCGCTCGGCGGCCTCCGCTCGGGCCAGGTCGAGGGCCGCGGGCGCGTTCTCCACCGCCGTCACCGAGCCGACCCGGGCGGCCAGGTCGGCGGTGATGGTGCCCGGCCCGCAGCCGACGTCGAGCAGCGTGGCCGACGGTGTCAGCGACGGCAGCAGGTAGGCGGCGGAGTTCTCGGCGGTGCGCCAGCGGTGGGTGCGCAGCACCGACTCGTGGTGCCCGTGTGTGTAGACGACCATGCGGTCGACCGTACGCCGGCTATCCCGGGATCCGGGAGGGCTCTCCTACTTCCTGGGACAGTGCCTCGACCAGCGCGCGGGTCAGCGGGTCGCGCGAGCGGCGCCGCGCGGTGGCCACGCCGATGCGCCGGGACGGGCGCGGCGGCTCCAGCGGCACCATCGCGAGCCCGTTGGCGTCGGCGATGAGCGCGGTGCCCGGCACCAGGCTGACCCCGACGCCGACCCGCACCAGCGCCTGCGCGAACACGTAGTCGGTGCCCCGGCAGGCGACCTCGATCTGGAAGCCGGCCAGCGCGGCGTAGTGGTCGATCATGTCGGTGGCCGACAGGCAGCCCTGCACCCAGCGCTCGCCGGCGAGGTCGGGCAATGCGACCGACTCGCGGCCGGCCAGGCGGTGGCCGGCCGGCAGCACTATCCACATCGGATCGTCGAGCAGCGGGGTCCAGGTCAGCCCGGAGCGGTCGTCGGGCGCGACCGGCGGCGGCCCGTCGAAGTGGTACGTCAGCGCCAGGTCGGCGGCGCCGGAACGCACCTGCAGCAGGCTCTCGTCCGGCTCGGCCTCCAGCACGGTGAGCGTCACCTCCGGGTGCGCCGCGGAGAACCTGATCAGCGCCCCGGGCAGCAGGCGCTGGCCGCCGCTGGCGAACGTCGCGATCGTCAGCCGCGGACCGGCCGCGCCGAGCCGCGCGATCTCGCGCTCGGCGCAGTCGAGTTCGGCGGCGATCGTGTCGGTCGCGTCGACCAGCACCCGACCGGCGTCGGTGATCTCGATCCCGCGGGTGCTGCGGCAGACCACGGCCGTGCCCAGCGACCGCTCCAGCGCGCTGATCTGCTGCGAGACGGCCGACGGGGTGAGCCGCAGCGCGGCCGCGGCGCGGTTGAAGCTGCCCTGGCGGGCGACCTCGCGGAAGACCCGGAGACGCTGCACGTCGATCATCAGTTTTCCTTAACACGAGCATCGCAAATCACAACTACCGCTAATCACGGTACGGCGTCAGGCTCGTCCTGTGAATCGTCGAGCCTGGATCCTCTTCGCCCTGGTCGCCGTGCTCTGGGGCATCCCGTACCTGCTGATCAAGATCGCCATCGACGACCTGTCACCGATGGTCGTGGTCGCCGGCCGGGTCGCCATCGCCGCAGCGATGCTGGTCCCGGTGGCCGCCGTCCAGGGCACGCTGTCCGCGTTGCGCCGCCACCTCGGCGCGGTGGTCTTCCTGGGCGTGGTGCACATCGTCGGCCCGTTCCTGCTGATCACCTACGGCGAGCAGCACATCAGTTCGTCGTTGACCGGCCTGCTGATCGCGATCGAGCCGGTGCTGATCGCCCTGCTGATGGTGCGGGCCGAACCGCTGACGCCCGTTCGGATCGCCGGCCTGGCGCTCGGCCTGGTCGGCGTCGGCGTGCTGGTCGGGCTCGACGTCTCCGGCGACCGCTGGGGCCTGCTCGGTGCCGGCATGATCCTGCTGGCGACGCTGCTCTACGCGGTGGCGACGGTGTTTGTGCAACGGCGCGCGTCGGACATCCCGCCGACCGCGCTGGTCGCCGGCACGACCACGGTCAGCACCGTGCTGCTGGCCCCGTTCGCGGCGTTCGCGCTGCCGGCCGCGCCGGTCAGCGGCGGCGCCTGGGCCTCGCTGGTCGCCCTCGGCCTGCTCTGCACCGCGGCCGCCCTGCTCGCGTTCTACCGGCTGATCGGCGAGGCCGGACCGAGCCGCGCCGGCCTGGTCACCTACGCCAACCCGGTGGTGGCGGTGCTGCTCGGCGTCGCGATCCTCGACGAACCGCTGCGGGTCAGCACCGTGTTCGGCTTCCTGCTGATCGTCGCCGGCTGCTGGTTGTCCACCCGCCCGAGCACCCCGGCGCCGGCGCCCGCCGTCGACACCCCGGCGGCCGCGCACTAGGTTCACGATCATGCGAGCCCCGACCCGCCGCGACGCCGGCTTCACCGCGCTCTTCCTCGGGTTCTTCGCGTCGGCCTGGTTCGGCTGGGCCCAGGCCGGCGCCGAGTCCGGCTGGCTGACCGCCGGCAGCTTCGTCTCGGTGCTGGTCGCCGCCGTCGGCCTGGTCACCGGCCTGCGCGCACCCGCCGACGGCTCGGCGATGAAGGACCGGGCGGCCAGCCGGCGCTACGGGATCATCGTCGGCATCGAGTTCGCCGTGATCTTCGTCGGCGCGATCGTCCTGGGCCGGCTGGGCCAGCCGGACCACATCCCGGTCTGGGTCGCGTTCGTCGTCGGCGTGCACTTCGTGCCGCTGGCCCCGGTGCTCGGCGACCCGCTGCTGCGCCCGCTGGCCGCGGCGACCTGTCTCGTCGCGCTGGCCGGCCTGATCACCGGGCTGGCCTCGTCGGTCAACTCGGCGCTGGTGGTCGGCCTGGCCGAGGGCCTGCTGCTGCTCGGATACTCCCTGCAGGCCCTGGCCCGTGGCGCACGCCGGCCGGCACAATCGTCCGTGTGACCACATGGGAGTACGCCCGGCTCGAATACCGGGCCGCCGGCACCTACGGCGCCGACGAGTTCATGGACTGGAACGCCACCTTCCACCACCCGGGCGGCGCCCAGCGGTGGGGCACCGACGAGCGCTTCAACGACATGCGCCACCTCAACCGGGCGGGAGCGGCGGGGTGGCAGGCCTACCATCGCAGCGCGACCTACTACCCCAACGAGCCGCACCGCCTCTACGGCGTCACCTACTCCCTGCGCCGGCCCGTCGAATAGTCAGCGGTCACCACGTCGCGAAGACCCGGGCCTGGCCGCCGGAGCCGCCTTCGTAGGGGATCAGGCCCGCCATCACCGTCGCGCCGTGCCGGGGCAGGCGGTCGAGGTTGGCCACGTTCTCCACGCCGTAGCGGTCGGCGCCGAGCAGGGCGAGGTGGGTGTCGAAGGTGGTCGAGACGCCCGGATCGATGCTGAGCGTGTCGACGCCGAGCGAGCCGATCCCACGCCGGCGCAGCAGCCACTCGCAGGCGTCGACGCCGAAGCCCGGGAAATGCAGGGTGCCGGCCGCGTCCGTGCCGCGGTAGGCGTCCGGGTCGCCGACCTTGGCGCCCCAGCCGGAATACATCAGCACGGCCGCGCCGCGGGGGATGCGGTCATAGCGGCGTTCGTAGGCCAGCAGGTCGTCGACGGTGACCGTGGTGTCGGGGTCGCGCGCCGCGCGGCGGGCGATGTCGATCACGACGGCCGGCGAGACCAGTTCGTCGATCCGGATCTCGGTCGACAGCCGGCCGCCCTCGATGAAGTGGCCCGGCGCGTCGACGTGGGTGCCGTAGTGTTCGAGGATCCGCCACTCCTGCATGTAGTAGCCGGCGTCGGGGATCGTGACGAAGGTCCGGCGGGCCGGCTCCTCGCCCGGCGTGAACGCCGGGAACGTGGTGGTCAGCGGGTAGGTCAGGTCGGCCAGCCCGCGCCCGTGCCGGGGTGCGGCCTGGGCCGGCGAGGCGGCGGCGAACGTCGCGCCGGCGGCGGCCAGCGCGCCGCCGATCAGGGCCGCCCTGCGGGTGACGGCCGGTGTGGTCTGTCGTGGACACTCAGGCGTCGTACACATGCCGCCCATCACATCATTGACACGGGCCGATCGCACGTGTGAACCTCGGCGGCGAGGCCGAGTGCGGGAAGCCGGGCCGGTGCGGCGCCAGGGCAGGGGTGCGCCGCGCGTTCGTTCCGCTCCCGCGCGCCCGCCGGCTGTCAGCGGCCTCCTCCGCTGTGCGCGACGACGCACACCGAGAGGCAGAACCATGCGCTCATCCCGCACCTGGGTGCCGGCCCTGGCCGCGACCGTGTTGGCCGCGGCGGCCGCCCTCACCTTCGTCGCGCCACGGCCGGCACTGGTGCCGACCGCGGCCGCGACCGACGCGTACGCCTGGAAGAATGTCCGGATCGACGGGGGCGGATTCGTCTCCGGGATCGTGTTCAACCCAGGTCAGCGCGACCTGATCTACGCGCGCACCGACATCGGCGGCGCCTACCGCTGGAACGCCGCCGGCGGCGCCTGGGTGCCGCTGCTCGACTGGGTCGGCTGGGACCGCTGGGGCTGGAACGGCGTGCTCAGCATGGCCGCCGACCCGGTGCAGACCAACCGGGTCTACGCCGCCGTGGGCATGTATACCAACAGTTGGGACCCCAACACCGGCGCGATCCTGCGCTCCACCGACCGGGGCGCCTCCTGGCAGGCGTTCAACCTGCCGTTCAAGGTGGGCGGCAACATGCCCGGCCGGGGGCAGGGCGAGCGGCTCGCGGTCGACCCCAACGACAGCCGGATCGTCTACTTCGGCGCCGAAGGGGGCAACGGGCTCTGGCGGAGCACGGACTACGGCGCCACCTGGGCCCGGGTGGCCGCGTTTCCCAACACCGGCAACTACGCGCAGGACCCGTCCGACCCCACCGGCTACCTGACCGGCAACCAGGGCGTCACCTGGGTCGACTTCGACCAGTCGACCGGCACCATGGGCAGCGCGACGCGGACCATCTACGTCGGGGTGGCCGACAAGCAGAATCCGGTCTACCGCAGCACCGACGCGGGTGTGACCTGGCAACGGATCCCCGACCAGCCGACCGGTTTCCTGGCGCACAAGGCGGTGGTCGACCCGGCCGGCGGCTTCCTCTACATCGCGACCAGCGACACCGGCGGCCCGTACGACGGCGGCAAGGGCGACGTCTGGAAGCTGTCCCGGTCGACGGGAGCGTGGACCCGGATCAGCCCGGTGCCGTCGACCAGCTCCGACGACTACTTCGGCTACAGTGGACTGACCATCGACAGGCAGCACCCCGGCACGCTGGTGGTGGCCACGCAGATCTCCTGGTGGCCCGACGTGATCTTCTTCCGCACCCGCGACGGCGGTGCCACCTGGTCCCGGGTATGGGACTTCAACGGCTATCCCGCCCGGGTCAACCGCTACACGATGGACATCTCCGCCAACCCCTGGCTCGACTTCAACACCGCGCCCGCGCAGCCCGAGCAGACGCCGAAGCTGGGCTGGATGACCGAGTCGCTGGAGATCGACCCGTTCGACCCCGACCGGCTTCTGTACGGCACTGGTGCCACGCTGTACGCCACCACCAACCTGACCGCCTGGGACAGCGCGAGCGGCACGTTCACGGTCCGGCCGATGGCCCGTGGCATCGAGGAGACCGCCGTGCTCGACCTGGCCAGCCCGCCGTCCGGCGCGCCGCTGGTCAGCGCGCTCGGCGACATCGGCGGCTTCCGGCACGACGACCTGGCCACCGTGCCGGCCAGCTTCCACGACACGCCCAACCTGGGCAGCAACACCAGCCTGGACTTCGCCGAGGCCAACCCGTCGGTGATGGTCCGGGTCGGCAACGGCGACCGCGCGGCCAACCCCAACCTCAACCGGATCGGCGTCTCCACCGACGGCGGCCGCACCTGGTACCAGGGCCAGGAGCCGGCCAGCGTCACCGGCGGCGGCACGGTGGCGATCGCGACCGACGCGAGCGCGGTGGTGTGGAGCCCGCAGGGCACCGGCGTGCAGGTCTCGACCACCCGGGGCAGTTCCTGGGCCGCGTCGTCGGGCATCCCGGCCGGCGCGCTGGTCGAGGCGAGCAGGACCAACCCACAACGCTTCTTCGGGTACGCGGCCGGCCGCGTCTACGCCAGCGCCGACGGCGGGCGGACGTTCACCGCCGGTGCGTCCGGGTTGCCCGACGGCGGCAAGCTGAAGACGGTCGGCGGTGACGTCTGGGTGGCCGGCAGCGCCGGGCTCTACCGCTCGACCGACAACGGCGCGACGTTCGCCCGGGTGTCCACCGTGTCCGCGGCGGTCAACGTCGGCTTCGGCAAGGCGGCGCCGGGCCGCTCCTATCCGGCGGTCTTCCTGGTCGGCACCGTCGACGGCGTGGCCGGCGTGTTCCGCTCCGACGACACCGGCGGCTCGTGGGTGCGGATCAACGACGCGCAACACCAGTACGGCAACGCGGGCGAGGCGCTCACCGGCGACCCGCGCGTCTTCGGCCGGGTCTACCTGGGCACCAACGGCCGCGGCATCCTGGTCGCCGACCGCACTGGCCCGGAGCCGACCGCGAGCCCGACGGCCAGCCCGACAGCGACACCGACCGCGACACCGACGCCGACCGCGACACCGACGCCCACCGCGACGCCGACGACGGGGCCGACACCGACAGCGACCGCCGGGCCCGGCGGGTGCGCGGCCACCTACCGGGTGACCGGCTCGTGGCCGGGCGGGTTCCAGGGTGAGGTGGCGGTCCGCAACACCGGCAACACGCCGACCTCGGCCTGGACGGTGACCTGGACATATCCGAGCGGCACCCAGATCACCCAACTCTGGGGCGGCGACTACACCGCGTCGGGCCCGGCCGTGACCGTGCGCAACACCACGTGGAACGGCACGCTGGCGCCCGACGGCAGCACCACGTTCGGCTTCCTCGGCACCGGCACCGCGGCCATCCCGGCCACGGTGACCTGCCAGCGGAGCTGACGGCCGCGCTACCGCGCCGCTCCCGGGCGGCGCGGTAGCGCCACAACAGATCATCCGCCGGGCCCGGGTCGGGCCGCCAGCGGCAGCACGCTTGACGTCCAGTACCACGTCTTGACCGACCACGTCGCTTGAAAGCGTCTCATGTGGTCGGCACCCCGCCCCACTGAAGAGGATGCGTGCGACGATCGGGAAGACGGCGTGCTGCCGGTTCGGCGTGCGCCACAACGGCCGGCGGCGCACCCCGGTGTCGTCAAGAACGCTCGGTGTGGACGCCCGGGCGGCCCTCCTCCACGACGAAGCTGGCGATCGTCGAGACCGCGGCGTCCGGTGTGGACACCTGGGGCACGGCGCGGTAGTCGCTGCGCCAGGTGTGGTTGTCGACCGTGCAGCGGACGTAGCCGCGGCGGGCGTCGTAGAACTTCATGTGCGGGTTCGAGGCCAGCCACTCGGTGCCCCGGGTGTCCATCGGAGCGCCGTCGCCGCCCGAGGTCACCGAGGTGCCGAGGAACTCGACGCCGACCGTACGCGATGCCGGGTCGTCGAAGTTCTGCTTGAGGTCGGCGACCATGCTGCAGTGCGCGTCGCCGGTGATGACGACCATGTTCTCCACCCGGCGCTCGACCACGCCGTCGAAGAGGCGCTGGCGGGCCGGCTCGTAGCCGTTCCAGTTGTCGTTGGGCAGCAGTTCGCCCGGCCCCGGATCGCGGTCGGCCTTGGCCATCACCGTCTGCTGGGCCACGATGTTCCAGGTGCCGGCCGAGTGGCTCAGCCCGTCGATCAGCCAGCGCTCCTGCTCCGCACCGAGCATCGAGCGGGCCGGGTCGTCGAGCGCGGCCTGGTCGGTGACCTGGTCGCTGCGGTACTGCCGGCCGTCGAGCAGGTTGAACTCGGCCAGCCGGCCGTAGCGCAGGCGGCGGTAGATGCGCATGTCGGCACCGCGCGGCACGGCCGACCGGCGCAGCGGCATGTGCTCGTAGTAGGCCTGGTAGGCGGCGGCCCGGCGGCGCAGGAACGACTCCGGGTCCTGCGCGGGGTCCTCGGAGAACTCGTCGGCGTAGTTGTTCTCCACCTCGTGGTCGTCCCAGGTCACCGCCCACGGGAACCGGGCGTGCGCGAGCTGCAGGTCGGCGTCGGTCTTGTACTGCGCGTGCCGGATCCGGTAGTCGGCCAGCGAGAAGGTCTCCGTGGCCGGCAGGTGGGCCCGGCCGAGCGTGCCGGCCGCCGGGCCCTCGTAGAGGTAGTCGCCGAGGTGCACGACCAGGTCCAGCTCCTCGGCCGCCAGGTGCCGGTAGGCGGTGAAGTAGCCGGTCGGGTAGTTGGCGCAGGAGACGAACGCGAACGCCAGCTCGCGCGGGCGGGCGCTGGCCGCGGGCGCGGTGCGGGTGCGGCCGACCGGGCTGACCGCGTTGCCGGTGCGGAAGCGGTAGAAGTATTCGCGGCCGGCGCGCAGGCCGTGCACCTCGGCGTGCACGGCGTGGCCGAGCTCCGGGGTGGCCCGCTCGACGCCGCGCCTGACCACGTGGCGGAACCGGGTGTCCTCGGCGACCTCCCACGTCACCGGGACGACGTGTGGCGGCATCCCACCGAGGCCGTCGGCGGCCACCGGGTCCGGCGCGAGCCGGGTCCAGAGCACGACACCGTCGGGCAGCGGGTCGCCCGAGGCGACGCCCAGGGTGAACGGGTCGACGTGGTGCGTAGCGTTCGCCAGGGCCGGAGCCGAGCTGACGCCAGCGACGGTGGCGGCGAGTCCGACGCCGGTGGCACCGGCAAGACTGAGGAGTTGACGACGGTCGATACGGGGTTGCATGGCAGGCTTCGCCCTCCGATGGACAACGCGTACCCCATTGATGATCACGATTTAGGTGTGTGCCGGGTTGCGGCGGGTTGAGCGCAGGTTGACGGTTTGCCGGCGCGCCGTCGTGGGGCGCGGGGGCGGGGGCGCCCGTACCCTGGCGCTTTGTGTCGACCGTGTGGGCCGTGCTGCTGCTGGCCGTCGTGCTGGCGTTCGCGGTGGTCCGCCCGCGCGGGCTGCCGGAGGCGACCGCCGCGGTGCCGGCCGCCGCGATCGCGATCGGTGGCGGCCTGGTGCCGTGGGCGGCCGCGCGGGACGAGATGATCATGCTGGGCCCGACGGTCGGTTTCCTCGCGGCGATCCTGGTGCTGGCCCATCTGGCCGACGCGTGGGGCGTGTTCGCGTTCGCCGGCGGGCTCGCGGCCCGGGCGTCCCGGGGCAGCCCGACCCGGTTGCTGACCGTGGTCTTCGCAATCGCCGCCGCCGTCACCGCGGTCCTCAGCCTGGACGCCACCGTCGTGCTGCTCACCCCGGTGGTGTTCGCGACCGCCGCGGCGGCCGGCGTGCGGGCCCGGCCGCAGGTCTACGCCTGCACCCACCTGGCCAACGCGGGCTCGCTGCTGCTGCCGGTGGCCAACCTGACCAACCTGCTGGCCTTCGGCGCGACCGGCCTGACCTTCCTCGGCTTCGCCGGGATGATGGCGCTGCCCTGGCTCGCCGTGCTCGCGGTCGAGTACGCGGTGTTCCGCTGGTTCTTCGCCGGCGACCTCGCCACGCCGGCCCGGCCGGCACCGGTCGAGCCCGCGCCGGCGCCGCGCTTCGCGCTGGCGGTGCTGGCGCTGACCCTGGCCGGCTTCGCCGCCGCCGAGCCGATGGGAGTGGCGCCGGCCTGGATCGCCGCCGCCGGCGCCGTCGTCCTGGCCGTGCCTCTGGTGGTACGCGCACCCGACCGCCGCCGCACCGCGTGGGAGGTCGCCCGCGCGACCAACCCGCTGTTCTGCTTCTTCGTCTTCGGCCTCGGCGTGGTGGTGCTGGCGCTGCGCCGGCACGGCCTGGACGACCTGATCACCTCGCTCACTCCCGGCCACGCCGACCTGCTCGGCCTCCTGGCGGTGGCCGGCCTGGCCGCGCTGCTGGCCAACCTCGTCAACAACGTGCCGGCCACGCTCGTGCTGGTGCCGGTCGTGGCGCACTCCCCCGGCCTGGTGCTGGCCGCGCTGATCGGGGTCAACGTCGGCCCCAACCTGACCTACGTCGGCTCGCTGGCCACCCTTCTCTGGCGGCGGATCCTGCACGCCCGCGACCAACCGCCGGCAACGAGCGCCTTCCTGCGCCTCGGCGCGATCTCGGTGCCGGCGTGTCTGCTCGCGGCGGTTGTCGCGCTATGGGTGGCTCTGAAACTATCCACAGTGTTATGAAGGTGGTCGTCTGGTTGGCCGAGGGCACCTGGCAGGCGTGCGTCGACGCCGCCGCCGAGGTGGCGCCGCCGTCCGCGTCGATCGCGCTGCTGCACGTCATCGACCCGGCGCTGGCCTCCGACGTGTCCGACGCGTTCGCCGGCCTGGTCGGGCGCGGTACCCGCGGCGACCCCGGTGCCGCCGTCGGCGCGGCCGCGGCCCGGGCCGCCGAGCAGTTGCTGGCCGCCGCGGCGGCGCGGCTCGACCGGCCGTCGTCGCCGGTGCGGCGGACGGGGCGGCTGGAGCGCGAGGTGGTGGCCGCGGCCGAGGGCGCCGACCTGCTCGTGGTGGCCCGCGACGGCCCGGTCAGCCGGCTGGGGCCGCGCAGCCTCAACCCGCCGACCCGCTTCGTCGTCGACCACGCTCCGTGCGCGGTGCTGCTGGTCTGGCCGACCGCGCCACCCGCGGTCGACACCATCCCGCCGCCACCGCCGCACAAGGCGACGCCACCCCACAAGGCGGCACCACCCAAGAAGGCGGCACCGCCGCACAAGGCCGCACCGCCGCCGCCACCGCACTGACTTATCGGTCGCGCCGATGTCGGCTTATGGTTTCGGTCGTTGCCGGCGAGCCGGTGCGGTGTTCCCTGGCGGCATGCCGAGCGCGGGGCCCCGTGGCGCCCACCGCCGCCGCCGCCTGCCAGCTTCGCCCGCTGCCGCTCGACGCCGTGCGGATCACCGACGGTGACGATCTTTCGGGATTCGTACCCGGGCGATCTGTGATTGCGAAGATCAACCGATGGACTGCCCGTCCGTGGGGCGGCGAGGCTCAGTCAACGCGCCGGCTCGGAAGGGACGGGAGCCATGACCAGAAATCTCACCCGCCGACAGCTGCTCGCGGTCGCCGGACTCGGTGCGACCGCGGCGCTCACCGGATGCTCCACGGTCGCCGGTGGCCTGACCACCTCGCGGGAGACGGGAACGCTCGACTTCTGGAACCTGTTCGGCGGCGGCGACGGCGTACGCATGCAGCAGATGCTCGACGGTTTTCGGGCCGAACACACCGACATCGAGCTCGCCGCGGTCACGCTCGCCTGGGGCAACCCCTACTACACCAAGCTGTCCCTGGCCACCCTCGGTGACCGCCCGCCCGAGGTGGCCATCTCCCACCTGACCCGGATGAAGAACCTGGTCCGCGCCGACCTGCTCGAGGAGTTGCGCCCCGAGGACCTGGCCCGGCACGGGATGACACCCGACAAGTTCAACCAGCGGGCCTGGGAGGCGGCGCTGGTCGACGGCAAGGCCTACTGCATCCCGATCGACACGCACCCGTTCGTGATGTTCTACAACACCGACATCTGCCAGAAGGCCGGCCTGCTCGACGCGGCCGGCAAGCTGACCCCGTTGGACAGCACGGAAGCGTTCACCGACGCCATGCGCAAGGCGAAGGAGGTGACCGGTGCCTATGGCGGCGCGCTCGCCTTCGTCTCCGAGACCTCCACGCCGTGGCGGATGTTCCAGTCGTTCTACTCGCAGCTCGGCGGCCAGATGCTCGCCGAGAGCGGCACCAAGGTGGTGATCGACGATGCGAAGGCCACCCAGGTGCTCGAGTTCATGAAGAAGCTCACAGGCGACGGGCTGTTCCCGAGCCCGATCGACTACCAGGGCTCGATCGCGATGTTCGCCAACGGGCAGAGCGGCTTCCTCTTCCAGGGCGAGTGGGAGATCACCACCTTCCAGACCGCGAAGCTGCCGTTCAGCATGACGCTGTTCCCGAACGTCTTCGGCGGCGGCGGCAACTACGCCGTGCAGGCCGACTCGCACACGTTCGTGCTGCCCCGCCAGCCCAACCGCGACGCGGCCCGGCTCGACCGGTCGCTGACCTTCGTACGGTCCATGTTGGACCAGAGCAAGACCTGGACGGAGGGCGGCCACGTGCCGCTGTGGCTGCCGTTCGCGGAAAGCTCCGACTACGCCCGGATGAGCCCGCAGTCCAACTACGCGTCGGCAGCGGACGCGGCCGCTTACGACGCCGAGGGCTGGTATTCCGGGTCGGGCTCGAACTTCGAGATCATCACCGGTTCGGCCATCGGCGACGTGCTGTCCGGCGCCGCCACACCGCAACAGGCCATCGCCCAGATGCGCGGCAACCTCGAGCAGCTCGCCGGCACCCCGTCACCGTTGTAGCACCTGCGTCGTGGGAGGCACCCCGTGTCCACGCAGACATCAGCACAGACCGACGCCGATGCCCGCCGGGGCATCGCGCCGACCGCTCCGCGTCCGAGCGCCGCACCGCGGCAGGGTCGGCCGGCCGCGGCGTTCCTCGCCCCGTTCGCCGTCCTCTACCTGCTGTTCGTCATCGGGCCCGCGCTCTACGGCCTGGTGCTCAGCTTCACCGACGCGAGCCTCGTCAAGCCCGGGCTCAACGGGTCCGCCGGCTTCGGCAACTACGCGGAAGCGTTGGGCAGCGCCGACTTCTGGTCGTCGCTGTGGCACACGCTGTGGTTCACGATCCTGACCACTCCGCCGCTGGTGATCCTCGGCTTCGTGCTCGCCCTGCTGGCCAACCGGATGACCCGGGGCACGTGGTTCTACCGCCTGGCCTTCTTCGCGCCTTACATCCTGCCGTCCGCCGTGGTGGCCCTCATCTGGATGTGGCTCTACACACCGGCGCTCGGCCTGTTCGACACGGCACTGACCAAACTGGGCATGACCGCGCCGAGCTGGCTCGGTGACGCCGCCTGGGCGATGCCGTCGCTGGCCATCACCACCGTCTGGTGGACGCTCGGCTTCAACTTCGTGCTCTATCTCGCGGGCCTTCAGGAGATACCGCGCGACCTCTACGAGGCGGCCGCGATCGACGGCGCCGGCCCCTGGCAGCAGATCCGCGGCATCACCATCCCGATGCTCGGCCGCACCACCACGCTGGTCGCCGTACTGCAGGTGATCGCGTCCCTCAAGGTCTTCGACCAGATGTATCTGATGACCAGCGGCGGCCCGAACTTCGCCTCGCGCTCGATCCTGCAGTACGTCTACGACCAGGGCTTCACCAACTACCGCGTCGGTTACGCGGCCGCGGTCTCGATGCTGTTCTTCCTCGTGGTCCTCGCGGTGTCGGCGGTGTGGTTCACGCTCGTCCGCCGGCAGGAAAGGGTGGTGTGACGATGGTGACCGCCGAACTGACCATGGACCGGATCCATCGCCGCGAGAAGCTGTTCAACCGGATCTGCGCCGGCGTGCTGATCGCCTTCGCGCTGCTCTGGCTGATCCCGTTGCTGTGGGCGGTCGACACGGCCGTCAAGCCGAACGCCGAGACCACGCGGACGACGTGGCTGATCGACAACCCCACGTTCGACGCGTTCACCCGCACCCTGCGCGAAACCGACATGTGGAGCTGGTACGGCGCCTCGTTCATCGTCTCCAGCCTCGCCGCGCTCGGCACCGTGGTCGTCGCCAGCATGGCCGCGTTCGCGCTGTCCCGGATGCGGTTCCGCCACAAGAACATCGTGTTCTGGGCGATCCTGGCCGGCATCATGATCCCGGGCCAGGTGCTGATCGTGCCGTGGTTCCGCGAGTTCGACGCGCTGCGGCTGCTCAACACCTACTGGGCCGTGATCCTGCCGCAGATCCCGGCCGCCATCGCGGTGTTCATCTTCAAGCAGTTCTTCGACGGGCTGCCCCGCGACCTCGAGGAGGCGGCCCGGATGGACGGCGCCAGCTTCTTCCGCGTCTACCGCCGGATCGTGCTGCCGCTGGCCCGCCCGGCGGTCGCGGCCGTCGCCATCTTCACGTTCGTGACCACCTGGAACGACCTGCTCTGGCCGTTGCTCGTGCTGAGCAACCCCGATCTGATGACGGTGCCGGTCGGCCTCGCGACGGTCCAGGGCGCCTTCGGCATCCGGTACGCGGACACCATGGCATCGGCGATCCTCGGCGCGATCCCGCTGGTGGCCGTGTTCCTGCTCTTCCAGCGCCAGATCGTGCAGGGCATCGCCGGTTCGGGTCTCAAGGGCTGACATCTTCTCTGGGGGTTCGTTTCGTGCACTTCGCATCGCTCACCGTCGACCCGGCCTTCCGCGTCGGGGAGGTCGACCCGCGGCTCTACGGCAGCTTCGTCGAGCACCTCGGCAGATGCGTCTACGAGGGTATCCACGAGCCGGGCCATCCCGACGCCGACCAGCACGGGTTCCGGCGCGACGTGGCCGCGCTGACCCGCGAGCTGGGTGTGCCGATCGTGCGCTATCCCGGCGGCAACTTCGTCTCCGGCTATCACTGGGAAGACGGCATCGGGCCGGTGGCCGAGCGGCCGACGCGGATCGACCTGGCGTGGCGCACGATCGAGCCCAACCAGGTGGGTGTCGACGAGTTCCAGCGGTGGGCGGATTCGGTGGGTGCGGCCACCATGATGGCGGTCAACCTGGGTACCCGCGGCATCGACGCGGCCCGCGGCCTCGTCGAGTACTGCAACCATCCGTCCGGCACCTCCTGGTCCGACCGCCGGCGGGCCAACGGTGCGGCCGACCCGTACGCCATCAAGGTCTGGTGTCTGGGCAACGAGATGGACGGCCCGTGGCAGATCGGCCACAAGACCGCCGTCGATTATGGACGGTTGGCGGCGGAGACCGGCAAGGCGATGCGGCTGGTCGACCCGTCGATCGAGTTGGTCGCGTGCGGCAGTTCGTCGCGGGCGATGCCGACGTTCGGTTCGTGGGAGGCGACGGTCCTGGCGGAGACCTACGAGGTGGCCGACTACGTCTCGATGCACGCCTACTATCAGGAGCGCGACGGCGACCGCGACAGCTTCCTGGCGTCGGCGGTCGACATGGACGCGTTCATCGACGCCGTGGTGGCGACGGCCGACCACGTCCGGGCCGTCGGCCGGCACCGCAAGCGGATCAACATCTCGTTCGACGAGTGGAACGTCTGGTACCAGAGCCGGTTCGCGGGCGAGAGGAACCTGTCGATCCAGCGGACCCCGCGCCTGATCGAAGACGTCTACTCGGTGACCGACGCGGTGGTCGTCGGCAACCTGCTGATCAGCCTGCTCCGGCACGCCGACCGGGTGAAGATCGCGTGCCAGGCCCAGTTGGTCAACGTGATCGGCTTGATCATGACGGAGCCGGGCGGCCCGGCGTGGCGGCAGAGCAGCTACCACCCGTTCGCGCTGACGTCGCGCCACGGCCGCGGCACGGTGTTGCGGGTCGAACCAAACAGTCCCGTGTACGAGACCGCGATCCACGGCCCGGTGCCGGTGTTGGACGCCGTGGCGGTGCAGTCCCCCGACGGCGTCGTCCTCTTCGCGGTGAACCGCGACCAGCGGCAGGAGTTGACGCTGGACGTGGACCTGCGCGCCCTGCCGTCGCTGACGGTGGCCGACCACGTGGCGCTGTTCGACGACGACCCCGACGCGGTCAACGACGCGACCGACCCGGACCGGGTCACACCGCGCCGTCTCGATCCACCCAAGGTCGACGGTGCCGGCGTCCAGGCCGTGTTGCCGCCGCTGTCCTGGAACATGATCCGGCTGACTACAGCGCCATGAGGCCCGCCGAGGTCGGGGAGAACCCGCAGGATTCCAGGTAGAACGCGCGCAAGCCGGGCTCGAAGTCGACGTGCAGCCAGGTGCACCCGGCGGCCCGGGCCCCGTCGGCGGCGGCCGCGACCAGGCCCGCGCCGATCCCCTGCCGCCGGGCGACCGCCGCGACGACGGTGTCCAGGACGAACGCGTGCGTGCCACCGTCCCAGGCGACGTTGACGAAGCCGACCAGCGCGCCCTCGGCACGAGCACAGACCCACCCGAGACTGTGCCGATCGACCCGCCCCCGCCAGTCGACCGGGGCGGGCGGATGGCCGAAGCCCTGCGCGTGCAACGCGCCGATCTCGGGGTTGTCGAACTCACCGCGCCAGCGGTAGGTGACCGTCACCCCGGTCAGCCTGCCAGGTCGACGTCGGGCTCGCGCGGCTCGCACCAGCACCGCGCGGCCGCGGTGCGGTCAGCTCGCCAGGTCGACGCGGGGCTCGCGCGGGTCGCGCCAGCCACCGCGGATGGCGAGTTCGCGGGCGGTGGCGACCATTGCCAGTGCCTCGCGCGAAGGGTGCTCCGCACGCCACAGGATCGACCACGGGTAGCGCGGGACGGCGGGGGCCAAGGGGCGCCAGCGGGCCGGCGCGGCGAGGTCGGCGGTCGAGGCGGGTACGCACATCACGCAGGCGCCGCCCGCCACCAGGTCGACGGCCGCGCGCAGGTTCTGGACGCTGCCGCGGTGTGCGGTGGGCACGAAGCCCGCCGTGCGGCAGATCTCGGCCACGAACTCGGCCAGTTCGGGTGCGCGGGACTCGTCGGGCATCAGCAGGGTCTCGCCGGCCAGCGCGGACACCGGCACGGCCGGCAAGCGGGCGAGGCGGTGACCCTCCGGGACCAGGACGCCGAGCGGGTCGAGGCGGAACAGCTCCGACGCGATCTGCGGCGGCGCAGCGCAACTGCGGCCCACCCCGACGTCGAGGCGGCCGTCGGCGAGCATCCGGCACTGCTCGGGGACGCCGGCCTGGACCTGGTGGATCTCCAGGTCGGGGTGGCGGGCGCGGAGCGCCCGCAGCACCGGGCGGGCGGCCTCGTAGCCCTCGTCGAGCAGGCCGACCCGCAGCGCCGGCGGCGCCGAGGTCAGGCCCTGGGCCAGGCCGGCGGCCCGGTCGACGTGCTCGATGATCTGGCGCGCCTCCAGCAGGAAGCGCGCGCCGGCCGGGCTCAGCTCGATGTGCCGGGTGGTGCGGTGCACCAGCTCGACGCCGAGGGTGCGTTCGAGCCTCTGGACCTGCTGGCTGAGGGCCGATTGGACGATGTGCTCGCGGGCGGCCGCGCGCCCGAAGTGGAGCTCCTCGGCCAGCGAGATGAAGTAGCGCAGCTGGCGCAGCTCGATGCGCGCCGCGGCGACGGCGTCCGGGACGCCGGAGGTCGGTCGGTTGACGATTCGGCGAGGGAAGGCGGGGGATGCGCCCAACTCGGCCATGTCGGCGCGCCTCTCTCTTCAATGCACATGAATGTTAGCGCTAACATTCATCGAATGAACGTGAGATGTCAAGCGTGTGACCTGGCGATTATGAAACGGTTCAGCGGGTCGAGCTCTGCCGGACCACCAGCTCGGCCGGCATGACCGCCCGCCGCTGGATCGGGTGCACCGGCCGCCCACGTGCCGCGCAACGGCCGGTGCACCGGTGCGCCCGCGCGGCGCGACTCGGCCCGCTAGCCGAGGACCCGCTCCTTGCCCTCGACCCGGTCACCCGGGCAGGCGACGTACCACACCATGGACACGCCTGGTTGAGTAGGTGCCGGATGATCCGATGGGCGCCGTCTTGCTGGTCGACGCTGACCGAACCCAGCCCGGGCACCGCACGGCAGCTCGCCGGCCAGCGCGGCGGGGTCCTCGATGGCCTTGAGCACCCGGGCCCGGGTGTCGGGACGCACCAGCGGGTGGTCGTTGAGCGCGCGGGAGACGGTCTGGTGGGACGGGCCGACCGTGCGCGCGACATCGGCCATCGTGGCAGGCCCTTCGGCGGTTCCCGGCACTGGTCACCTGCTACCGATCACGGCCGATGGGCGGAATCGACATTCAGCGCGGGTCGATGCCGATGGGCGCGAGCAGATCGGCCGTGCGGTCGAGCAGTTCGCGCTGGACCGCCGGGTCCTCGGCCGTGGGACTGGGCCGGGTCGGTTCGCGCTCGTCGAAGTAGCGGCCGTTGATCGAGCCTGGCAGGCGTGCGACGTGCAGGATGTTGGCCGCACCGCGCTCCGGTGGGGCGCCCTCGATCGAGAACATCTGCGACAGCAGGCGCGACCGGATGACGCCCGGATGCATGCTGGCCACCTGCGCCCTCTCGCCGTCGAGCCGGCCGGCGAGCCAGCAGGAGTAGGTGACGATCGCTAGCTTCGACCGGGCGTACGCGGTGACCGCGGAGTAGCCGCCGCTGGCCAGGCCCAGGTCGTCGAGGCCGAGGTCGACGGTCAGGTGGGTCGCGCTGGCGATGTTGAGCACCCGGCCGACGAAGTTCCGCAGCGTCGTGCACAGCACCACCGTCGACAGGTAGTTGGTCTGCAGGGTCGCCTCGATGCCGTCGGCCGTACGCTCGCGCTGCGGGGCGCCGGGCCGGGCGGCGTTGTTGATCAGCAGGTCGACCCGGCCGGTCGCCGCCACCTTGACGTCGGCCGCGAGGCCCGCCACCTGGTCGAGGTGGCAGTAGTCGGCCTGCAGGTAGGTGACCCGGCCGGCGAGACCGTCGAGGAGCCCGGCCACGTCGCCCCGGGGCTGCGGGCCATGCAGGATCAGGTGGCCGACCCGGCCCGCGAGTTGGAGCGCGGTGGCGCGGCCGATGCCGTCGGTGGCACCGGTCAACACGACGGTGCGATCGGTCAGGTCCATCAACGGTCAACGCTAGCGCGCGGGGTCCTTGCCGTTCCGGCAAAGGAGATTGCCGCCTGGTCGCGGCGGCCGCGCACCACACCGGCACGTCCGGGCGTGTCCGCGATATCCTGCTGCGCGCACAACCGCCTACGGTGAGAGAGACCGGCGATGACCCTGCCCGACCTGTCGACCCTGCGGTCCCGCCGCCCGCCCGCCGACCGGCCCCGTGGTCCCGAACTGGCCCGGGTCGACGACAGCGAGGGACCCGGCGGGCTGCGGCTGCGCCACTACCGGCCGCACGCGCAGGCCCGGCCGCTGGTGGTGTTCGCACACGGTGGCGGTTTCGTGATGTGCGACCTCGACACCCATGACCGCACCTGCCGCCGGATCGCCGACGCGTGCGACGTGGAGGTGCTGGCCGTCGACTACCGGCGCGCGCCCGAGCACCCCTACCCCGCGGCCATCGACGACGTGGCCGCGGTGCTGCGCTGGGCCGCGCCGGTCGCGGTGGCCGGCGACAGCGCCGGCGGCTACCTGGCCACGATGGCCTGCCTGCGGCTGCGCGACGCGGGCGAGCGGCTGCCGGCCGCGCAGATCCTGATCTGCCCCAACACCGACCTGACGCTGGCCCGGCCCAGCGTCGTCGAGAAGGGCACCGGCTTCGGGCTCGACGCCGACTTCCTGGAGTGGGTGGTCGCGCAGTGGACGCCCGAACCCGCGGACCGGGCCGCGGCCAGCCCGCTGTTCGCCGGCGACCTGCGGGGCATGCCGGACACCCTGATCGTGACCGCCGAACACGACGCGCTCCGCGACGAAGGCGACGCCTACGCGGAACGGTTGGCAGCGGCGGGGGTACGCGTGCTGCACCGCCAGGAGCCCGGCCTCGTGCACGGCTTCATCCAGAACATGGACCTCACCTCGCCCGCGGCGGCGGCCGCGCACGATCGACTGTTCGCCGACATCCGGACCTTGACAACGGGGCGGGTCTAGAGTGGACGATGCGGCGTGCGGATTCTGGTGGTCGGTGGCAGTGGTCTGATCGGCGCCCATGTCGTCGACGTGTTGCGCGAGCGCGGGCACCGGGTGACCACGGTGGCGCGCACCGCCCGACCCGGCGTCGACCACGCCATCGACCTCGCGTCAGGGTCCGACCTGCGGCCGTTGCTCGCGGGCCACGACGGTGTCGTCCACGCCACCCGCACCGAGGAGCAGCGGCCGGTGGCGACGCCGATCCATCCACGGTTCCGGCGGGACATGGTCGAGCCCGTGGAGCGGCTGTTCGGCGCCGCCCGCGCGGAAGGCCTGACCCGCGGGGTGGTGATGGGCTCCTACTACACCTACTTCGACCGGCTCCATCCACAGTGGCGGCTGGCCGAGCGGCACACCTACGTCCGGTGCCGGGTCGAGCAGGCCGCGGCGGCGCGGGCCGCGGGCCTGCCGGTGGCCGTGGTCGAGTTGCCGTTCGTCTTCGGCCGGGCCGGCGATCGGCTGCCGAACTGGTCGCCGCCGCTGGAGCGC
Source organism: Asanoa sp. NPDC049573 (assembly GCF_040676615.1). NCBI lineage: Bacteria > Bacillati > Actinomycetota > Actinomycetes > Micromonosporales > Micromonosporaceae > Asanoa > Asanoa sp. NPDC049573. Next base: position 323,847 of record NZ_JBFAPI010000004.1, read on the forward strand.
TGGGCCCGGTCGCGCACGCCGCTGCTCGCACCCGTCGGCGGGAGTGCCGCGGTCTCCGCGCGCAGCGTCGCCGAGATCGCCGTCGGCGCGCTCGAACGGGCCAGCGACGACGACCTTCCGGTCGCCGACGAGAACCTCACCTGGCACGAGATGCTGACCCGGATCGCCGCGGCGGTCGGCCGGCCGCGCCGGGTGCGTCGCCTGCCCGCGGCCGTGGTCCGCACCGCGTTGGCTTCCGGCGGCCTGCTCCAGGCCCTGGCCCGCAAGGAGTCCGGCATCAACCACCGCTACCTGGCCGACCTGATGCTCGCCGACCTGTTCGTCGAGCCGACGACAGGCCGCGCGCTGGAGCCCGCACTGCGCGAGACGTTCGACGGAGCGCGCTGACTCGTGCCCTGGCGATCACCGTGAGCCGAGGCTGGCGCGCACCTCGGCCAGCAGCGTCAGGGTGGTCGCGAGGGCGGCCGGGTCGAGGGTCCGCTCCAGGTCGCGGGCCCAGGCCGCCCGGCGCGGCTCGATCTCGGCCAGCGCGGCCCGGCCGGCGCCGGTCAGGGTGAACAGCGGTGCCCGCGCGTCGGCCGGGTTCGGTGAGCGGGCGACCAGGCCGGCGCGCTCCAGCCGTTCCATCCCCTCCCGGGCGCTCTGCCGGCGCAGGCCCCGGCGGCGGGCCACGGCCGCGATGGTCGCCGGCCCGTCCTGCAACGCGCCGAGCAGCAGCCAGCGGGCGGCGGTCAGGCCCAGGTCGGCGACCAGCGCGTCGCCCTGTGCGGTGAAACCGCCGGAGACCGCGACCACGGCGTCGACCAGCCGGGTGACCGCGTCGCCCGGCCGCGGGTCAGCATCCATCGACCATGCGGTGCCCCCGTCGCCCGGCCGCGGGTCAGCATCCATCGACCATGCGGTGACCCCGTCGGCCGGCCGCGGGTCAGCATCCATCGACCATGCGGTGACCTCGTCGGCCGGTCGCGGGTCAGCTTCCATCGACCAGGCAGACCAGGTGGCCGTCGGGGTCGCGGACCACGGCCATCCGCTCGCCCCAGGGCTGCGCGGCCGGCGGGTCGACGACCGCTCCCCCGCTGCCCTGCCAGCGGGCGACGATGGCGTCGAGACCGGGCACCACGAACGAGGCGGCGACCGAGGTGTCGCTGGGGGCGGTCGGGCGTTCGTGCAGCAGCACCGAGACGCCCTCGCCGGCCGCCAGCGTGGCCAGGCCGGCGCCGGACGCGGCCACCGGGAGATCGAGCAGGTCGCCGTAGAAGGTCAGCGCCCGGGGCAGTGAGCCGGTCGAGATCACGACGCGGGAGAGGTGGGTCATGCTCCCACCATAACGACAGGTGCCTGTCAAAGCTAGGTCTCGACGGTCAGGATGCCGTTCTCCAGCACCGCCGGGGTCAGGTGGCGGTAGCCGATCGTGTCGAAGGCGACCGTCAACTCGTGGTCGTCGCGGGACAGCAGGGTGCCCTCGCCCCACAGCTTGTGCCGGACCCGGACGGCGTCGTGCTCGGGCTCGTGCCGGCGGCCGACCTGCGCCTTCGACGGTTCGGGGGCCCGCTCGTCGTTGTCGCACGCGCCGCACGGGGGTTCGTAGTGCTCGCCGAAATAACCCAGCAGGTCGGCGCGGCGGCAGCGGACCGTCTCGGCGTACTCCCGGGCAGCCTCGATCCGGGACTTCAGGATCGACTGTTGCCGGCCGCCTTCGCGCGACACCAGGGCGAACGCGTCGGGCGGCAGCCGGTCGGGCTTGACCATGCCGTCACTGCCGTCGGGCTCCAGGAAGCCGAGTTCCTCGAGTTCCTCGACCACCCGGAGCACCTGCTGGCGGCTGACCTTGCTGGCGCCGACCACGTCGGCGACGGCGACCCGGCCGGGCGCGGCCTCGATCGCGTCGATCACCTTGTGCAGCGTGGTCGGCGACATCCGGGACCGGGCGGCGAGCAGGCGCGGAATGCGGATCGTCCGCTCGTCGTAGACCACCACCGCGCGGGCCGGTTGCCCGTCGCGGCCGGCCCGGCCGATCTCCTGGTAGTACTCGTCAAGGCTGCCGGGCACGCCGGCGTGCACCACCGTGCGGACGTCCGGCTTGTCGATGCCCATCCCGAACGCGCTGGTCGCCACCACGACGTCGATCCGGCCGGCCAGGAAGTCGTCCTGCACCTTCGCGCGCCGGGCCGCCGGCAGCCCGGCGTGGTAGGGCGCGGCCTGGTAGGCGTCCAGGCTCAGCCGCTCGGCCAGCGCCTCACAGCGCGCGTGGGTGAGCGCGTAGACGAGGGCCGGCGCGTCGTTGGCCAGCACCACCTCGACCGTGCGGTCGTCGATCGCCCGATCCTCCGGCAGGCCGTGCCGGGTGCGCCGGACCGCGAGGTGGATGTTGGGCCGGTCGAAATCGGTGACCACGATCTTCGGCGTACGCATCTTCAGTTCGCGGGTGATGTCGGCCTGCACCGGCGGCGCGGCGGTGGCGGTCAGTGCCAGCACCGGCGGGCCGTCGAGCGACTCGACGATCGACGGGAGCCGCAGGTACTCCGGGCGGAAGTCGCGGCCCCACTGGCTGACCAGGTGGGCCTCGTCGACGGTGAAGAGCGTGACGCCCGAGATCGCGCCGATCGACTCCTCGTTGGCCAGTTGCTCGGGGCCGAGCATCACGAAGTCGACCCGCCGCTCGCGCAGGCCCTCGAGCGCCGCCCGCCGCTCGCCCACGTGCTGCGACGAGTTGAGCATGACCACGCGTACCGGATCGCCGGACGGCTTCTTCTTCTTGGCCAGGCCGGCGAGTTGGTCGCGCTGCAGCGCGATCAGCGGCGAGACCACCACCGTCAGCCCGCCCAGCACCAGCCCGCACACCTGGTAGATCGCGCTCTTGCCGCTGCCGGTGGGCAGCACGGCCAGGGTGTCGCGGCCCGCGGCGACCGACTCGGCGGCGGCCCGCTGGCCCGGCCGCAGGTCGAACCCGAACACGGCCCGGGCCACGCGGTCGATCTCTTCCATCAGACCGAGGCTACGTCAGCCCGTCGCCGGCCGAGCCCGTTAGCGGCTCAGCCCAACAAGGGATACGGGATGAACGTGCTGCGGTTCTCGTCAAGATCGAGCCGGCGGCCGATCGGGGCGGCGGCGCGCTGCGGGCAGGTCAGCCGCTCGCAGGTGCGGCAGCCCGGCCCGATCGGGGTGGCGCCGTCGACCGCGTCGAGATCGACCCCGGCCGAGTAGACCAGCCGGCCGGCGTGCCGGATCTCGCAGCCGAGGCCGATCGCGAACGCCTTGCCCGGCTGGCCGTAGCCGGCGTGCTGGTGGATGACCGTGCGGGCGATCCACAGGTAGCGCTGGCCGTCGGGCATCGCCGCGACCTGAGTGATCACCCGGCCGGGCGCGTTGAACGCCTCGTAGACGTTCCAGAGTGGACACGTGCCGCCGGACCGGGAGAACGGGAACCCGGTCGCCGACTGGCGCTTGGACATGTTGCCGGCGCGGTCGACCCGGACGAACGAGAACGGCACCCCGCGCGCCTTGGGCCGCTGCAGGGTCGACAGGCGGTGGCAGACGCTCTCCCAGCCCATCCCGAAGTGCTCGGTCAGCAGGCCGATGTCGTAGCGCATCCGCTCGGCCGTCGCGAGGAACACCCCGTAGGGCAGGATCAGCGCGGCGGCGAAATAGTTGGCCAGCCCGACCCGGGTGAGAATCTGCGTCTGGATGTCGTCGAACTTCTCTTCCTCGATGATTTCGTCGATCGTGTCGGCGAACTCCAGCATGCCGATCTGCGCACCGAGGCGAATCGCCTGTTGACCCGGTCGCAATGACATCGACAAATGCAATGTGCGGGTCTGCGGATAATAGCGGTGCAGGTCGCCGCCGAGCTTGTCGTGGTCTTCGCGGACGATCCGCACGCCGTGCACGTCGGCCAGCCGGGCGCGCAGCGTCTCGATCGTCTCGCCGCGCCGCACGCCGATCCGGCCGGCCAGCTCCTCGGCCGCCTCGTCGAGCGCGGGCACGTAGTTCTGCCGCCGGTAGAAGAAGTCACTGACCTGGTCGTGGGGGCTGCGACCGGCCACCACGTCACGGTCGCCGGCGACCTCGGCGAGCTGCTCGTCGGTCTGCCGGTAGCGCCGGTAGAGGTCGATCACCGCCTCGGCGACCTCGGGCAGCTTGGTGGCCAGCTCGGTCAGGTCGTGCAGGCTGGCCCGGGCCGGCAGCGCCTCGCGCAGGTCGGCGATCAGCCGCGGCGTGTCGTGCGGCGCGAAGAAGGCCGGGTCGACGCCGAACACCTCGGTGATCCGCATCAGCACCGGGACGGTCAGCGGGCGGGTGTCGTGCTCGATCTGGTTGAGATAGCTCGGCGAGATGCCGAGTTGCCGCGCGAGATCGATCTGGGAGACCGCCCGATCCTCGCGGAGCCGGCGCAGCCGGGCACCCGCAAAGGTCTTGCCCACTCTCCCTCCCCTCGGGTTTGCGCCGCGAGGCGCGTATTGACCGCAGGCCTCACCTCCACCATCTGGCGCGATGTTAGCACGTTGCTAAAGGGGCATTCGCAACTTCGCAAAATCGCGCCTGGACTTTTCAATAATTGGCTCGTTCCGTGCCTCGCGAGTCCTTTTGGAACTGTGCGACGGTGACCGCCAGAGGCTTTTCGACGTAAGGAGTCGGCGATGACCATATCGGCGGAGCAGTTGCGGCAGGAGTGGGCGACCGCGCCGCGCTGGCGCGGTGTGGAGCGCACCTACAGCGCGGACGACGTGGTCCGGCTGCGCGGTGCGGTCCAGGAAGAGCACACGCTGGCCCGCCGGGGTGCCGAACGACTCTGGTCCCTGCTGCACGACGAGGACTACGTCAACGCGCTCGGCGCGCTCACCGGCAACCAGGCGGTGCAGATGGTGCGGGCGGGGCTCAAGGCCATCTACCTGTCCGGCTGGCAGGTCGCGGCGGACGCCAACCTGGCCGGCCAGACCTACCCGGACCAGAGCCTCTACCCGGCCAACTCGGTGCCCGCCGTGGTCCGCCGGATCAACAACGCGCTGCTGCGGGCCGCGCAGATCACCACTGCCGAGGGCGACACGGAAACGGAGTGGCTGGCGCCGATCGTGGCCGACGCCGAGGCCGGGTTCGGTGGCGTGCTCAACGCGTACGAGCTGATGTCCGCGATGATCACCGCAGGCGCGGCCGGCGTGCACTGGGAGGACCAGCTCGCGTCCGAGAAGAAGTGCGGCCACCTGGGCGGCAAGGTGCTGATCCCGACCGGGCACCACATCCGCACGCTGCAGGCGGCCCGGCTCGCGGCCGACGTCGCCGGGGTGCCGAGCCTGATCGTGGCGCGCACCGACGCGCACGCCGCGAACCTGCTCACCACCGACATCGACGAGCGCGACCAGCGGTTCCTGACCGGTGAGCGCACCGCCGAGGGCTTCTACCGGGTGCACGCGGGCATCGAGCCGTGCATCGCGCGCGGGCTGGCGTACGCCCCGCACAGCGATCTGATCTGGATGGAGACCAGCACGCCCGACCTGGAGGAGGCGCGGTCGTTCGCCGAGGCGATCAAGTCGCGCTATCCCGACCAGTTGCTGGCCTACAACTGCTCGCCATCGTTCAACTGGCGCAAGCACCTCGACGACGCGACGATCGCCAAGTTCCAGCGGGAGCTGGGCCACATGGGGTACGCGTTCCAGTTCATCACCCTGGCCGGCTTCCACGCGCTCAACTACTCGATGTTCGACCTGGCGCGTGGCTACGCGGCCGACGGCATGCCGGCCTACGTCGAGCTCCAGGAGAAGGAGTTCGCTGCCGAGGAGCACGGCTACACCGCCGCCAAGCACCAGCGGGAGGTCGGCACCGGCTACTTCGACCTGATCAGCACGGTGCTCAACCCGACCGGCGAGACGACCGCCCTACGCGGTTCAACTGAGGAGGCGCAGTTCTGATGAGGATCGAGGTCCAGGGCAACGGGTACGACGAGATCCTTGACCCGAAGGCGCTCGACTTCCTGGTCGCGTTGGATAGCGAGTTCGCCGGCCGCCGGGTGGCGCTCCTGGACACCCGGCGGGCCCGGCGGGCCCGGTACGCCGCCGGCCAGCTCCCGGGCTTCCTGCCCGAGACGGCGCGGATCCGCGACGACGACAGTTGGCGGGTGGCCCCGCCGGCGCCGGGTCTGGTCGACCGGCGGGTGGAGATCACCGGCCCGCCGGACCGGAAGATGACGGTCAACGCGCTCAACTCCGGTGCCCGGGTGTGGCTCGCCGACTTCGAGGACGCGCTGGCACCGACCTGGGACAACCTGATGGGCGGCCAGGCCAACCTGATCGCGGCGCTCGACGGTGAGCTCGACTTCACCGACCCGTCGTCGGGCAAGCGCTACGCCGTCGGCCCCGATCCGGCCACCATCGTGGTGCGGCCCCGCGGCTGGCACCTGGCGGAGAAGCACATCGTGGTCGACGGCCGGCCGATCTCGGCGAGCCTGGTCGACTTCGGGCTCTACTTCTTCCACTGCGCGCAGCGGCAGATCGACGCGGGCAAGGGGCCCTACTTCTACCTGCCCAAGCTGGAGAACCACCGCGAGGCTCGGCTCTGGAACGACGTGTTCACCTTCGCGCAGAACTATCTGGGCATTCCGCAGGGCACCATCCGGGCGACCGTGCTGATCGAGACGATCACCGCGGCGTTCGAGATGGAGGAGATCCTCTACGAACTGCGCGAGCACGCGGCGGGGCTCAACGCGGGTCGCTGGGACTACATCTTCAGCATCATCAAGCAGTTCGGCCAGCGGTCCGACTTCGTGCTGCCCGACCGCGCCGACGTGACGATGACGGTGCCGTTCCTGCGGTCCTACACCGAGCTGCTGGTGAAGACCTGCCACAAGCGCGGCGCGCACGCGATCGGCGGGATGGCGGCGTTCATCCCGAGCCGTGACCCGGCCGTCAACGAGGTGGCGTTCGCCAAGGTGCGGGCCGACAAGGACCGTGAGGCCGGCGACGGCTTCGACGGCTCCTGGGTGGCCCACCCGGGCCTGGTGCCGACCTGCGCCGAGGTGTTCGACGGCGTGCTCGGCGATCGGCCGCACCAGCTTGACCGGCGCCGCGACGAGGTCGCGGTCAACGCCGACGACCTGCTCGCCGTCGACCTGACGCCGGGCGCGGTCACCGCCGCCGGCCTGCGGTCCAATGTGGCTGTCGCGCTGCGCTATTTCGACAGCTGGCTGCGCGGCACCGGAGCCGCCGCCATCTTCGACCTGATGGAGGACGCGGCGACCGCCGAGATCGCGCGCTGTCAGGTGTGGCAGTGGGTGCACCACCGCACCCCGCTGGCCGGCGGCGACGTGGTCACCGAGGACCTGGTCCGGTCCATCGTGGACGAGGAAGAGGCCGGCCTGCGACCGGCGGCCGCACGGATCTTCCTGGAGACCGCGCTCGCCGAGGAACTGCCGGCGTTCTTCACGCCCGACGCGTACGCCCGTTATCTGGTGTGACGCTTGCCGGTGATCCCGGCGGCAGTGGCCTCGGCGGGTAAGGCAGCCGCCGGGGCCGCTGCCCGTCAGGCGGCCTGACCCGGCAGCGCGGCGAGCACCGCTTCGTCGATCTCGCTCGGGTCGAGCCAGCGGTCGAACCGGGCGACCGCCGCGCCGTGGTCGGCGACCCGCACGTAGACGGTGGTGGCGGCGCCCTTCCCGGCGGACCAGACGACGGCGAGCTCGTGGTGCTCGTGCCGGCCCTCGACCACGGCCAGCGACAGCCTCGCCGCGGGCAGCCAGTCGACGCCGTCGGTGCCCGGGTGCAGCCGCCAGCCGGCGCCGTCGGCCCAGCCGCGCAGCGCGGCCCAGCGCCGTGCCGCGGAGCCCTTGCGCCAGGCCGCCACCGCGACACTCGCCGCAACGGCCGCCACCAGGGCGATCAGGGCAAAAGCCACCACCCGAGGGTACGCCGCGCGGCTCGCCGTAGGGTGTGACCGGTGACCGAACTCGCGGCCGCCGCCGGCATTTTCGCCGGCACCAACGTTGACGACCTGCTCGTGCTGACGGTGCTGTTCCTGGCCGCCGCCCGCTCCGGCCGGCCGCGGCCGTGGCAGATCTGGGCCGGCCAGTACGCCGGCATCGCACTGCTGGTCGCGATCTCCGGCGCCGCCGCCCTCGGGCTGACGCTGCTGCCCGATCGCTGGGTCGGGCTGCTCGGGCTGGTGCCGCTGGCCCTCGGCCTGCGCGGCCTGGTATCGGCGTTCCGGGACCGCGGAGCCGACCCGCCGGCGGTCGCGACCGGGTTGGTCTCGGTGACCGCGGTGACCGTCGCCAACGGCGCCGACAACATCGCGGTCTACACGCCCGTGTTCCGCACCGCGGGCATCGGCGGCAGCCTGGTCACGATCGCGGTGTTCGCGGTGCTGACGGCCCTCTGGTGCGCCGCCGCCGGCTGGCTCGGCGGGCACCGGCGGGTGGTCGAGGTGATCGGTCGCTGGGGGCACTGGCTGGTGCCACTGGTGTTCGTCGCGATCGGCCTGACCATCCTGGCCGGCCTGCTGTGACGCCTAGGCCGTGTCCTGTCGGTCATCGTGAGCCGAGACGGAGGCCAGCTGTCGTCTGGTGGTGGCTCGGGGTTGCCGGGATACCGGTGTTGTATCTCGGTGATCCCGAGACGCCGCCAGGCGGCATCTGGGCCCGTCGCAGGCCGCGATGATCGGCAGGACACGGCCTAGGACCAGGGCAGTGCGGAGCGGTGCCGCCAGTAGTCGTCGGGGGTCTCCGCCGCCGGCAGGTTTCCCGAGTCGGTGATCTCCAGCGCCCGCAGGTTGCTGGCGAGTTGGGCGGTGGTGGCGGCGCCGGAGAGCACGACGTCGACCCACGGCTGGGCCAGGGCGTTGGCCAGCACCTCGGCGTCGCGGTCGGCCAGCCGCCCGTTCGCGACCGCCTCCTTGATGATCACGTGCCGGCCCGCGGCGTGCGCCTCCTCCAGCGCCGGGCCGGCCGACGGTTCGAGGGGGTTCCAGGTGGCCTGGACGGCGTTGAACAGCGGCGCCCCGTCGACCTCGACGGCCAGCGCGGTGCGGATCGCCTCGGCCTGCCGCGCACCGCTGGTCGAGATCCCGATCGTCACGCCGCGGGACGCCAGGTCGGCGAGGTGGCGGTGCAGGACCGGGTCGGTGAGCGCGGAACTGTCCGGCGTGACGGAGTGGATCTGGTAGAGGTCGAGCCGCTCACCGAAGAGGGCCCGACTCTCGGCGACCTGCCGCTCGAACGTGGCGACGCCGTGGTCCTTGGTCTCGTGGACCTTCGCGTCGACCCGCCACCCGGCGACGTAGGTGTAGCCCCACTTCGACCCGACCACCACGTCGGGCCGGTCGTCGAGCCAGCTGGCCAGGAACTCCTCGGCCCGGCCGTAGGAGCGGGCGGCGTCGAAGTAGCGCATCCCGCTGGCGTACGCCGCGTCGAGCACGTCGTGGGTGCGCCGCCGCATGGCCTCGACGGTGCGCTCGGCCGGCAGGTCCCGGTCGCGCCCGAGGTTGATGTAGCCCGGCCGCCCCAGGGCGGCGAGCCCCAGCCCGATCCGGTGCGCCGGCACGCTCAGATCCAGTCGATCAAATCCCACCCGGACAGCATGCACCCCGCGGTGACGGCAGCCCGGCAACGGCGGGCAAAGTCACGGTCGCTTCGGCCCCGCGAACGTGAAGGAGACTCGCGGACGTGGGCTGCTCGGTAGCCTATGTGGAGTTTGTCACCGTTGGACGGGGGGCGTATGGCCGCGATCAGACGTGCTCGTTTCCGGCTCCGCACGGCTTCGGCCGTGGCGGCCGCCGGCCTCTTGGCGCTGTCCGTGGGGGCCCGGGGGGCGGCGGCGTCGGACGGCCCACCCGACGAGGAGGGCGGCATCGCCTGGACGGCCTGCGACGGGCTGGACGAGCGCTTCGAGTGCGCCCGGGTGCGGGTCCCGCTCGACTGGAACCAGCCCGACGGCGAGCAGATCGAGCTCGCGGTGATGAAGCACCTCGCGAGCCGGCCCGAGGAGCGGATCGGCTCGATGTTCGTCAATCCCGGCGGGCCCGGCCAGAGCGGCGTCGGCCTCGTCCGCGACAGCGGCGACGACATCGACGCGTGGGGCGGCGGCCGCTTCGACCTGGTCGGCTGGGACCCGCGCGGCACCAACGACAGCACCCCGGTGCGCTGCTTCACCAGCGACGCCGAGCGCGACGAGTTCTGGGCCGGCGTGTCCGTCCCAGACACGCCGGCGGAATCGGCCGCGTACGAGCAGAAGACCCTCGATCTCGCCAAGCGCTGCGGTGAGGTGAGCGGCGACCTGCTCTCGCACATCACCACCGCGGACACCGCGCGCGACCTCGAGCGGCTGCGCGGCCTCGTCGGAGACGAGCGGCTCACCTACCTCGGCCTGTCCTACGGCACCTTCATCGGGCAGACCTACGCCAACCTGTTCCCCGGCCGGGTGCGTGCGATGCTGCTGGACGGCCTGATCGACCCGGTCGACTCCAGCACCAGCGAAGAAGCCAACATCGCCAACGGCGTCTCGTCCGCCGACGAGGTCTTCGAGCAGTTCATGATCGCCTGCCAGAACGCCTCCCCCGGCGAATGCGCGCTCGCCGGGCACGACGAGCCGGTCAAGGACCGGGTCGCGGCGCTGTTCGAGCGGGCCCGCCAGACGCCCATCCCGGCACCGGGAGCCGACCCGCCCGGCGAGCTGAGCTACGGCGACCTGCAGGTCTCGACCTTCAACCCGCTGCGGCTCCCGCTCACCTGGCCCCAGTTCGCGGAAGACCTCGACGCCGCCGCCGAGGGCGACGCGTCGGCGCTGTTGACGGCCGCGCGGGCACTCCAGTCACCGGTCGGCATGATCGCCTCGACCACCTCGGCGGCGATCTCCTGCGCCGACGCCCCGGCCCGGGTCCCGGTGTCGGAGTGGCCCGAGCAGATCGCCCGGTTCACCGACGCGGGCAAGCTGTGGGGCTCGGTGCTGGGCTGGTGGCTGTGGGCGCCGTGCGCGTCGAACTGGCCGGCCCAGGCGCCCGGCCGCTACACGGGCCCGTGGAACGCCACGACCGAGAACCCGATCCTGCTGATGGGCGCCCGCTACGACCCCGGCACCCCCTACCGGAACGCCGTCTCGGCCGAGCAGCGCCTGGGCAACGCGGTCCTGGTCACCCTGAACGGGTACGGCCACCCGAGCTACCAGGTGCCCAGCACGTGCCTGGACGAGATCCGCGAGCACTACCTGGTCGACCTGGTCACCCCGGCCAAGGGCACGGTCTGCCAGCCCGACGAGGCGCCGTTCTCCTGACCGCGTCGACATCGCGCATCCGCCGCCGGTCAGCCCGGCAACGGGTGCGCGATGTCGTTCGCGTGGTCGGTGACCGACGCGCCGGTCACCGTCGCGCGCAGGGGCAGGATTTCCAGACAGCGGCGTACGGCCGCGCCCATCAGCGGGTTCGGCACCCGGAGCGAGACGGTGCAGTGCGGGATCCAGCGGCCCGGCCGGTATTGGTCCCAGACCTCGACGCCGCCCGCCGCGAGGCGGTCGTGCACCGCCCGGTGCCGGTCGAGCAGCGCGGCCGTCGGTGTGACGCCGAGCCAGAGCACCCGCCCGACGAACTGGCCGACGAAGTCGAGGTCGAGCGCCAGGCCGCGGCCGACCGGGGCATCGCCGAGCGCCGCCGCCACCGCGTCCGGCGACAACCGGCTCGCCGCCGCCAGCGAGACGTGCGGGCGGTGTTTCGAGTCCTGCAGAGACGCCAGCGTCGGGATGCCCTCGGCCTCCAGCGCCTGCCACAGTGCCCGCAACCGCCGGGTGGCATCGGTGTCGAGGTAGAGCTCGAGCGCGGCGACCAAGGTCAGCGGGCCGCCCTGATCCGGACCAGGGTGCCGGCCGGGCCGCTCTCGATGTGCAGGTCGTGGCTCGTCTGCTGGGCGATCCACAGGCCCATGCCGCCAGTCGGCGACGGGGTCGGGCGCTCCTGACGGGTCAGGTAGTCGGCGGCCGGGAAGCCGGTGCCGCGGTCGCGGACCTCGCAGACCAGGTCGTCACCGGCGGAGATGACGCGGAGCCGGCCGGCGCCGCCGCCGTGCCGGATCGCGTTGGTCATCACCTCGTTGACGGCCGCGATGAAGTCGTCGGCGGTCTCTTCGGCCATGCCGTGGCGCGCCGACTCGTCGGCGACCCGGCGGCGCAGCGCCGCCACCCCCGCCCGGTCGAAACCGGTGTCGACGAGCACCACCGGCTCGGGCGGCGCCGGCGGGCCGAGCCGGCGGATCGCCAGCAGCGCGGTGTCGTCGCTGGGCCGCTCCTCCCCCACGGTCAGCATCAGCGCGGTGCAGACCTCGTCGGGCTCCCCGGGCCAGACGGTGGCGCGCAGCCGCTCGAGGCCGACGTCGATCGACTCGCTGCGGCGCTCGATCAGGCCGTCGGTGTAGCAGACCAGCAGCGCGCCGGGCGGGAAGTCGACCACGGTGGTGCGTCGTCCGGTGGCCGGCCGGCCCATGCCGAGCGGGACGTCGGTCGGTGCCGGCAGCAACTCGGCGTTGCCGGCCGAAGACACCAGCACCGGCAAGGGATGCCCGGCCACCGAGAGGTGGATCCGGTCGCGCTCCGGCGGGATCATCGCGTAGACCACGGTGGCCAGGTTGCCGGTCTCGAAGTGGTGCACCTTCGCGTCGAGGTGCTGCAGCGCGTCGGCAGGGTCGGCACAGACCAGGGCGTAGGCCCGCAGCGCGCTGCGCAGCCGGCCCATCACCACCGCCGACTGGAGGCCGTGGCCGGAGACGTCGCCGACCACCACGCCGAGCCAGCCGGACGGGAGGGTGAACACGTCATACCAGTCGCCGCCGACGCCGGAGTCGTGGCCGGGCAGGTAGCGGGCCGCCATCTCCACGCCGGCCACCTCGGCCAGCGCGGTCGGCAGCAGGCTGCGCTGGAGCGCGAGGGCGGTGGTGCGGTCGATGTTGCCGGCGCGGCTGTGTGTGGCCACGCTGGCCCGGTCGGCGACCATCTCCAGCAGGCGCACGTCCTCGGAGGTGAACGCGCGCGGAGCGTTGCTGCCGACGTGGAGCACACCGGCGAGCTCGCCGCCGCCGAAGATCGGGACGCCGAGGACCGAACGGACCTCGCGGCCCCGCACCAGCGGGCTGGTGTCGCCGTCGAGGGTGACGTCGTCGATCACCATCGGCCGCCGGTCGCGGGCGATCCGGCCGGCGAAGCCCCGCCCGATCGGCAGCCGCAGCCCTTCCTGGAAGTCGTCGCCGAGCCCCATGGCGGCGGTGGCGACCAGTTGCCGGGCGTGGGCGTCGAGCAGCAGGATCACCGCGGTGTCGACCCCGAGCAGGTCACGGACGCGGTCGAGCAGCTCGGCCAGCAGGTCGTCGACGTCGAGCCGGGAGAGGGCGGCGTCGGTGACGGCCTCGAGCCGCCGGAGCCGCTCATCGCTGTCGGTTGCCGCATCGATCACCCGAACAGCGTAAACCCGGAGGCGGTGGGGAGTGCCAGCCCGGCACTCCCCACCAGGTCGGTCAGCTTCCGAACACTTCCAGGTTGAACAGGGAGTAGCCGTACGCCGTACCCCGCGCGGTGCCGTTGATCCGCACGTAGCGGCCGCTGGCGTCGAGCCCGGTGTTGTCGTCCTCGCCGCCGTTGCCACCGGTCACGGACCGCACGGTGGTCCAGGTGGTGCCGTTCGGCGAGGTCTGTATCTGGTACGCCGATCCGTAGGCGGCCTCCCAGAGCAGCCGGACCCGGCTGATCGAGTAGGTCTGCCCCAGGTCGACCTGGATCCACTGCGGGTCGCCGAACGCGCTCGACCAGCGGGTCGTGGTCGACGCGTCCACCGCCAGCGAGGCCGGGAACGCCGCGCTCTCCACGCTCGAGGCCGTCGCCGGCTTGCCCTGCGCCACGTTGGTCGCCGCCGGCGGCTGGCCGCCACCGCCGTAGACCTCGAAGGAGAACAGCGAGTAGCCCCAGGCCGTGCCGCGCGCGGTGCCGTAGATCCGGACGTACCGGCCACTGGCATTCAGACCGGTGTTGTCGTCCTCGCCACCGTTGCCACCGGTGATCGTCCGCGCGACGGTCCAGGTGGTGCCGTTGGTCGAGGTCTCGATCCGGTAGGCGGACCCGTACGCGGCCTCCCACTGGAGCCGCACGCGGTCGATCGCGTACGTCTGCCCGAGGTCGACCTGGATCCACTGCGGGTCGGCGAACGCGCTGGCCCAGCGGGTGGTGGCCGAGGCGTCCACGGCCGCCGACGCCGGGTAGGCGTCGGCCTCGACGCTCGACGCCGTCGCCGGCTTGTTGAGCGCCAGGTTCGTGCCGGTCGGCGGGGTGCCGCCGGAGGTGAAGGTGAACGAGTCGACGTTGAACAACGCCGCTCCGCCACCGCCGGTGAACACCAGGAACAGCGGCCCGGACCCGCTGGGCGCGGTGATCGTGCCGGACACGTCGGCGAACGTGTCGAACGATCCGGTCGCCGCCACCGTGGCCGTGCCGACCACCGCGCCGGTGGCCGAGCCGGACCGGATGGTGATCGTGCCCCCACCGCCGGCCGGTGCCGACACCCGGGCGGTGAACCCGGTCGCGAGCCCCGACAGGTAGTACGGATTGAAGGAGATCCAGTCACCGTTGCCGATGTTGCCGACCGCGCTGCCACCCTGGGCCGCCGCCGACGTCACGATGCTGACGCCCTGCTGGTTGCCGAAGTGCTCGGCCTGGCGCTGCCTGGGTTGCAGGACCACTGGGGTCGCGTTGATCGCCGTCGTCGATCCCGGCGGCGTGTAGGCGGCGTTGATGATCCCGAAGATGTTCGACGAGGCGTCGTGCTCGCCGTCGACGGTTGTCTGGATGGAACCGGTGCAACCGGTCCCGTTCGTGATCGGGTGGCCGTGCGAGTCGTGCCCGAGCACGTAGGTCACCGTGACCCGGGAACAGTCGATGGTCGGGTTGGCCGGGTCGGTGACGTTGACCGTGAACGGCACCTGGTCACCGAAGCTGAACAGCCGGCCGGGTTGCGGCAACGAGACGCTGATCGTCGGTCCGCCGACGCCGATCACCACGCTGGCCGTCGCGGTCGCGCCGGACGGGTCGCGCACGGTCAACGTGGCCGTGTACTGCCCGTTGGCGGTGTAGGTGAACGACGGGTTGGCCGCCGTCGAGTCGACCGAGCCGTTCGTCTGGAAGTCCCAGGCATAGGTCAGCGGGTTCCCGTCGGGGTCGGTGGAGCCGGCCGACGAGAACTGCACGGTCAGTGGCGCGGTGCCACCGGTCGGGCTGCCCGACGCCACCGCCACGGGCGGCCGGTTGCCGCCGGTGACCTGGTATTCGATCCGGTAGACGGCCGAGTTGGCGTCGCCGCCGAACCAGCCGGTGCCGTAGTCGAGCACGTAGAGCGCGCCGTCGGGCCCGAACTCGTAGTCCATCACCTGGGTCCCGGTCCACGGGAAGTTGGTGATGGTGCCCGGCGTGCCGTTCGCGTTGATGTTGATCGTCTTGATGAACCGGCGGCCGAACTCCGTGGCGAAGAACTTCCCGTCGTACGAGGGCGGGAACTTCACCGACGAGTTGAGCCCGGCGTTGTAGCGGTAGACCGCGCCACCCATCGGCGAGAGGCTGCCGCAGCAGATGCCCGGCGGATCCTGCCCGCCGCCGTAGGGCAGCCAACCCGCCCGCGACGCCGGCAGGGTGGTCAGCCCGGTGTTGTTGCGCGAGTTGTTGGTCGGCCCCCCGGTGCAGTTGTAGGGCCCGGCCGACGGTCCACTGGGGAACGTGTACTCCTGGTAGGGGGTGTTGTAGTTGGAGCAGTACGGCCAGCCGTAGTTGCCGGGCTGGGTGATCCGCTCGTAGGCGACGGTGCCGGCCGGCCCCCGGTTGGGGTCGGCGGTGCCCGCGTCCGGCCCGTAATCACCGAGGTAGACGATGCCGGTGGCCTTGTCGACGCTCATCCGGAACGGGTTCCGGAAGCCCATCGCGTACACCTCGGGCCTGGTGTTGGGGGTGCCCGGCGCGAACATGTTGCCGGCCGGGATCGTGTAGCCCCCGCCCGCCGACGGCTTGATCCGGAGCACCTTGCCGCGCAGGTCGTTGGTGTTGCCCGCGGAGCGCTGCGCGTCGAAGGCCGGGTTACGGTCGGCCCGCTCGTCGATCGGCGCGTAGCCGCCCGAGTCGAACGGGTTGGTGTCGTCACCGGTCGACAGGTAGAGGTTGCCGGCCGCGTCGAAGTCGATGTCGCCACCGACGTGGCAGCACTGGCCACGGCTGGTCGGCACCTCGAGCACGGTCACCGCCGAGGCCGGGTCGATCGTGTTGTCGGCCCGCACGGTGAACCGGGCCAACCGGTTGACACCGTTGAAGGGCGCGAACTGCGCCGCCGTGCCGGTGGTCGGCGAGTCACCGGCCGGAGTGGACAGTGGTGGCGCGAAATAGAGATAGACCCAGCGGTTGGTCGCGAACGCCGGGTCGGCCTTGATGCTCTGCAGGCCCTCTTCGTCGTGCGTGTAGACCGGCAGGGTCAGGGCCACCTTGGTGTTGCCGGCCGCGTCGGTGTAGCGCACGACGCCGTCGCGCGAGGTGTGCAGCACGCCCCGGTCGGGCAACACGGTCAGGCCCATCGGCTCGCCGGTCTCGGCGACGCCCTTGGCCAGCGTCACCTGTGCGAAGCTGCCCGGCGGGTCGACCGGTCCGGAGCCGACCGAACAGTTGCCGGTGCCCTGAGCCGCGTACCGGATGCCGCCCAGCAGGTGGGTCCGGAAGTTGGCCTCGGTGTAGCTCTCCTGGGTGTGTCCCAGGCCCGAATACCAGGTGCGGCCGCCGTCGTAGGCCCGGCACCAGGCGATCGGGTGGTCGCCCATGCCGCCGCCGGTGTAGGTCGACTCGTCGAGGTTGGCCAGCACGTGCACGTTGGGGCGGGGGTTGGTGCGATAGCTGTAGAGCTCGTCGGTGCGCACCCAGTTGGTCGGCAGTTCGGCCGTCGACGGGTGGCTGCCGTCTTCGATCCGGACGGTCACCTGCTGGATCGCCGGGTGCTGCAGGAAGTAGGCGCCGACCAGGTTCCCGTACCAGGGCCAGTCGTATTCGGTGTCGGCCGCCGCGTGGATGCCCGCGTAGCCGCCGCCGGCACGGACGTATCCCTCGAAAGCGGTCTGCTGTGCGGCGTTGAGCACGTCGCCGGTGGTGGACAGGAAGATGACGGCCTGGAAGCGGGCCAGGTTGGCGGTCGTGAACTGGTTGGCGTCTTCGGTGGCCTCGACAGTGAAGTTGTTCTGCGCGCCCAGTTGCTGGATCGCGGCGATGCCCGCCGGGATCGAGTCGTGCCGGAACCCCGCCGTTTTGCTGAAGACCAGCACGGAGAAGTCGGCTGCGAGAGCGGGTGTCGCCGGTATTCCGACGAGTGCCGCTGCCACCAGGGCGACGCAGAGCAGCGCTCTGCGCAACATGATCGGACCTTTCTCATGGGGACGGTCATGAAGCGTGCGCCGACCACGCCGTGCCCACACGATGGCCGATAGAGCGCTCTCCGTCAATCCCCTTCGATGTCTCCGAGGGCCCCGGCGATGATCGCGACCAGCAGGAAGCACAATGCCAGCACGGGTACGGACCAGCGTGCGGCGTGCATCAACGCGGCGGCGACGGTGGCACCGGCGCACAGCGCGCCCAGCTGTCCGAAGGCGACCGCCCGGGTGCCGCGCTTGCCGGTCACCAGGTCGTGCAGCGCGGTGGTGAGGGTGCCGGTCATGTAGGTGGTCGACTCGTGCAGCCAACTCGCGACGACGCTCTGGGTGCCCATCGCCAGGCCCGCGGCGGCGAGCAGCAGCAGCGCGGTCTCCCGGTCGGGCCGGCTGCCGGTCGCGATCCAGCCGCCGGTCAGCACGCCGAGCAGGGCGAGTTCGATGACCAGGTGGCCGGGCCAGCGGAACCGCGGGATGGCCTGGGCGGTCAGCACCCCGGCGGTGTAGCCGCCGATCGCGACGGCGGCCGGCGCGAACACGTGGTCGTCGGCGCTGCCGATGCCGTTGCCGGCGGTGACCAGGTTGCCGGTGATGATGCTGGCGAACGCGCCACCCAGGCCGGCGATGGCGAGCAGGTCGACCGCGCCGGCGCAGGCGGCAAGACTGAGCGAGGTGACCCGGCGCCCGCCGCGCCGGGCCAACCTCGCCAGCACCACAGGCCCCACCGTACCCACGAATTGGGATTAAGGGGTAAAAACGACAAACCAACCAGGGTGGAGCCCGCCGCCACGGCCGGCGGGACGGCGCGGGCCGTGGCGACGAGCACCCCGACGGCCGCCAGCGGGCGCGTGGGCAGCCCGAACTGTAGGTACCGGTGATCGCCGACAGGCGAACCTTAAGTCGAACGTAACCAGGCTTTACAGATCATTCCGGCGGCTATCGCGACGCGCGCCGCGGATAACCGAAATTCCGGCCGGAGTTTTACGCCGTTTCGGCGACCGCGGGGACCTCCTGCGCGGCCGGGGCGGCCTGACGGGGCAGCAGGAACGCGGCGATCGCGATGACGACCGCCACGATCAGCACGCCGATGAACACGTGATGCACGGCCGGGACCAACCGCGCGGGGTCGGCGTCGCTGCCCTGGAGGGTGGCGTTGGCGACCGCGCCGAAGATCGCGGTGCCCAGCGCGCTGCCCATCGAGCGCAGGAACATGTTGTTGCCGGTGACCACCCCCCGCTCCTTCCAGCCGACGCTCGACTGGGAGGCGATCAGCGTCGGGCTGACCGTGAGGCCCATCCCGAAACCGATCACCAGGCACGTCGCGCCGACCTGCCAGACGCTGGTGCCACCGTCGAACAGGAGCAGCAGCGCGCAGCCGAGCAGGATGATCGACGAACCGGTCATCGCGCAGGCCCGGAACCCGAACCGCAGGTAGAACCGGCCCGACTGGGAGGCGGCGATCGGCCAGCCCAGCGTCAGCGCGGCCAGGGCGAGCCCGGCGACCAGCGGGCCGACACCGATCACCACCTGGGCGTACGTCGGCACGTAGGAGCTGAGGCCGAGCAGCACCGCGCCCGCGCCGGCGGATACCGTCCCGCTGGCCAGCAGCAGCCGGCGGCGGAACACCCACAGCGGCAGCACCGGCTCACTGGTGCGGCGCTCGACCAGCAGGAACGCGCCGAGCAGCAGCGCGCCGCCGCCCAGGATCGCGACGCTGGTCGGCGAGTCCCAGGCCCACGACTGGCCGCCTTCGAGCACGCCGAGGATGACCAGCGTGAGGCCGGCGGTCAGCAGCACCGCGCCCGGATAGTCGATCACCGGGCGGGCCGGCGTGCGGCGCTCGTGGTAGCTGCGCATGATCATCCAGCCGGCGAGCAGGCAGAGCGGCAGGTTGACGAAGAAGATCCAGCGCCACGAGACGTACTCGCTGAACACCCCGCCCAGCGTCGGGCCGACGACCGAGGAGATGCCCCAGACGCTGGCCACGTACCCCTGGACCTTGGCCCTTTCCTGCAGTGTGTAGATGTCGCCGACGATGGTGATGGTGGCCGGTGCGATGGCGCCGGCGCCGAGCCCCTGCACCACGCGGAAGACGATCAGCAGGGTCATGCTGGTCGCGAACCCGCATAGCAGCGAGCCGACCAGGAACACCCCGATGCCCCACAGGATGACCGGCTTGCGGCCGAACAGGTCGGCCAGCTTGCCGTAGACCGGCACGGTGACCGCCTGGGCCAGCAGGTAGATCGAGAACAACCAGGGGAACTGGGCGAATCCGCCGATGTCGTCGACCACGGACGGTACGGCGGTCGCGATGATGGTGGAATCGATGGCGACCAGGGCGGTGGACAGCATCACCGCGGCGAGGACCGGTCCGCGTTCGGAGCGGAACCCGACGCCACTGTGTACGGCGGAGGCAGCAGGCACGTTTTCCCACAATCCACCCGGATGAGTGACAGCACCAGGGTGTGAACGATCACTCCGGCCGACACGTGATCACCTTCATGTCATGAACTCCCTGCTACTGGCCGTTGTCACGGCGTTGACTGTCGGTATCGGACCCGCGACCGTCCCCTCCGCGGCGGAGCCGGCCGCACCCGAGGCGGCCACCCCGGTCAGCACCAACGGCGCGCTGCACGTGTGCGGCATCCGCCTGTGCAACCGCTACGGCCAGCAGGTGCAACTGCGCGGCATGTCGACACACGGGATCCAGTGGTACGCCAACTGCGTCAACGCCAAGTCACTGGACGTGCTGGCCAAGGACTGGCAGGCCGATGTGCTGCGGGTCTCGATGTACGTCCAGGAGGACGGCTACGCCAGCGACCCGCGGAAGTTCACCGAACTCGTCGACGACTACGTCGACCTGGCCACCGAGCGCGGCCTGTACGTCATCGTCGACTGGCACATCCTCGAACCGGGCGACCCGAAGGCCAACCTGACCCGGGCCCGTACGTTCTTCAACGAGATCGCCATGCGGCACCGGACGGCCGACAACATCCTCTACGAGATCGCCAACGAGCCCAGCGGCGTCTCGTGGCGCCGGATCCGCACGTATGCCGAGGACGTGATCCCGGTGATCCGGGCGCAGGACCCGGACGCGGTGGTGCTGGTCGGCACCCGGGCCTGGTCGTCGCTGGGCGTGTCGGAAGACGCGGACGAGCGCGAGGTGGTGCGCGACCCGGTGCGGGCGACCAACGTGATGTACACGTTCCACTTCTACGCGGCCTCGCACGGCCACCAGTATCTGGACACCCTGTCCCGCGCGGCCGACAAGCTGCCGATGTTCGTCACCGAGTTCGGCACGCAGAAATACACCGGCGACGGTGGCAACGACTTCGCCCGCGCCCAGCAGTACCTCGACCTCATGGCCACCAAGCGGATCAGTTGGACCAACTGGAACTGGAGCGACGACAAGCGCTCGGGCGCGGTGTTCACGAAGGGCACCTGCAAGGCCGGGGCGTACGCCGACGCGGCGCGCCTCAAACCGGCCGGCGGGTGGGTGCGCGACCGGATTCGCAGCGGCCGGATCGCGGGTTCCGTACCGGGGGCGCTGGTGGGCGCGTAGCGTCGGAAAAGGTGGATGAGCAGCGATATCTCCCGATCGGCGAGCACGGCCTCATCGGTAACCTGCGAACCGTGGCCCTCGTCGGGACCGACGGCACCATCGACTGGTGCTGCATCCCGCGGTTCGACTCACCCAGCGTGTTCGCCTCTCTCCTCGATCGTGACAAGGGCGGCTGCTTCAGGCTGACCGCCGACGTCGCGGCCACCACGCGGCAGTTCTACTTTCCCGACACCAACGTGTTGATCACCCGTTTCCTCTCGGAGGACGGCGTCGCGGAGATCCAGGACTACATGCCGGTGCCGGCCGACAACGCCGAGACCGACCACCATCGGTTGATCCGCCGGGTCCGGTGCGTACGCGGCGAGCTGCCGTTCCGGGCACACATCGCACCCCGGTTCGACTACGGCCTGCAGCCGCACACGCTGCGCGAGGAGGGCGGCCGGGCCGTCTTCGAGTCGGCGTCGCTGAGCCTGACGCTGCAGTCGACCGCGCCGTTCGAGCTGGTCGACGGCGACGTGCTCAGCTCGTTCCGGCTCAAGCAGGGCGAGTCCGAGGTGTTCTGCCTGGAGCGGACCGACGGCGGCAGCCCGGTCGCCGCCGGCAGCGCCGAAGAGGCCGAGGAGGAGTTCACGGCCACCGTCGCCTACTGGCGGCGCTGGCTGTCGCAGTCGCGCTACCGCGGCCGCTGGCGCGAGGCGGTGCACCGCTCGGCGCTCACCCTCAAGCTGATGACCTACGCACCGTCCGGCGCGATCGTGGCGTCGCCGACCACCAGCCTGCCGGAACGCCTCGGCGGCGGCCGCAACTGGGACTACCGCTACGTCTGGGTGCGCGACGCCGCGTTCTGCACCTACTCGTTGCTGCGCCTCGGCTTCACCGAGGAGGCCGACGCGTTCATGGGCTTCCTCGCCCAGCGGGTGCGGGAGAGTGACGAGGACCCGGAGGGCCCGCTGCAGATCATGTATCGGATCGACGGCAGCGACACGCTCTCCGAGCGCCGCCTCGACCATTTCGAGGGGTACGAGGGTTCCGCGCCGGTGCGGGTCGGCAACGACGCGGTCAACCAGCTCCAGCTCGACATCTACGGCGCGCTGGTCGACTCGATCTACCTCTACAACAAGTGGGGCCAGCCGATCTCCAGCGGTGTCTGGGAGGGCGTGACCACGTTCGTCGAGTGGGTCTGCAAGAACTGGGACCAGCCCGACGAGGGCGTCTGGGAGACCCGCGGCGGGCGGCGCAACTTCCTCTACTCTCGGCTGATGTGCTGGGTCGCCATCGAGCGGGCGATCCGGGTCGCGCACCAGCGCGGCCTGCCGGCCGACCTGGTCCGCTGGGGCCAGGCCCGGGACGCGATCTACCACCAGATCATGGACCGGTTCTGGGACCCCGACCTGCGCGCGTTCGTGCAGCATCGCGACGGACACGTGCTCGACGCGTCGGTGCTGATGATGCCGCTGTCGAAGTTCATCGCGCCGTCGGACCCGCGCTGGCTGAGCACGCTCGATCTGCTCGGCGACACACTGGTCTCCGACTCGCTGGTCTACCGCTACGATCCGCATCTGAGCCCGGACGGCCTGGAGGGCGAAGAGGGCACGATGTCGATCTGCACCTTCTGGTACGTCGAGGCGCTGTCCCGCGCCGGCCGCGTCGACGAGGCGCGGCTCGCGTTCGAAAAGATGATCACTTACGCCAACCACCTCGGCCTGTACGCGGAGCAACTCGGCCCGACCGGCGAGCAGCTCGGCAACTTCCCGCAGGCGTTCACCCACCTGGCGCTGATCAGCGCGGCCTTCAACGTCGACCGCGCGCTCGGCTGACCGTGCAGACCTTCCTGCCGTTCCCGGACTTCGCCCGCTCGGCCGCGGTGCTCGACCCGCCCCGGCTGGGCAAGCAGCGGGTGGAGAACGTGCAGATCCTGCGCGGCCTCACCGTCGCGGGCCACGGCTACCGCCACCACCCGGCGGTCAAGATGTGGGCCGGCTACGAGGAGGCGCTGGTCCGCTACGGCCTGATCGTCGCCGGAGTGTGGACCGCGACCGGCCGCAACGACACCACCGCCGCGACGCTGTCCGCCGACCTGGCGGCCGCCTGCGGCATCACCGCGGTGCGCGACGTGGCCGATCTCCGCGAGGCCGGCGACCTGCCGCCGTGGCTGGGCGACGAGGCGTTCCACCGGTCGCACCAGTCGGCGCTGATCCGCAAGGACGCCGCGCTCTACGGCCCGATCTTCGGCGACGTGCCGCCGGACCTGCCCTACGTCTGGCCGCCGTCGGACCGGCCCAACGGCTGCGTGCCGGCGAGCTGAGCGTCGAGCCAGGCGAACATCCGCTCGTCGGTTAGCGCCCGGCCCAGCGGCTGGCAGTGCAGGTTGGCCCCTTCCTCCGCGGTGAACTCGACCCGGTGCGCGCGGTCGCCCAGCAGGTCGGCGAGCTGTCTGGACTGGCCCGGCCAGAACTGCTCGCCCTCCGGGTCGGTGACCAGGATGGGCGTGCTGATCCGGGCTGCGAGGTCGTCGGTGAGGCGGTACTCGCGTACCTCGTTGAACAGGTCGAACCAGTCCCCCGCGGACCGGTAGGGACGCGACCGGAAGGTGAGGGTGCGGCGCAGCTTCGGCACCACCGTCGCGAACTTCACGTCGCGGTCGAACGCCGCCCGGTCGCCCTTGTCGAGCAGGCCGCGCATGCTCTTGCCGAGCGGTCCGGTCCACGTGGTCGACACGTCCACCACGCCGGGGTCCGCCACCGCGGCCACCAGGCGGTGCTCGAAGGCCAGCGCCCGGGGCAGCCAGTAGCCGCCCTGGCTGATGCCGTAGCCGGTGAGCCGGTCCGGGCGACGTCGGCCCGGCCGACCAGGGCGTCGAGCACCGGGGTCAGCACGGCTTCCCAGTCGGGGCGGAACGAGGTCTTGCGCTCGAAGAGCATCGACTGCTGGCCGGGACCGTCGTAGACGAACGCGTTCCAGCCGCGGGCCACCGCGCCCGCGGCCGCAGCGCTCCACAGGCCGCTGATCGAGCCGTCGCTGCCGTTGGTGACCACCAGGGTCGGCCGGCGGGCGCCGGAGGCGTCGGGCCGCAGCAGGAAGCCCGGCAGGGAGCCGCCCTCGTAGGGGACCTCGAGGCGGACGTGCGCGCCGTCCGAGGCATCGACGAACCCCTCCCAGGCGGTGCGGTGGGCCCGGAAGGCCAGCAGCAGCGCCGGCTCGTCGTCCAGTTCGGACAGCGACTCGACCACGCAGGCCCAGTAGTTGGCCGCACGGAGGAAGGCCGACCCGGCGCCCCGCCGGTCGCCCTGCTCCCGCGAGCGCTCGGCCAGGCCGGCGACCCGGGTGGCGGTCGCCGACCAGGCCGACCGCCAACTGTCTGCGTCGGAGATCCGCTCGATGGTGGCCAGGACCTCGCCGGCGTCGCTCCCGCCGTGCACGGCCCGCCCGAGGATCCCGCGGGCCTGGTAGTCCAGGCCCTTGTCACGGAAGAAGCCCTTCGAGAACGCCGTGTTCGTCGCCATTGCCTCACGCTACGTAGCCCCGCGCGGTCACGGCGGGTGAACACGCCGGGGCGCCGTGATGTCGGCAACCATGGCGCGCCCGGCTGGTTTGTCGTAACCTGCCGGAAGTCACAACGGGAGCTCGGAGCACCGGGCTGAGAGGGCGGCTGACGCGCCGCCGACCGTCGGAACCTGTCCGGGTAATGCCGGCGTAGGGAGCCTCACCTATGTCTTCGTCAACCGCCGTCGACGTCGCCGCGCCGGCCGCAGCCGACGCGGGCCGGACCCTCGGCTTCCGCGACACCGCCGGGCTGTTCGGCAGCCTCGGCGTCAGCCTGCTCCTCCCGGTCGCGGCCACCTTCGCGGTGCTGCCGGGCCGCCCGCTCTGGGTCACCGTGCTGGCCATCGTGGTCGGCGCCGCGATCGGCTCGGCCCTGCTGGGCCTCGGCGCCGCCGCCGGTGCCCGCGAAGGCGCGCCGACCATGGTGCTGCTGCGCGGCCTGCTCGGCCGCCGGCTCTCCTACCTGCCCACCGTGCTCAACGTGGCGCAGTGCGTGGGCTGGGCGACCTTCGAGATCTTCATCATCGCGTCCGCCGCGGCGCAGGTGCTGCACACCCCCAAGTGGCCGTTCGTGCTGGTCGCCGGCGTCGCCGCCACGCTGATGGCACTGCGGCCCCTCGGCGCCGTCCGGCTGCTCGCGCGCTACGCGGTCTGGGCCTCGCTGATCGCCGGGGCCTACCTCTTCGTCGAGGTGCTGCGCGCCCACCCCCAGCCGCTGACCGGGCCGGGCGGCTCGTTCTGGACCGCGGTCGACGTGGTGATCGCCATGCCGGTCTCCTGGTTCCCGATGGTGGCCGACTACACCCGCTACACCCGCGGCGGCCGGGCCGCCTTCGCCGGCACGGCGCTGGGCTACGGCACCGCGACCGTGGCCTGCTTCGTGCTCGGCGTGCTGGCGCTGTCCGCGTACGGCGCCGGCGGGCTCGACGTGGTCGGCGCGCTGCTGGCCGTGCCGCTGGGCGCGGTCGCGCTGGCCGTGCTGGTCGTGGTCGAGGTCGACGAGGCGTTCGCCAACGTCTATTCGACTGCCGTCTCGGCCCGCAACATCGTCGAACGCATCGACCGTCGGGTGCTCGTGGTCGCCGTCGGCGCGGTGGCCACCCTGCTCGCGCTCGTCGTCGACATCGTCTCCTACGAGCCGTTCCTGTTCCTGATCGGCGCCGTCTTCGTGCCGCTGGTGGGCGTCTTCGCGATCGCCTACTTCGTTCTGCCCCGCGGCGGCTGGAATGTCTCCGCGACCGCACCCGCGCGGCCGTGGCTGCTGCTGCCCTGGGCCGCCGGGTTCATCGCCTACCAGCTCACCCTGCCGACCTCCTTCCCGGACGCCGGTCGACAGTGGACGCAGTGGTGGCTGGCGCGGCAACAGGACCTAGGCATCGACCCGGCCAACGGATTTTCGGCCTCGCTGGTCAGCCTCGCGGTCGCCGCGCTGCTGACCGCGCTGATGCTGCTGCCGGGCCACACGAAGCGTGGCGCGCGATGATCGGGCGGCTGCACGTGGTCACCGACGCGGCCGGCGGCCGGCCGGCGCTGGACGCCGTACGGGCCGCCCTGAACGCGGGCGCGCCCGTCGTCCAGGTCCGCACCAAGACCGGCAGCGACCGGGCCCGGCTGGCGTTCGCCCGCGAGGTGGTCGGGCTCTGCCGGGCGGCCGGCGCGCGCTGCGTCGTCAACGACCGGGTCGACCTGGCCCTGGCCGCCCGGGCCGACGGCACCCACGTCGGTGCCGACGACCTACCGGTCGAGGTGGTCCGCCGGATCGCCGGCCCGGCCCACCTGGTCGGCGGCACCGCCCGCGACCCGGACCGGGCGGCCGCGCTGGTCGCCGCGGGCGCCGACTACCTGGGTGTCGGCCCGGCCTTCGCGACCGCGACCAAAGACGGGCTGCCGGACCCGATCGGGCCCGAGGGTGTCGCGGCCGTCGCCGCCGCGGTGGCGGTGCCGGTGATCGCGATCGGCGGGGTGACCGCGGCCCGGGTGCCGGCGCTGCGCGCCGCGGGGGCGCACGGGGTCGCCGTCGTGTCGGCGGTATCCGGCGCGGCCGACCCGGTCGCGGCCACCAAGGCCCTGCTGGCGGCCCTGGACGGCGCGCCGCGGTCGCGGCTGACCGGCTTCGGCTCATGACCGTCGCGGTCGCCGGCGGCGGGCTGATCGGGCTCGCGGTCGCCTGGCGGGCGGCGCGCCGCGGGCTCGCCGTGACGGTCGTCGACGACGATCCCGGCAACGGCGCCTCGCGGGCCGCCGCCGGGATGCTCGCCCCGCTGACCGAGGCCGCCTACGGCGAAGAGGCGCTGCGCGCGCTCAGCCGGGAGTCGCTGGCCCGCTACCCGGCGTTCCTCGCCGACCTGGCCGCCGACGGGGGCGGCACGGTGGACCTGCGTACGGCCGGCACGCTCGAAGTGGGTTTCGACGCCGACGACATGGCCTCGCTCGACCGGTTGCACGCCTACTACCTCGATTCCGGCCTGCCGGTCGAGCGGCTCACCGCCGGCCAGGCCCGGCGCCGCGAGCCGGCGCTGAGCCCGCGGGTGCGCGGCGCCCTGCACGCACCGAGCGACCACTCGATCGAGCCCCGCGCGTTGCACGCGGCCCTGCTGAGGGCGGCGGGAGCCGCGGATGTCCACATCGTACGGTCGCGGATCGCCGCCCTGGCGGTGGAGAACGGGCGCGCGACCGGCCTGCGGCTGGCCGACGGTTCACGCGTCGAGGCCGACCAGGTGGTCCTCGCGCTGGGCGCCTGGAGCGGCACCCTGCCCGGCGCTCCCCCGCTGCCGGTCCGCCCGGTCAAGGGCCAGATCCTGCGGCTGCGCGGCGACGACGGGCTGCTCGCCGGCACCGTCCGGGCGCTGGTCCGCGGCCGGCACGTCTACCTGGTGCCCTACGCCGACGACCGACTGGTGGTCGGCGCGACCAGCGAGGAGCGCGGGTTCGACCCGACGGTCACCGCCGGCGCCGTGCACGACCTGCTCCGCGACGCCATCGAGGTGGTGCCCGGCGTCGCCGACCTGGAACTGGTCGAGACGCTGGCCCGCTGGCGACCGGGCACGCCCGACAACGCGCCGCTGCTCGGCCCGTCGGGGCTGCCCGGTCTGGTGCTGGCCACCGGCCACCACCGCAACGGCGTGCTGCTGACCCCGGCGACCGCGGACGCGATCGCCGACCTGTTGACCGGAGGGACGCTGCCCGCCTACGCGGCGGCGTTCACCTCGGACGGGAGAAATCGATGACGCTGACCGTCAACGGCCAGACCGTCGAACTGGACACCGCGGTGACCGTGGCCGGGCTGGTCGCGGCGCGCACCGACCAGCGGCGGGTCGCGGTGGCCCGCAACGGCGAGGTGGTGCCGCGCGGCGAGTGGGCGGCGACCGTGCTGGCCGAGGGCGACGAGGTGGAGATCCTCGCCGCGCAGGCGGGCGGGTGACCGCGATGACCGACGACCCGTTCGTGCTGGCCGGGGTGACGCTGCCGTCCCGGCTGCTGCTCGGCACCGGCGGCGTGCCCAGCCTCGACGTGCTCGCCCGCGCGGTGACCGCCTCCGGCACCGCCCTGGTCACCGTCGCGCTGCGTCGGGTGGAGGCGTCGGCCGGCGGCGCGCTGGCCGACGTGCTCGACACGTGTGGTGTCCGGCTGCTGCCCAACACCGCCGGCTGCTTCACCGCCCGGGAGGCGGTGCGCACGGCGAAACTGGCGCGGGAGGCGTTCGACACCGACTGGGTCAAGCTCGAGGTGATCGGCGACGAGCGGACGCTGCTGCCCGACCCGGTCGAGTTGCTCGACGCGGCCGAACAACTGGTCGCCGACGGGTTCCAGGTGCTGCCCTACACCAACGACGACCCGATCACCGCGCGCCGGCTGGCCGACGCCGGCTGCGTCGCGGTGATGCCGCTCGGCTCGCCGATCGGCAGCGGGCTGGGCATCCGCAACCCGCACAACATCGCGCTGATCCGCGAGACGGTGCAGGTGCCGGTGATCCTCGACGCCGGCTTGGGCACGGCGTCCGACGCGGCGCTGGCGATGGAACTCGGCTGCGACGCGGTGCTGCTGGCCTCCGCGGTGACCCGCGCCCGCGACCCGGAGCGGATGGCCCTGGCCATGCGCTACGCGGTGGACGCGGGCCGGCTCGCGCACCGGGCCGGCCGGATCGAGCGGCGCTGGCACGCCCAGGCGTCCACGCCGAACGCCGGCCTGGCCGCGCTGTGAGGCTGCCCCGCCTGCTGGTGCTGACCGACCGCACGCAGTGCGCCGGCCCGCTGCCCGCCACCGTCGCCGCGGCCGTCGACGCCGGCGCGCGGGCCGTGCTGCTCCGCGAGAAGGACCTCCCGGCCGGCGAGCGGGCCGCGCTGGCGGCCGAGTTGGCCGCCCTTCTGGCGCCTGTGGGTGGGACGCTCATCGTCGCCGCCTCCGCTGGCCAGAGCGGCACTGCCGCCCGCGCCGGCCAAAGCGGCACCGCCGTGCACCTGGCCGCCCGCCAGCCGTTCCCGGGCGAGCGGCCGGCGCTGGTCGGCCGCTCCTGCCACGACGCGGCCGAGATCGCCGGGGCCGCCGCCGAGGGCTGCGACTACGTGACCGTCTCGCCGGTCTTCCCCAGCCCGTCCAAGCCCGGCTACGGCCCGCCGCTGGGCCCGGCCGGGCTCGCGGCACTGCTCAGGGACGCTCCCCCGGCCTACGCGCTCGGCGGTGTCCGGCCGCCGGACGTGCCGGTCTGCCGCGCCGCCGGCGCCTACGGCGTGGCCGTGATGGGCGCCGTGATGCGCGACCCGCACTCCGTCGCCGGCTACCTGCGCGCACTCACCACAGTGGAGGACTGACCGTGAACCCGCCCGTCGCGCTGACCATCGCCGGCTCCGACTCCGGCGGGGGCGCCGGCATCCAGGCCGACCTCAAGACGTTCGCGGCGCTGCGGGTGTTCGGCACCAGCGCGATCACCGCGCTGACCGCGCAGAACACCACCGGCGTACGCGGTGTGCACGCCGCACCGACCGAGTTCGTGGTCGCGCAGATCGCCGCCGTCCTCGACGACCTGCCGGTGCGGGCGGTCAAGACCGGCATGCTGGCCACCGCCGCCACGGTCGAAGCGGTCGCCGCGCTCGCGGTCGCCGGCCGGCTGCCGCACCTGGTTGTCGACCCGGTGATGGTCTCCTCCTCCGGCGACCGGCTGCTGGAGCCGGCCGCCGAGGCCGCCTACCGCGACAAGCTGTTCCCGCACGCCGCCGTGGTGACGCCCAACCGGCGCGAGGCGGAGGTGCTGCTGGGCACCGCCATCCGCACGCGGGCCGACCAGCACGCGGCGGCCCGGGCGCTGGGCGATCTAGGCGCCGCCGCCGCGGTGGTCAAGGGCGGCCACCCGACCGACGACGCGGGCAACCACGCGGTCGACGTGGTCTGGGACGGCACCGGGACCTACGAGCTGACCGGGCCCTGGGTGGACACACCCAACACGCACGGCACCGGCTGCTCGTTCGCCGCGGCGACCGCCGCCCTGCTGGCACAGGGCGACGACCTGCGGACCGCCCTTGCCGGCGCGAAGGCGTTCGTCGCGCGGGCGGTCGCCGGCGGTGCCCGCTGGCGCCTCGGGGCCGGCCACGGCCCGCTGGACCACTTCGGCTGGGCCTAGCGCCGGAGGCGCTTCGCGAGCCACTCCACCGCGAGCGGGTAGCGGTAGTCGATGCCGCCGTGCGCCGCCGGGAACAGCTCGAAGTTGATCCGGTCCGCCGGCAGGCCGACCCGCTCGATGCCTTCCTTGAACGCCTCGGCGCCCAGGTCGAGGAACCACTCGTCGCGCGTGCCGGCGTCGATCCAGACCGCGCGCAGCGAACGCACCTCGTCGGCGTACCGGTCGATCATGCGCACCGGGTCCCAGGCCAGCCAGCGGTCCCACAGCTCCGGGATGAGCTGCCCGGAGCGCGGGTCGACCGGCAGCCGCGGCGTGCCGTCGGGGTCGGGCGAGAACGCGGCCGCGCACCCGAGGGTCAGCACGAGCAGGTTGTCCTCCTCCTTGGTGAAGGAGACGCGGCCCTGGAAGTCGCGCCACCAGGCCAGGATGTCGTGGTCGTAGGCGCGCAGGGCGCGGACCGACTTGGCGAACTCGTTGAGGTAGCAGTATTCGTACAGGGCGTCGCCGGCGTGCGTCGCGAGCGCGCCGAACAGGTCGGGCCGCAGCATCGGTGTGATCATCGCGCCGAAGCCGCCCGACGACTTGCCGGAGATGGCGCGCGACTCGCGGTCGGCGATCGTGCGGAAGCGGGCATCCACCCAGGGCACCACCTCGTCACACAGGTACGAGTGGTAGTTGCCGGTGCCGGGCGAGTCGACGAACTGGGAACCGCCGTACGCCGTCCACGCGTCGACGTAGACCAGGATGCAGCCCGGCGCCCGCCCCTCGGCGAAGACCTGGTCGGCGGTCTCGACGAACGGCTGCCGGAACGGGGTGCGGTTGCCCCACATGGCCAGCTGGCCGGTGTAGCCCTGGATCACGTAGATGCCCGGATAGCGTTCGGCCGATTGCTCGTAGCCCGGGGGTGTGTAGACCCAGAGCGGTCGCACGTGCGGGTCACCGAGCGGGTTGTCGCGCAGCAGCTCCGACTCGATCCGCTCCTGATGCAGGGTTCCGGCGAGGTCAGTGAACATGCTGTCAATTACTACCACCGCGGATCTTCGCCAGCGTGATCGGCAGGTCGCGGACGCGTACGCCGGTGGCGTGGAAGACCGCGTTGGCCACCGCGGCAGCCGCGCCGACGATGCCCAGCTCGCCGATCCCCTTGCCGCCGGCGAGGGTGATGTCGTCGTCGGCCCGCTCCAGCGAGTGCGCCTCGACGCCACGGATGTCGGCGTTGGTGGCGACGTGGTATTGCGCGAGGTCGTGGTTGACGAACAGGCCCAGCCGCGGGTCGACGACCGTCTCCTCGTGCAGGGCCATGGAGATGCCCATGACCATCCCGCCGAGCAGTTGCGAGTGGGCGGTGCGGGCGTTGACGGGCCGGCCGTGCGCGAAGACACCGAGCAGCCGGTCGACCCGCACCTGGCCGGTGTCGGCGTCGACCCGCAGCGCGCAGAAGTGCGCGCCGTAGGAGTGCCGGGACCGATCCGGCGGTGGTTGGTCGATGTCGGTGTTGGCCGTCACCTCGAGGCCGTCGGCGGGCACCGCGCCACCGTGCTCGGCCAGCCGTCGACACAGCTGCGTGGCGGCCTTGCGCACCGCGCCGCCCCACGACGCCGTCCCGGCAGAGCCGCCGGCCAGCGCGGCCGGGCCGTAGCTGGCGCGTCCGATGTGGATGGTGACCCGGTCCGGCGGCACGCCGAACACGTCGGCGGCGAGCTGCCAGAGCGCGGTGCGGGCGCCGGTGCCGATGTCGACCGCGGCGACCGAGACCTGGAACGTGCCGTCCGGCTCGGCCCGGGCGGTCGCGGTCGACCCGCTCTGGTAGACGGGATACATCGACGAAGCCAGCCCGGTGCCGAACAGCGAGCGGCCGTGCCGCCGCGCCCCCGGGGTCGGGTCACGGTCGGCCCAGCCGAAGCGTTCGGCACCGGTGGTCAGGCACTCGGTCAGGTGGCGGCCGTCGAAGGGCAGGCCGGTCGCCGGCTCGACGGCCGGCTCGTTGGCCAGCCGCAGGGCCAGCGGATCCAGATCGAGTGCGTACGCGAGTTCGTCCATCGCCGACTCGAGGGCGAACATGCCGGGTGTCTTGCCGGGTGCCCGCATCACCCGCGGGGTGGGCAGGTTGAGCCGGGCCAGCCGGTGCCGGACCCGCAGGTTGTCGGCGGCGTACATGGTGCGGGTGGCCGAGCCGGTCTGCTCGACGAACTCATGGATCACCGAGGTGTACTGCAGGGCGTCGTGGTCGACGGCGGTCAGCGTGCCGTCGCCGCGGGCGCCGAGGCGGATCCGGCTGCGGGTCGCGGTGCGGCCCGGAACCATCGTGAACATCTGCTGCCGGGTCAGCATCAGCTTGCAGGGCCGGCCGGTGACCCGCGCGGCCACGGTGGCCAGCACCGAGCCGGGCGTCGGCCAGACCTTGCTGCCGAACCCGCCGCCGACGTGCTCGGTGACCACCTCGACCTGCTCGCGCGGGATGTTCCAGAGCATGCCGTACGCGGTCGCCACCGCCGCCGGACCCTGGTTGGAGTCGTACAGCAGCAACCGGTCGCCGTCCCACTGTGCGATGGTCGCGACCGGCTCCATCGGGTTGTTGTGCTCCGGCGGGGTGGTGTAGACGCGGTCGACCACCACGTCGGCCGCGCCGAGGGCGGCGTCGACGTCGCCCTTGACCGAGGTGCCGGGAAAGCCGGCGTTGGTGGTCCCGGGCGACTCCAGGTCGGGATCGTCGGGGTCGAGGGTGACCTTGTGCGGGTGCTCGGCGTAGCGCACCACGACCCGCTCGGCACCCTCGCGGGCGGCCTCGGCGGTGGTCGCGACAACGCCGGCCACCACCTGACCGCGGTAGGCGACTGTGGCCGACTGGAGCACGGACTGGTCGGCGGTGACGCCCGGCCGCAGCCGCGGCACGTTGGTGTGGTCGAGCACCGTCACCACGGCCGGGTCGGCCAGGGCGGCGCTGGCGTCGACGTCGGTGATCGTGCCGCTGGCCACGTTCGCGCCGACCGGCCAGACGTAGAGCGCGCCGTCGACCGGGTACTCGTAGGCGTAGCGGGCCGCGCCGGTGACCTTGTCGCGACCCTCCAGCCGGGCGAGTCCGGTGCCGGCACTCACGAGGCGCTCCGGCGGAGCACGGCCGCGACCAGGTCGGCGGCCAGGTCGATCTTGAACGCGTTGTCGGGCAGCGGCCGGGCGCCGGCGAACGCGGCACGGGTGGCCGAGCGCACCTCGTCGTCGCCGGGGTCGGTGCCGGCCAGCCGCCGCTCGGCGGTCCACAGCCGCCACGGTTTCGGTGCCACGCCGCCGAGCGCGAGCCGGACCTCGTCGAGCCGGCCCGCGGCGTCGCGACGGAACACGGCCGCGACCGAGACCACGGCGAAGGCGTACGACCAGCGGTCGCGCACCTTGCGGTAGGCGGCGGTGGCGCCGTCCGGGGGCGCCGGGAGTTGGACGCCGGTGACCAGGTCGCCCGGGTCGAGCACGGTCTCGATCCAGGGCGTGTCGCCGGGCAGGCGGTGCAGGTCGTGGATCGGAACGAGCCGCTCGATCCCGTCCGGGCGGCGCACCTCGACCACCGCGTCGTGCGCGGCGAGGGCGACCGCGAGATCAGACGGGTGACTCGCGACGCAGGCGTCGGACGTGCCGATCACCGCCAGGTCGCGGTGCGCGCCCGGGATCGCCGAGCAACCGCTGCCCGGTTCCCGCTTGTTGCACGGCGTGGCGGTGTTCTGGAAGTACGGGCAGCGGGTCCGTTGCAGCAGGTTGCCGGCCACGGTGGCCTGGCTGCGGATCTGCCCGGAGGCACCGGCGAGCACCGCGCGGGCGACGGCCGGGTAGCGGCGACGGATGCCGTCGTCGAGGGCCAACCGGGAGTTGCGGACCGCGCCGCCGATCAGCACGCCGCCGTCCGGGCGGTGTTCGATCGCGTCGTAGGGCAGCCCGCTGACGTCGACCAGCAGGCCGGGCCGGAGCACGCCGAGCTTCATCAGGTCGACCAGGTTGGTGCCCCCGCCCAGGTAGGCCGCGTCCGGCACGCCGGCGACCAGGGTGGCCGCGGCGCCGGGGTCGTCGGCCTTCGCGTAGCGGAACGCCCTCATCCGCGGGCCACCTCACGCACCGCGGCGACGATGCCGGCGTAGGCGCCGCAGCGGCACAGGTTGCCGCTCATCCGCTCGCGGATCTCGTCGTCGTCGAGGTCGGCCGGCGCGACGCTGTCCAGATCGTCGCCGGCCCAGCTCGGCAGCCCCTCCTCGGCCTCGGCGAGCATGCCGAGCGCCGAACAGAGCTGGCCCGGCGTGCAGTATCCGCACTGGAACCCGTCGTGCGCGATGAACGCGCGTTGCAGCGCGTGCAGGTCGCCACCCGCGGCAAGCCCCTCGACGGTGGTCACCTCGCGGCCGCCGGCGGCGACCGCCAGCAGCAGGCAGCTGTTGGCCCGCTGGCCATCGACGAGCACCGTGCAGGCGCCGCACTGGCCGTGGTCACAACCCTTCTTGGTGCCGGTGAGGCGCAGGTGTTCCCGGAGGGCGTCGAGCAGGGTGACCCGATTGTCGAGGTTGACGACCCGGTCCGCGCCGTTGACCCGCAGGACCACATCGCCGCGCAACTGGTCGGTCACGACCGTCTCCCGCTCTGTCGCCGGCGTCAGTTCGACACTACGTCGGCAGCGGCGCGCCGCTCAGCTAAACCACGGCGGCGGTCCGGCGCCGGACGGCGAGCAGGAGGCCGGCCGAGACGAGCAGCAGCAGGCCGCCCTCGACGAGCTGGAACCAGACATAGCGGGCGGCGGGCTGGTAGACCACCCGCTGGCGCAGCCCGAGCCGGTCGACACACTCCGGCGTCGGCGAGCTGTTGGCGGGGTCGGCGCACAGTCGCCCGGCCGCCGCGGAACTCAGCTCGTGCCCGTCACGGTCCAGATAGGACACGCGATAGATCCAGCCGCTCTCGATGGCTTCGGGGCCGGGATCGCCGACGAACTGCTCCTGGGTGACGGCGATCCGGTCGACAGGCGGGATCAGGTGTGGCCGCAGCGCGACCAGGCCGGCGAAGACGAGACTCAGCGCCACGACCGTCGCCGCGACCGCGGGCATCAGCCGGCGCAGGAACGCACCGAGCGCCACGCCGGCCACGAGGGCCAGCACCCAGGTCGCGGCCGGCATCATGCCGGCCTGGCTGAACAGCAGGTCGTTGCCGAAGGCCGGGCTGGAGAAGGCGCCCAGGCGCCCAATGGACCAGCTCACGGACGCGCCCACGGCGAGGCCGAGGAGCACCGCGACGCCGGCGAGCACACCCAGCTTGACGGTGAGCCAGCGCCGCCGGCTGACGGACTGGGTGAACGCCAGCCGGATCGTGCCCTGCTCGACCTCGCGGGCCAGCAGCGGTGCGCCCCAGAACACCCCGACCGCGAGCGGCAGGAGGTTGCCGACGAAGACGGCGTTGGTCCACCGCGCGTTGAGCAGGTTGAGCTGGGTGCAATCGGGATCCACGGGCCCACAGGCCCGCACGGCCTCGGGAGCGGCTCGGACCACCCAGAGCAGGTATCCACAGTAGGCGGCCACCAGCGCCGTGACGGCGAGGAGCTGCCAGCGGTGCTGGCGCCAGACGAGCCAGAGCATATCGGTCTCCTGTGGAGGATCAGCGGACGACGGAGGTCGGGCCGGGCAGCGCGGTCGCCTCGGGCGTGCCCAGATAGCCCCGGACCAGCTCGTCGAGGGTCGGCGGCCGGGTGCTCCAGGCCGGGCCGAACGTCTCGGCGCCGGTGCGGGTGAGCAGCTGGGCCTGGCGCCCGCCGGCCGTCTCGGTGACCACCGGCAGGCGGTCGGGCAGCAGCGCGCGGGCCTGCAACGGGCCGCTGACCACGGCGTGCCCGGCCAGCAGCTCCTCGATCTCGCCGGAGATCTGCACCCGGCCCCGGTTGACGGCGACCAGCCAGTCGCAGGTCTCGACGAGGTCGGCGATGATGTGCGAGGACAGGATGATCGTCGTGCCGTGCAGCGCGACCATCTCCATCAGCACGGCCATCACGTCGTGCCGGGCCAGCGGGTCGAGGCTGGCCAGCGGCTCGTCGAGGAGCAGCAGGTCGGGCCGCTTGGCCAGGGCGAGCACGAGCGCGCACTGGGCGCGCTGCCCGCCGGAGAGCTGCCGCATCCGCCTGTCGAGCGGGATCCGCAGCCGGGCCAGCCGGTCGCGGGCCAGCTCGTCGTCCCAGCCCGGGTTGAGCCTGCGCCCGAAGGTGAGCAGGTCGGCGCCGGTGAAACCAGGGTAAAGCGCGGAGTCCTGCGCCATGTAGGCGAACCGGCGCAGCGACGCCCGGTCGTCGCGGGTCGGCTCGCCGAACCTGAGCACCGTGCCGGCCGACGGCCGCACCAGCCCGGCCACCAGGTTGAGCAGCGTGCTCTTGCCGGCGCCGTTGGGGCCGACCAGGGCCACCACCCGACCCTGCGGGATCGACAGGGCGCAGTCGTGTAGCGCCCAGGTGCGCCCGTAGCGGCGCCCCAGCCGGATCGTCTCCACCGCGTTGGTCATGCGACGCCCCGCTCCGCGTCCTGGCGCGCGGCCTCGAACAGCGCGTCGACGTCTTCCCGGTCGAGCCCGGCCGCGGCCGCCGACCGCATCCACCCGGCGAGCTGGCGGCGCAGCCGGGCCCGGTCGGCGGCGCCGACCCGGCCGAGCGTGCGTTGCACGAACGTCCCCGTGCCGGGCCGGGCCGCGACCAGCCCTTCGCGCTCCAGCTCCCGGTAGGCCTTGAGCACCGTGTTGGGGTTGATGGCGAGGGCGGCCACCACCTCGGCGGCGGTGGGCAGCCGGTCACCGGGCTCCAGCAGGCCCAGGCGCAGCGCGTGTTTCACCTGGTTGACGAGCTGGAGATAGGTCGGCACGCCGGAGCGTGCGTCGAGCCGGAAGCCGATCATCTCCCACCTTCCACTAAGTGATTAGTTGAATGATGGAGCACGGACCGGCCCCCGTCAACGACGACCCTCCGCAGGCAGTTGATCACTCGTCTCGTTCCGGTAACGGCCGGTCAACACGTGTTGCATCTGTTCATCCACGCGTCACATGATCTCCAGCACATCCCACGCAACACGTGTTGACCGGAGGTACCCGCGTGACGGTTCGGCGCATGGACGTGGCCCGCCTGGCCGGGACATCGCCGGCGGTGGTCAGCTACGTCCTCAACGGCGGCCCCCGCCCGGTGTCCGCCGAGACCCGGGCGCGGGTGCTCGCGGCCGTCGAGCAGCTCGGCTACCGGCCCAACGGCATCGCCCGCTCGCTGCGGATGAGTCGCACGATGACGCTCGGCCTGGTCATCCCCGACAACGCCAACCCGTTCTTCGCCGAGCTGGCCCGCGCCATCGAGGAGGAGTCCTTCGCGCAGGGCTACACGCTGCTGATCGGCAACGCGGCGGAGAACGACGAGCGGCAGACGGCGTACGTCCGGACGTTCCTCGCCCGTCAGGTCGACGGGCTGTTCATCGTGCCGGCACACGGCCCCGCCGGTTTCCTCGGCGACCTCGATCGGGCCCGTACCCCGTGGATCTGCCTCGACCGGCAGGTGCCCGGCGCGGCCGCGCCCGGTGTCCTGGTCGACAACCGCGGCGGCGCCTACACGGCCACCCGCCACCTGCTCGACCACGGCCGCCGCCGGATCGCCTGCATCGGCGGCCCGGAAGACGTCATGCCGGCCACCGACCGGGTCAGCGGCTGGCGCGACGCGCTCGACGAGGAGGGCATCTCCCGGCGCGCGATGTCGGTCGTGCACTCGTCGTTCGGCCGCCGCGGCGGCTACGGCGCCGCCCGCGAACTGCTGGCTGGGCCGCAGCGCCCGGACGCCATCTTCGTCGCCAGCGACGAGCAGGCCGTCGGGGTGCTCCGCGCGATCGCCGAGGCCAAGCTGCGCTGCCCCGACGACGTCGCGGTGGCGTCGTTCGACGGGATTCCCGGCGCCGCCTACACGACGCCGGCGCTGACCACGATGGCGCAGCCGTTCGCGGCGCTCGGCCGCGCCGCCGTCGCACACCTGCTGGCCCAGCCCGCCGGCCCGACCGACGTGCTGCCCGTCGCGCTGGTCAGACGTGGCTCGTGCGGCTGTGCGGACCCACCGGGCGGCGACCTCGCGGTGGCGGAGGTGCCGGCATGAGCAAGGTGGTCGTCGTCGGAAGCGCCAACCTCGACCTCGGCGTCGGCGTGCCGCACCTGCCCGGGCCGGGCGAGACCGTGCTCGGCTCCGACGTGGTGGCCAGCCCGGGCGGCAAGGGCGCCAACCAGGCCGTCGCCGCGCACCGGTTGGGCGCCGACACGCTGCTGGTCGCGGCGCTCGGCGCGGACCGGTTCGGTGCCGACCTGCGCGGCGCGCTCCAGCGCGAGGGCCTGCCGCTCGACCAGGTGGTGACCCGCGACGGCACCGCCACCGGGATCGCCCTGATCGTGGTCGACGCCGGCGCCGAGAACACGATCGTGGTCGCGCCCGGCGCCAACGCCCACCTGGACGACGCGGCGCTGGGCGGGCTGCCGGATCTGCTCGGCCCCGGCGACGTGCTGGTGCTGCAACTGGAGATCCCGCTGGAGACCTGCGTGGCGGCCGCCCGGCACGCCCGCCGGGCCGGCGCCCGGGTGCTGCTCAACGCCGCGCCGTTGCCGCCGGCCGGCTCGGGCGCGCTCTCCGAACTGCTGCGCGAGGTCGACGTGCTGGTGGTCAACGAGGGCGAGGCCCGGCAACTGGGCGGCGACGCCACGGCGCTGCGGCACCGCGGGCCGGCGGCGTGCGTGATCACGCTCGGCGCCCGCGGCGCGATCAGCGCCGACGCGACCGGCACCCGCGCGCACCCCCCGTTCCGGGTCGACGCCGTCGACACGACCGGCGCCGGCGACAGTTTCTGCGGTGCGCTGGCCGCCGCCCTGGCCGCGGGCGCCGACCTCGAGCAGGCCGTCCGCCGCGGCTGCGCGGCCGGCGCGCTGGCCACCACCCGGATGGGCGCGCAGTCGGCGATGCCGACCGCCACCGAACTCGACCAGCTCCTGGAGACCACCCATGCGTGATTCCGGAATCTGGCATCCGCGGCTCGCGGCGCTCGTGGCCGGCCTGGGCCACACCGAGACCATCGTGGTCGCCGACGCCGGCCTGCCGGTGCCGCCCGGCGTCGAGGTCGTGCAGCTGGCGGTGAGCCGCGGCGTCCCGCCGTTCCTGACGGTGCTCGACGCGGTCGCCGGCGAACTCGTCGTGGAAGCGGCCACCGTGGCCGACGAGCTGACCGACGAGCCGACCATCGACGGCATCCGCCGGCTGGGCGTGCCGATCGAGGCCGTCGAGCACGGGGAGTTCAAGCAGCGCTGCCGGACCGCCCGCGCCGTGGTGCGCACCGGTGACGCGACGCCGTACGCCAATGTGATCCTGAAGGCGGGAGTGCCCTTCTGATGCTGCCCACCGACTACGAGGAGCGCGTCTACGCGGGCGTGCTCGGCAAGGTGATCGCGGTCTACCTGGGCCGCCCGTTCGAGGGGTGGACCTACGAGCGGATCAGCCGCGAGCTGGGCGAGATCACCGGCTATGTCAACGACCGGGTCGACCTTCCGCTGAAGAACCACCTGCTGGTGGTCACCGACGACGACATCAGCGGCACCTTCGTCTTCCCGCGGGCGCTGCGCGACCACGGCGTCGAGCCGACCTCGGCGCAGGTCGGCGACACGTGGCTCAACGAGATCCTGGAGGGCACCTCGGTGCTCTGGTGGGGTGGCGTCGGCAACTCCACCGAGCACACCGCCTACCTGCACCTCAAGGACGGCGTACGGGCACCCGACAGCGGCTCGGTCGCCCGCAACGGCGTCGTGGTGGCCGAGCAGGTCGGCGCGCAGATCTTCGTCGAGGGTTTCGCGATGACCCGCCCGGGCGACCCCGAGGCCGCGGCCGACCTGGTCGAGCGGGCGGCCCGGGTGAGCCACGACGGCGAGTCGGTGCACGCGGCCCGGGTGGTCGCCGCGCTGGTCGCCGGCGCGTTCACCGAGACCGACATGGACCGCCTGCTCGACACCGCGGTCGGGCTGATCCCGGCGGACAGCCTGATCCGGCGGGTCATCGACGACGTCCGGTCGTGGACAGCGGCCGACTCCGAGTGGACCGCCACCAGGGCCCGGATCGACGAGCGCTACGGCTACCACCGCTACGGCGGCAACTGCCATGTGGTGCCCAACCACGCGACCGTGATCCACGCGGTGGCCCGCAGTCGGGGCGCGTTCCTGCCGGCGATGACCGTGGTCAACACGTCCGGCTGGGACACCGACTCCAACGCCGGCGACGTCGGCGCGATCTGCGGCGTGTTCGGCGGCCTGGCCGGGATCGCCGACGGTCCGGACTGGCGCGGCCCGATCGCAGACCGGATGTATCTGCCCAGCACCGACGGCGGATCGACGGTCACCGACGCGGCCCGCGAGGCGATCACGCTCGCGGACCACGGCCGGGCCTGGGCCGGCCTGCCGCCCCGGGAGCCGGCCGCACGCTTCCATTTCGAGTTGCCGGGCAGCGTGCAGGGGTTCACGGTGCTCGACGGTCCCGCCCGGATCACCAACCCGGGCGGCCGCCTCGCGATCGACGGCGCCGGCACGGTGGCCACGCCGACGTTCATCCCGCCGGAAGCCCGGGACATGCCGATCTACGGGCTGATCGCCAGCCCGACGCTCTACAGCGGACAGACGTTGCGGGCCGCCGTCGACGGCGCCGACTTCCGGCTGACCGTGGCGCACTACGCCGACGACGGCGACACGCTCGCCTGGGTCGACGGGCCCGCCGGTGCCACCGAGTGGACCGTGCCCGACATCGGCGGCCAGCCGGTCGCCTACGTCGGCCTGCGGGCCGGCGGCCCGGTCGAGCTCGAATCGCTCACCTGGGCCGGCGCGCCCACGGTCACCCTCACCCGGCCGGCCAACGGGCACGTCGGGCACGGCGGCGACCCGGGTGCGATGTGGCGGCGGGCCTGGGTCAAGGCCGTCGACCGTTGGGACCCGCACTGGCCGGAGCCGTTCCGGCTGGTGCAGAACCGCGGCACCGGGCTGCTGATCCAGGGCGCCCGGGAGTGGCAGGACTACACCGTCACCGCCGATGTCACACCGCACCTGGTCGAGGCGGCCGGCCTGGCCGCCCGGGTGCAGGGACTGCGCCGCTACTACGCGCTGCGGCTGGCCGGCCGCGACCGGGTCGAGCTGGTCCGCCACCTCGACGGGCCGGCACCGGTCGTGCTCGCCGGGCGCGCGTACCCCTGGGAGTTCGGAGGGACCCATCAGCTCGCGCTGCGGGTCGCCGGTTCCCGGATCACCGCACTGGTCGACGGCGAAGAGCTGTTCGACCTCGACGACACCGCACTCACCTGCGGCGGCGTGGCCCTTCTCGTCGAGCAGGGGCGCACCGCCACGCAGGCCGTCCAGATCACCCCCATCCCCTCGGAGGACTCAGCATGACCGCATCGCTCAGCCGCCGTCGGTTCCTCTCCGGTGCGGGCCTGACCGCACTCGGCCTGGCCAGCCCGAGCCTCCTTCTCGCCGCGTGCGGCGACAGCGGCGGGTCGGCCGGCACCGGGACCGGCAAGGTCGACCTCTGGCTCGACATCCAGGGCGACGCCAACCAGAAGTACTTCAACGAGAGCGTGGCCGCGGCCTTCGAGAAGGCCAAGCCCGGCATCGACCTCAACACCACCTACTACAAGGGGGACGACCTACGCCGGCTGGTGCAGACCGCGCTGCAGTCGCGGTCGGGCCCCGACATCGTCCGCGGCCCGAGCGCCACCCAGACCATCGCGTGGAGCAAGGCGCACCTGCTGGCCGACCTGAACCCCTACGTGGAGAAGTTCGGCTGGAAGGACAAGCTGTCGACCTGGGCGGTGGACGCGTTCACCACCGACGGCAAGCTCTACGCGCTGCCGATGCGGGTCGACACCATGCTGCTCTACTTCAACAAGACGCTGTTCGCCGACAAGGGCTGGACCCAGCCCACCGACCGGGCCTCGCTGGAGGCGCTCGCGACCGAGGCCGCCGGCCAGGGCATCATCCCGTTCGGCTCGTCGAACGTCGACTGGAAGGCCGCCGGCGAGTGGCTGATGACGGTCTTCTGGAACCTCTACTCGGGCCCCGACGCGCTGCGTCAGGCGCTGACCGGCGAGATCAAGTTCACCGACCCGGTGTTCGTCGACGCGGTCAACCTGATCAAGGGCTACTTCGACAAGGGCTGGATCGGCGGCAGCGTCGAGAAGTACTTCGCGGTGCCGTCGCAGGAGATCGGCGCCAACTTCGGCAAGGGCAAGGTTGCCATGGTCCCGCAGGGCAACTGGTTCATGAGCCAGGTCGGGCAGTATTTCGGCGCCAAGGCCAAGAACGACAACGACTGGGACTGGATGGCCACTCCCCCGCTGCGCTCCGAGGTCAAGGCCGGCACGCTGCCGCTCGGCATCGGCGGCTCGTTCGCGATCAACGAGGCCAGCAAGAACAAGGACGCGGCGGCCGAGTACCTCAACTGGTACTACGGCGACAAGACCGCGGCCCTCAAGCGGATGGCCGACGTCCCGTCGACCTACAACATCCCGATCGACTTCGCCGACAGCGACGTGCCGAGCACCATCGACCCGCGCGCGGGCCGGGCGCTGGCCGCGGTCAACAAGGCGGTCGCGGGCGGTGACTACGGCTTCGTGACGTGGACCTGGTGGCCGCCGAAGACCGACGTGTTCGTCTACGAGGGCCTGGAGCAGGTGCTGACCGGCAAGCTCACGCCGGCCGCGTACTGCGCGCAGCTCGACCAGATGTTCACCGAGGAAAAGGCCGACGGCAACCTGCCACAGCTTCCCGCCAAGGGGCCCGGCAAGTGACCGCCACCGCCGCGCCCGCCGTGGCTCCGCCACCTGGCAAGCATGGCCCGCACGCCCGCCGCGCGCGGCGGCGCGCGGCGGTGGTCGGCTGGGCGTTCCTCGCGCCGCTGCTGCTGCTCAACGTGCTCGTCGTGGCCGGGCCGTCGGTGGCCACCATCTACTACTCGTTCACCGACTGGTCCGGCCTCGGGCCGGCGACCTTCATCGGCCTCGACAACTACGTCAAGGCGTTCGGCGACGCCAAGGTGCACGAGGCGCTGCTGCACAACCTGATCTGGTTCGCGCTCTTCCTGACCGTGCCGATGGCGCTGGGCCTGCTCGGCGCCTACCTGCTCAGCCAGGTCAAGCGGTTCCAGATGCTGTTCCGGGCGCTCTACTTCATCCCGTACGTGGTGGCCAGCGTGGTCAACGCCGCGGTCTGGAAGATGCTCCTGTCGCCGACCAGCGGCATCGGCCACCTGCTCGGCACCGACCAGTCGTGGCTGGGCGACCCGAACACCTCGCTCTACAGCGTCA
Organism: Asanoa sp. NPDC049573; assembly: GCF_040676615.1. NCBI lineage: Bacteria > Bacillati > Actinomycetota > Actinomycetes > Micromonosporales > Micromonosporaceae > Asanoa > Asanoa sp. NPDC049573. Next base: position 367,298 of record NZ_JBFAPI010000004.1, read on the forward strand.
ACTTCGTCGTCGACTGGCACTGGTGGGGTTTCCTCGCCGTCATCTTCCTGTCGGCGATGCAGGGCGTCGACCCGTCGCTCTACGACGCGGCCAAAGTGGACGGTGCCAGCCGCTGGCAGCAGTATCGCAACGTCACGCTGCCCGGCATCCGGCCGACGATGGTGTTCATCGTGCTGATGACGGTGATCTGGTCGCTCAAGGCGTTCGACTACATCTTCATCATGACCCAGGGCGGGCCCGCCGGGTCGAGCGAAGTGGTCTCCACGCTGATGTACAAGCAGGCGTTCAACGAGTACTCGGCCGGCTACGCGGCCGCGCTCGGCCTCTCGATGACCCTGGTGACCGCGGTGATCCTGGCCGTCTACCAGTGGATGCGGCGCAAGGGATGGGAGGACGCATGACCCGGCGCTTCGCTGGCCACTACATCGTGCTGGTCGTGTTGGCGCTGTTCGCGATCGGGCCGCTGGTCGCGGTGCTGTTCAACGCGTTCAAGAACAACGCCGAGATCGGCAGCAACCCGCTGGCCCCGCCGACCTCGTTCACGTTCGACAACTTCGTCCACGCCTGGACCCAGGGCGACTTCGCCACGACGATGCGCAACAGCCTGATCATCTGCGCGGGCTCGGTGCTCGGCACGTGCCTGGTCGCCGGGCTGGCCGCGTTCGCGCTCAGCCAGCTCAAGGTGCCCGGCGGTGGTGCGGTGGTCGGCTACCTGTTCCTGGGCAGCGCGCTGCCCGTACAGCTGTTCCTGGTGCCGCTGTTCTTCCTCTGGACCCAGCTGCACCTGACCGACAACCTGTTCGGGCTGATCGTCATCTACTGGGCCACCGACGCGCCGTTCGCGACGCTGCTGCTGCGCTCATTCCTGCTGAAGATCCCGCAGGACTTCACCGAGGCGGCCCGGCTCGACGGCGCGTCGAGCCTGCAGGTCGCCTGGCGGGTGGTGCTCCCGCTGGCCTGGCCGGGCTTCCTGACCGTGGCGCTGATCGTCGCCCTGTGGTCGTGGAACGAGTTCTTCTGGGCGATCACCTTCATCCACACGCCCGAGCTGCGGCCGGTGTCGACCAGCTTCCTGGCCTTCCAGGACCAGAACTCGACCGACTGGGGCCTGACCAGCGCGGCGGCGATCTTCATGCTGGCACCCGTCGTGCTGCTGTTCCTCGCGCTGCAACGCAAGTTCGTCAGCGGCCTGACCTCCGGAGGTATCAAGTGACCCGGCCGAACATCATTCTGATCATCTCCGACCAGCTCCGCCGCGCGGCGCTCGGCTGCTACGGCGACCCCAACGTCAGCACGCCGCACATCGACGCGCTGGCCGGCGCCGGAACCCGGTTCGACGCCGCCTCGTCGACCTATCCGGTCTGCGTCCCCTACCGGTTCACGCTGATGACCGGCGAGTACGCGCACACCCGCTTCATCCCGTCCATCGAGTGGCGGATGTCGCCGGCCGAGCGGACGCTGGCCGACGAGTTCAACGACGCCGGCTACGCGACGGCGCTGTTCGGCAAGTGGCACCTCTACGGCAACTTCGGCCACTACCCCGGGCACAACGTGGTCAAGGCCTCCCGGACCCCGGTGCCGCGGCCGTTCCAGGGCCGGTTCGAGCGGTTCGGCGGGTTCGACATCTGCAACGACCCGTGGGACACCTACTACTGGAACGAGGACGACCCGACCCCGCACAAGATCGACGGGTTCCAGACCGACGGGCTCTTCGACCTCGCGATCGAGCACCTCGGCGCGGTCGGCGACCGGCCGTTCGCGACCGTGCTGTCGGTCGAGCCGCCGCACCCGATCTTCACCGCGCCCGAGTCCTATGTGGAACGCTGGCGCGACCGCGAACTGGTGCTGCGCGACAACGTGGAGCTGGACAAGGACTACAACAAGCGCGGGCCGCACGGCCGCGACCTGCTCGACGACCTGCGGGTCTACTACGCGATGATCGAGAACCTCGACGACAACATCGGCCGGCTGGTGGCCGCGTTGCGGGCCAATGGTCAACTCGACAACACCGTCATCGCGCTGACCGCCGACCACGGTGAGCTGCTCGGCTCGCACGGGCTGCTGGCCAAACAGCGGCCCTGGGAGGAGTCGCTGGGCATCCCGCTGATCGTCTCCGGCGCCGGCACGCCCGCGTCGGTGGTGGCCGACCCGGTCTGCACCGAGGACCTGTTCCCGACCCTGCTCGGCCTGGCCGGGGTGACGCCGCGCGACCCGAAGCCCGGCATCGACCTGAGCCCGCTGGTGCGGGGCGAGGCCGCTTCGGTCGATCGGGAGGGCGTGCTCCTGGAGTTCGTCGCCGAGATGCGCCCGGGTCTGCCGTTCCACGACGAGACCTGGCGGGGCATCCGCACCCGCCGGTTCAAGTACACCGTGCTCGGCGACGCGCACGGCGGGCGCCCGTGGCAGTTCTTCGACCTCGAGAACGACCCCTACGAGATGACCAACCTGGTCGACGACCCCGCCCACGCCGCGCAGGTGGCACACCACCACGCCCTGCTGCGGTCGCGGCTGGCCGAGACCTACGACCACTACGTGCTCGCGCCCGCCTTCGGCGCGGCCGGGCTGAACGAGTGGGACCCGGAAGCCAAATACCAACGCCGATTCGGCTGACAGGAAGCTGGTACGCCCATGCCACGCAACCGTTCACTCGTCGCCTTCGCCGCCGCCGCCCTCGTGGCCGCCCTGCTTCCCGCGGGTGCGGCCCGGGCCGACGGTCCGCCGTTCACCGGTCAGCAGTACGACTTCGGCGGCGCGGTCACCCCGATCAACGGGACCGTGCCGGTCGTCGACGACATCGCCAACAGCATCACCGCGTCGACGGCGGCCACCGTCGACGAGATCGCCGCGCACCGTTCCTCGTTGCCGTACGGCGACATCGACCCGGCACCGGGCACGCCCGACCAGCTCACCACCTACCCCGGGCCGGCCGGGATCCCGGCCTCGGACCAGTATTCGGTGACCGTGCAGCAGGCGGGCGGCCCGGTGCCGTCGTTCGTCTACAGGTCGACGGCGAAGAAGGCCGACACCAACCGCGAGGCCGACACCTCGTGGACCTCGTTCTCGTTCTCGGGTGCGGTCACCGTGCGGGTCACCCGGAACGCCGCGGGTGCGACCGGGTGCCTGGTGCGGCCCTACTCCGCCGCCGTCGCCACCAGCTTCGCCGGCAACACCTGCACGTTCACGATGACCCGGCCGGGCAACCTCTCCGTGGAGTTCGAGCCCGAGATCCACAACCCGGTGCTCCATCCGATGCTGGTGTTCGCCAACCCGCCCGAGGTCGACGTGCCGTCGCCGGGCGACCCCAACGTCCGCTATTTCGGGCCGGGCGTGCACACCGTCGGCGCCGGGCAGCCGATCACCTCCGGCCAGACCATCTACCTGGCCGGCGGCGCGTTCGTCTCCGGCGCGTTCATCGCCACCGGCGCCGTGCACGACGTGACCATCAAGGGCCGCGGCGTCATCTCCGGGCTGTTCATGGACACCGGAAACCAGGACACGAACAAGAACCAGCCCGGCATGATCGACATCGCCGACCAGGCCTCGTCCAACATCCTGGTCGAGGGCGTCACGTTCGTCGACGCGCCCCGCTTCAACGTGCGGGCGTTGGGCCAGTTCACCACCATCCACAATGTCAAGACGATGTCCTGGTGGTACAGCACCGACGGGATGGTCGGCGGCAACAAGAGCCTGCTGGAGAACAACTTCGTCAAGTCCAACGACGACTCGATCAAGCTGTTCTGGGGCGACACGATCGCCCGGCACAACACGATCTGGCAGCTCGAGAACGGCGCGCCGTTCATGATCAGCTGGAACATCCAGCAGGACAGCTCGACGTTCCACGTCTACGACAACGACGTCATCCACGCCGAGCACTACCAGATCGAGAAGTCCGGCATCTTCCGCGCACTGCACGCCGGCAGCGGCACGCTCTCGCGCTATCTGTTCGAGGACATCCGGGTCGAGAACGCCACCTTCCGGCTCTTCGACCTGACCATCGACAACAACAAGTGGTACGACCCGGCGCTCGGCTACGGCGAGATCGAACAGCTGATCTTCCGCAACATCCACGCCTACACGACCTACCAGAAGCCGAGCATCGTGCGGGGCATCGACAGCACGCACAAGATGCGCAATATCAACTTCGAGAACGTGTACGCCAACGGCGCGTGCCTGAACAACGCCGGCACCTTCGACATCGACCCGGCGACCACCAACGCGGTACGGATATACCGCAGCACCGACGGGAGCTGCCGCACGTGAAACCCAACATCCTGGTCGTGCTCGCCGACGACATGGGCTGGGGCGACCTCGGCTGTTACGGGTCGAAGATCCCGACCCCGCACATCGACGCACTGGCCGCGGGTGGGGTGCGCGCGACCGACGCGCACTCCGCCTCGGCGGTCTGCACGCCCAGCCGCTACGCGCTGATGACCGGCCGCTACGCCTGGCGCGGCCCGCTGAAGAACTTCGTGCTGATGGGGCACGGCCCGGCGCTGATCGAACAGTCGCGGCCGACGCTGGCGTCCGTGCTGCGCGACGCCGGCTACGCCACCGGCGCGTTCGGCAAGTGGCATCTCGGGCTCGGCTGGCGGCACCGCGACGGCTCGGTCCGCGACGCGTTCGCGCCGGGCGCGACCCTGCACGACGACGTCAAGACCGACTTCGGGACCGACATCGACTACACCGCACCGGTCACCGGCGGGCCGACCGCGCTCGGCTTCGACCGGTTCTTCGGCATCGCCGGGTCGCTCGACATGCCGCCGTACGCCTTCATCGACCAGGACCGCACCGTCGGCGTGCCCGACCGGGAGAAGGAGCACTACCTCACCGAGCAGCGGCCGGGCCTGCAGGTGCCGGGTTTCCGGGAGGACGAGGCCGATATCCGGTTCGTCGCCGAGGCCGTCCGCTGGCTCGGCACCGTGCCGACCGACCAGCCGTTCCTCTGCTACGTCACGCCGTCGGCGCCGCACCGGCCCAACGTGCCGCCCGACGTGGTCCGCGGCCGGTCCGGGCTGGGTGACCGCGCCGACGGGGTCTGCCTGGTCGACTGGACGGTCGGTCAGCTGGTCGCCGCCATCGACGCACGTGGTCAGCGCGACAATACGTTGGTGATCGTGACCAGTGACAACGGCGCACCGATGATCTTCACCGACGACGGTGACGTGGCGGAGCACCGGCCCAACGGCGACTGGCGCGGCCAGAAGGGCGACCTGTGGGACGGCGGCCACCGCGAGCCGTTCGTCGCGTACTGGCCCGACCACCTGCCGGCCGGCGCCGTGCTCGACGCGCCGGTCTGCCTGACCGACGTGCTGCCCACGGTCGCGTCCGCCGCGTCGATTCCGCTGCCCCCGGGCGCCGCCGAAGACGGCCGCGACCTGTTCGGCGCGCTGGCCGGCACGGCCGCTCCCCCGCCGGCCGACCGCCCGATCGTGCACCACAGCCTCGGTGGACGGTTCGCGCTGCGGGCCGGCCGCTGGAAGGCGGTGTTCGCGATCGGCTCCGGCGGCGGCTTCTCCGAGCCGTCGATCGACGCCCTGTTCGCCTCCGGTTCCGGCAAGGCGCACGCCAACCCGCCCTGGGACGCCGAGCACCCGGTCGGCCAGCTCTACGACGTCTACGCCGACCCGGGCGAGACCACCGACCGCTGGGCCACCGAGCCGGCCGTGGTCGCCGCCCTCTACGCTCAGCTCCGCGAGATCTGCCGCGACGAGAGCAGCGGCCTCCCGTTCGACGTCCCGGTGCCGGCGTGAGCTCTGCCTGCTGCGCGCCGGGCGGCCACGGCATCGGCCCGGCGCCGGTCGGCGCGGCCCCGGTCGGCGCGGCCCCGATCGGCGCGGCCCCGATCGGCGCGGCCCCGGTCGGCGCTGGCGCGGTGGTGCCGCACCCGGTCGGTGCGCGTGCGGTCGATCCGCGGGAGGCGGCCCGCGGGATGGTCCGGGTCCCGGCGGGGCCGTTCTGGATGGGCAGCGACGACGAGGACACGTTCGCCGACGACGGTGAGGGTCCGGTCCGCGAAGTCTCGGTGGCGGCGTTCCGGATCGACCCCAAGGCCGTGACCAACGCGCAGTTCGCCGCGTTCGTCAAGGCCACCGGCCACCAGAGCGACGCCGAGCGGTTCGGCTGGTCATACGTGTTCCACGCGTTCGTCCGCGGCGAGGCGGCGCATCGGGTGCTCGACGGGCACGTGCCGGGCGCGCCGTGGTGGCTGCCGGTCGAGGGCGCCTCCTGGCGGGCGCCGGAGGGCCCCGGCTCCGACGTCGCCCGCCGGGCCAACCACCCGGTCGTGCACGTCTCCTGGCAGGACGCCGCCGCCTACGCGGCCTGGGCCGGAAAGCGGCTGCCGACCGAGGCCGAATGGGAGAAGGCCGCCCGCGGCGGGCTCGACCGGGCCCGGTTCCCGTGGGGCGACGAGTTCACCCCGCGCGGCCAGCACCGGTGCAACACCTGGCAGGGCACCTTCCCGCGGCAGAACACCGGTGCCGACGGCCACCTGGGTACCGCGCCGGTCAGCGCGTTCCGCCCCAACGGCTACGGGCTCTACAACACCTCGGGCAACGTCTGGGAGTGGTGCGCCGACTGGTTCAGCGCGGACTGGCACGCGCCGGCGTCCGACGCCACCCGGCGTGACCCGGTCGGCCCCGACAGCGGCGTCGGCCGGGTGATGCGCGGCGGTTCCTACCTCTGCCACGAGTCCTACTGCAACCGCTACCGGGTCTCCGCCCGCACACAGTCCACACCGGACAGCACGACCGGCCATGCCGGTTTCCGGTGCGCCATCGACGAACCGGACCGCGCCCGTGCCTGAACCCCGCTGGCAGCGGGAGGGGCAGGAACCGGACTACCGCTTCTCGCTGGCCAACGAGCGCACGTTCCTGGCCTGGATCCGCACCGCCCTGGCGCTGCTGGCCGGCGCCGTCGCCGTCATCCAGTTCCTGCCCAGCTCCGCCCTGGTCGGCCTGCGCACCGCGTTCGCGGCCGTGCTCGCGGTCGGCGGCACCGTGCTCCCGGTGGTCGCCTACCGGCGCTGGTCGGCCGTGCAGCGAGCGATGCGGCTCGGCCGGTCCCTGCCCTACACCCCGTTGCTGGTCGTCGTCGCGGGCGTCATCGGCGTGCTCGGCACCGGCCTGGTGGTGCTCGCGGTGGTGTCGTGACCGACGGCCCGCCCGGCCTGCAGGCCGAACGCACCGCGCTGGCCTGGACCCGCACCGCCTCGGTCGCCCTGGTGACCGGCATCCTGCTGGTCCGCCTCGCGATCCACGCCGGCGAACCGCTGCCGCTGGCCGGCGCCGGCGCGGCCGCGGGCCTCGCGTCGCTCGCATTCTGGCGCCGCCGGCGCCGGATCGGCGCGGCCAACACCTCGGCCCGGCCGCGGTCGCTGCTGCTCTTCGCCGCCCTGGCCACCGTCTGCGGCGCGCTGGCGCTCACCGGAGTCCTCCTCGTTCCCTAGCCGACACCTCCCGCGGCCATCCGCTGACGGCCTACACTTGCGCGCGATGGCGGCTCGGCGGTCACTGGTCCTCGGCGCGTGGCTGCTCGTGGCCGCGGCGCTGCTCGGTGGTTCCGTCGCGCCGGCACCCCTCCCCCGGGCGGTCCGGCTCCTCCAGCTCAACCTGTGCGCGAGCGGGCAGGCCGCCTGTTACACCGGCAAGTCGATCGACGAGGCGGCCAAGGTCATCCGGGACACCCGGCCCGACGTGGTGACGCTCAACGAGATCTGCGAGGGCGACATCGCCACCCTGGGCGCGGTGCTCGCGGGGGTGCACGGCGAGCCGGTCGCGACCGGGTTCGAGGCGGCGCCCGACCGACCCTCCGGCGGGCCGACCATCTGCGGCCGCAACGGCCAGCCGTACGGGATCGGGCTGGTGGCCCGGCGGCCGGCGGCGCCGTTCGAGACGGTCGGCGGCGTCTACCCGGTGCAGGACCCGGTCGACCCGGAGGAACGGGTCTGGCTCTGCCTGCTCGCCTCGGTCGACGTCTGCACCACCCACCTGGCCGGCTTCGACGCCACCGCCGCGCTGCACCAGTGCCAGCACCTGCTCGGCGTGACGCTGCCGGCACTGCACCGGCGCGCCGGTTACCACCCGACGATCGTGGCCGGCGACCTCAACCTCCGCTACGGTGCACCGCCCGACCTGCGGCCGTGCATCCCGCCCGGCTACCGCTGGCTCGGCGACGGCGGGTTGCAGCACGTGCTGGCCACCACCGACCTGGCCGTGCCGACCATGCGCGCGATCGACCTGGCCCGGACCACCGACCACCCGGGCCTGCTGGTGACCGTGGGCCTCACCGGCACGACCTGAGCACAGACGGCGGGCGTACGATCCGGCAATGGCGCTGCTGCACCGGGCGACTGTGACGCCCACGAAGCTCGATCTGATCGCCGGCTGGTTGCCCGGCCGACGCTGGCACCAGGCCGCCGCCGGTGAGCTGGAGCGGGTCGCCGCATTCCGGTTCGACGACCCCGGCGGTGCTGTCGGCATCGAAACCATGCTCGTCCGTTATGGCGACGGCCCGGTGCACCACGTGCCCCTCACCTACCGTGACGCGCCGCTGCCCGGTTGCGACGCCTGGCTGCTCGGCACGGCGGAGCACTCCGTGCTCGGCAAACGCTGGGTCTACGACGCGGCCGGCGACCCGGCCTACCTCGCCGCCGTGGCCGGCGCGATCATCGAGGGCACCGGCGAGGCGGAGGAGTTCATCGACGTCGACGGCAATGGCACGCTGGAGCGACGCGAGCCGGCGATGAGCGCACGGGGCACCGGCCTGCCCGGCGGGACCGCACCCGGGGTCGAGTCGATCCGGCGGATCGAGGAGCACGGCGACCGCACACTGGTCGAGTTCGGATCACTACGGATCGTCATCATCCGCCGAATTACCGACGGTGACCTTCCACCCGCCGCGCTCGTCGGCCGCTACGCCGAACAACCGGAAGTTATCTTGGCGTTTCTTTCGAACGGTTGACAGCGGTCAATCTGCGGACTGAGGTAGGACCTAACGTCCTTCGATGTCCGCAGGAGGTTCCATGTCACACAGACGGATCTGGGTGGCCAGCGCCGCCGCAGCCGTTCTGACCGTCGGGCTGCTCGCCCCGTCCGGAGCGAGCACCGCCGCCCCGCCCGACACCGCCAACACCGCCGCCGGGCCGGCCGTCACGCTGGCCGCGGGCGAAACCGCGCTCGTCCGCTTCCGCCTTCCCAACGAAGCGATGCTGCGCGACCTCGTCGCCAGCGGCGCCGACGTCGCCGCCCGGCCGCGCACCACCCTCGGCGAGGTCCAGGTCGACCTGGTCGTGACCGACCAGGAGCTGGCCGCGCTGACCGCCCGGGGCGCGGTCGCGACCCAACTCATCCAGACGGCGACCGAAGGCAGCGCGCGGGTCGCGGCGAGCAAGAAGGCCGCCGCCCGGGCCCTGGTCGCCAGCGACACCCTGCAGTTCCTCCAGTCCTACTGGTGGACCACCGACGGCCAGAGCTTCCTGTCGGTCGAGGTGGCCACCACGGCGACCGACGACCCGGACGTCGAGATCACCGTGACCTGGACGACCGCGGACGGCACCACCGGTTCGTTCCCCCTCTCCCGGTTCGAGGACTCGGGCGAATACCAGTACCACGTCGCCCTGCCCCAGCCCGTGCCCGCGCAGCCGGTGACGGTGACCGCCAGCTCGAGCCTGGGTGGCAGCACCCGGGCGATCAAGCCGACCGCGTGGCCGGGCGCGACCCCGCCGCCCATGCCGGAGGGCTACCAGCAGGACTTCATCGGCGCCTACATGACGCCGACCGACATCCAGGCCCGGATCAAGCGGCTGGCCCGCCAGTACCCGAGCCTGGTCGACGTCATCGACCTGCCCAACAAGACGCAGGGCTACCGGCGCACCGCGACCGCCTACCTCGGTGACCCGGCCGCGGCCGCGATCGTCGTCGAGTCGGTCAAGTTCGGCGACCAGAAGATGAACGGGGTCCAGGTCAAGACGGTCGACCCGGGCAAGAAGAACCGGCCGCTGAAGGCCACGTACAAGGACCGGGTCCTGACCGTCTCGCTCGCGACGGACAGCGCCGGCGCCGTGATCAGCACGACCGACGACGTGGCCGCGCTCATCAAGGCCAGCTACCCGCAGGTGTTCAACGCGTTCGTCGAAGACGGCTCGGCCGGCAAGGTCATGCCGATCGTCGCGCCCGTGCGGCTCGACGACGGGCTCGACGGCACCGAGGTGTCGAGGAAGCCGTGGACGGTGCAGGCGCTGCGGCTCGGCTCGGTCCGCGACGGTTCGAAGATCGGCGTGCTGGCCTACTCGCAGGAGCACGCGCGTGAGTGGGCGACCCCGCTGGTCACCCTGGAGTTCGCGGAGCGGCTGCTGGCCAACTACGCGACCGACGCGGAGACCCGCAGCCTGCTCGACAACGTCGACGTGTTCGTCATCCCGGTGACCAACCCGGACGGCGCGAACTACTCGTTCAACGACTACAACTTCCAGCGCAAGAACATGGTCAACCACTGCACGGGCGCACAGCGCGACCCGCGGCTGGCCAACTCGTGGGGCGTCGACGTCAACCGCAACTACACCGTCGGCTCCTACTTCGACGGGTACGTGGGCGGCAGCGCCAACTGCCTCTCCGGCACCTACTCCGGCACCTCGGAGCTGTCCGAGGCGGAGAGCAGCAACGTCATCGCGCTCGCGAAGTCGCACCCGAACATCAAGTTCGCGATGAACGTGCACAGCTACGGTGGCTACTTCATGTGGCCGCCCGGCTCCTACAAGGCCGACGGCCGGATCACGTTGCCGCGCCCGTCGATCGAGGAGGCGGCCTACTTCCAGGAGAGCGCCAAGCGGATCATCGGCGCGATCCGCAGCTCGCGTGGCACGGTGACCTGGCCGTCCTACACGGGCCCGGTGGCCGACGTGCTCTACTCGGCGGCTGGCAACTCGGCCGACCAGCTCTACTACGAGCTGGGCATCCTGGCCTGGGACTTCGAGGTCGGCAACGACCTGTGGAACGCGCAGACCCAGGAGTGGGAGGGCGTCGGCTTCCAGCCACCCTACGACGAGGCGCACGCCGAGTCGCAGGAGTACGCGGGCGGTCTGGTGGAACTGGTCCGGGTCGCGCGCGACCTGCAGGCCCAGGACGCCGCCGCGCGCTAGCTCGCACCGGTGGTGAGGCCCCCGGTCGACGCCACGGCCGGGGGCCGGCCACCATCGTCAGCGCCTCAGCCGGCTGTTCGTGGCCTAGCGTCCCTCCGGCAGCGCGAACGCGTGGATGAGTCCGGCCACCAGCGTGGCCCGCGCGACCGTGGCGTCGATGTCGATGTGTTCGTCGCGGGCATGCGCGCCGGCGCCGACCGCGCCGAGGCCGTCGAGCAGCGGGACGCCGAGCGCGGCCAGGAAGTTGGCGTCGCTGCCACCGCCGACGGCGCGCTCGCCCAGGTCCTCACCCAGGCCGGCGGCGATCCCCCGGGCCAGCTCGAACATCGCCGCGATGCCCGGCGTACGCGGCATCGGCGGCCGGTTCCAACCGCCGCCGACGGTGATGCCCAGGCGCGGGTCGGTGGGCCTGACCGCGGCCAGCGCGGCGTCCACCCGCGCGGCCTCGGCCGGGTCGGTGACCCGCACGTCGATGGTGGCCACCGCGTGCCCGGCGATCACGTTGTTGCGGGTGCCCCCGGCGATCGTCCCGACGTTGACGCTCGTGCCCCGGCCGAGATCCTGCAGCGCACGCAGGGCCAGCACGATCCGGGCCAGCTCGTCGATGGCGCTGGCGCCCTTCTCCGGGTCGAGGCCGGCGTGCGCCTCCACGCCGGTGACGTCGACCTGGAAGAAGCCGATGCCCTTGCGAGCCGTCTTCAGCGCGCCGTCGACGCCGGGCTCCAGCACCAGCGCCGCCGTGACGCCGTCGGCCGCCGCCTCGAGGACGGGCCGGGACGCGATGCTGCCCAGTTCCTCGTCGCCGTTGAGCACGAACCGCAGCGGCGGCCGGGCCAGCCCGGCCGCGTCCAGCGCCCGCACCGCCCAGAGCGCCTGCACCAGCCCCGCCTTCATGTCGAACACGCCCGGCCCGCGGGCGACCCCGTCGGCCACGGTGAACGGCCACCCGTCGAGCGTGCCGGCGTCCCAGACCGTGTCGTAGTGGCAGAGCACCAGCAACCGCCGCTCGCCGGTGCCGGCGTAGTCGGCGACCAGCACGTCGCCGTGCCGCCCACCGGGGAAGCGTTGACCGGCCGCGGGCGGCCCGAGCACCGACGCCAGCCGCCCGGTCAGCCAGGCAAGGCCCCGGTCCAGGTGCGGCTTGCTGTTGCTGGGCGTCTCGATCGCGACGTAGTCGGCGATGTCGGCGATGATGTCGGCGCGCCGTTCGGCCAGCCACGACGAGACGGCCGACAGGTCGAAGCCGCCGGCGCTCGGGACTCCAGTCAATGTCCTACTCCCGTGTCCAGGGGCCGACCGGGTCCGGGCCGGCGCGGAACCCGTGTGCCGCGGCGACCTCCGCCGCCGCGCGGAACTGGTGGGCCAGCGCGTCCGGGTGGTGTGCGTCGCTGCCGAACGTCACCGCCCGCCCGCCGGCCGCCCGCCACCAGGCGAGCAGGTCGGCGTGGAACACCTCGCGGGTGTTGACCTCCAGGATGCGCCCACTGCGCCGGATCGCCGCGAGCGCATCTCGGAACTCCGGCTCGAACGCGCCGATGTCGCACCGCCCGGCGGACGCCGGCCAGTAACGCAGCGGGTAGTCCAGGTGGCTCACCACCTCGAAGTCGGTGTTGCCGGCCACCATCCGGGCGGCCTCGGCCAGGTAGCCGCGCACCACCTCGGCCGCCGGCACCGACGCGTACGCGTGGCTGATCTCGACATAGCCCCCGGGACCGGCCGGCCGCGCGTGCACCGAGCCGAGCACCCGGTCGAACCCGCTCGCCACCAGCGCGCGCAGGTCGGCCGCGTGCCAGTGCGGCTCGCTGAACTCCACACCCGACAGGATCCGCAGGCCCGGGTAGCGGTCACGGCATTCGGCGAGCGCCGCCCGGTAACCCTCGACGTCGAAGGGCTCGCCCAGCAGGGTCCCGCCGTCGGGCATCGTCCAGGGGGTGTGGTCGACGTGCTCGGTGAACGCCACCGCGGGCAGCCCCCAGTCGACCGCCCGGGCACAGGTGCGGGCCATGTCGCCGCCGGGAGCGTCCCACGACCACTGGCTGTGCACGTGCCCGTCCGCCGGTAGCGCCACGCCGCCACCTTAATCCCCGTTTGGTGCCGGCGGCGGTGGGCATGTGGCGGGCGGAGGTGCACCCATGGACCTGACGATCCTGTCCGCCACGACGGCGGGCGCCGCGGCCGGCGCCGCCGGCTGCGCGGCGCTCGATGCCACCACCTATCTCGACATGGCCGTACGCGGCCGCCCGGCCAGCGACGTGCCCGCGGAGACCGCGGCGGCCGTGCTCAAGCACCTGCCGGTCGACCTGCCGGGCCAGAATTCCAAGCGGCAGAACCGGTTGAACGGGCTGGGCGGGCTCACCGGCGGGCTCACCGGCATCGGCGTCGGCGCCGTCTTCGGCCTGCTGCACGGCCTCGGCTGGCGGCCCCCGCTGCCGGTCGGCGCCGTGGCCGCCGCACTCGGCGCGATGGCCGTGTCCGACGGTTCGCTGGCGGCGTTGCGGGTCTCCGACCCACGTACCTGGTCGACCACCGACTGGCTCAGCGACCTGCTTCCCCACCTGGTGTACGGCGCCGTCACATACGCCACGCTGACCGCACTGGAACGCGACGTGTGACCCTGAACTGCCTTTTCAAGCCGTGGGCGTACGCGTAGGGTGGCCCAAAGGATCGAGACGTTCCGATAGATCGATGGGGGGTCCCGGAACCTCACAACGCTGTGCGAGATCCTCGCGGCCCGTCGGCGCGGTGGCCCCCTGGCAAGGGCCCAGACGACGTGCGCCGCCGTGCCGCGACCGGTCTCGCCGTGCTCATCCTCGTCGGCCCTGGCACCAGCCGGCGAACGCCTGGTCACCCGTGATCGGCCGTTGCGTGCGGCGTGCCTTCGTGTCGGCGACGAACGACGCCTGACGCTGCCCTGATCCGGGTGAAGTCCGTCCACCCCGGCAAGGAGGCGTCAGCACCCCATGAGAAGAAGACTGGCACTGGTCGTCGCTCCGCTCCTGGCGATAACCGGCGGCGGCATTTCGCTGTCACCGGCCGCCGCCGCACCACCCGGCGGGCCACCCGCCGACAGCAACTTCCAGAAGGTCACCCTCGACGACTTCCCCGGTGAGCCGATCAGCCTCGCCGTGCTGCCCGACAACCGGGTGCTGCACACCGCCCGCACGGGCGAGGTGCGAATCCACGACCCGCGCTCGGGCCGCAACATCCTGGCCGCTGACGTGCCCGTCTACGAGCACGACGAAGAAGGCCTGCAGGGCATCGCGATCGACCCCGACTTCGCACACAACAAGTGGGTCTACCTCTACTACTCGCCACCGCTGAACACGCCGACCGACGATCCCGCAACGCCCGACGTCAACGAGGGCGACGCGCCGTTCGAGGGCACGGCGGCCGACTTCGCACCCTACAAGGGCATGCTGCGGTTGTCGCGGTTCAAGTTGTACGGCAACACGCTCAAGCTCGACACCGAGCAGAAGATCATCGAGGTGGCCACCGACCGGGGCATCTGCTGCCACGTCGGCGGCCAGATCGACTTCGACAGCCGGGGCAACCTCTACCTGTCGACCGGCGACGACAGCAACCCGTTCTTCTCCGACGGCTACGTGCCGATCGACGAGCGGGCCAACCGCAACCCGGCGTTCGACGCGCAGCGCACCGCCGCCAACACCAACGACCTGCGCGGCAAGCTGTTGCGGATCCGGGTCAGGCCCGGCGGCGGCTACACGATCCCGTCCGGCAACCTGTTCAGGCCGGGCACCGCGAAGACCCGTCCCGAGATCTACGCGATGGGGCTGCGCAACCCGTTCCGGTTCGCCGTCGACCGGCGCACCGACGACGTCTACCTCGGCGACTACTCACCAGACGCGGGCGAGGCCGACCCGGCGCGCGGGCCGGCCGGCCATGGTCGCTGGATGCGGATCGACAAGCCGGCCAACTACGGCTGGCCCTACTGCGCAACGCCGGATCTGCCCTATGTGGACTACGACTTCGCCACGGGCACGTCGGGCGCGCCGTTCGACTGCCGGCGGCCCGTCAACAACTCGCCGCACAACACCGGCCTGACCCGGCTGCCCCCGGTCGAGGAACCCGAGGTGGCCTATTCCTACGGCGAGTCGGCCGAGTTCCCCGAGCTGGGCACCGGCGGCATCGGCCCGATGGGCGGCCCGGCCTACGACTACGACCGGCGCAGCGACTCGCGCATCAAGTGGCCGTCCTATTACGACGGTGTGCCGTTGTTCTACGAGTGGACCCGCGACTACATCAAGGAGTTCCGCCTCGACCGGCACGGCGACGTCGCCGACATCCGGCCGGTGCTCCCGTCGTTCGTGGTCGACAACCCGATGGACATGGAGTTCGGCCCGGACGGCGCGCTCTACGTCCTGGAGTACGGCGACGGCTATTTCGCCGAGAACCCGGACGCGCAGCTCTCCCGGTTCGACTTCGTGCGCGGCAACCGCACGCCGATCCCGAAGATCGGCGCCGACCCGCTGGCCGGCGTGGCACCGCTGACCGTCCAGTTCTCCAGCGCCGGCACGACCGACCCCGACGGCGACGCCCTGCGCTACGCGTGGGACTTCGACGCCGACGGCACGGTCGACTCGACCGCGGCCAACCCGACCTACACGTTCACCGCCAACGGCAACTACCGGGTCACCCTGAAGGTCACCGACAGCACCGGCCGGTCCGCGTCGGCCGAGCTGCCGTTCCTGGTGGGCCCGCGGGCGCCGGTCGTCGAACTGGTCTCCCCGGTCGAGGGCCAGCCGTTCGAGTTCGGTGACACCGTGACCTTCCAGGTCAACGTCGTCGACGACCAGCCGACCGACTGTTCCCGCGTCGTGGTCAACTACATCCTCGGCCATGACGAGCACGGCCACCCGATCACCGCGGCCACCGGCTGCACGGGCAGCATCACCACGACGGCACCCGGGCACGGCCCGGGCGACGACCTGTCCGCCGTGTTCGTGGCGACCTACACCGACGCCAGCGGCGAGAGCGGCTCCGACCAGGTGGTCCTCTTCCCCGGCACGACAACGCCGTAACAGCTGATGGGCGAGGGTGGAGCGGATGCGGCACACTGCGTGCCGTGGATCAGCCCTTCCGCACCACCCTCGCCCAGCTCCTCAAGGCGCGCTTCCCGATCCTGTCGATCGAGTCGCACGAGGAGCTCCGGGTCCTCTTCGAGGTGCGCGCGGTGGCCGGCGACGCTCCGCGGGTGCGCACGCCGCGGGCGGTCTGGACCTGGTCGCTGACCGACGGGTTGCGCTCCGACGACGGCACCCAGCAGGGCCGCACCAAAGACCCGGCCGACGCGCTCGACGCGCTGTTGCGGGTGGAGCAGCCGGTGGTCGCCGTCTTCCGCGACCTCCACCCGGTGCTGGGCGGGTCCGGCCGGCCCGGCGAGCCGGAGGTGATCCGCCGGCTGCGCGATGTCGCCACCGCCTTCCGGGCCGGCGTCGTGCCGCGCAGCCTCGTTCTGGTCTCGCCGGTCGGCGGCGTGCCGGTCGAGCTGGAGAAGGACGTCACCGTCGTCGACTTCCCGCTGCCGGCGGAGACCGAGATCCGGGCAGTGCTCGACGGCATGCTGCGGGCCAACGCCGCGTCGCCGCGGCTGCGGGTCGACCTCGACGAGAGCGGTCGCGAACGGTTCGCGAAGGCCGCGCTCGGGCTGACCCTGCACGAGGCGGAGAACGCGTTCGCCCGCGCGATGGTCAACGACGGCGTGCTCAGCCTGGCCGACCTGCCGGTGATCCTCGAGGAGAAGCGGCAGACCGTACGCAAGGCCGGTCTGCTCGAGTTCGTCGAGTCCGGCCCGGGGCTGTCCGACATCGGCGGGCTGGAGAATCTCAAGCGCTGGCTCAGCCGGCGCGAGGGAGCCTGGCTCGCCGACGCCGCCGAATACGGCCTGCCCGCGCCGCGCGGCGTGCTGATCACCGGCGTGCCCGGCTGCGGCAAGTCGCTGACCGCCAAAGCGGTCGCCGCCGCCTGGGCCGTCCCGCTGCTCCGCCTCGACATCGGCCGGGTCTTCGCCGGCCTGGTCGGGTCGAGCGAGCACAACATGCGCAGCGCGATCCGCACCGCCGAGGCGGTCGCACCCTGCGTGCTCTGGATCGACGAGATCGAGAAGGGATTCGCCAGCACCGGCGCCAACGACTCCGGCACCTCGTCGCGCGTCTTCGGTTCGTTCCTCACCTGGCTCCAGGAGAAGAAGCGCCCGGTGTTCGTGATCGCGACGGCCAACGAGATCGAAAGCCTGCCGCCGGAACTGCTCCGCAAGGGTCGTTTCGACGAGGTCTTCTTCGTCGACCTGCCGACCCGGGCCGAGCGGCGAGCAATCTGGCAGGTTCATCTCGACCGCCGGCTGGCCCACCCGCGGGTGCGGGGCGAACTGGCCGTCGACGATGCCGCGCTGGCCGAACTCACCGCCCTCAGCGAGGGATACTCGGGCGCCGAGATCGAGCACGCGCTGGTCGCGGCGGTCTACGAGGCGTTCAGCGAGCGGCGCGCGCTGCGCCAGGACGACGTGGTGCGGGCGCTGGCCAACATGGTGCCGCTGAGTGTCACCCAGGCGGAGCGGATCGCCGCCGTCCGCGGCTGGGCCGACGCCCGAGCGGTCGCGGCCACCGCGGCCGAAGACTGGGACCTCACGAGCGCGGCCGCACCCACCCGGCCCGGGCCGCAGCGTCCGCACGGCGGCCGACCCGTTGAGTTCTGACCCGAGGAGGGTGCGATGAGCGTCTCGCTGATCCTGATCCCGGCCGCCCTGGCGGTGGCCGCGGCCATCCAGGCCGGCGCGGTCGACACCGGCGGCACGGTGTGCACCGTGTCGACGCGGATGCGTGACAGCACGCTGCTGGCCGCCGCCCTCCGGGAGACCGGCGCGGTGGTCGAGACCGACACCGACCGGGTCGTCGCGGTCTGGCAGGGCGTCACCGCCCGGTTCACCCGCGACGCCGAGGGCATCTGGGCGGCACACTTCAGCGGCGACGTCGACGAAGCGCGCGCGGTGGCCATCGTCGGCCGGCTCGACACCGCCTACGGGCGGCAGGTGCAGGCGGCGGTCCTCGAACGGCTACGCGACCGCGCGCCCGCGGCCGGGCTGCGGCTCGAGTCCGAGACGGTCACCGACGACGCCGCCGTCCGGCTGGTCTTCGCCGTCGAGCAGCGGGGCCGGGCATGACCACGCGTCCGAGGATCACGGTCGTGGTGGCCGCCGACGGCACCGTCACCGCCGAGACCGGGGGCGTCACCGGGCCCGGCTGCCTCGACTACATTGCCGTGCTCGAAGACCTGCTCGACGCCACGACGGTGTCCAGTGCCTACACCGCCGACTTCGGCCGCGCGACGGTTGCCCAGCCGATCGAAGCCCGCGACGTGGTGCCCGATGTCGAACGACCCTAAGCCGAAGGTGGCGCGATCGCCGGAGCCCGCACCCCGCGGCTTCGGTTGGCGGCTGCTGCACAGCCTCTGGCTCCTCCTGCCGATCGTGGGCTTCGGCTGCCTGGGTGCGCTGCCGTTCGTCTACCTCGGGATCCGGATGCGACGCCGGTCGCTTCGGATCGCCGGGTTCACCTACCTGGTGATCAGCGCGGCCAGCTTCGTGACCGTCGGTTCGGTCGACGAGACGACCGCGCTCAGCGACTGGGCGGTCGGCGTCTTCCTGGTGACGTGGCTGGTGTCGATCGTGCACGCGTTCACCGTCAACGTGAGCTGGCTGCGCTTCGAGGCCGGCGTGCGCCCCCATCACGGCGTCCGGCTCGCGCCCCCGCCCGGGTACGACGACCTTCACCGGCCGCCGAGCAGCGCCGCCACGCTCGACGTCAACTCGGCCACGGCTGAGCAGTTCGCCACCCTGCCGTTCTTCGACCGGGCCCGTGCCGAGGCGGCGGTCACCCAGCGGGCCCGCGCCGGCGGCTTCACCGATGTCTACGCCTTCAGCGACGCCCTGGGCCTGCAGCCACACGAGTACGTGAAGATCTTCCCGTTGGTCGTCGCCACCCCGCGCGCATCCGCACCGCCGCCCCGGCCGGCACCGGAGCAGGGCGGCCACTCCGGACGCATCGTCGATGTCTGAGCCGGCCGTCAGCGTCGCGCGCTACCTGGCG
Source organism: Asanoa sp. NPDC049573 (assembly GCF_040676615.1). Taxonomy (NCBI): domain Bacteria; kingdom Bacillati; phylum Actinomycetota; class Actinomycetes; order Micromonosporales; family Micromonosporaceae; genus Asanoa; species Asanoa sp. NPDC049573. The sequence continues at coordinate 386,537 of NZ_JBFAPI010000004.1, forward strand.
ACCACCACGGCGGAAGGACCGGGCTTACGCACCGCCATCTGGGTGCAGGGCTGTTCGATCCGGTGCGCCGGCTGCTTCAACCCGCACCTCTTCCCGACCGAGGGCGGCGTCCGCTGGTCGCCGGCCGATCTCGCGGCGCGCGTCCTGGCCGAGCCGTCGACCGGTCTCACGCTGCTCGGCGGTGAGCCGTTCGAGCAAGCCGAAGCGCTCGCCGAGGTGGCCCGCCAGGTCCGCGCCGGCGGCCGCTCGGTGCTCACCTTCTCCGGCTTCACGCACGCCGCCCTGCGCCGCGCGGCCGCCGCCGGCCGGCCCGGCGTAGCCGGCCTGCTCGCCGCGACCGACCTGCTGATCGCCGGCCCGTTCCGGCGCGACCGCCTCGACCACGAGCGGCCCTGGGTCGGCTCGACCAACCAGGAGTTCGTCGTCCTCGACGACCGCTTCCCCGACCTGGCCGACTGGCGGCCCGGCGCCCTCGACCGCGTCCAGGTCGACGTCGACCGGGCCGGCACCGTGTCGGTCAACGGTTGGCTCGACACCGACCGCCTCGACGCGCTGCTGGCCGATCTCTGAATTAACCCTGGACTTATATAAGCCACAGCTGTCAGACTGTCGCACGGCACCGGCGGGCACCCTGCCCGCCACCGACGGAAAGGACAGCCGATGATCGACATCGCCCAGCACCTCGCGGCGATCCACCGCGCGGTCGGCACGGGGCCGGCCGAGGGCGGCGGCGAGGAGGTCAGCGTGGTGCTCCGCCGTGGCTACGCCGCGCCGATCGCCGACGTCTGGGATGCGCTGACCGACCCCGACCGGGTCAAGCGGTGGTTCTACCCGCTCAGCGGCGACCTGCGCGCCGGCGGCACCTTCCAGCTCCACGGCAACGCCGGCGGCGAGATCCGCACCTGCGAGCCGCCCCGGTTGCTCACCGTGACCTTCGGCGGCCCGACCAGCGTGGTCGAGGTGCACCTCTCCCCCGCCGCCGACGACGCCACCGAGCTGCGGCTGACCCACACCGTGCCGATCGAGATGGCCCGCAGCGAGGCCGGCGCGCTGTTCGTCGGGCCGGGCTGGGACGGCGCGCTGCTCGGGCTCGCGCTCTTCCTGCAGGGTGAGGTCGTCGACGACCCGATCGCCGCGGCCAACTCGCCGGAGGTGCGCGAGTTCTCCCGTGGCTCGATCGACGCCTGGGTGGCGGTGGTCGAGGCGTCCGGCACCGCGCCCGCCGACGAGATCGTCGCGGGTCGCGCGATGGCCGAGGCGCAGTTCACGCCCGCGCAATGACCGGCCCGGGCCGCCGTCGCGGTCGCCGGTCGGTCATGACGTGACCGTGACGGCGCCGGTCTGTGCCACGTGCGGACGGACCAACCGCCTGCACATCTCGGTCCGCACCGTCGAAAATCACGTCTCCTCGCCGCTCCCCGAATACGCACCCGCAGGCCCGCGCCGCGCTGGCCGACCGGCAGCAGCCGGCGCGGCCGGGCGTGGTGGCCCGGCTGCCCGCGCCGGCTTCGCGGGCCGGTCCGTCGAACGCGACCCGGTGCTCGCCGGCCGGGCCGACGCCGCCTGCTGACCGTCGTCGGCCCCGGCGGCGTCGGCAAGACCGGCTGGCCAGCGTGGTCGCGGACGCCGCCCGGACCGGCCGGCGGCGCCTTCGTCGTCCTGGTGCGGACCCGGCCGGTCAGTGGCCGTTGATCCGCTTCGCGATCGCCTCGGCGAGGTCGTCGATGTCGATCTGCGGGCGGGCGGCCAGCTCGGCGACCTTGCGTTCGAGCGCCTGCCGGGCAACCTTGGCCTTGTTGGGCTCGGTCGCGTTCTGGCCGTTGGCCTTGCGGTAGGTGATCTCGTCGAGATCCTGGTAGACGCCCAGCGCGCGGAAGTTGGCACTGGTGAGGGCGTCCCGGTCGGCGTCGCTGAACATGTCGTCCTCCTCGGTGTTTCCGTCGACCGCGGCCTGGACGACCGCGATCAGGTGATCCCACGGGAAGTTCGGCCCGGGGTCAGTGTGCGTCGTGCCGCCGAACGCGCGGCGCATGTCGTCGTGGCCGTAGAAGGCCTTGATCTGGGGGTTGGCGCGCAGTTCGGCGACCGACGCCCGGCGCACCGAGAAGCCCGCGTAGTCCGGGTCGGTGCGGATGACGAACGCCAGCGTGCTGGCCAGCTTGTCCCAGGCGACCGAGTCGAGCCAACGCTGCCGGCTGAACGAGTTCAGCCCGGTGATCTCGACCGCGATCGAGTTCTGGTTGCCTTCCGTCGACCCGGCGTGCCCGGCCCGGGCGTCCGTGTCGAGCGACTGCACGACCGAGTCCTTGTCGCAGTAGAAGTGCGCGCTGATCCCGTCGGTGCGCCTGGTAGCGAAGTCCGCCTCGTCCTGCGCCGAGGCGAGATTCGCGTTCGAGGTGTTGTGGATGGCGATGCCGAAATGCTTGCCATCGGCATCGTTGAAACTGTTGCGTCCCTGCACGAACGGGACTCCCGGAACGCGCATCGCCGCTCCTTCCCACGATGGACGGTGCCGTTCTGCAGGTCCGGAGCGGGTGCGTCGGGGGGAAATACCAAGATCGCGAGATTTGCACCCGGAGGTGGCGATACGGTCGGCGGATGGTGTACGTCCCGGCAGCGGACCGGTATGACTCCATGCCCTACCGGCACAGCGGCCGCAGTGGGCTCCGGCTCCCGGCGATCTCGCTCGGCCTGTGGCAGAACTTCGGCGAGAACCGCCCGCTGGAGACCCACCGGGCGATCGTGCGGCGCGCCTTCGACCGCGGCGTCACCAGCCTCGACGTGGCCAACAACTACGGACCGCCGCGCGGCACCGCCGAGCAGGCGCTGGGCCGGATCCTGGCCACCGACCTGCGCGCTTACCGCGACGAACTGGTGATCGCCACGAAGGCGGGTTACGACATGTGGCCCGGCCCCTACGGCGTGGACGGCTCGCGCAAGCATCTGCTCGCCAGCCTCGACCAGAGCCTGCGCCGGCTGGGCCTCGACTACGTCGACATCTTCTACTCGCACCGCTTCGATCCCGGCAGTCCGGTCGACGAGACGATGCGCGCGCTGGACACCGCCGTACGCCAGGGCAAGGCGCTCTACGTCGGCATCTCCTCCTACTCGGCCGCGCACACCGCGGAGGCGGCCCGGTTCGCGCGGGAGTTGGGCACGCCGTTGCTCGTACACCAGGCGAGCTATTCGATGTTCAACCGCTGGATCGAGCGTGACCTGCTCGGCGTGCTCGACCGCGAGGGGATGGGTTGCATCGCGTTCTCGCCGCTGGCCCAGGGGATGCTGACCGACCACTACCTGCACGGCGTGCCGACCGCCTCGCGCGCGGCCCGGCACGGCTCGCTGCCGGTGGAGTGGCTGACCGACGAGAACCTGGCCAAGGTACGCGCACTGCGCGACATCGCCGCCCGTCGCGGCCAGACCCTCCCCCAACTCGCGGTCGCGTGGACGCGCCGTGACCGGCGGATCACCTCCACGCTGCTCGGCGCCAGCAGCGTCGGCCAACTCGACGACACGCTCGGCGCGCTCGACAACACCAGCTTCGACGAAGCCGAACTGGCCGAGATCGAACGCTACGCCACCGACTCGGGCATCAACATGTGGGCAGCCTCGAGTGAGGCCTGACCACTCGAAGGGAACGCCATGACCGACCGACCGCCATTGCCACCGTTCGACCACGCCGGCGCGACCGCCAAGGTGCAGGCCGCGGAGGACGCCTGGAACACCCGCGATCCGGAGCGCGTCTCACTCGCGTACACAGTGGACTCGGTGTGGCGCAACCGCGACGAGTTCCTGGTCGGTCGCCCGGCGATCGTCGAGTTCCTGACCGGCAAATGGGAACGCGAACTGGACTACGCGCTGCGCAAGAACCTGTGGTCGTTCACCGCCGACCGGATCGCCGTGCGTTTCCAGTACGAGTCGCACGACGCCAGCGGTCAGTGGTGGCGAAGCTACGGCAACGAACTGTGGGAGTTCGACGAGCACGGCCTGATGCGCCGGCGCGAGGCGAGCATCAACGACGTGCGGATCGACGAGTCGCAGCGGCGCATCCACGGCCCGCGCCCGAAGGGCACCCACGAACCCGACCTGCCGACCGAGTGAGCCTGGTCTAGGTTGGCGGGCATGATCGGACGGTTGCACCATGCGATCCTCGACTGCCCCGACCCGTTGGCGCTCGCGCGGTTCTACAGCGAGCTGCTCGGCCTGCCCATCACGTACCGTGATGATGATTTCGTGGTCGTCTCGACCTCCGACCGGGCCTCCGGGCTGGCTTTCCAGCGCGCACCGGACCATCGCCCGCCGACCTGGCCCGACCCGGCCGTGCCGCAGCAGATCCACTTCGACGTGATGGTCGACGACCGGGCCACCGCCGGCGCCGCCGTCCTCGCGCTGGGCGCGACCAAGCTCGCCGGCGAGGGCGTCTACGCCGACCCGGCCGGGCATCCGTTCTGCCTCATCCCCCTCCCCGGCTGGGCCGACCCGGTGGGTGCGCGCATCGGATGATGGACGAGTTCCGCGCCCTGCTCGCACGGCACGCCCGGCCCGACTTCAGCACCGCCATCGACGGCGTGCTCATCTCGTCGGTCGACCGGCCGCTGCCGCCGTCCCCCTCGATGTCGGGCACGGTGCTCGCGGTCATCGCGCAGGGAGCGAAACGACTGGCCCTCGGCGACCGGGTGTACGAGTACCGCGCCGGCCAGTACCTCGTCGCCTCGGTCGACCTGCCGGTCACCGGCCACTTCACCGAGGCCAGCCGGGAGCGGCCGGCGCTCGGCTTCGGCCTGACACTGCGCCCGGAGGCCGTGGCCGCCCTGCTCCTCGAGGCCGGTTCGCTCGGCGGTGGCACGGCCGCGGCGCCCGCGGGCATCTCCGTCAGCGACGCGCCGGCGGAGTTGCTCGACGCGGTGATCCGGCTGCTGCGCCTACTCGACCAGCCGCGCGACCGGGCGGTGCTGGCGCCGATGGTGATCCGCGAGATCCTGTGGCGGCTGATCACCGGGCCGCAAGGCGACGTCGTGCGCCAACTCGGCGTGGCCGACAGCAGCCTGCGGCACATCACCCGCGCGGTGGGCTGGATCCGCGAACACTACGCGCAGCCGTTCCGGGTCGAAGACGTCGCGCGACTCGCCGGCATGAGCGTGTCGGCGTTCCACCGCAACTTCCAGGCGGTGACCGCGATGAGCCCGATCCAGTTCCAGAAGCAGATCCGGTTGCAGGAGGCGCGGCTGCTGCTGGCCACCAGGTCGACCGACATCGCCGGGGTCGGGCTGCGGGTCGGCTATGACAGCCCGTCGCAGTTCAGCCGGGAGTACCGTCGCCAGTTCGGCGCGCCGCCCAGCGCGGACGCGGCCCGCCTGCGGCCGGTGCTTCCCTAGTTCGGCAGGATCGTGCAAGGCCTCGCGCGAATCCGTCTACCCCGCCCGGGAGGGCCGGCGTTCGATGGGGTCATGGCACTTGACCAGTATGTGACCCTCGGCCGATCCGGCCTCCGCGTCAGCCCGTTCGCGCTCGGCGCGATGACCTTCGGCGACGATCCCGGCGGCGCCGGCTGTGGCGTCGAGGAGTCCGAGAAGATCCTGGCCACCTACCTTGAGCGCGGCGGCAACTTCGTCGACACCGCCAACTTCTACACCAACGGCCACTCCGAGAAGATCCTCGGCGACTACTTCGCCGCCCGCCCGGGCCTGCGCGACCGCGTGGTGCTGGCCTCGAAGTTCTTCGGCAACATGCATCCGGGCGACCCCAACGGCGGCGGCGCCGGCCGTGGATCGATCATCGCCCAACTCGACGAGAGCCTGCGCCGCCTGCGGACCGACCACCTCGACGTCTACTGGCTCCACAACTGGGACCGGCACACGCCGATCGAGGAGACCCTGCGCACGCTGGACGACCTCGTCCGCGCGGGCAAGATCCGGTATGTCGGCTTCTCCAACACGCCGGCATGGCTGACCGCGCAGGCCCAGACGACGGCGCTGCTCAAGGGTTGGACCCCGCTGATCGCCCTGCAGGTGGAGTATTCGCTGCTGGCCCGCACGGTGGAGGGCGAGTTGGCGCCGCTGGCGCTCGACCAGGGCATGGCACTGGTCCCGTGGAGTCCCCTGAAGAACGGCTTCCTGTCGGGCAAGTACCGGCGCGGCGGTGAGGTCACGGACTCCGCCCGCACCGCGTTCGTCGGCGGGCCGACCGAGGCGGAGTACGAGGTCATCGAGGCCGTCGCCAAGGTCGCCGCCTCGCTCGGGACCACCGCCGCGGCGGTGTCGCTGGCCTGGCTGCGCGCCCGGCCCGGCACGGTGGTGCCGATCGTCGGCGCGCGGCGGGTGGCACACCTGGAGAGCAACCTGGCGGGCCTTGCGGTCTCGCTGACCGCCGAACAGGTCCGCACCCTCGACGAAATCTCCGCGCCCACGCTGAACTACCCGGCCCCGATGCACGGCGCACAGCGCGCGATGCTCCAGTTCGCCGGCACCACCGTCGACGGCGAGGCCTCCGAGGTGTACCCACCTCTGGTGCAGAGCAGCGTCCGGTACTGAGGGGCTTGATCGCGACGCGGACCAGCGGCCGGGCGTCTTCGCGATCAAGCTACCGGCGCTAAAAGCGGATGACCACGGCCGAGGTCGTCGGTTAGCTTCGGCGGCATGGACCCACTCGACGAGGAAACCATCCGCGGTTCCTTCGTGAACTGCAGCAAGGGCGAAGCCGGCCGCATCCGCCTCCCCGCGGGCTTCGCCGACGGTGGCGTGCCCTGGGCCGACCTCGACTTCCTCGGCTGGACCGACCCGGGCGCGCCGCTGCGGGCGCTCCTGGTCGTCCCCGGCGAGCAGGGCCCGACGGGCATCGTCCTGCGCCGCCCGGAGTCGCGCCGCACGAGCGCGCTGCGGTCGAGCATGTGCAGCGCCTGCCTGACCGACCATGCCGCGTCCGGGGTGGCGCTCTTCGTCGCGCCGCTGGCCGGCCCGGAGGGCCGCAAGGGCAACACCGTCGGCGAATACCTGTGTGCCGACCTGGCCTGCTCGCTCTATCTGCGCGGCAAGCGACAGCCCAAGATGCGCCTCGTGCGCCGGGAGGAGACGCTCACCCTGGAGGAGCGGATCGAGCGCACGATGACCAAGATCGGCGCCTTCATCAACCGCGTCGCCGCGCCGGCCCCGCTCGGCTGACCCACGGGCCCGGCCGGTTAGCATGAAATGATCGAATGGCCCGATTCCGGCAGGAGCAGCCGATGCCCGAGCAGCCGCCGGCCCCCATCGGGGCCATGATCGCGGCGACCAACGCCGCCGACTCGGCCGCCTTCGTCGCGACCTTCACCGACGACGCCTACGTCCGCGACGGCAGCCGCGAGTTCACCGGCCACGAGGGAGTCCGCGACTGGGACCGCACCGACAACATCGGCGTCGGCATGCACTTCGACCTCGTGTCCGTCGAACCGGCCGGCGACGACGCCTACGTGGTCACCATCCGCGCCCGGAGCAACCGCTTCAACGGCACCGGCCCGATGCGAATCACGCTGCGCGACAACCTGATCGCCCGCCTCGAGATCGGCTGACCGGGCGCGCCGCTCATCGCGACGCGCCGGCAGGGGACGGTTCAGCCCACCTCGGCCAAGGCGATCTTCTTGCGACCGTCGTCAGCCGAGACCCAGGGGTGCCAACCTCGGGACCCAAGCTGGTCGCCACGTAGCCACCGGCGACGCGCGGCACGTGCGAGCACGTCGTCATCCCCGCCGCCGGCGGGGGAATCCGCCTCGCGCAGGCCGGCTACACCCAGCCGAAACCGCTCATCCCTTGTCGGGCAAGCCGGCCTCCGAGACCGGCCCGGCCCGGTGTCGCGTCGCTACCGGTGGTGGTCCGGGTCATCCCGTTGCCGAAGGAGATGAGCGCGCTGCCGTCGGCCAGGCCGAAGCTGCCGCCGTCGCCGCCGGCCGACGGTCCGAGGTCGAAGTCGTGGCCGTCGTCCCAGGTCCGGCCGCCGTCGCCGCCGGCCGACGGTCCGAGGTCGAAGTCGTGGCCGTCGTCCCAGGTCCGGCCGCCGTCGTCGCTGCGGTAGATCCGCTTGGCGTCCGAACCGGTGCGAAGTCAGTGTGGTGCGCCGGTCAACGGGCGGTGCGCAGAGCGTCCGCCCGTGGTGAGCCCGCCGCCCAGGGGCCTGGATTCCGGATAAAATGGCGCATGCCGACACCAGCATTGGCCGGACAGACCGTGGTCCTCATCGGGGGCAGCGCCGGCATCGGCCTGGAGACCGGCCGGCTCGCCCGGGCCGAGGGCGCCGACGTGATCCTCACGGGCCGCAGCCAGGAACGCCTCGACGACGCCGCGCGCGACATCGACGCACCGCGCACGGCTGCGTTCGACGCCACCGACCCGGCCGCGCTGGCCGGCTTCTTCCGGGACCTGCCCGGGCCGATCGACCACGTGCTGATCACTGCTGGCGGTCCGCGCTACGGCCCGCTGCTGGAGATGGACCCGGCCGAGGCGGGCCTCGCCGTCGGCGACCACATCGTGCTCGCGCTCGACGTCGCCCGCAACGCCGCCGGGCGGATGCGGCCCGGCGGCACCCTGATCGTCATGGGCGGCACCGGGGGCCGGAAGATCGGGCGCGGCCTGGGCATCGCCTCGGCCGCCACCGCCGCGCTGCCGCCATTCATCGCCGCGCTGGCCCTCGAACTCGCGCCGCTGCGGGCCAACCTGATCGCCGCCGGCTTCGTCGACACGCCGCTGTCGGCCATGCTGCTCGGCGACGGCCTCGAAGCCCGCCGCGCCGAACTGCGCGACGCCCTCCCGATCCGCCGCGTCGTGACACCGCAGGACGTCGCCGCGCTCGCCGTGCACATCATGACCAACACCGCCCTGACGGGTGCGACGTACGACATCGACGGCGGTCAGCAGTTCGTCCAATGAGGACTCAGCGGGCGAACAGGATGCCCGACTCCTCGTCGACGCCGGGCAGCCGCTCGTCGGTCACGGTGAAGCCCGCCCCGCGCAACCGGTCGGCGACCTGGTCGGGCCGGCGGCGGTGCACGTACACCTTCATGGGGTGTCCGCCGTAGCCCTCGGTCTTCAGCCGCGACCCGGTGCCGACGTGGAAACCGACCAGCAGCGGGCCGCCGGGCCGCAGCACGCGCCGGAACTCGGCGAACACCGTGGGCAGCGCGCCGTCCGGGACGTGGACGAGCGACCAGAACGCCAGCAGGCCGGTCACCGACGAGTCGGCAACGTCGAGGGCGGTCATCGAACCGACCGTGAACGTCAGGTGCGGATGGTCGCGCCGGGCCACGTCGACCATTCCGGGCGACAGGTCGACGCCGGACGCGTCGACGCCGAGCGCGTGCAGGTGGGCGGTCACGTGGCCGGGCCCGCAGCCGACGTCGAGCACCGGCCCGCCACCGGCCGCGCGGACCAGGCCGGCGAAGTGCGCCAGCGCCGCCAGCACGTCGGGCGCACCGGCCAGCGAGTCGCGGATCCACTCGGCGTAGCTGACCGCCACGGTGTCGTAGGAGTTCCGGGTGTCGGCCAGCCAGTCGTCGTCCGCGCTCACGACCGGACACCGTAGCGGAGATCAGCCCGGCTCGACGACCTCCGCCTCGCCCGGGACGCCGCGCTCGATCACACCCCGCCCGGCCACCCGGTAGCGGAACTCCATGGGCAGTCCGCGCGCGGCGAACGGGTCGGACCCGTCCATCGCCTGGATGTGCAGGTGCGGCTGGGTCGAGTTGCCGGAGTTGCCGCAATCCCCCACCTGCTGGCCGGCCACCACCGGCGAACCCACCCGGACCCGGACCGAGCCGGCCCGCAGGTGGGCGAGCACGACGTAGCCGCCCGCGACCGCGAGAATCACGTGGTTGCCGGCGATCGCGGCCGCGCCGCCCCGGGCCCGCAAAGCCTGGGTCAACGCGTAGCCCGCCAGGGTCAACGGCGACCGGCGGGCCTCGTGGTCGGGCTCGCCGTCGTGCACCGCCACCACGGTGCCCGCGGCGGGCGCGAGGATCGGCAGGCCGAACGCGAAGAACCGGTCCGGCGGCTCGGTCGCCAGCAGCGTGCGCCAGTCGCGGGTGGGCGCCGTGCGCCCTTCGCGAACGGCGATGAAATCCATCGCGTACGTCGTCGCGAACAGGTGCGTGCCGTGGCTGGGCACCCGCCGCGCGGGGCTGTTGCGCACCCGCCAGGTGCCACGGAACGGCAGGGCGAGGAGCATCAGCCCGGGCTAGGTCCCCGCCGCCACCGCCGTGCCCAGGCCGGGCAGCACGCGGCCGGTGACCAGTCGCGGCGCTCCCGCCGCTGGTCGGTGCATTCCTGAGGCTGCTGCACGATGTCGTCGCCGACCTCGACGGCGGGCCTTGAGCCGGAACAGACTCGGTCGTCAAATGGCTCGACAGCGCCGACGGGCGGCTCAAGCGGGCCGCGTTCGACCCGCCCGCCACGCCGCGGGCGACACCGCAGATCCGACGCCGGACGGGGGATACGCCGATGAGTGTGCTGGAGCTACGGGCGGTCTCGAAGACCTATCGGGACGGTGCCGACGAGGTGCACGCACAGTCCGACGTCGGCCTCGCGGTCGAGGCCGCTCGGATGGTGGCGGTGATGGGGCCGAGCGGCTCGGGGAAGAGCACGCTGCTGACCATCGCCGGCGCGCTCGAGTCGGCGAGCGCCGGCGAGGTGCTGGTGGCCGGGCAGGCACTGGCGACGATGTCGCGCGACGAGCGGGCCCGGCTGCGCCGGCGCTCGATCGGCTACGTGTTCCAGGACTTCAACCTGCTGCCCTGGCTGACCGCCGCGGAGAACGTCGCGATGCCGCTCGAGCTCGACGGGATGTCGGCGGGCAGGGCCCGCTGACCGCGACCGGCGCGGCACCCGCCGGGCGCTCACCGCCGCGACCGCCGGTTCGCTGGCGCTGCTCGGCGCGCTGATCGGGGCCGCCGGCGCCTACCTGGCGCTGCTGGCCTGGTATCACCGCGAGGCGCACTGGCTGACCCACGTGCCGGTCGTGGACCTCGCGGCGATCCTGGTCGGGTTGCCGGTGGCCGCCTACGCCGGCGGCTGGCTGCTGGCAGGCAGGGAGCCGGCCACGCTGGGCCGCCAGCCGCTCGACTGAGTCGCGGTCAGGTGCAGTTCGGGAACTCGGCGCCGACCAGGCTGCAGTTGGTGCCGGGCACCCGCTGGCCGGTCCGGTCGAAATAGCGCAGGTTCCAGGTCGGGCCGGTGACGTCGCGCAACACCGCGTAGCCGAACTCGGAATGCGTGATGAGCTGCCCGACCGGTTGGCCGTCGACGTTCTTGCCGATCAGGTTGGCGTCGGTCCAGGTCTTCTGATCGAGTTTGGTGCCGGACGAACCCACGGTGATCTGCGGAGGCCGGTGCGGCGCGACGAGGCTGCCGAAGTCGAGCATCTGGTAGAGGTGGACGTGGCCGGACAGCACGAGCCTGATCCGGGAGCTCAGCATATGGGCGGTGGTCGCGGTCACGGCCGCCGCGAGCCGCTGGTCGAGCCACTCCGGATTGCCGCCGGGGGTCACGTTCTCGATGGTCCAAATAGGATCGTGCGTGAGCAGGAAGTCGTCGCCCGGGCCGGCGAGCGTGTTGTTGATCTGGTTGAACTGCGTCGTGGCCACGGACTGCACCATGGCCGTGCCGCAGGTCTGGTTCGCACCGTCGGAGGCGCACGAGGTGTCCATCACCAGCAGCCCGAGGCTGCCCGCCTCGACGCGGACCGGCGGGCTGAAATTCTGGCAAGCCGAGACGCTCGGCTCGTTGGCCTGGTAGCGGAACCACACCGCGCCGTTGCGGTCGCACGTCTCGTGGTTGCCGCGGACGAACACGAAGGGCGCGGCGGCGATCAGCGACTGCGCCGGCTCGAAGAGGTCGGCGACCAGACAGCCCCAGGTGCGCTCGTTCGTGCTCTGGTCGCCGCAGTAGCGGGTGGGCTCGTCGCCAGGCCGGGAGCGGTAGATGTAGTCGCCGGTGTGGATGACCAGGTCGGGCGTGTCCGGCCGTTTCGCGGCACTGCTCGCGACCTCCGGGAACGGCCAACTCTGCACGTGGTCGCACACCTGATGGGTGCCGCCCGAGGGGATCCGGCAGCCGGTGTCACCGATCACGGCGATGTTCTCCGGCCGCTTGCCCGATCCCCAGGTCGGCAACGGCACGACGCCGCTGTTGTGCGGACGGATGCGCACCTGGCTGGTCTTCCGGTCGATCTGCGCCTTGGTGGCGTTCAGCGGCACCCGCCAGGTGCAGACGGTGGCGTCCGTTGGGTACTGGCTGACCACGCTTTCCGCCACCATGTGGTGGCGTTCGCGCCCGGCCGGCGTGGTGATCTCGATGAACGGGCAGGTGGCGTCGGGCGTGACCAGCCTGGCCTGGGTGACCTGCCCGGGGTGCGCGGGGTCGGCGACGAGCTGGGTCCACGCCCAGGCCTCGCGCGGCGCCACGCCGCCCGGATTGCCGTAGCCGTCGCCCTCCACACTGGACCGGCCAGCGCTGGCGCCGGCCGCGACGGCGGCCACCACCACCAGACCGGCGGCGATCGCCAGCCGCACCACATTGCGACGCTTCACATTCATCTCCCGAGCGGGCCGCCCTGATCCCTTCAGGACAACGGCCGGGCCTGGCGCAAGATATGCCTGTTTAGTCCGATTTATGCCAGCGTTGCCGTCAGCAGGACCGGGCTCGCGACGCCATTGCGGGCGCACAGGTCGGCGAGGAAGGCGCCCAACCAGCCGATCGCGTCCGGCGACCACTCCGCGAGGGTCCCGTCGAAGGTCGTCCGGTGCGCGGGCGGGCCGTTCCAGAGCCGGTCGTCGAAGGGCGGCCCGATCAACGGATCATGATTGACCAACGAGTACGCGTCGCACGCGAACACGCTCTGGTCGAAGCTGTTGATCTCGTGATACAGCCGGGGCGCCGCCCCGGGAACGGTTGCCGCCTGCCCGCTGTCCAGGGTCACCCGCACCGGCGCCCGGGACGCCGGGTCGGCGGCGGCGAACCAACCCGCGGCGCCCAGCGCGGGCGGGAAGGCAGCCTCGGCCCGCAGCGCCTCGACCGGCAGCAGCACCTGCGCCGCCCGCAGCCGCAGGCGCCCGATCCGCTCGGTGGCGTCGCCGGCACACCGAAGAAACGGCTGCACCGGCAGCGGGCCGTCATCGGGCAGCGGCTCGACGCCGACCTGGAACCAGGCGGCCAGCGGGGGTTCGGAAGCGGCGAGCGGGTGCTGCTCCCCCGCATCGTTCATGCCCCACCGGGCGAGCCAGCCCATCGCCACCGACCGGTGGTGGAAGAGGAAGTACGCGTCGAGGTCCGGGTCCCGCCACGGATGCGGCGTCAACTCGCCGTACAGCGCGGCGAACATGGTGCCCGCCGGGCGGCGTACACCTGGCGCAAGGCCGGGTCTGGCTTCTGTCACCCACACAGCAAAGCACCGTGCGGGCCGGCTCGGCGCCGGCCCGCACGGTGCGTGCGCTCAATCCTCAGGCGACGTCGTAACGGTCCAGGTTCATGACCTTGACCCACGCCGCGACGAAGTCGCGGACGAACTTCTCCTTGGCGTCGTCGGCGGCGTAGACCTCGACCAGCGCGCGGAGCACCGAGTTGGAGCCGAAGACCAGGTCGGCCCGCGTGCCGGTCCATTTCAGCTCCCCGGTCGCGGCGTCGCGGCCCTCGAAGGTCTCCTCGTCTTCCGAGGCCGACTTCCAGACCGTGCCGACGTCGACCAGGTTGACGAAGAAGTCGTTGGTCAGCGCCTCCTGCTGCACGGTGAACACGCCGTGCGGCGCCTGCCCGGTGTTGGCGCCCAGCACCCGCAGGCCGCCGACCAGCACGGTCGTCTCGGGCGCGGTCAGCGTCAGCAGTTGGGCCCGGTCGATCAGCAACTGCTCGGTCGGCCGGGTCTGGCCCTTGCCGAGGTAGTTGCGGAACCCGTCGGCCGTCGGCTCGAGCACGGCGAACGACTCGATGTCGGTCTGCTCCTGAGACGCGTCGGTGCGGCCCGGCGTGAACGGCACCTCGACGGTGACGCCCGCGTTCTGCGCGGCCCGCTCGATCGCCGCGGAGCCGGCGAGCACGATCAGGTCGGCCAGCGACACCTGCTTGCCGGTCGCGTTGAACCGCTCCTGGATCGCCTCCAGCGTGAGCAGCACCTTCGCGAGCTGTGCCGGGTCGTTGACCTCCCACTCGCGCTGCGGTGCCAGCCGGATCCGGGCACCGTTGGCGCCGCCGCGCTTGTCGGTGCCGCGGAACGTCGACGCCGAGGCCCACGCCGTCGAGACCAACTCGGCCACCGACAGCCCCGAGGTGAGCACGGCGTCCTTGAGCGCGGCGACATCGGCCGCGCCGATCAATTCATGGGTCACCGGGGGTACGCGGTCCTGCCAGATCTGCGGCTCGGCCGGCACCAGCGGGCCGAGGTAGCGGGCGATCGGGCCCATGTCGCGATGGGTGAGCTTGAACCAGGCCTTGGCGAACGCGTCGGCGAACTCCTGCGGGTTCTCGTGGAACCGGCGCGAGATCTGCTCGTAGTTCGGGTCGACCCGCAGCGCGAGGTCGGTGGTGAGCATCATCGGCGCGTGCCGCTTGGTCGTGTCGTACGCGTCCGGCACCAGATCGCCGGCGGCCGCGTCGGTCGGCGTCCACTGGGTCGCACCGGCCGGGCTCTTCGTCTGCTGCCACTCGAAGCTGAACAGCATGTCGAAGAAGGTGTTGTCCCAGGTCAACGGCGTCGGCGTCCAGGCGCCCTCGAGTCCGCTGGTGATCGTGTCGGCGCCCTTGCCGGTGCCGTGCGCGTTCTTCCAGCCCAGCCCCAGCTGCTCGATCGGCGCGCCCTCCGGGTCGGCGCCGACCTTCTCGGCCGGCCCGTTGCCGTGTGCCTTGCCGAACGTGTGGCCGCCGGCGATCAGCGCCACCGTCTCCTCGTCGTTCATCCCCATCCGGCCGAACGTGTCGCGGATGTCGCGGGCGGCGGCCAGGGCGTCCGGGTTGCCGTTGGGCCCCTCCGGGTTGACGTAGATCAGGCCCATCTGGACGGCCGCGAGCGGGTTGCGCAGCTCGCGGTCGCCGCTGTAGCGGTCGTCACCCAGCCAGGTGTCCTCGGTACCCCAGTTGACCTCCTCGGGCTCCCAGACGTCCTCGCGGCCGCCGGCGTACCCGAAGGTCGTGAAGCCCATCGACTCGAGCGCGCAGTTGCCGGCCAGCACGAGCAGGTCGGCCCAGGAGAGGCTCTTGCCGTACTTCTTCTTGACCGGCCAGAGCAGCCGGCGCGCCTTGTCGAGGTTGCCGTTGTCGGGCCAGCTGTTGAGCGGCGCGAACCGCTGCTCGCCGGAGCCGGCGCCGCCGCGCCCGTCCTGGATCCGGTAGGTGCCGGCGCTGTGCCAGGCCATCCGGATGAACAGCGGGCCGTAGTGGCCGTAGTCGGCCGGCCACCAGTCCTGCGACGTGGTCATGACGGTGTTGATGTCGGCCTTGACGGCGTCGAGGTCGAGCGTGTTGAACGCCTCGGCGTAGTTGAACCCGTCGCCCATGGGGTCGCCGGCCCGGGGGTTCTGGTGCAGCACCGTCACGTCGAGCTGGTTGGGCCACCAGTCCCGGTTGGACCGGGCCCGGACGGTGTTGTCGCTTGCCACGTTGCTGTTCTCCTTGCTTGGCAGGTGCGTTGGTTGGACGTCAGGCACAGGCCGGGCACAGACCCCGGTAGACGATCTCCGCCTCGTCGATGGCGTAGCCGTGGTCGTCGGACGCGGGCAGGCAGGGCGCGTCGCCGGCGACACAGTCGATGTTCGGCCTCGAACGTCGCGCGCACCGTGAGAGTGTGGACCACTTTTCTGGAACGAGTCAAGAAAGCGCGGGCGGGCGTGTCGTACGCGACTCCGCCCGACGCGGCCGTGCCGGTCAGCTCGCCCGGGGCGCCCAGAGCCGATCGGCATCGCCGGCGGCCAGGCGGCCCCGGTAGACGTCGATCTTGTGGTCGATGGCTTTCAGGTTTTCGGTCAGTTCGGCGATGCGGGCGACCACCTCGGCGCGGTGCGCCGTCATCAGGGCCAGGCGTTCCTGCTCGTTGCCGTGGCCGGCGCAGACCAACTCGGCGTAGCGGCGGATCACCCTGATCGGCATGCCGGTGGCCCGTAGCTTCGTGCAGACCTTGATCCAGTCGAGGTCGATCTGGCGGTAGCGGCGCCGGCCGCCGGCCGTCCGGTCGACCGTCGTGACGACCAGGCCGGCGCGTTCGTAGTAACGCAGCGTGTGCGCGCTGACCCCGGTGCGGTGGGCGGCCTCGGCGATGCTCAGGCCGGCCGCGGGGATCGGGCGCGGGTTGACTTCGAGCACGCTCTAAATCCTAGCGTCGACGTTGTGAGTGTTTCGACCCTGGACAAGACCGCCGCCGCCGGCCCGCGCCCGCGCCGCCGGTGGCTGGTGCTCGCCATCTGCTGCACCAGCATCGTCGTCGTCGTGATGGACATCTCCATCGTCAACGTCGCGTTGCCGGCGATCCGCGACGACCTGCACGCCTCGGTCTCCGGTCTGCAATGGACGATCGACGCGTACACCCTGGTGCTGGCCAGTTTTCTGCTCCTGGCCGGATCGACCGCGGACCGCGTCGGGCGGCGGCGGGTCTTCCAGATCGGCCTGGCCGCCTTCGGGCTCGGCTCGCTGCTGTGCGGCCTGGCGCCGAACATCGGCGCGTTGATCGCGGCCCGCGCGGTGCAGGCCGTCGGCGGCACGATGCTCAACCCGGTGGCGATGGCGATCGTCGCCACCACGTTCCCGGACCGGGCCGAGCGGGCCCGCGCGATCGGCGTCTTCGGCGGCATGTCGGGTGTCTCGCTGGCGCTGGGCCCGATCCTCGGCGGTGCGCTGGTCGACGGGTTCGGCTGGCGGGCCATCTTCTGGGTCAACGTGCCGATCGTGGCCGTCGCCATCGTGGCCGCCGCGCTCTTCGTGCCGGAGTCGCGGGCCGACCGGGCGCGCCGCTTCGACCCCGTCGGGCAGGTCCTGGTGATGGTGGTGCTGGGCTGCGTCGTCTACCCGATCATCGAGTCCGAGCGGTGGGGCTGGGCCTCGCCGGTGGTCCTCGGGCCGCTCGCCGTCGCGGCGCTGGGTGTGCTGGCCATCCTGTGGTACGAGCCGCGCCGCACCGACCCGCTCCTCGAACTGCGCCTGTTCCGCAGCCTCCCGTTCAGCTCGGCGATCCTGATGGCGGTCTTCGCTCTCTGCGGCTTCAGCGCGTTCCTGTTCGTGACCACGCTCTACCTGCAGAACATCCGCGGCCTGTCGGCCCTGGCGGCCGGGCTGTGCCTGCTGCCGGTCGGCCTGCTGATCGTGCTCCTCGCGCCGGTGGCCGGCCGGGTGGTCGGTAACCGCGGGCCGCGCCTGCCGCTGGTGGTGGCCGGCGTCGCACTGGCGCTCGGCGGCGCCACCTCGCTCACCCTGGGCCCGACCACGGCCCTGCCGACTGTGCTGGCCACCTTCGCGCTGTTCGGCGTGGCCAACGGCACCGTCAACCCGCCGGTCACCAACTCGGCGGTGGCCGGCATGCCGCCCGGAATGGCCGGGCTGGCCGCCTCGGTCGCCTCGGCCGGCCGCCAGACCGGCATCACGCTGGGCGTCGCGATCGCCGGCACCATCGTCGGCTCCGCCTCGACCGGTGCGGCCTTCACCACCGCCGAACGCGGCGTCTGGTGGGTGGTGGTCGTTCTCGGCATCGGCATCGTCGCGCTCGGCCTGCTCGGCACCAGGCGGCGCCGGCCGACGTCCTCGCCCGTCGCGGGCCGCGCCGACCCGGCCTAGACGCGCTCCGCCAGGACGACCGTGACGGTGGCGCCGGCCTCCTTGCCGATGGCCTTGCGGACCTCGGCCTTGACCGGGAGCTTGTGGGTGCCGTCGCCCAGGGCCATGAACGAACTCTGGAACGGGTGCCCGTCGATCGTGCCGCGCACCTTCACCAGGCCGCGGGTGCCGAAGAACGCGACCGACCGGGGCCAGACGACGTAGGTGTGGCCGCCCTTGGCCGGGCTCTTCACCAGCGTCGCCGTGAACTGTTCGTCGAGCACCATGGCTGCTCCCGTGATCACAGTGGATCGAGGTCGACGCGGACGGTCAGCGGGTCGGCATCACTGACCGCGGACGTGCTGACACAGAGGCGGCGCGCGAGGCCGCCCCGCGCGATCGCGCGCTGGCGCGCGTGCGGGTCGTCGGCCTCGACGATACGCGCGGTGCCGGCCCGCCAGGCCGCGCCGCGCCCGCCCTCCACCTTGACCCGCACCCGCGGCTCGGCCATCACGTTGCGCACCCAGTCGGCCGCGCGACCGCGCTGCGACACCAGCCAGAAGACGTCGCCGTCGAGGCCGTCGCACACCGGCGTGCGGCGCGGCCGCCCGGTGCGGCGGCCGGTGGTCTCCAGCAGGGCGTCGCCCGGGATCGGGAGCCGGGCACGCCAGGCCAGCCGGACCACGGGGTTGACCAGGCGTTGCTGCAGCAAGACGGACAAACTCCGCACAACGCCAACGCTACTCCGGCCCAGACCCGGACCCCACCGTGGCTGGCCGACACCGACCGCTGGCAGGACGGGCTGCGCGAGGCCCGGGCCGCCTCCCGGCTGCGCCACGGCTCGACATCGTGCGCCCGGACCGACCCTGGATCGTCGTGGAGTACGTGCCGGCGAAGACGCTGCACGAGGTCGTCGCCGAACGCGGGCCGTTATCGGGCTGGAGATCCTCACCGCCCTCGACACCGCGCACCGCGCCGGCGTGATCCACCGCGACGTCAAGCCGCAGAACGTGTTGCTGGCCGACGACGGCCGGGTGGTGCTCACCGACTTCGGGCTGGCGGTGGTCGCCGACGGCGGGGTGAGGTTCCGGACCAGGTCCTTCGTCGCGCCGGAGACCGCCCGGCACGGCGTTTCCAGCGTGGAAGGCGACCTGTGGTCGCTCGGCGCGACGCCCTACACGCTCGTCGAGGGCGTGTCGCCCGACCACCGGCCGACGGTCGTCGCGACGCTGACCGCGCTCGCGGCCGGCCCGACGACGCCGCCCGGTCGCGCGACCAGCGGCTGTTCCGGCTGGCGGTCAGCGGCAACCGCGACAACACCTGACCAAGGTGAGGTCTATGTGCCGCCCCGCTGGGGTATGTAACTGCCCGACGCGGATATGAGGTGAGCCGGTGATCGACGACCAAGGGCCGGATCACGCACGTCCGCTGGCCGCCGACTTCTCCGCCGGCACGGTGTCTGGGCTGCGCAAGGCCGTCACCGCCCACCTGCACGCCCAGGGCCTGCTCGGCGACGAGATCGACGATTTCGTGACCGCGGTCAACGAGCTCGCCATCAACGCCGTCGAGCACGGCGGCGGCGCCGGTCATCTCGATCTCGAGGTCGAGCGGACCACGCTCACGTGCCACGTGACCGACCACGGGGGCGCCGCCACCGCGCCCCGGGTGCGCAAGCCCGACCCGCACGTCCCCGGTGGGCGCGGCCTGTGGCTGGCTGCCGCCCTCACCGACTCGCTGGACCTCAGCGCGCATGGCGACGGGCTCACCGCGACCGTCACCATCCGGTTACCCAAGGTGTGGCCGGACCGAGATCCACCCTGAAGGGGTCTCAGCCGACCTCGGTCACCGTCTTCAGACGGGCGAGGCCCTTCTCGAAGTCAGGGCCGATCATCGCGTCCATCGACCTGACCATCGACATCATCCGGGTCATCACCGTCTTGGTGCCGACCATCGTCCAGGTCACCTGGGCACCCTCGCCGGCCGGCAGCACCGCGAAGCGGATCTCGCTGCGCGACCTGAACGGCTTCTCGAAGGCCAGATCGATCTTGACGTCGGACGGCTCGGCCGCCTCGACGATCTCCATCCGGCCCTTGCCCGCCTTGCTGTTGCCCGACCACGCGTAGGCGGCGCCGGGCCCGGACTCGGCACCGGAATAGTCGCGCACCATGTCGGGGTCCATGTCTTCCCACGGCGACCACTGTGTCCAGTGGTGGAAATCCGCGATCTTCTCGTAGATCCGGGCCGGTGGCGCGGCGATGTCGATCGACCGCGAGACGGTATACGTATCGGTCACGGCCCGTCAGCGTACGCCGGTCCGAGCGTCCATGGTGGTCACTCGCGAGGGGTCGTCCCTACGGCGATTCGAGGTAGTTGAGCACGGCCAGCACCCGGCGGTTGTCGTCGCCGTCGGGCAACAGGCCGAGCTTGCCGAAGATGTTGTTGATGTGTTTGTTGACCGCCTTCTCGGTGACCCCGAGCCGGTGCGCGATGCCGGCGTTGGCCCGGCCCTCGGCCATCAGCCGCAGCACCTCGCGCTCGCGCGGGGTGAGCCGGGCGATCGACTCCTCGCGCCCGCGCCGGCCGAGCAGGTCGGCGACCACGTCCGGGTCGAGCACCGTGCCGCCGCCGGCGACGATCCGGACCGCCTCGACGAACCGGGCCACGTCGGCCACCCGGTCCTTGAGCAGATAGCCGAGGCCGCCCCGGCCGTCCGAGAGCAACTCGCGGGCGTAGAGCACCTCGACGTGCTGGGAGAGCACCAGGATCGGGAATCCGGGTCGCCGGGCCCGGGCCTGGGTGGCCACCCGCAGGCCCTCGTCGGTGAAGCTGGGCGGCATCCGCACGTCCACGATCGCGACGTCGGCCTCCGCGTCGGCGATCGCCTCGCGGAGTTCGGGGGCGGTGCCGACCGCGGCGACGACGGTCTCGCCGTAGGCGGTCAGTATCCGGGCCAGGCCGTCGCGGAGCAGCGTCTGGTCTTCGCCGATCACGACCCGCACGGCACCTCCATCGTCAACACCGTCGGGCCGCCCCGGGGGCTGGCCACGACGAGCCGGCCGTCGAACGTGCCGAGCCGGCGGCGCACCCCGGCCAGCCCGCCGGCCGAGGGCGCGTCGGCGCCACCCGTGCCGTCGTCCCCGACCTCCACGACCACCCGTCCGGCCGGCGCGCGGACCGTGACCCAGGCGCGCCCGGCGCCGCTGTGCTTGGCCACGTTGGCCAGCGCCTCGGCGACGGCGAAGTAGAGCGCGGCCTCGATCGGCGCGGCGGCGCGTACGCCCGCGTCGGCGTCGACCGTGGTCGGCACCGGCAGCACCACGGCGAGCGCCCGGACGGCCTCCACCAGCCCGCGCTCGGCCAGCACGGGCGGGTGGATGCCGCGGACCAGGCGGCGCAGGTCGGCCAGCGCCTGGCCGCTGGTGTCGCGGGCCTCGGCCAGCAGCGCCTCGGCCTTGGCCGGGTCGCTGCGGACGAGTTGCTCGGCCAGGCCGATGGTCATCCCGAGCGCGGCGATGCGGGCCTGGGCGCCGTCGTGCAGGTCTTTCTCGATCCGGCGCAGTTCGGCGGCGCTGGCGTCGAGGGCGTCGGCCCGGGTCACCTCCAGCCGGTCGACCCGCTCCTCCAGGTCGCGCCGGGCCGGGCTGAGCAGGGTGCCGCTGAACAGGGCATGCAACTCGAGGATGGCCGGCGCGAAGATCACCAGCGTGGCCAGGGTGACCAGCCCGATCCCGACGGCGACCCGCCAGAACTCGCCCTCGGCGCCGCCGGCGACCGCGACCGGGGCGATCACCAGGCCGAGCGCCGACCACGCGGTCAGCGCGACCGGCACCACCCCGAGTGCCGTGCCGAT
Organism: Asanoa sp. NPDC049573; assembly: GCF_040676615.1. Taxonomy (NCBI): domain Bacteria; kingdom Bacillati; phylum Actinomycetota; class Actinomycetes; order Micromonosporales; family Micromonosporaceae; genus Asanoa; species Asanoa sp. NPDC049573. The sequence continues at coordinate 408,131 of NZ_JBFAPI010000004.1, forward strand.
CGGGATGTTGAGCACGAGCCAGAGCAGGTCACGCCAGGTCGCCGCCTGCCACAGCGGGCGCAGGCCGTGGACCGGGCCGTGGTAGGGCCGGTCGACCCGGACGCCGGACCAGGCCCGCCCGCGCTCGCGCTGCTCGTCGGCGAACCGGCGGACGGCGGCCAGGGCGCGCGGCACCAGGAACAGCCCGACGCCGAGCGGCACCAGCGCGATCGAGATCACCGTGGCCACGAGAAGGGGCAGCCCGACGAGCGAGCGCAGCGCGAGCAGCAGCCCGCGCAACCCCGTCTCGCGCGCCGCGCGGATCCGCTCTTCCCAGTCCATCACGACCCATTGTCCCGCCCCGCGGCGCGCGCTGTCGGTAGGGGAAACCCCACCACCAGGGGCCCATCGATCCGGCTCGTTTTATGTGGCCCATCGACATATCGACGCGAACGCATCCCTCGTACGTTTCCGGAATGCGTCGCCGGGGTGTGACGAAAACGACAGCGGGAGGCGCGAATGGCGGAGCCGATGCTCTCCGCCCACACGTTGACCCGCGACTTCCGTGGGTTCCGGGCGGTCGACGGGGTCGACCTGGCGGTCGCGGCCGGCACCGTGCACGCGCTGGTCGGCCCGAACGGCGCCGGCAAGACGACGCTGTTCAACCTGCTCACCGGCTTCCTTAAACCGACATCCGGGCGGATCGAGGTGGCCGGCCGGGACATCACCGGGCTGCCGCCGGAGCGGATCGCCGGCCTCGGTGTGGCCCGCTCGTTCCAGATCACCAGCCTGTTCCCCCAGTTGTCGGCCCGCGAACACGTCGAACTGGCCCTGCAGGGCCGGGGCCGCCTCGGCTGGCAGTTCTGGCGGTCGGCCAAGCTGCTCGGGCGCTACCGCGACCGCGCCGACGAGTTGCTGGCCATGGTCGGCCTGGAAGAACTGGCCGAGGTGCCCTCCGACGCTCTCCCGTACGGCCGGAAAAGAGCTCTTGAACTGGCCCTCGCGCTGGCCCTCGAGCCCGACGTGCTGTTGCTCGACGAGCCGACCGCCGGCATGGGCCTGGAAGACGTCGACCGCACCGTCGACCTGATCGGCCGGGTCCGCGCGGGCCGCACCGTCGTGCTGGTCGAACACAACATGAGCGTGGTCGGCCGGCTCGCCGACCGGGTCACCGTGCTCCAGGCCGGCCGGGTGCTCGCCGAGGGGCCCTACGACGAGGTCCGCGCGGACCCGCGGGTGATCACCGCCTACCTGGGAGCGGCCGATGTTGCGGGTTGACGGGCTGCGCGCCTGGTACGGCGAGGCGACGGTGCTGCGTGACGTCGCGCTGACCGTCGCGCCCGGCGAGGTCGTCACGCTGGTCGGCCGCAACGGGGCCGGGAAGTCGACGTTGCTGCGCTGCGTGATGGGACTGCACGCCGGCCAGCGCGGCGCCGTGACGCTCGACGGCCGCGACCTCGGGCCGCTGCCGGCCCATCGCCGGGCCCGGCTCGGGCTCGGCTGGGTGCCCGACGACCGCGGCGCGTACGCCTCGCTCACCGTCACCGAGCACCTCACCCTGCCGCCGACGGTCGGCCCGGACCCGTGGCCCCTCGAGCGGGTCTACGAGGCCTTCCCGGTGCTGCGCGAGCGCCGGGCCGCGGCCGCCACCCAGCTCTCCGGCGGCGAGCAGCAGATGCTCGCCCTGGCCCGGGTGCTCCGGATGGGAGCCCGGGTGCTGCTCTGCGACGAACCGACCGAGGGGCTCTCGCCGCTGCTGGTCACCCAGGTCGCCGAGATCCTGCGGCAGGTGCGGGCCCAGGGCACCGCGGTGCTGCTGGTCGAGCAGAACCTGCGTTTCGCCACCGGCGTCGCCGACCGCCACCACCTGCTCGCCGAGGGCCGGGTGGTCGAGACGCTCCGCAACGACGAGGTCCGGGAGCGCGAAGGCGAACTGCTCACGTACCTCGGAATCTGAATCCCTTGGAGGCGGCTCATGAATAAGCGTGGCACCGTCGCGGCGGCATCCGCCCTGGCGCTCCTGCTCTCCGGTTGCGGTGGCGGGGGTCCGCAGGGCTCGTCGGACAGCAAGCTCTCCGGCGACCGGATCGTCCTCGGCGTCCTCAACGACCAGTCCGGCGTCTACCTGGCGCTGTCCGGCACCAACTCGGTGAAGGCCGTGGAGATGGCGATCGCCGACTTCAAGGCCAAGCACGGCAACGACGCGATCACCCAGGACATCACGGTGGAGACCGCCGACCACCAGAACAAGCCGGACGTGGCCAACACCAAGGCCGCCGAGATGTACGACCGGATGGGGGTCGACGCCATCCTCGACGTGCCCACCTCGTCGGCGGCGCTCAAGGTGGCCGACGTCGCCAAGGAGAAGAAGAAGCTCTACTTCAACATCAGCGGCGCCACCACCGACCTGACCGGCAAGGCCTGCAACAGATACACGTTCCACTACGCCTACGACACCTACATGCTCGCCAACGGCACCGGTAGGACCGTGACCGAGCAGGGTGCGAAGAACTGGTACATCGTCTACCCGAACTACGCGTTCGGGCAGGACATGGAGAAGAGCTTCTCGGCCGCGGTGACCGGGGCCGGTGGCACGATCGTCGGCCGCGACGCGACGCCGTTCCCCAACGACAACTTCTCCACGTTCCTGCTGAAGGCGCCGACACTCAACCCCAAGCCCGACGTGCTGGGCACCATGCAGGCCGGCGGCGACCTGGTCAACCTCGTCAAGCAATACAACGAGTTCAAGCTCCGGGAGAAGGGCGTGGGCCTGTCGGTCGGCCTGATGTTCCTCACCGACATCCACTCGCTGACGCCGGCCGCGCTGGCCGGGACCACCTACACCGACGCCTGGTACTGGAACTTCGACGCGGAGAACCGCACGTTCGCCGACCGGTTCCTGAAGGAGACCGGCTCGCGGCCGACGTTCGCGCACGCCGCCAACTACTCGGCGGCGCTGCAGTACCTGGAGGCCGTGCAGGCGGCCGGCACCGACGACGCCGACGCGGTGGTCAAGCAACTCGAGGGCAAGAGCATCGACGACGTGTTCCTGCGCCACGGGAAGATCCGGGCCGAGGACCACCGGGTCATCCACGACGCCTATCTCGCGCAGGTCAAGACGCCGGCCGAGGTCACCGAGGACTGGGACTACGTCAAGATCCTCAAGACCATCCCGGCCGCCGAAGCCTTCCGCAGCCCCTCGGCCGAGTGCAAGCTATGAGCGGGCGAACCGTATGAGCGCGTTCCTCCAGCACACGTTCGACGGGTTGGTGAGCGGGGCCTTTCTGGCCCTGCTCGCCCTCGGCCTGTCCGTCATCTTCGGCATGCTGCGGGTCGTCAACTTCGCGCACGGCGCGTTCTACATGCTCGGCGCGGTCGGCGCGTACCTGCTGCTGACCGAGTTCGGCGTGCCGTTCTGGTGGGCCCTGCTGATCGTGCCGGTGGCGCTCGGCGTGCTCGGCATGGGAGTGGAGCGGGCTCTGGTGCATCCGCTGGCCCGGCTCGATCCGCTCTACAACTTCCTGCTCACCTTCGGCCTGACGCTCGTGCTCCAGGACCTCGTGAAGATGCGCTACGGCACCCAGTCGAGCCCGTACGGCACGCCGGACCTGCTGGTCGGCACCGTCGACTTCGGACTGTTCGACTTCCCCGCGTACCGCGTCTTCGTGCTCGCCTTCGCGGTCGTGGCCTGCGTCGCCGTCTGGTGGCTGCTCGGACACACCCGGATCGGCATGGTGGTGCGGGCGGCGACCGAGCGCCCGGAGCTGACCCGGGCGCTCGGCATCGACGTCGGGCGCTGGGTGACCCCGGTGTTCGGCTTCGGCATCGCGCTGGCCGGCCTGGCCGGCGTGCTGGCGGCGCCGATGCGGGCCGTCAACCCGCTGATGGGTGCCGACCTGGTGATCGTGGTGTTCGCGGTGGTGGTGATCGGCGGGCTGGGCTCGATCTTCGGCTCGGTCGCCGCCGGCTTCGGCATCGGGCTCGTGCAGGCCTGGGGCGAGTCCTATCTGGACCAGTGGCCCATCGTGGCGCAGACCTCAGTCTTCGTCATCATGGCGATCGTGCTGCTCTGGCGGCCGGCCGGCCTGTTCGGCCGCGAGGAGGCACCGGCATGACCGTCACCGCTCCGGCCCGGTCCGTGGTGCGCGCCGCGACAGGTGCGCCTCGCTGGGTGCGCTGGACCCTGCTGGCCGCCGGCCTGGCAGTGGCCCTGTGGCTGCCCAACGGCCTCTACGCCGCCGTGGCCGTCGATATCCTGTGCTGGGCGCTGTTCGCGGTCGCGGTCGACCTGCTGCTCGGCTTCACCGGCCTGCTCTCGTTCGGCCACGCGGCCTTCTGGGGCACGTCCGCGTACGCCAGCGGCCTGATCGCCATCCACGCGGGCGTGCCGTTCCCGGTCGCGGTGCTGGCCGGCGCGCTGGTCGCCGCCGCGCTCGCCGTGCCGATCGGCTATCTGGCGGTACGCCGTACCGGCATCTACTTCGCGATGGTGACGCTGGCCTTCGCGCAGCTGATCTACTACGTGGCCAACAACCGGCGCGGGCTGACCGGCGGCGAGAACGGCCTGCAGAGCGTGCCGCGCGAGTTGTTCGGGCTCGACCTGACCGACGCGTACTACTTCTACTACGCGGCCCTGCCGATCGTGCTGCTCGGGCTCTGGGCGGCCTGGCGGATCGTCAACTCGCCGTTCGGTCGGGTGCTGGTCGGCATCCGCGACAACCCGGCCCGGGCCCGGGCGCTCGGCTACCCCGTACACCGCTACAAGCTTCTGGCCTTTGTCCTGTCGGCGTTCCTGGCCGGGCTGGGCGGCGGCCTGTTCGCGATGGCGCACCGGTTCGTCACCCTGGACACCCTGCACTGGACCACCTCCGGCAAGGCGGTCGTGATGGTGGTGCTCGGCGGCATCGGCACGCTCTGGGGCGGTGTGGTCGGCGCGGGGTTGCTGGTGCGGCTGGAGGACTGGCTCTCCTTCGCCGGCTTCGAGTCGGTCGGCCTGGTCACCGGCGGCCTGTTCGTCGTGGTGGTGCTGGTGTTCCGGCGCGGGCTCTGGGGCACCGCGGCCGACCTGCTCCGCCGCCGGTTCCGCCGGTAATCCCATGGCGGTGGCGGGCGGGGATGGCTAGCGTCCGGGCGGTGAGCCACGCTCCCCCGCTGGGCACCGGTGCCTACCTCGACTTCAACGGTCCGCTGTCGGCGGCCCGGGCCGACCGGCTCGCCACGTCCCTTGCCGCCCGCGGGCCGGCGACCGTGCTCGACCTCGGCTGCGGCTGGGGCGAGTTGCTGCTGCGGGTGCTGGCGGCGGCGCCCGGCGCGACCGGAGTGGGCGTCGAGACGCACGCCGCCGACCTGGTCCGGGCCCGCGCCAACGCGGCCGCCCGCGGCCTGGCCGACCGGGTCACATTCGTCGACGGGCCGGCCGCCGACCACGACGGCGGCGCCGACCTGGTGATCAACATCGGCGCCTACCACGCCTTCGGCGACCTCTCCGACGGCCTGCGTGCGCTGCGCGGCCTGGTCAACCCGGGCGGCCGGCTGCTGTTCGGCGCGGAGTTCTGGGAACAGCCGCCGCCACCGGAGCGGCTGGCGCGGATGTGGGCGGGGATGACCGTCGACGACTGCGACGACCTGGCCGGGCTGGTCGACCGGGCGACCGCCGCCGGGTTCCGGCCGCTGCGGATCGAGACCGCCACCCGGGCCGAGTGGGAGGAGTTCGAGTCCGGGCTGGCCGCCGACGCCGAGGAGTGGCTGCTGGCCAACCCGGGCCACCCGGAGGCGGCCGACCTGCGCTCCAAACTCGACAACCAGCGCGACATCTGGCTCCGGGGACACCGCGACCTGATGGGGTTCGCCTATCTCACTCTCGGTTAGACTACGCTTGTAGTCTCTCACACTACAGATGTAGTATCGCTGGCATGGGCCGCCGGGAGGACGTCCTCGACGCCGCGATCACCCTGCTCGGCACGGGCGGGGTGCGCGCGGTGACGCACCGCGCCGTCGACGCCGAGGCCGGCGTGCCCGCCGGCGCCACCTCCAACCTGTTCCGCACCCGCGACGCGCTGCTCGAGGCGGTGGTCGACCGGTTCGCCGCCCGCGAGAAGGCCAACTGGGACGAGCTCGCCGCCCGCACCGTGCCGGCGACCCCGGCCGAGCTGGCGGCGGTGCTCGCCGACGTCGCGCTGGCCGCCGTCGGTCCACACCGGACATTGACCCTGGCCCGTTACGTGATCCTGGTGGAGGCGGCCCACCACCCACCGCTGCGCGACCGGCTGCTGGCCGCGGGCACCCGGGTCGACACCTGGTTCACCCTGTGGCTGCGGGTCGCCGGGTCGACCCACCCAGAACGCGACGCGCCGATCCTGATGAACGCCTACACCGGCCTGGTCCTGCACGAGCTGGCCAACCCGGACCCGGCCTTCGACCCCGGCCGGCGGCTGTCGCCACTGGTCGAAGCGCTCCTGGGAGGCACCGATGGATCGTGACGAGCTGTGGCGCGTCATCGACGACCAGCGCCGCACGCTGACCGACCAGCTCGACTCGCTGACCGACGCCGAGTGGCGCCGGCCCTCGCTGTGCGCCGGTTGGACGGTGCGGGACGTGACCGCGCACCTGACCTTCCAGCACATCGGCGTCGGCACCGTGCTGCGCGGCGTGGTCCGCGCCCGCGGCAACCTCGACCGGGCCGTCCGCGAGACCACCGCCACCAAGGCCGCGCGGCCGACCGGCGAGCTGATCGCCGAGATCCGCGGGCAGGTCGGCTCGCGCCGGCACGTGCCGTTCGTGACCGACAACGAGGCGCTGATCGACGTGCTGGTGCACAGCCAGGACATCATGCTCCCGCTCGGCCGCCGGCACGAGATGCCGCCGCACGCGGCCGCGGCCGCCGCCGCCCGGATCTGGTCCCGGCCCTGGCTGTTCAGCGCGATGAAAGAGCTGCGGGGGTATGCCTTCGTCGCCACCGACGCCGACTTCCGGGTCGGCACCGGCCGGGTGATCGAGGGCCCGATCGAGGCGATCCTGCTCCTGCTGACCGGCCGGCGTGCGGCCCTGGGCCGGCTTTCCGGCCCCGGCGTCGCGGAACTGACCGCTTAGCGACCGGCGGCGGGTGCACGGTTTGGCCCGGACAGGCGTGGCAAGGAGTTGGCAAGCCCCATGCCGTGCGATGCGGCTGTCGACACAAACGGCAGGGAGGGCCAACGGTGATTACTCGGCTTGTGAAGGGACTCGCCGCGGGCGTGGCGGGCGTGGCGGTCGCCGTCGCGCTCGGCGCGGCGCCGGCCAGCGCGGCCTATTCCTACGAGTGGGACGAGGGCCCGCTCAGCGAAGGGCCGACGGGCACGTTCTACTGCGTACAGACGGATTATTCGGGCGTGTGCTTCGAGCCGTACGGCGACAAGATCTTCGTCCTTGACCTGTCGAGCGCCGACCACGCGTCGGCGGTCGCCCGCTGGGTCACGGACTACGGCCGCTGGGGCACCTGCCGCAACGCGCACGGCGCCGGCACCTGGGCCGTCTGCGACAAGGACTTCAAGGAGGGCGCGACACTGAAGTTCCGCGCCGCCCAGTACGACGGCGACACCGGCACCTGGTGGGGCGAAGAGTCACTGGCCCGATCGGTCAGCACCGGCTGACGTCCGGGCGGCACCCATGTGCCGGTGCCGCTCGGTAGGGTCCGGCCATGGTGGACGAGCGCCGTCGGGCGGATGGGGCTGGGCCGTTCGAGCTGTTCTTCGATCTGGTCTACGTCTTCGCGGTCATCCGGATCACCGCCTACATGGCGCACGAGCACACCGCCATCGGCGTCGTGCGAGGGTTGCTGACCTTGGCGCTGCTGTGGGGCACCTGGTCCGGCTACTCCTGGCCGGGCAACCCGTCGCGGGCCGGCATGGTCGTCGCGATGGTGCTGATGTTCCCGATCGCGCTGACGATTCCCGAAGCCTGGCACGACGGGCCTGGCGGCCTCGACGGGCCGCTGGTGCTGGTCCTCGCCTACCTGCTCGTGCGGTGGGTGCACCTCGGGAGCCACGCCGTCGCCGGTGACGCGCCACAGCGACGGATGCGGGTCACTCGGCTGCCGATGCTGGCCGGCGCCGCGCCGCTGATCTCCGGCGCGTTGCTGGGCGGCGGCGCGCAACTGGTGCTGTTCGCCGTCGCCGTCCTGGTCGAGTGGGTCGGCGGCGACCTCGCCGCGCGGCGCCGGGGTCTGCACGACGCGGCGCAGCTGGCCGAGCGGCACGGCCTCTTCGTCACCCTGGCCATCGGCGAGTCGGTCGTCGCGATCGGCATCGGCGCCGCCGGCCAACCGGTCAGCCTGTCGCTGCTGCTCGCGGGCGTGCTCGGCATCGCGACCGCGATCTGCCTGTGGTGGCTCTATTTCGACGTGGTGTCGCGGGCCGCCGAGCGCAGGCTCGAGGAGGCACACGGCCGCGACCGGGTCGCCCTGGCCGTCGAGGCCTACACCTACGGCCAATTTCCGATCGTGGCCGGCATCCTGCTCGCCGCGCTCGGTGTGGGAGGCGTGCTGGGGCGCGCCGGCGAGAGCCGGCCGCTCGGGCTGTTCTCCGCGCTCGCGCTCTTCGGCGGCCTCGCGCTCTACCTCGGCGGCCACCTGGTGTTCGAGCACCGCGTGCACGGCGCGCACAGTGTGCCGCGGCTGTTGACCGCCGGTGCGCTGCTGGTCGTCGTGCCCGCGGCCGCCGCTTTGCCGCCGCTGGCCGGGCTGGCCGGCCTCGTGGTCATCCTGACCGGCCTGATCGTCGTCGAGACCGGCCAGAACGCGGAGCTCCGCCAGCGCCTGCGCGCCGGTCCGTCCTGAGCGGATCAGAGCGCGGTCGCGAAGACGACGACGTTGTCGACATAGCTGTGCGCCTTGGCGTCGAACGTGCCGCCACAGGTCACCAAGCGCAGCCCGGGCTTGCTGTTCGGTCCGTAGACGAGGTCGGTCGGGAAGCTCTTCTTCGGGTAGGCCTTGACGCCGTCGACCCGGAACTGCGCGTTGCGGCCGTCTTCGCGCTTGATCGTGATGACGTCCTTCTTGCGCAGCGAGCCGAGCTCGAAGAACACGGTCGGCCCGAGTTCGGCGGTCGACACATGCCCGACGATGACCGCGTTGCCGATCTCGCCCGGCGACGGGCCCAGCGAATACCAACCCGCGAGCGTCGCCTGTTCCAGCGGCGGCACCTGGAGCGTGCCGTCGGCGTTGACACCCAGATCCATGATCTTCGCGTGTACGCCGATCGCGCTGATCGTGATATCCGTCGGTGCGGACCGCGGCAGGTGGGCGGCCACGGAAGCGCCCGGTGTCGCGGTGGGTTCGAACCTGGGCTCGGCCTCGACGGCCGGCTGGGGCGGCGGCGGTGTCTCCTTGACCGACGCGCGCACCAGGCCCAACCCACCCAGCGCGGTGACGGCGACGAGAGCGACGCCGGCGGCGCGCCACGGAGTACCGTGGCGGCCGCCGGCCTGCCCCGCCGAAGCCCTAGGCCAGAGAGCCATCGGTCCGGCGACGGCGCATGAGGACAACTCCGCCCAGAGCGGCCCCAGCCAGCAGGATGCCGCCGCTGGTGGCCAGCTTGCCGTCGACGGTCGAACCGGCGTCGCCGCCGTCGACCCAACCCTTGGGAGCCTCGCACTCCTCGCCACCGGGCGCGCCCTTGGCGGCCTCCGGCTTGCCGGCGGACTCGGGCTTGCCCTCCGGCTTGCCCGACCCCTTCTCGTCCTTCTTGTCTTCGTCCTTCTTGTATCCGTCCTTCTTGGCTTCGTCCTTCTTGGCTTCGTCGCCCCACGAACTGGCGCAGTGCGACCAGTCCTTGCCGTCCTGTGCGTGCGCCCAGTCAGCGCCCTGGCCGTCATCCGCCAGCGCGATGCCGGGAGCGATGAGGAGCGTTGCCCCGCCGAGCGCCACGCTCGCGAGGACCTTGCCCAGGAACTTCTTCGTCATGACTCGTGTCCCTTTCCTTGCCCCGAAGCAAGCCCGACGGCAGTCGAGCCATGACCGAGATTAGCCCTTTTGGGCGGTCTGTTCCGATTGATCGGTATGCTTCGTTTAATGACGCTTTGAGCGGCGAAACGTGCTAACAGGGCGGTTTGGGACTGCGGTGACTCATGAGGCACGGGCGAGGAAGACGGCCTCCTGGCAGTAGCGGGCGACGACCGACCGGTAGGGCCGGAACGGCTCGCCCAACGGGTCGAGTTCCCGCGCGGTCGGCGCCGGTTCGACACCCCACGCGAGCGCGTAGCCTTCCCGCACGTCGAGGTCGCCGACCGGCCAGACGTCGAGCCGGCGCAGGCAGTGCATCAGGTACATCTCCGCACTCCACCGGCCGATGCCGCGCACCTGGGTCAGCCGCCGCACGACCTCCGCGTCGCTGAGCCGGGTCGCGGGGCTGACGTCGACGGTGCCGTCCAGCACCTTGGCCGACAGGTCGCGCAGCGAGGCGATTTTGTTGCGGGACAACCCCGCCGTCCGGAGTTCGTCGTCGGACGCGGCGGCGATGCCCTCCGGGGTGAACAGCCCGCCCACCACCGCCGCCGTGCGGCCGATGATGGCCTGCGCCGCGGCGGCGGAGATCTCCTGCGAGATGATCGAGCGGACCAGCATCCCGAACGGCCCGTCCGGGAACCGCGGCAGATAACGGATCGGGCCGACCTTCTCGACCAGCCGCGCCATCGCCCGATCCCGGGCCGCTACCTCGTCGATCGCGTTGGCCAGCGAAATCCTTGCCACCGGGCTCACCCCCAAGCCACGCAAGACAGTGCGGCGGCGAACACCCCAACCCTAATGCGGGCTCCGGACGAGCGGACATGCCCGCGGCGGCGCATCCGTGATGGCGTTGTGGCGCCGCGAGAACGCTGTGGCGAAGCGCGCAACCCGGTCGACGCGCCCCGCCCACAGCGGTGGCCCGGCTCAGCGGGGAGCGACGGTCGACGACAGAACACTTCGGGGCGGTTATGTCCCGGGTGACCGGATCACAGCGTTCGGCCGGCCGAAACCTGGCGATCGCGAAGGTCCGCCCGTTGGGCCAGGCCGTGCACCGCTGGCCGGCTTCCACGACGCAGGGCACCGCATGCTCCACAAGGGAGGGATCGGCTCGCCTGGATGGCGAAGCGCCCCCGCTCGGCCGGCGAGGTGCCGGCTCCGCGACCGACCCGCCGAGGGCAGGACATTGACGAACGTCGTACGGCGATGATCTGATCGCGATCTCAGAGTTTGTTTCACGTTTTGGAGGTCGCATGCGTCGTCCCGCGTTCCTGGCCGCCACCCTCACCGCTCTCGCCGCCGGTGTGGTCGCCGTGCTCGGCGGCAGCCCCGCGTCGGCCGCCCTGCCCACGGCCGCCGTCGCGCTCGGCGACAGCTTCGTCAGTGGTGAGGGCGCCGGCGACTACCAGCCGGTCACCGACCTGAACGGGGTGGCGCAGTCCTTCCCGGGCTGGTCGGCGCCCAACAACAACGCCTACTTCTGCCACCGGTCGGCCAACGCGTCGATCCAGCAGGCGGCGCTGCCGGGGATCGCCGCCCGGTTCAACCTGGCCTGCTCGGGAGGCCAGCCGCACGACATCGCCGCGGCGTCGTCCGCGCGCGCCAACGGCCGCACCGTCGCCGCCCAGCTCGACCAGTTGCGCGCCGTCGGCCAGACCCACGACATCGACCTGGTGCTGGTCGGGCTGGGATCCAACAACAGCCAGTTCACCTTCGGCAGCGTCGCGGAGAAGTGCGCCAACCGGTTCATCGCCGACGCCTGGACCGGCTGGTGGGAGTTCTGGGCCTACGTCAACGGCCCGGTCGAGCAGGCGCCCTGCGCGACCAGCGACCTGGCCACGGACGCGCAGATCGCCGCCGCCACCCAGGAGACGGTGGCCGCGGTGCGGCAGATCGTCACCACGCTGCGCGAGATCGACCCCGACGGGCAGCACCGGATCGTGCTGCAGGACTACACCAACCCGCTGCCCCTCGACGTCGCACCGCGCTTCTACACCGAAGACGGGCGGGCCGACGACCGCGACAAGTTCCGCGACCTGGGCGCCGAGCGCTACGCCGCCGGGTGCCCCATCCACCGCGCCAGCCTCGCGGCCGGGCACTGGTTCTCCGGCGGCCTCGGCGGCATCGTCCGCGCCGGCCAGTCGACCCTGTCGGCCGAGTTCCCCGGCGAGGACATCGTCTATCTCAACGTGCAGCGGGCCTTCGACGGCGCACGGCTCTGCGAGTTCGACGCCAGCCCGACCGGTGCGCTGGCCACCCCGATCCGGCTGCAGGACGGCCCGACCGGCGTGCCGGTCACCAGCCTGGCCGGCAAGGACAAGATCGCGATCCAGCGGATCGCCAACGCCTGCGCCACCTATTTCCAGACCTGCCAGGAGTCGTGGCACCCCAACGTCGCGGGCCACCAGGTCCTCGGCCAGTGCCTGGCCGCGGCCGCGACCAGCGCCAATCGGACCGTCTCATGTGCACGCCAACCGGACGGCCGCATCGTCGCCGGTTGACCGCCCGGGGAGCTGGCTTCCGGATCGCGGAGGCCAGCTCCCCCGGTCGCGCGCGAGCGCCGGTTCCCCCACCACCAGGAGGCACGCGGAATGCTCACCCGAAGGGGCCTGATCGCCACCGTCGCCGCCGCCACGGCGGCTGCCGCACTGCCCGGCAGTGCGGCCCATGCGGCACTGCCCGAGGTCGACATGGAGGCGGTCATCAAGGCCGCCCAGATCGATCCGCGGCGACCGGACACCGCGCTCACGCCGGGCGCCAAGGCCAGCGTGCTCGAGGTCGAGCGCGCCCTCCAGGCCCGCGGCCTGCTGGCCGCCACCTACGTGGACGGCCACTTCGGCACGAGCACGATCGCGGCCTACGCGGCCTATCAGCGCTCGCTCGGCTACACCGGCCTGGACGCCACCGGCCTGCCCGGCCCGACCTCGCTGCGGTCGCTGGGCAGCGGGCGCTACACGGTCGTGCGGGCGATCTCCCCCGGCAGCATCGTCACCCTGCGCGGCGTCCAGGTGAACACCCGCACCCGAACGATGCTGCTCGAGGCCGAGCGGCTGATCGGCAGCACGTTGACGCTGACCCAGGGCTCCTACAACACCGGGAACGCGGCCTCGGCCGGCACCCACGACGGCGGCGGCGCGCTCGACATCTCGGTCACCAACCTGTCCACGGCCACCCGCACGACGGTCGTGCTGCAGTTGCGCACGGTCGGATTCGCGGCCTGGTTGCGCAACCCGTCGCAGGGCGACTGGCCCTACCACATCCACGCGATCGCGATCTCCGACACCGACCAGTCGACGGCCGCCCAGCACCAGGCCGGCGACTACTACCTCGGCCAGAACGGCCTGGCCAACCGCGGCCCCGACGACGGCCCGGCGGTCACACCGAAGCGCACCTGGGAGGAATACCAGCGGATGTGATCCGCGGGACGGGCCCTAAGCGCGGTTCTCGGCCAGCCGGCGGATGGCCGATGCGGACGCGCCGCGGGCCCAGTCTTCGAAGGTGTGCGGGCGGGTGACGATCTGGCAGCGGCCCGCGGCGCCGAAGGCGTGTGCGGCGTAGGCGGCGCGCAGGTGTGTCTCGAAGAGGTCGAAGTTGCTGACCGCCTCGCCGCCGATGATGACCAGTTGCGGGCCGGTCAGGTTGGCCAGCACCGCGATCGCCGTGCCGATGACGGTCGCCGCCTGCTCGAAGGTGCGCACGGCGATGGGGTCGCCCCGGTGGGCCAGGTCGACGACCTCGCCGATGGTCAGGTCCTTCCCGTGGCCCTGGGAGACCTCGGCGACGATCGCCGGCGTCGCGGCGACCGCCTCGACGCAGCCGCGCCGGCCGCACGGGCAGACCCGGTCAGGTGAGGTGAGCGGGAGGTGACCGATCTCGCCCGCGACGCCGTAGGCGCCCTCGACCACGTCGCCGTTGATGTGCAGTCCGCTGCCGATGCCGCGGCCGATGGTGACGATCGCGAACAGGTCCGTGCCGACACCGACGCCGAACCAGTGCTCGCCGATCGTCAGCGCCCGCACGTCGTTCTCGACCAGCACGTCGCGGCCGAGGCGGCCGGACAGGATCTGGCCGAGCGGCACCCCGGTCCAGCCCATGATGGCCGACTCGCGGACGATGCCGCGCCCGGTGTCGACGTCGCCGGAGACGCTGACGCCGACCGCGCAGATCCGGCCGGCCCGGTCGCCGAGCAGGTCGCCGAGCCGGCGCACGCCGGCCTCGATCGCGTCGACGACCGCGTCGCGGTCGGTGGTCGTCAGCGGGCGGCGGTCGACCGCGAGGACGTGCGTGGTCAGGTCGGTGGCAACGCCGATGATCTCGTCGGCGTTGACCTTGACCCCGATCGAGACGAGCGCGTCGGCCACCACCATGACCGGGTTGGCCGGGCGGCCGGGCTGGCCGTCGCGGGGCAGCTCGAGCTGGTCGGAGACCAGGCCGACGTCGATCAGCGGTCCGACCGCCTTGGTGACCGCCGCCTGCGACAGGCCCAGGAGGCGGGCCACGTCGATCCGGCTGATCGGGCCCCGGGTGAGGATGGTCTTGAAGACGTCGGCCGCGGCCGCGGAGGCTCCTTTGAGGAGCGCGATCGCGGCGTCTGCGTCATGCATCGCTGGTTCCTTTGTGGTTCGACCGGCCGGCACGCCTCCGGACGATACGGTAGCCGGGGCGGAAAGCCGCCCCGGCCGCCGTCGGTTACTTGGCGAAGATCTCCGCGGTCTTGGCGGCCATCTCCGGGAACACGCTCTTGTCCTTCTCACCGCTGAAGTAGGCCTCGAATAGCGGCTGGATCGTGTCCGAGATCTCCTGGCCGTTGGTGGTCGGCGGCGCCGGGTAGAGCTCGCCGTTGTCGAGCGCGTTGACGAAGCCCGACAGGTCGATGCCGTCCTTCTTCTGCGCGTCGACCGCGACCTGCAGCGACTTGCCGATCGACGGCAGGAACGTGGCGTCCGCGCCGGCCGTCGACTGGCAGGCCTCGGAACCCATGTAGGTGACCCACTTCCAGGTGGCGTCGAGGTTCTTCGTGCCCGCGTAGATGTTGTTGGCGTTCGAGTTGCTGATCATCGAGCGGCCCTGCGGACCCTTGACGGTCGGCGCGACGCCCACCTTGACGCCGGGGATCTTGGTCATCGAGGTGACGTCCCAGGTGCCGCCCTCGGCCATCGCGACCTGGCCGGAACCGATCTGCTGGCTGCCGGCCACGGTGAACTGGCCGAACTTCGGCATCAGGCCCCGGTCGCCGAGCCCCTTGATGTATTCGAGGGTCTTGACGAAGTTGGGGTCGTCGTACTGGAACTTGGTCGGCCACGCCGGCTTGTCGCCGAGCCGCCAGCCCAGGGTGGAGACGAACGAGTTCCACGAGGTCTGCCCGTTGAAGTCACCGGACGCGAGGCTGGCGATGCCGTAGGTGGCGACCTTGGTCTTGTCGAACCCGGCCTCGTCGCCGCGCTTGCCGTTCTTGTCGACGGTGAGGTGCGAGACGATCTTGTCGAACGTGCCGCCGTCGTCGGGGTTCCAGGTCATGTTGTTGATCTGGTCGGCGGTGATGCCCGCCTCCTTGGCCTTGTCCTCGTTGAAGTAGATCGCGGCCCCGGCCCAGTCGAGCGGGATGCCGTACTGCTTCCCGTCGGTGAACTTCCACGAGTCCGCGCCGATGTCGAAGACCGACATGTCGTAGTTGGTCTTCTTGATCTGGTCGTCAAGAGCCATGATCTGGTGCTGACCGGCGTACGCGCCGAGCAGCGGGACGCTGTTCTGGAAGGCGTCCGGGGCCGAGCCGGAGACGAACCCGGCGGTCAGCTTGGTGAAGTAGTCGTCGACGGCGTACTGCGAGATCTTCACGGTGATGCCGGGGTTCGCCGTCTCGAAGCCGGGCAGACACTTCTTGTACGAGGCGGCCTGCCGCTCGTCCCACGTCCACCAGTTGACGGTCTTGCCGCCCGCGTCGCCACTGTCACCGCCGTTGTCGCTGGAGCAGGCGGCGAGCGCCGCGCTGGCCACAACGGCGAGCGCGATCGCGGACGCGATTCGCTTTGCTTTCATCCGTTCCTCACTTGGGGTGTGGTTGGGGGTGTGGTGGGTCCTGGCGCCGGGGCAGGGAGCATCCACATCGGACGTCGGTGGCGTCGCGATGGCCGGCGGGTGTTCAGTTCTGGTGGGTCGGCAGGGACAGGGCGGCCGTGCCGCGGGCCGGCACGTCGAGCGTGTGCGCGTCGCCGCCGGTGACGACGACGATCCGATGTGGAGCACCGCGGACGTCGTGGAAGACGGCTTCCCGGACAGCTCCGGCTTTCCAGTCGAGGTCGACCGCCAGCCCGCCGCGGACGCGCAGGCCGGTCACCCGGCCGTCCGGCCATTCGGCGGGCAACGCCGGAAGCAGCCGGACCCGGCCGCCGTGGCTCTGCACGAGCATCTCCGCGATCGCGGCGGCGAGCCCGTAGTTGCCGTCGAGCTGCACCGGCGGGTGGGTGCTGAACAGGTTGGGCAGCAGCCCGCCCCAGTCGGACCCGTCGACCGGCGAGTGCTCGCGGTGGTCGCGGTCGAACGGGGTGATCGCCTCCAGCAGCAGGTCCCGGGCCTGCGCGGCGTCGCCGAGCCGGGCCCGCAGCGCTATCTTCCAGGCCCACGACCAGCCCATCGCCCCTGGGCCGCGCCCGTCGAGGAACCGGCGCGCCGCCTCGGCCAGCTCAGGCGTCGCGACCAGGTCGAGCGGATAGAGCGCGACCATCGGCGAGAGGTGCCGGTGGCGCGGGTCGGCGTCGACCAGGTCGGTGTGCCACTCGCGGAGCCGGCCGTCCGGACCCGGCGTGAGGTCCGGCAGCCGGGCCAGCGCGGCGGCGAGTTCGGCGTCGACCGGGTCGCTCAGGCCCAGCTCCGCGATCGCGGCGCGGGCACGCAGGAACAGTGCCCGGATCAGCGCGACGTCCGCCGTGGCCGAGACGGTCAGCGCCTCGGGCCGGCCATCCGGTCCGAGGTAGAGGTTCTCGGGCGAGGTCGACGGGATGGTCCGCAGGCCGCCGGTGGCCAGGTCGTCGACCAGCCAGTCGAGGCAGAACAGGGCCGCGCCGCGCAGCAGCGGCCACAGGTCGGCGAGCAGGTCGCGGTCGCCGCTGAACTCATAGCGGTCCCACAGGTTGTGGCTGAGCCAGACGCCGCCCATCATCCAGATCGCCCAGCTCGGCGCGCCGTGCCCCATGCCGACCGGCAGGCTCCAACCCCAGAGGTCGCTGTTGTGGTGTGCCACCCAGCCCCGCGCGCCGTAGAGCCGCTCGGCCACGGCCGACCCGGTGCGGGCCAGCCGGCGGACCAGCGCGGCCAGCGGCTCGACCGGATCGTCGAGCCCGAGCAGCGGGCCCGGCCAGTAGTTCATCTGCGTGTTGATGTTGATGGTGTAGTTGGACGACCAGGGCGGGCGCATCTCCTGGTTCCAGATGCCCTGCAGGTTGGCCGCCGGGTTCCCCGCCCGCGACGAGGCGCCGAGCAGGTAACGGCCGTACTCGGCGATGACCGTCGCCCGCAGTCCCTCGTCGGTGCCGCGCCGGATGTCGCGCTCGACGTCCCAGATGCCGGCGCGCCGGCCACCGATCGCGAAGCGCGCCCCCGAGACGTGGTCACGAACGTCGGCCACGTGCTCGGCGAACCGCTCGGCCGCGGCCCGCCCGAGGGCAGCCCGTGCGGCCGCGCGGGCCCGCTCCCGGATCTCCTCGTGCGAGGAGGCCCGCCAGCCGGCGCCGTCCGGGTCGCCCCACCACAGTGCGGCCCGGCTCGACGTCGACAGTGCGATCAGCAGCCGGCTCGCCCCACGGATCCGCAGGAGGTCGCCGTCCCGGCCCTGGGTTCCGTCGCTGTGCGCCGCGACCGTCGCGGCCGCGAAGTGGTCGAAGCCGTCCGTCGCCCACCGGTGCGCGGGCACCGCGGGCTCGTGCCGGGGCGCGCCGTCGACCGGCACCAGCACGTCAAGGGTGATCTCGGCGTCGCCGGTGGCCCGGCCGGTCTCGCGCAGCGGGGTCGACAGCCGCAGGTCGACGTCGAGCACCGGCCCGTCGGCGGCGTAGTCGACGAACAGGCAGCCGGCCGGCGCGGAGACGTAGGTGCGCCGGGTGGCGGAAGTGCCGTCGATGTCGAGGCGCTCCGTCACGTGCGACTCGTCGAGGTCGAGGACGCGGGCCGGGCCGCCCCGCACGCCGCGGGTGCGCAGTTCGAGGTCGACGAAGGGCAGGAACTCCTGCGAGTACGGGCCTTCGAAGGTCATCAGCAGGGCCTCGGCGCGACGCAGGTCGCCGGCGTCGATGGCCGACCTGACCTCGGCGAGCCGTTCGGGGCCCGCGCCGGCCGCGACGAGGGCGTCGAGCGCGGCGGCCGGCCCGGCCGGGTCACCCGACCAGACGGTCGCGTCGTTGACCTGGATACGGGCGTCGGCACCGCCGAAGACCATCGCGCCGATGCGGCCGTTGCCCAGCGGGATGGCCTCGACCCAGTCGCGGGCCGGTTCGGCCCAGGCCAGTCGGAGGGTCATTTGATCCCCGAGAAGCCGATGGAGTTGACGATGCGCCGCCCGAACACCATGAACAGCAGGAGCATCGGCAGGGCCGCGACCAGCGTGGCCGCCATCAGGCCGGCCCAGTCGGGCTGTGCCTGCGGAGACGACTGCTTGAAGACGGCGAGCGCGAGCGTCAGCGGCTGCACCGAGTCGTCGCTGGTCACCAGCAAGGGCCAGAAGTAGTCGTTCCACATCCCGATGAAGCCCAGGATCGACAGCGTGACGATCGGACCGCTGGTCATCGGCAGCGTGATGCGGAACAGCATCCGCAGCCGGCCGGCGCCGTCGAGCAGCGCCGCCTCCTCGGTCTCGGTCGACAGGCCGAGCATGAACTGGCGGAGGAAGAAGATGTTGAACGCCGAGAACAGCGCGCCGGGCAGGATCATGCCCGCGAACGAGTTGAGCAGCCCGAGTTCCTTGATGAGCACGAAGTTGGGCAGCAGGGTCAGGATCCCCGGCACCATCAGCGCGGTCAGGAAGAGGCTGAACATGAGATCGCGGCCGCGCCAACGCAGGCGGGCGAAGGCGTACGCGGCCAGCGTCGAGCAGAACACGATCAGCACCGTCGACACCGTCGCGTAGACGACGGAGTTGACCAGAAACCGTCCGATGTGGATCGACGCGCCGGAGCCGCCCTCGGCGATGGACTCCCCCGTGGTGGCGAGCCCCAGCACGCGCCGGAACGGGCCCCAGGTGAAGCCGGCCGGCAGCAGCGAGGCCGGGTGGGCGCTCAGGGCGTAGTTGTTGGACAGCGCGGTGCGCAGGATCCAGTAAAACGGGAAGATCGTCACGAACAGCACGCCGACGAGGTAGGACCACGCGACCCCGCGCCCGACGGTGAACCTCCGCGGCCGGCGGACGGCATTGACGGTCATTGGTTGGTGTCCGATTCGCTGGCCCGCAGCAGGCGCATCTGCAGGAAGGTGATGACGATGAGCACTGCGAACAGCGACAGCGACATCGCCGCGGCGTAACCGAAGTCGAACTGGCCGAACGCCTTGCTGTAGATGTACATCTGGAGCACGTTGGATGCGTTGGCCGGGCCGCCCTTGGTGGTGACCTGGACGATGTCGAAGACCTGGAACGCGCCGATGACGTTGAGCACGATGACCAGGGCGAGGATCGGGCGCAGCAACGGCAGCGTGAGCCGGCGGAACATCCTCAGTTCGCTCGCGCCGTCGACCCGGCCGGCCTCGTAGATCGTCGGCGGGATGGTCTGCAGCCCGGCGAAGATGATGATCGACGTGTAGCCCATCTGCTTCCACACGCTGATCAGCGCGATCGACGGGATCGCCCAACCGCGCGAGGTCAGGAACTGCACGCCGTCGCCGCCGAGTGCCTTGATGACGATGTTGACGATGCCGAGTTGGGTGTCGAGCATCCACGACCACACCGTGCCGGCGACCACCGAGGAGATGAGGAACGGCAGGATGATCAGGCCGCGGATGACGGTCGACGAGGTCAGCCGGTGCAGCACCGCCGCGGTGGCGACCGAGACGACCAGGCTGATACTCACCGACAGCAGTACGAAGTAGACGGTGACGCCGAGCGCCGACCAGAAGACCTCGTCGTGCGCGAGTTGCACGTAGTTGTCGAAGCCGACCCACTCCGGCGGGCTGAGCACCTTGAAGTCGGTGAAGCTCAGGTAGATCCCGCGCAGCGTCGGGTAGGCCGCGAAGACCAGGAAGCCGACCAGCGCGGGCGCGATCAGCACCCAGGCCAGCTTGCCGTCGCCGCGATGCGCGGGCGAGGGCGCCGTGCGCCGCTGCCGCTTCGCGGGTTGTATGGCCCGCTGCTCGCGAGCTGTTGACTCCAGAACCGCCATTGGTTGCTGCCTGCTTCCGCACGTCTCCGACCTGTCGTGCCGCTTGCGGCGACAGACTAAGCATGGTTAATTAACGCCGTCAAGTAACCCGGTCGTAACGTTTACGGAGGCTGCGACACATGCTTTCCGAGGTCCTGGCCCTGCGGGCCGGAGGCACCGCCTTCGTCGTCGAGGTGGGCCGTCCCGTCCCCCAGGTTCTGCACTGGGGTGCGGATCCGGGGCCCGGCCGGGACGACGACCTCCGACTGACTTCGGCGCCGGCCGTGCTCAACAACTCGCCCGACGTGCCGCGGGTGCTGTCGGTCTGGCCGACCGAGCGCGACGGCTGGTCGGGCACGCCCGCGCAGTCGGGCAACGCGGCCGGCTTCGGCACGACGCCGCGGCCCGAACTCGAGGCACACTCGGTCGACGTGCCGGCCGACGGCGTCGGCGGACGGATCGAGTTCCGGTTCGTCGACCGGGTCTGCGCGCTGCGGTCCGCCGTCGTCTACGAACTCGACCGGTTCGGGGTGCTCGCGGTGACGATGAGCGTCGAACGGGACGCGGCGCTCGGCGCCGGGCTCGCGCCCTACACAGTGGACGGTCTGCTGGCCCTGCTCCCGGTGCCCGAGCGGGCGGTCGAGCTGCTCGACTTCACCGGGAAGTGGTGCCGGGAAAGGGCACCGCAGCGCGCGCCGTTCGGGTTCGGCACGCACCTGCGCGCCGCCCGGCGCGGCAAGCCCGGGCACGACTCGCCCTACCTGCTGGCCGCCGGCACGGCGTCGTTCGGCTTCGGGCACGGCGAGGTCTGGGCCGCGCACCTGGCCTGGAGCGGCGAGCAGCGCTACCTCGCCGAACGCCTCCCGGAAGGGGCCGGCGTGTTCTCGGCGGTCGTCGGGGCCGGCGAGTCACTGCGCTCGGGCGAGGTGATCCTGGCCGACGGCGAACGCTACGAGGCGCCGCCGGTGTTGTTCGTCTGGTCCGACGCCGGCACCGACGGCATCGCCGACCGGTTGCACCGGCGACTGCGGGCCCGCCCGCGGCACCCGCGCCCACCCCGGCCGCTGGTGCTCAACACCTGGGAGGCGGTCTATTTCGACCACGACCTCGACCGGCTGACCCGGCTGGCCGAGCGGGCCGCCGCGGTCGGTGTCGAGCGGATCGTGCTCGACGACGGGTGGTTCCACGGGCGCCGCGACGCCGACGCCGGGCTGGGCGACTGGTTCGTCGACGCAGACGTCTGGCCGGCCGGGCTCGACCCGTTCGTGAAGGTCGTGAAGGCGCACGGGATGCAGTTCGGGCTCTGGTTCGAACCCGAGATGGTCAACCTCGACTCGGACCTGGCCCGCGGGCACCCCGACTGGATCCTCGGGCCGCGGGCCGGGCTCGGGCCGAGCGCGCGGCGGCAGTACGTGCTCGACATCGCCCGGCCGGAGGCCTACGACTACCTGCTGGCCCGGATCGACGACCTGGTCCGTACCCACGAGATCGACTATCTCAAGTGGGACCACAACCGCGACCTGCTCGAAGCGGTCAGCCGCGCGACGAGCGGTGGCGAGCGGCCCAGCGTGCGCCGCCAGACGCTGGCCCTCTACCGGCTGCTCGACGAACTCCGCGCCCGGCATCCGGGGCTCGAGATCGAGACGTGCTCGGGCGGCGGCGGGCGGGTCGACCTGGGCATCCTGGACCGCACCGACCGGGTCTGGGCGTCGGACTGCAACGACCCGGTCGAGCGGGTCCAGATCGAGCGGTGGACCCGGGTGCTCGTACCTCCGGAACTGATCGGGTCGCACCTCGGCGCGGACCGGGCGCACACCACCTCCCGGACCACCGACCTGTCGTTCCGGCTGGTCGCGTCGCTGACCGCACACGCGGGCATCGAGCAGGACCTGACCGCGGCCGACGACGCCGAGCTCGCGACGATCGCGGCCTGGGCCGCGCTCTACCGGGAGCTGCGGCCGTTGCTGCACACCGGCCGGGTGGTCAACGCCGATCTCGCCGACGACGCGACCGCCCTCTACGGCACGGTCGCCCAGGACGGTTCGCGCGCCCTGTTCACCTGGGTCCGGTTCCGCACCTCGGCGGCCGGCCAGTCGGGGCGGGTCCGCTTCCCCGGGCTCGACCGCACCAGCCGCTATCGCGTCACCCTCCGCGAGGAACTCGGCGCGGCCAGCCGCCACCAGGGGCACGACCCGGATTGGGTGGCCCGCGCCGCCCGCGGCCCGGTCGAGCTGTCCGGCGCCGTGCTCGCCGGGGCCGGCGTCCCGCTGCCTACCCTCAACCCCCAGCAGGCCATGCTGATCGACATCGAGAGGATCTCATGAACACCATCGTCTTCGCCGGCGACAGCATCACCGACTGTGACCGGCGCCGAGACCCGGCCGGCCTCGGCGACGGCTACGTCAAGCTGGTCGCCGGCGCGCTCGGTGGCGCCGCCCGCGTCGTCAACCGCGGTGTCAGCGGCAACAGCAGCCGCGACCTGCGCGACCGGTGGGAGGCCGACGTGCTGGCCGAGCGGCCGGCGCTGGTCAGCGTGCTGGTCGGGATCAACGACACCTGGCGACGGTACGACAGCGGCGCGCTGACCTCGGCCGCCGAGTTCGAGGACAACTACCGGGCCCTGCTGGCACCGCTCGACGGCGTCCGCTCGGTGCTGATCGAGCCGTTCCTGCTGCCCGTGCGCGAGGAGCAGGTGGGTTGGCGCGAAGACCTCGACCCGAAGCTGGCCGTGGTGCGAGCGCTGGCGGCCGAGTACGGCGCCGCGCTGGTTCCCGCCGACACCGCCCTGCGCGCGACGGGGGCGGCCGAGGAGGTCGCGCCGGACGGCATACACCCGAGCGCGTGGGGCCACGAACTGCTCGCCAAGCTCTGGTTGGACCACGCGGGGGTGTGACGGCGCGGCGACGGGCAGCGGGAGACCGCGCTCGATCAGCCTGATATGCCCGCCTGGTCGGGGTGTCGACCGCGATAATCGGTGCCGATGGACAACGCCCGGATGTGGGTCGCCGCGCCGTGGGTGCCGGCCGGCATCTACGGGACGGTCATCTGCGCCTCGACCCTCGCCGCGTCGGGCGACTACCCCGCCGGCCGGGTGGCCGCGATCGTGCTGGTCACGCTGCTGGTCTACTGGCTGGCCGAGCGGTACGCGGAACTGCTCGGCCTGGCCGCCCGCCGCGGCGCCGGCGGCCCGGGCGTGACCCGCGAAGACGTGCTCGGCGTGCTGACCGCGGGCTGGGCGTTGATCCAGGCCTCGACCACGCCGCTGCTCGTGCTCCTGCTGTCCCGCGCCTGCGGCGCGAGCAACGCCGCGGCGCTGGACGCCGCGCTCGCGTACACCGTGTTCCTGTTGATCGTGCTGGGCTGGCTGGCGGCGCGCAGTGCCGGCCTGACCGGTTGGCCCCGGCGCGCCGCGACGGCCTTCGCCGGCGTCCTGGGTCTGGTGGTGGTCGCCCTCAAGGCGTCATTGCACTGAGCGGGGAACGGACGGATGATGTGGGCAACGCCCTTATCCCGCACACTGTGCATGTGACGGGTGTCAACGGGCAAATGCCCCTGGAGAAGCTCTTTGTGTCATACGCGGGAACCGATCGCGACTATGCGATATGGGTGGCCCACGCGTTGCGCGACGCGGGATATGACGTGGAGATGGACCTCGACTGGGGCGTCGGTCAGAGCTTTGTCCTGCGGATGAGTGACGCGCTGGAAACCAATCGGGTCGTGTGCCTGTTCAGCAAGGCATATTTCGACCCGGCGCGCTATACCACGGAAGAGTGGACGGCGGTGATCGCCGATCGTCATCGCGCGGGGCGGCTCATTCCGTTGCTGCTGGAGAATGTCACCGTGCCCGCGGTGCTCCGGCCACTGATCTACAAGGACATGACCGGTCTCGACGAAGACGCCGCCCGGGTCGCGTTGCTGGAAGCGGTCCAGGGCAGACCCGCACCGACGGCGCCGCCACCGTTCCCGAGGCGCGCAGGCCTGACCTGATGGGAAAGGCCAAGAAGAAGGCCGGCGGGCTCGACGTCTTCGTCTCCTACGCCGATCGCGACCGGCCCTGGGCCGAGTGGATCGCGTGGCACCTGCGCCAGTCCGGCCTGGCCGTCGAGATCGGCGGGCCGGACTGGCAGGCCGGCGACAACGCCGTCCTGCGCCGCACCGACGCGATCGAGCGCGCCGAACGGGTGGTCGCCGTCTACTCCGACGCCTACTTCGATCGGGAGGCGGCCGGCGACAACGACTGGACCGTCCTCGCGGCACACGGCGTACGCCTGGTGCCGTTGCGGGTCGAAGAGGTTCACCCACCGGCTGTGCTGCGCCCCTACGTCGCCTGTGACCTGTTCGGACTCGACGAGGAACCGGCCCGGCTGCGCCTGCTCGAGGCGTGCGGCGTCGCTGTGCACGCCGACGGCCGACCGGTGTTTCCGCCGGGGCGCACCCGCAAGAAGGTCACCGGGCCCGAGCCGCGGCTACCCGGCAGCCTTCCCGACGTGTGGCAGGCGCCGCCGCGCAACGCGATGTTCAAGGGCCGCGAGAAAGACCTGGCCGAGTTGCGGGAACGGCTGTCCGCTCAGGCGTCCGGCTCGGTCCAGTCGATCCACGGCATGGGCGGCATCGGGAAGTCGACCCTGGCGCTGGAATACGCGCACCGGTTCGCCGGCTCCTACGGGCTGGTCTGGTGGATCGACGCCGAGCAGCCGGGGCTGATCGGCGAGCAGATCGCCGCCCTGGGCATCGAGGCCGGCTGGTGCACGGCCGACGTGTCCGACTCGCGGGCCACCACGATGGTGCGGCACCGGCTCCGCACCGAGGGCGGCTGGCTGGTCATCTTCGACAACGCGGAGCGGCCCGACGACCTGCGCCGCTGGCTGCCCCAGGGCGCCGGCCACGTGCTGATCACCTCGCGCAACTCCGGCTGGGCCGGCATCGCGAAACCGTCCGAGTTGGACATCTTCGATCGCGACAACTCCGTCGACCTGCTGCGCGAACTGGTCCCGGCGATCGCCGCCGGCGAGGCCGACGACCTCGCCGACGACCTGGGCGACCTGCCCCTCGCGGTGGCGCAGGCGGGCGCGTTGCTGGCCGAGAGTGGCATGCCGGTCGAGACCTACCGCCGGCTGCTGGCCACCGAGGCCGCGGAACTGCTGTCGCTCGGCGACGCCAACGGCTATCTGGCCTCGCTGGCGGCGGTCGTACGCATCTCGTTGGAGCGGATCGCGACCGAAGACGCGGCGGCGGCGAACATCGCGCGGGTGTGCGCGTTGCTCTCGGCCGAACCGATCCCGATCGACATCTTCACCGGCGCTCCGCCCCGGCTGCGGGAGGGCTTCGCGGGCGGCGGCGTGCCAGCGGAGTCCGCCGTGCACGCCAGCATCGGCCGGATCGGCCGCTACGGGCTGGCCAAGCTGGCCGGTGGGCTGATCCGGATGCACCGCCTCACCCAGGCGATCATCCGCGACCTGATGGCCGCCGGCGACCGGGCGAGCACCCGGCTGCAGGCGCAGGAACTCGTGGCGGCGGCCCACCCGCTGGACTCCGCGGGCGTGGCCGACGGCGGCCGCGATCCCGAGGCCTGGCCCCGCTGGGCGCAGCTGTTGCCGCACCTGCTCGAACTCGAGCCGGCGACGTCCGGCTTCGAACCACTGCGGGAGACGGCCCTCGACGCGGCGCGCTACCTGCTGAGCCGGGGCGACTACGGCGCGATGACCGCCCTGGCCACGCAGCTCTACGAAGGCTGGCGCCGGTCGCTCGGCGCGGACGCGAAACAGACGCTGTCGGCCGGCCGCCTGATCATCACCGGCCGGACCCGGATGGGCGAGGCGCCGCGCGCCCAGGACCTCGCCGCGGAGATCTACGCGTCGTGCGAGAAGGTGTTCGGCAGCAGCCATCCCGACACGCTCAACTCGGGCCAGGCGCTCTCCGGGCTGCTCTACTCGATGGGTCAGGTCGACGAGGCCGAGCGGGTCGCCGCCGACTGCCTCGGGCGGGCCCGATCGGCGCTCGGCGAGGATCACGAGTTCACCACCCTGCTGAAGTCGTCGGTCGCCAACGTGCTGTGGCATCGGGGCGAACACAACGAGGCGCTCACGCTGGAGGAGGAAGCGCTCGACTGGCTGTCACGCGTTCGTGGCCCCGACGACCTCGACACCCTGATCGGCGCACACAACTTCGTCGAGACCCTCTTCAGCCTCGGCCACGACGACCGGGCCATCCGGCTGCTCGAAGACACCTTCGAGCGGTCCCGGCGCCGGTTCGGGGCCGATCACCCGCTGACGTTGTGGCACGCCCGGCGGCTCGGCGAGATGCTGGCCGCCACGAAGCGGGCCTCGGACGCCCGCGAGTTGCTCCGCGACACCCTCGACCGCAGCGTCCGGGTCGCCGGGCCGAGCAGCGTGCTCGCCCTCGAGGCCCGGGTCGCGGTGATCCAGTTTCAGGCGCGGTTCGGGCCGCGCGGGCCGCTCGGCGGGATGGTCGACGAGCTCGTTCGGTGCATCCAGGCGTCGTACGCGTTCGAGACCTGGGACCTGCCGTCCCGGGAAATGATCGACAAGATGGCCGACCTGTTGCGCCAGATGTCCCGTCCGGCCCAGGCCAAGTCCCTGGCCGCGGGCCTGGAGAAAGTGATACGCGCCGCTGAGAACGACGCGGGCTTCGGCCCGCGGCCGACCGCGCCGTAGAGTCGGGCGGCGCCCGGGCGGTCCAGCCCCGGCGCCGCCGGGGGATGATCGTGACTGTTGCCGTGGGGTTCGGCCTGCTGGCGGCGTTTCTCTTCGCCGCCGCTGCCTCGCTGCAGCAGCGCGCCGCACACCGCCACCCGCCGGAGGTGGTCGACGCACACGGTCCGCCGCACCGGACGGCGATTTTCGTGAGCCTGTGGCGACTGATCCGGCGCCTCGTACGCGAGCCGTTGTGGCTGATCGGTTGGAGCACCAACCTGGTCGGCTTCGGCGCGCAGGCCCTGGCGCTGCGGTTCGGATCGGTGGCGCTGGTGCAGCCGCTGCTGGTCACCCAACTGCTGTTCGCGCTGCCGATGGCGGCCGCCTGGCGGCAGCGGCGGCCCAACGGGCGGGACTGGCTCTCGGCGGCGCTGATCTGCGGCGGGCTCGTGGTGTTCTTCGCCGTGCGCGGCGTGGCACCGGTCGACGGTGCGGCCAACCGCCTGCACCTGCTGCTCGGCTGCGTCGCCGCCGCGGCCCTGGTGCTGCTGATCCTGCCGTTCAGCGAGGGGATGCCGACCCTGGTCCGGGCCACCATGCTGGCCGTCGCGGCCGGCATCTGCTTCGCCGTGAGCGCCGCCATGATCAAGGTCACGACCGAAGACCTGCTGGTACGCGGCGTCCTGGCCACCGCCCGGGACTGGCCCGGCTATGTCCTGGCCCTCTCCACCCTGGGCGGCCTGCTCCTCGGCCAGGGCGCGTTCGCCGCGGGTTCGCTGGCCTCCGCCGTCGCCGCCATGTCGATCACCAACCCGGTGGCCAGCTACCTGCTGGGCGTCTACGCGTTCAAGGTGGCGCCGCCGCAGACCCCCGCCGCGCTGGCCGGCCTGGCGGTCGCGGGCGGGCTGATCTCGCTCGGCGCGGTCGGGCTGGCCCACTCGCCCCTGGTGCGGGCGGGCGAACCCGCGCTCAGTTGAACGCGTCGTACTTGATCCGGGTGATCGGCACCCGCAGGCCGGTCAGGGTGGACAGGGTCGAGGAGACCATCGTTGGCGAGCCGGCGACGTAGAAGTCGTGGTCTTCCCACGGCCCGTGGTCGGCCAGCACCTCCTCGACATCCCCGTGGACGGCGTCCGGAAAGTCCGGATCGTCGCTGACCGTCCGGGTCAGTGTCAGCCAGGCGTGCCGCGCCACCAGGTCGTCGAGATCCTTCTGGTCGTAGAGGTCCTCGCGCCGGCGTACGCCGCGGAACAGGTGCACGAACCGGGTCCGGTTGTAGCGCGACAACTCGTCGATGAGCGCCTTGACCGGCGCCAGCCCGGTGCCGCCGGCCACGCAGACGATGTCGCGGCGGGAGTCGCGGTCGAGCGTCATGGCACCCATCGGGGCGGCCAGCTTGAGCAGGTCGCCCTCCTTCAACCGGCGGACCAGCGACCCGGAGACCTGGCCGCCGCGCACGGCCCGGATGTGGAACTCGAGCGTGCCGTCGTCACGCGGCGCGTTGGCCATGGAGTAGGTGCGCCAGAGCCGGGGCTGGTAGGCGCACTCGATGCTGACGTACTGGCCCGCGCGGAACTCCATCGGTTCCAGCGGCCGGCAGGTGAACACGGCGACGTCGGGACCGCGCCGCTCGTGGCTCACCACGTCGGCGTACCAGAACGGCGGGCCTTCTTCCTCCTCGGCGCCGGCCATCATCCGCTTCGCGATGTGGTCGTAGACGTCGCCCCACGCCTGCTCGTATTCCAGCCGCCAGTCCTGGCCGGCGTATTCGCGCAGCGCGTCGACCAGCGCCGACTTCACCATGATGTAGTGCTCGGGCTGCACGTCGAACTTGCGGTGGTCGCGGCCGAGGGCGCGCAGGTACTCGTCGGTCCGCTCGGGATCGTCGAAGTGCTGGATCGCGGTGACGATCGCACCCAGCAGCCGGGCGCGCTGGGTGTCCATCTGCACCGGGAACATGTGCCGCAGGTGCGGGTAGGACAGGAACAGCCGGGCGTAGAAGTAGCCGGCCACCTTGTCCTGCCGGTCCTCGACCAGCGTCCAACTCTCCTTGAGCAGCGTCGACAGGTTGCTCCGCAAGCCGTTCACCGCCCCGCCGGCCGGCGTTGCCACCAGCGCCGCCGCTCCGGGACCGGCTCAGCGGCGGCGCGCCGGCGCACCTCGAAGTAGTCGCCGCCCTTCCGGCGCGCGTCGTCCGTACCCCAGGATCGGTCTCTGGGCACTTTGGCCAGCAGCGGGATGTGCTTGCGGCAATGGATGTAGGCCTCCTCGACGTCGACCCGCACCCAGCGTACGCAGCGCCGGTCGGTGGCGATCTCGGGCAGGTCTTCGACGATCTCCGCCCGGCCGTTGACGTGCAGGCCGATCAGGTCTTCGAAGAAGTCGACGAACAGCAGGCCCGCGTTGCCGTTGACGGCGATGTTGCCGAGGCTGGCCATGACGCCGTTGCCGCGATATTCCGGCCAGGCCACCTGCCGCTCGTTGAGCACGGACACGAAGCCGGGCGGGCCGGCGCGGAACGTGCTGTCACACCGCCCGTCGGCGTCGGCCGTGGACACGAACATCATCTCCTGGCGGCCGATGAACCTGGTCATCGTGTCGCTCAGGCGATCGACCACCTGGGTGTCGTAGAAGCGCTGCGCCCGCTCTCGCGTCCCGTAGGCCTGCTGCAACATGCGTTCGCCGACCGAACCAACCAGGCTGTCGACCCCGACCGGTGCATCCATTCCGCCTCCCACCCGTGCAAACCGCCATCAAGAAGGTCGCACTGGGTGGGAGGCGATGTCGCACATCTTGTGCGAGATGGGACCAGAACAATCCGATCAGGCGTTGTAACCGCCGTGCGCGTCGAGCACGGCGCCGGTGACGTAGGACGCCGCCGGGCTCACGAGGAACCCGATGGCGGCGGCGATCTCGTCGGGGTGGCCCATCCGCTGGATCGACAGCGCGCCGAGGAGGGCCTTGAGCGTCTCCGGGTCCGGCGGCTCCATGCCGCTGGCCATCAGCCCGGCCTCCACCACGTTGGCGGTGATGCCGCGGTGGCCGAGGTCGCGGGCCACGCCCATGGTGTAGCGCTCGACTCCCGCCTTGGTCGCCGAGTAGTCGGCCACGCCGGGGACTCCGACCCGGGTGCCCAGCCCGGAGCTGACCGTGACGATCCGGCCGTTCGGCCGCAGCACCCGGGACGCGGCTCGGATGATGGCGATCACGCCGAGATAGTTGGTCGCGTGCATCAGGTCCAGCGCGGCCCTGTCGGCCTCCGGGTCGTCGACCGTGCGGCCCTGCTCCGGCGAGATCGCCGCGTTGTTGACCAGGATGTCCAGGCCACCGAACTGCGCGACCACCGCGTCGATCAACGCCGGCGCCGCGCTCATGTCGGCCTGGTCGGACTGGAAGGCGATCGCCTTGGCGCCCAGCGCGGACACCTCGTCGACGACGGCCTGCGCCTTCGCGGCGGAACTGGCGTAGGTGAAGGCGACGTCGGCGCCCTGGGCGGCCAGCAGCCGCACGGTCGCGGCCCCCAGCCCGCGCGATCCGCCGGTGACCAGGGCGACCTTGCCGGTAAGCGGCTGATTCATGTTCGTCGTCTCCTTGCTAGGACATCTGGTTGGCGAAGCCCGTATGCCAGGTGGGATAGCTCAGCTCCCACCCGCGCGAGCGGGCCAGGCTGTTGGACACGCCCCGCGCCCACTCCAGGCGTCCGGAGGTGGGTTCGGGCGCGGGCACGCCGAGCGCGGCGGCCAGCACGGGCACCCACTCGCGCCCCTCGGCCGGGTCGTCGTCGGCGATGTTGACCGCGCCGCCGGGCCAGCCGAGGGCGTCGAGCGTGGCCCGGGCCGCGTCGGCCACGTGCACGAACGACGTCACCGACCCGTCCGGCACGACACTGCCGATGAACGGCGTGTCGACCCGGCCGGACAGCACGGCGGCCGCGGCGCCGCCCGGTGCGTACCAGGTGCCGGGGCCGTAGAGGATGCCGAAGCGCAACAGCACCGCGGTGTCCAGTTCGGACGCCGTGGCCTCCATCGCCACGACACCGTCGACGAGGCCGCGGCGGGGCTGTTCGGCGTCGACGTCGAGCGGGTCGGTCTCGTCGGCCGGCTTCTCCCCCGGCGCATAGCCGAAGCCGACCGACTGGATGACGATCCGGTCGGTGCCGGCGGCCCGGGCCGCGTCGACCAGGTTGCGGGTGCCGTCGACGCGCAACCGGTTGGTCGCCTCGCCGTCGGCGCCGGCCAGATCGGTGAGCTGGTGGACGATCGCGTCCGGCGCGGCGGCCAGCACCGCCGCGCGCAGGCCGGCGCGGTCGAGCACGTCGCCTCGCACGGCCGACGCACCCTGGCGGCGGACCCGTTCGGCACCGCCGGCCGAGCGGGACATGCCGGTGACCTGGTGGCCCGATGCCACGAGCAGCGGGACGAGCAGCCGGCCGACCACTCCGGTGGCGCCGGCGACGAAGATTCGCATGGGTCTGTCCCCCGATGATTTCTAGGTGTGCACCTTTTCGGCGACGCGCACGGGCGCCGGGTGGGCGCGGTACGTCAGCCGCCTCCGGCGGGACCGCCGGAGGAGATAGCGCTGGATCAGGGCCCCGGCACCCGCGCCGAGCACCGGCGCGACCAGGTAGATCCAGAGGTCTGTGGTCTGACCGGCGAGCACGGCCGGGCCGAGTTGCCGGGCCGGGTTGATCGAGCCGCCGCTGAGGGGGCCGAGCACCGCGATGACCAGACCGACGGACACCCCGATGACGTACGGGACCAGGCGGGCCAGGCCGTGCCGTACCAGGAAGAATGCGAAGACGAGGACGACGGCGGCCATCGCGCCGAACTCGGCGGCGAAGACCGCGGCGGGCGACCAGGTGGCGGCCGGCCGGATCGCGCCGACCGCGACCATCGGGTGGCTGGCCGCGCTCCCCCACGCCAGCAGCGCGAGGCCCGCGCCGGCCACCGAACCCGCGAGTTGCGCGAGCACGTAGGGCACGACCCGGCGGCCCGGGAAAGCACCCATCAGCCACAGGCTCACCGTCACGGCGGGGTTCATGTGCCCGCCGCACCGCCGGCCGATCGGCGTCAGGATCAGCCCGGTCAGCACGGCGCCGCTGAGCCCGCCGATGACGATCAGGGCGGTGCTCAGGTCGGCGATGAACAGCGGGGAGTCGGGGTGCCGCAGCCACCGGATGACCGTCACGGCGACGAAGAGCAACACGGTGGTCAACACGAACTCGTCGACGCTGCGCCACAGGAGGTCCAGCTTGCGGATCGATGCGCTCACGATGACCTCCTCGGCTGCTCGGCGGATCTTTCGCTGGCAACGCTACGAGCCGGGTGGCATCGGAGTATGGTCCATTTCCATGGCGGAAACGTGGGCCACTTCGGGGTCTGGCGAGCCGGCTGAGACCGGCGTTGACCTGCACCTGGACCTGACCGGCCCGCGGTTGCGCGAGGGGCTGACCGACGCCCTGCGCGACGCGGTGCGCAGCAAGCGACTGGCACCCGGCACCCGGCTGCCCTCGTCGCGGACCCTGGCCGCCGATCTCGGCGTCGCCCGCAACACGGTGGCCAACGCCTACGCCGAGTTGATCGCCGAGGGCTGGCTGACCGCGCAGCAGGGCTCCGGGACCCGGGTGGCTCGGCGGGTCGAGCCGCGCCGGGCCGCGCCCGCCGCGCTCCGGCCGAGACTGGCCGGGCAGCGGCCGACCTACAGCCTGTTGACGGGTTCGCCGAACCTCGCGCAGTTTCCCCGCAAGCAGTGGCTGGCCGCCGCCCGCCGGGCGCTGACCGCGGCACCGCACGAGGCGTTCGCCCTCGGCGAGGCGCACGGCCGGATCGAGTTGCGCACCGCCCTGGCCGACTACCTGGCCCGGTCCCGCGGGGTCTACGCCGACCCCGAACGGATCGTCGTCTCCGCCGGTTTCCACCACGCGCTGGGTCTGATGGCGCAGGCCCTCAAGGCCCGCCGGGTACGCACGGTCGCCGTCGAGTCCTACGGCCTGGACATCTACCGCGAGCAACTGTCCAACGCCGGCCTGCGGATCCCGCCCCTCTACGTCGACGACCACGGCGCACGCACCGGCGACCTGGCCGGGATGCCGGATGTCGGCGCGGTGCTGATCACGCCCGCGCACCAGTTCCCGACCGGGCACGCGCTGCCACCGGCCCGGCGCGCGGCGGTCCTCGACTGGGCGCGTGCGACCGGCGGGCTGATCCTGGAAGACGACTACGACGGGGAGTTCCGCTACGACCGCGAGCCGGTCGGCGCGCTGCAGGGCCTCGACCCCGACCGGATCGCCTACTTCGGCACGGTCAGCAAGTCGCTGGCGCCGGGGCTGCGGCTGGCCTGGATGGTGCTGCCGGACTGGCTGGTGCCGGAGATCATCACGGCCAAGGGGTATCTCGACTGGCTGTCGAGCGCGACCGAGCAGTTGACGCTGGCCGAGTTCATCGCGTCCGGCGACTACGACCGGCACGTCCGCGCGATGCGGCTGCGCTACCGGCGCCGCCGCGACGAGCTGGTCGCGGCCCTGTCCGAGCGGGCACCGGCGATCAAGGTGACCGGCCTGGCCGCCGGTCTCCAGGTGGTGCTCGAACTGCCGGCCGGCACGGAGCGGTCGGTGATCGAAGCGGCCGCCGCGCGCGGGCTGGAGATCAGCGGGATCACCGAGTTCCGCTACGAGACGGCGGACGCCGGCTGGCGGCTGCCGGTGAAGGACGCCCTGGTGATCAACTATGCGGCGCCGCTGGACAACGCGTGGGCGGGCGCGCTCGACATTCTGTGTGACGTGCTGGCCTAGCGTTTTGGCGGTCGCGGATCGTGGGGTTCACTTCAGGCATGAACATCTGCGTCTTCCTCTCCGCCGCCGACCTCGACGAGCGCTACACCCGCCCGGCCCGGGAGTTCGGCCAGTTGCTCGGCAAGGGTGGCCACACCCTGGTGTGGGGCGGTTCCGACACCGGCCTGATGAAGGTCGTCGCCGACGGGGTGCGCGACGGCGGCGGGCGGCTGGTCGGCATCTCCGTGGAGATCCTGCGCGCGCTCGTCCGGGCCGACGCCGACGAGATGGTCGTCACCAGGGACCTGGCCGCCCGCAAGGCGCAGTTGCTGGCCCGGTCCGACGCGATCGTGGTGCTGGCCGGCGGCCTCGGCACCCTCGACGAGGCCACCGAGATCCTGGAGCTGCGCAAGCACCGCCTACACGACAAGCCGGTGGTGCTGCTCAACACCGACGGCTTCTACGACGGGCTGATCCTGCAACTGCGCCGGATGGACGCCGAGGGCTTCCTGCCGGTGCCGCTCGACGGCCTGGTGCACGTCGCCGACGACGGCGCCGGGGTGTTGGCCTACCTGGAGACCGCGGCGACCTAGGCGGTATCGGCCCGCACCTGGGCCATCGCGTCGACGAACCGGTCCGGTTGCTCGAACATCGGCCGGTGTCCCGACGTCTCGAACACGACGAGCCGCTTGACCGGCGCGTCGAGCAGGCCGAACCACTGCGCGAACGGCACCGCGAGGCCGCGCATCTCGTGTGCGCCCTGCATGAAGTAGGCCGGCACCCGCAGCCGCGGCACGTCGGTGCGCAGGTCGATACGCTGCAGGTCCGGATACTGCGCCTGCCAGCTGTCCATCATGGAGTTCAACGTGTGCGCCTTCTCCAGCACCGTGTATTCGGGGGTGGCGAGGTTGTCCGCCATCCCGGCGGCGGCGTTGTCGTCGCCGTACACCCCGGCGGTGTTCGTGATGATCGGTTCATACGAGAAGAAGTCCGGGTACGGCGGCGGCCCGCGGTCCACGAGGGTCCGTTCCAGATCCCGCTTCCCGGTCGCCCGGGCCCACGCCAGGATGTCGGCGTAGAAGATGCGGTCGGTCTCGGGCAGGTCGACGGCCTGACCCACGCCGATGTAGGCCCGGTAGAGTTCCGGGTGACGAGCGGCGGCGAGCGCGCCGAGCAGCGAGCCGCCCGAGTGCGCCAGCAGGTAGATCCGGTCCTGCCGGAAGCGGGCGCGCAGATAGTTGGTGACGGCGATCGTGTCGGCCACGCCACTGTCCAGGCCGGCCGGCGGGCCGCCGTCGAGCGCGCCGTAGGACTTGCCGCCGCCGCGCCGGTCCAGCGTCACGACGACGAAGTGCTCTTCCAGCGCGCCGAGGTGGCGCCGCACGGAGCCCATCTCCATGCCGCCCGGCGCGCCCGGCACGTAGAGCAGCACCGGTGCGGACGTGTCGCGTCCCCTGATCATCAGGCCGAGCCCGTCGACCGTCGTGAGTTCGGCGACGCCGCCGGGGATCGCGGCCGTGCGGGCCGGGAGCACCGCCGCGGCGGTGGCCAGCGCGACGACGGCCGCGAGCGCACCGACGCCGGTCCGCCGCAGGTAGCGCGGGATCCGCTTGCCGGGAGGCCGGCCGCGGCGGCCGAGCGCGGCTCCGTAGGCGGCGGCGACCATCATCGGCAGCACGGAGAGCACTCCCTGCACCCCGCGCCCGGCGATCTGCGCCGCCACGCCGAAGGTGCTCGCGTGGGGGCCGTCGACGGACGGCCCGTGCAGCCGCACGCGGGCCAGTTCGAGCGCGGCGACGAACACGGCCGGCGCGGCCAGCATCGCCCAGCGCGACCGGCTCGCCCACCCGGCGAGGGCGCCCACCGCCGCGCTCAGCCCGACCGACCAGAGGGCCTGCGCGGCGGTCAGCGGGCCCCGCGGCTGCCAGAGGCCGGCGCCGACTCCCCACGACACGGCCAGCACGATCCAGGGCAGGTTCCGTTGTGTCATGGGCGCCAGCATGAGTGGGCGGCGGCGCCGCTGACATCGGCCCGAGGTCGTGCCGCACCCGTTCCGTCGGATCCGGTCCCGGCCACGACTTTGGTAGGGGTCCGATGCGGACTTCCGGCGCTGCCCATCGCCCGGTCCGGGCCGTACCCTCGGCGTATGTCCGGTCTGCCCTTCACGCTGCTCGTGCCCGAGCCGCCGGGCAGCCGCGGATCCGGGGTGCGGGACCGGCTCGCCGACGTGATCGCGATCGGCTGCGCGTTGGTCTACGGCGCGCTGATGGTGTCGATCGGCGACGCGACCAGGCCGGGTGCGGCGGTGCCGTGGCCGGTCGACGCCGCGATCGGCGCCGGCTGCTGTCTCGGCCTGCTGGCACGCCGGCGCTGGCCGGTGGGCGTCGCCGTCGCGGTGCTCCCGGTGACCGCGGTGTCGGTGCTGTCGACCGGCGCGGCCGTCGTCGCGCTGTTCACGGTGGCGGTGCACCGCCGGGCCCGGGTCGCCCTGTTGCTCGCGGCGGCCTACGTCGCGACCGTCCCGGTCTACTTCCTGCTGCACGACCGGCCGGAGTTCCCGCTCTGGGTCGACCTGGTGGCCCGTGCCGGCCCGAGTTCGGCGGCGATCGGTTGGGGCCTGTTCGTGCAGGGCAACCGGCGGCTGACCCACTCGCTGCGCGACCGGGCCGCGCGCTTGGAGGCCGAGCAGCACCTGCGGGTCGACCAGGCCCGGCTGACCGAGCGGGCCCGCATCGCGCGGGAGATGCACGACGTGCTCGCCCACCGGATGTCACTGGTCAGCCTGCACGCCGGGGCGCTGGAGGTGCGCACCGACGCGCGGCCCGAGGAGATCGCCGTCGCGGCCGGCGCGATCCGCACCAGCGTGCACGACGCCCTGCAGGAGCTGCGCACCGTGATCGGCGTGCTGCGCGAGGGTGCGGCCGGTCGGCCCGAGCCGCCGCAGCCCGGCCTGGCCGACCTGGCGGAGTTGGTCGACGACGCCCGGGCGACGGGCATGACGGTGAGTTTCACCTGCGAGGTCGAGCCCTCCGGCCCGTCCGTGGTGCTCGGGCGCACGCTCTACCGGGTCGTGCAGGAAGGGTTGACCAACGCCCGCAAGCACGCACCCGGTGCGGCCGTGGCGGTGCTGCTCGACGGCGCGGCGGGCGCCGACCTGCGGGTCCGGATCACCAACCCGCTCGGCGACGCACCGCCCGCCGGGCCCGGCGCCGGGATGGGACTGGTCGGCATCGCCGAGCGGGTGGCCCTGGCCGGCGGCCGGGTCGAGCACGGCCCCGACGGTGCCGGCTTCCGGGTCGAGGCCTGGCTGCCGTGGCCGGCGTGAAGCGCATCCGGTTGGCCATCGTCGACGACGACCCGCTGGTGCGGACCGGCCTACGGATCCTGATGGGCGGGTCGCCCGACATCGAGGTGGTCGCCGAGGGCCGCGACGGCACCGAGGTCGACGCGCTGGCCGACGCGCACTGGCCCGACGTCGTCCTGATGGACATCCGGATGCCCACGGTGGACGGACTGGTGGCCACCCGCCGGCTGCGGTCGCGGCCGGCGCCGCCGCACGTGATCGTGCTGACCACTTTCAACGCCGACGAGCACGTGCTCGACGCGCTGCGGGCCGGCGCGAGCGGCTTCCTGCTCAAGGACACCCCGCCGCTGGACATCATCGAGGCGGTGCGCACGGTCGCCGCCGGGTCGGCCACCCTGTCGCCCGCGGTCATCCGCCAGCTGATCGACCACGTCGCCGACCCGCTCGCCGGCCCGCGCCGCGACCGCGCCCGGGCCCGGCTGGCCAGGCTCACCGATCGGGAGCGCGAGGTCGCCGTGGCGCTGGGCCAGGGCTGGTCCAACGCCGAGATCAGCACCCGGCTGTCGATGAGCGTGCCGACGGTCAAGGGACACGTCTCCCGGCTGCTGGCCAAGCTCGACCTGAACAACCGCGTGCAGGTGGCCCTGCTGGTGCACGACGCGGAGCTGCTCTAGCGGCGCGGCACGAAGGCGTGCCGCGCGGCGTCGCGGAACGTGCGGGGCGACGAGCCGTGCGCCTCGTGGAACTGGCGGCTGAAGTACGAGGCGCTCGCGAACCCGCACGCGTAGGCGATGTCGGAGACCGTGCGGGTGGTGGTGGCCAGCAGGGCGGCCGCGTGCCGCAGCCGCAGGTCGGCGACGAAGCCGGTCGGCGTGGTGCCGTAGTGGCGGCGCACAGTGCGGGCGAGGTGGGCGGCGCTGACGTGGGCCAGCGCGCGCAGCCGGGGTAGCCCCTCGCGCAGGTGATCTTCCCGGCTCATCGCCGCCGTGGCGGTCAGCAACCAGCCGGGGATCCCGGGCGGCGGACCGGGCGCCGGGGTGGCCGGCACGAGCAGGTCGACCACGTCGCACCAGAAGCGCAGCAGGTCGGGCTGGCGCGGCGCGTCGTGGAACCGGCGCAGGGTGGCCGCGCAGAGGTCAACACCGCGGTCGTCGCGCACCAGCGGCGGGAGCGCGCCGCCGCCCCACCGCGGGTCGAGGCCGGCCAGGCCGGCGAAGGCGCGCCAGCCGGTGGCCGGGAACGCGATGTTGTAGAAGCGCAGCGGGCCGACGATCGTATGGTGGTCGCGCGGCCGGACCAGCACGACGTCGCCCGGGTGCAACGGCTGCACCCCGGCCTGCGACACCACCTGCTCGCCCGCGCCGGAGACCACCGCCATCACCTCGAAGTAGTCGCGGTGGCTGTGCGGGTTGGACCGGCTCTTCAGGTCGACGAGGGCGGCGTGGAAGGGCCGGCCGAGCGCGTGGTCCTCGAACCGTTCCGCCCGCTCGGCCACATCAACACACTACAAGTTCTGGTTCCGGCCGGCCGTATCCCGCGCACCCGGGGCGGTGGCACGGTCAACGGCATGTCTGACACCTCGTACGACCGCGACGGCTACGCCATCTTCCGCGACGTCATCGACGCCGACCTGATCGCCGAGACCAGCGACCACGTCGCCTGGCTGGAGCGGCGGCATCCGGACGTGCGGCCGGAGCAGCTCGGCCACACCTTCCTGCGCGATGACCCGTTTTGGATCCGCCTGATCAGCGACGACCGGCTGCTCGACATCGCCGAGAAGTTCGTCGGGCCCGACCTCGCGCTGTTCGCCTCGCACTACATCAGCAAGCCGCCCTTCACCGGCCAGCCGGTGCTCTGGCACCAGGACAGCGCGTTCTGGCCGCTGGAGCCGATGGAGGTGGTCACCCTGTGGCTGGCCGTCGACGACTCCACACCGGACAACGGCTGCGTGCGCCTGGTGCCGGGCAGCCACACCCGCGACATCGCGGCCATGCGGGCCAACACCGAGGTCGACAACGTGCTCGGCCAGGAGATCGCGGTCGAGGTCGACGAGGCCGACGCGGTCGACATCGTGCTGCGCCCCGGCGACGTCGAGGTGCACCACCCCAACATCATCCATGGCAGCAACGCCAACACGAGCCCCCACCGGCGCTGCGGGCTGACCATCCGCTACATCCCGACCTCGACCCGGATCCTCGGCGACGAGCAGCCCTTCCCGAGCGCCTTCTGGCTGCGCGGTGAGAAGGGCGTCAACAGCTACCAGCCGGTGCCGACCTTCGACGCCGCGCGTCATTTCCCGTTCCGCGACGCCAACGCCTGGTCCTGACCCTGCGCCGCCCGCCGGTGCTCCCGCGGCGTTCGCCCGGTCACCTGCCGGAAGACCCGCGCGAAGTGCTGGCTGGAACCGAACCCGACCGCGAACGCGATGGTGGTGACCGGCAGGTCGCCGCCGGCGAGCAGGTGCCGGGCCCGCTCCACCCGGCGCTCGTTGAGGTAGCGGTGCGGCGTCATGCCCACCTCCTGCGCGAACAGCCGGGCCAGATAGCCCGGTGCGAGCCCGATCGCCCGGGACAGCTCGTCGAGCGTCCAGCGCCGCGCGCTGTCCCGGTCGATCAGGTTGCGGGCGGCCGCGACCGCCGGGTGGCTGGCGAGCGTCGGCACCGGGTGGGTGTCGCGTAGCTGGCGGCTCAGCTCGAGCACCAGGCGGTCGACCGCGAGCAGCAGCCCGGTGGTGCCGTGCCGGCGCACCGCGGTCAGCTCCCGGCCGATCTGCCGGAACGTCTCGGCCAGCGCGTCGGAGCCGGCCCGGTGCACGGCCGGCGGCTGCCCGCGCCAGTCGGCGGCGAGGTCCGGGTGGCGGACCAGCACGGGCGACAGGTCGACGGCCGCGAAGCAGAAATGGTTGTGCCGCGCCGACTCGTCACGCATGTGGTGCGGCACGCCGGGCCCGACGCCGAGCAGGTGGCCCGGCCGCAGCGCGAACACCTCGCCACCGGCCTGCCAGCTGCTCTCGCCGTGCATCTGGAGGTAGAACTCCCAGACCCGGTGGGTGTGCGACGCGATCCGGAACCGGGCCGGGGTCCACTGCTCGCCGGCGTGGACGAGGCCGGTGCCGTCGCCGGGTTCGGTGCGCACGTCGGCGTGGAACCCCGCGGTCACCCCGGACGGGCGGAACACCGCTACACCGGACATCAGTCCACCAGCGCGCCGAGCAGTTCCGCAAAGGTCGGCCGGGCGAAGTGCGCGTACCCCTGGAACTCGCGGTAGCGCAGGTCGACCACCGTGTCGCGG
The DNA here is from genome assembly GCF_040676615.1 of Asanoa sp. NPDC049573. Classification (NCBI taxonomy): domain Bacteria; kingdom Bacillati; phylum Actinomycetota; class Actinomycetes; order Micromonosporales; family Micromonosporaceae; genus Asanoa; species Asanoa sp. NPDC049573. The sequence continues at coordinate 448,440 of NZ_JBFAPI010000004.1, forward strand.
ATCCGCCGCACGCTCACCTGGATGTCGTCGAAGTCGTCATCGGAGTGGAAGACCGTCAGGCCGGCGGTACGCGCGGCTACCCGCGGATCCAGCGTGAAGTCGAAGAAGCCCGGCGCCCGGCCGGTCGGATCCAGCCAGGGCGCGACCAGCACCACGCGGCCCACGAAGACGCCGGGGTGCTCGCTGAGCCAGCGCAGCAGGAACCCGGCGCCACAACTGTGCGCGGCGAACAGTGTGCGCGGGCCGACGTCGTAGCGCTCGAACTCGTGCCGCCAGGCCGGATAGTCGGGCTCGAAGGCCCGCGGCATCTCCGGTGTGTGCGCCGGGATGTCCCGCACGATCAGCTGCTTGGCCAGCCAGGGCAGCCAGTGGTGGTTGCTCGGCGAGGGCACCGACGGGTCGTAGAACTCCGCCTCGCCCGGCTTGCCGTGCAGGATCAGCGCGTTCGGTTTCGCACCGAACTCGGTCGGATCAGGCACGAACGCGCCGGGCCCGCTACCTACGTTCGACACCATGGATCACTCCTTCTTGCCCGGACCCGAGGACGTCGCGGCGTACCGCGACGACGGTTTCTGGGTCTCGCCGGTCATCGTGCCCGGCGCGGTCCTCGACGCCGCCGAGCGTGGAATGCGGCGCTTCTACGCCGGGGAACGGGACGCCGACCTCGACGGCCCGCACGGCTGGACCCCGGCCGACGGGCCCGGGCTGCGCAAGAACGACTACGCGTCGCTCGTGGTGCGCGAACTCGCCGACCTCGTGCGCCATCCGGCGATCGCCGCCAGCGCGGCTCGGCTCGCCGGCGCCGGTGGGATCCGGCTCTGGCACGACCAACTGCTCTACAAGCCGGTCGACACCGCCGGGCCGGACGCGAACGTCGGCTGGCACACCGACCGGCAGTATTGGCAGACCTGCTCGTCGGAGAACATGCTCACCGCCTGGGTCGCCTTCCACGACGTCGACGAGGCCGGCGGCTCGGTGTCGTTCCTGGAGGGCAGCCACCACTGGGACGTCGACGGCCTGGACTTCTTCGCGCAGGACCTGGACCTGCTCACCGACCGGATCGCCCGGCAGGGCTTCCGGGTGAAGGTGCGGCCGACCGCCATGCGGCGCGGGCAGGTCAGCTTCCACCACTGCCGCACGGTGCACGGCAGCGGCCCCAACCACGGGAGCACGCCGCGCCGGTCGCTGGCGATACACCTGCAACCGGCCGACAACCGATGGCGGCGGCATGTCGGGCCGGCCGGCCGGCCGGCCCGACACGGCAACGACCGGCTGGTCGGACAGGTCGACGGGGTGCCCGACTACACGGATCCGCGGGTCTGCCCGCAGCTGTGGCCGCCACATTCCGGCTAGCGTACGGCTTGTTGTTGGACCGGTCCACTGTTAGCGTCCCTGTCGCGGTGGACCGGTCCAGCGCGGTCCACACGAGACCGAAAGGCAACAGCCATGCCAGCGTCACGGGTCGCCATCGTCGGCACCGGCCATCGCGCCCAACTCTTCACCGCGGGCCTGGCCAGCCGGCCCGCGTACGAGGTGGTCGGCCTCTGCGACCCGAGCCCGACCCGGATGGCGTTCCACAACGCGCTGCTGGCCGAGCACGGCCGCCCGGCGGCCTGGACCTGGGCACCGGTCGACTTCGACCGGCTGCTTCAGGACGTGCCCGACCTGGTCGTGGTGACCTCGCCCGACGCCACCCACGACGCCTACATCGTTCCCGCGCTGCGGTCAGGCGCGCGGGTCATCACCGAGAAGGCGATGACCACCGACGCGGCCAAGGCCCGCCGCATCATGGCCGCCGTCCGGGACACCGGCGGCGACCTGAGCGTCGCGTTCAACTACCGGTTCAACCCGGTCCACGCCAAGGTCCGTGAGCTGCTCCGGTCCGGCGCGATCGGCGAGGTCGTGTCGGTGCACTTCGAGTGGCTGCTCGACGTGCGGCACGGCGCCGACTACTTCCGGCGCTGGCATCGTGAGCGCGTCAATTCCGGCGGGTTGACAGTGCACAAGGCCAGCCACCATTTCGACCTGGTCAACTGGTGGCTGGGCGCGCGGCCCGTGTCGGTCTACGGCCAGGGCCGGCTGGCGTTCTACGGCGCCAACGGGCGGCGGACCGGCTACGCCCGCGACTACGTGCGGGCACACGGCTCGCCGGCCGCGCAGGACGACCCGTTCGCCATCCACCTGGCCGACAACCCGGGCCTACGGGGGCTCTACCTCGACGCGGAGGCCGACTCGGGCTACATCCGCGACCAGAACGTGTTCGGCGACGGCATCACCATCGAAGACGACATGGCGCTGGTCGTCGGGTACGACACCGGCGCCTCGATGAGCTACCACCTCACCGCGTACTCGCCGTGGGAGGGCTACCGGGTGATGTTCAACGGCACCGGTGGCCGGTTGGAACTCGAGGTCGAGGAGGCACGGTGGACGCAGCCGGCGGCCCGGGTCGAGTCCGCCAAGGGCTCCGTGCACGGTGACCTCGCGGCCGCGACGGCGGGCGGGGCCCGGATCCTGGTCCGCCGGCTCTGGCAGCCGCCGGAGGAGGTGACGGTTCCCTCGTTCGACCACGCCGGGCACGGCGGCGGCGACCAGCGGATGCTGGCCGCGCTGCTGGACGGCGCCGCGGACCAGTTGGCCGACCGGGCCGACGCCGGCGACGGGCTGCTCGCGCTGCTGCCGGGGCTCGGGGCCAACGAGTCGTTCCGCACCGGGCGTGCGGTCGACCTCACCACGCTGCTCGAGGCCTGATGTCCCTGCGGATCGAGGCGATCGAGTCGACCGACCTGTTCGTGGGGACGGTGGGCGAGCCGCGGCAGGTGGTGCGGGTCAGGGTCGCGGGTGCGGCTCCGGGCGTACCCGTGGAGGTTTCCGGCTTCGCCGCCGACCCGGACGCCGCGGGCGTCGCGGTGGTCGAGGTCGGTCTGGCGGTCGACGGGCCGGTCGGCGCTTCCGTGCCGGTGTCGGTAACCGCGCGCTGCGGCGGCGAGACGGCGCACGGCTCCGGCACCGTCGTCGTGGCCGAGCCCGGCTGGACCGTGCATCTGGTCTCGCACTTCCACTACGACCCGGTGTGGTGGAACACCCAGGCCGCCTACACCAGCGAGTGGAACGGCCTGCCCGGCCCGGCGCAGGAGCACCGCGCGGCCTACCAGCACACCGGGTTCGACCTCGTCCGCACGCACCTGGAACTGGCCCGGCGCGATCCGGACTACACCTTCGTGCTGGCCGAGGTCGACTATCTCAAGCCCTACTGGGACCGCTATCCGCAGGACCGTGCGCTGATCCGCCGGCTGCTCGCCGGCGGCCGGCTGGAGCTGATGGGCGGGACCTACAACGAGCCCAACACCAACCTGACCGGTGCCGAGACGACCATCCGCAACGTCGTGCACGGTCTCGGCTTCCAGCGGGACGTGGTCGGCGGCGACCCGGCGACCGCGTGGCAGCTCGACGCGTTCGGACACGATCCACAGTTTCCCGGCATCATGGCCGACGCCGGGCTGACGTCGAGTTCGTGGGCGCGCGGTCCTTTCCACCAGTGGGGCCCGATGATGCGGGTGGCCGGCGACGTGGTGACCGACGCGTCGGCGATGCAGTTCCCGAGCGAGTTCGAGTGGATCGCGCCGAGCGGGCAGGGTTTGCTGACCAGCTACATGCCGGCGCACTACAGCGCCGGGTGGTGGATGGACTCGGCCGCGACCCTCGCCGAGGCCGAGGAAGCGGTGCTGCGGCTGTGGCGCCTGATGCGCCCGGCGGCGGCCACCCGCCATATCCTGCTGCCGGTCGGCACCGACTATTCGCCGCCGAACAAATGGCTCACGGCCATCCATCGTGACTGGAACAGCCGCTATCTGTGGCCGCGGCTGGTGTGTTCGTCGCCCCGTGAGTTCTTCGGGGCGGTGCGCGAGGCGCGTCCCGCGCTGAGCCCGCAGACCCGCGACATGAACCCGATATACACCGGCAAGGACGTGTCCTACATCGACACCAAGCAGGCGCACCGGGTCGTGGAGAACCTGCTCGTCGACGCCGAGAAGTGGGCGACGCTGGCTTCGGTGCACGGGTCGGCGCGCTATCCGGTCGAGGCGCTGGACCGGGCCTGGCGGTTGCTCATCTATGGCGCGCACCACGACGCGATCACCGGGACGGAGTCGGACCAGGTCTACCTCGACCTGTTGGCCGGGTGGCGGGAGGCGCACGATCTCGCACGAACGGTGCACTCCGGCGCCCTGCACCACCTCGCCGACCAGATAGCGACCACCGACGCCAGTGTGCTGGTCTTCAACCCGTCGTCGTGGTCGCGCACCGACGTCATCAGCGTTCCGATCGATCCGGCGATGCGGGTCGCGGACGCTTCCGGGGCGCCGGTGCCGGCCGTGCGGTCCGGCGACCGCTTGACGTTTCTGGCGCGGGACGTGCCGTCGCTGGGCCATCGGACCTACCGGCTGATGCCGGCCGCCGCCGCCGGCTGGACTCCTGCCGACGGTTTACGCATCGCCAACTCCGCTTACCGGCTCACGGTCGACCCGGCCCGCGGCGGGACGGTCGCTTCGCTCGTCGAGGTGGCCAGCGGGCGCGAACTGCTGCGGCCCGGGCGGGTGGGCAACGAGATCCTGGTGTACGACGAGTACGCCGAACACCCCGAGTTCCACGAGGGCCCGTGGCACCTGCTGCCGACCGGCGGCCCGGTGGCGGCCTCCGGCTCGCAGGCCGCCACCTCGGTGCGGGTCGAGCACAGCCCGGTCGGCGAGCGGGTCGTCGTGACCGGTGTCGTCGGGCCGGTGCGTTACACGCAGACGCTGACGCTGATGTACGGACTGTCGCGGGTGGACTGTGAGACCCGGGTCGACGAGTTCACCGGCAGCGACCACCTGGTGCGGTTGCGGTGGCCGGTCGGTGTGCCGGGTGGGCTGCCGCTGTCCGAGGTGGCCAACGCCGTGGTCGCGCGGGGGTTCGCGCATCCCGACGTCGACAGCGCCCTTCACCCGTGGACGCTGGACAACCCGGCGTACCGCTGGTTCGGCTCGGGGACCACCGCCCGGGTCACCCTGGCCGACGGTGCCGCCGTCGGTCAGCGGGCGATCGGTGTGGCCGAGGTCGTCACCGCCGATCCCGCCGGTCTGGGGCGGCCGCTCGCGGTGGCGCTGGTGCGCGCCGGGGTCACCGCGACCTGCACCGAGCCCGACGCGCCGCGCTACGGCCGCTCGCAGATCGACTCGAACCTGCCCGACGTGCGGATCGCCGTCGGGGGTCCCACTCGCAACGCTTTCACCGCCCGGGCGCTCGCGGCCGCCGGCCCGGCCTACGAGGCCTCGTTCGCCCGGCAGCTGGCCACCACCGGCTCCGTGCGCATGTGGCTACCCGCTTCGTCGCCGTTGGACGAGGTCTGGCGGCCGGGCGCCGACCTCACCGGCGTGCGCGACCTGCCCGTCCTGCTGGTCGCGTCGGACGATGACGACGCCGCGGCACTGGCCGCCCTCGTCCGCGACCTGGCCGACGCCTCGATCGACGTGCCGCAGCCCGCGGCGCTGTGGTCGGCGGAGCCCTACGCGGACCGGACCGTCGCGGTGCTCAACCGGGGCATACCCGGCTTCGCGGTGACCGCCGACGGCGGGCTGCACCTGTCGCTGGTGCGGTCGTGCACCGGCTGGCCGACCGGCGTGTGGATCGACCCGCCGCGGCGGACCGCGCCGGACGGATCAGCCTTCGCCCTGCAGCATTGGAGCCACTCGTTCGACTATGCGCTCACCTCCTCGGACGGTGACTGGCGGGCGGCCGGGATCACCGGGCAGGCGCACGACTACAACCATCCACTCGTGGCCGTGGTCGCTTCGGCACACCCGGGTACGTTGCCGCCCGACTCGGCGCTGCTGACCGTGTCGCCCGGTGCGGTGCTCACCGCGCTGAAGGCCACCGGCGACCCGCTGGCGTCGGGCCGGCCGGCCGCTGCCCGGGCGGGTGTGACCGCCCGGGTCTACGAGCCGCACGGGCGCCCGGTCGCGGTGCGGCTCGACGGGCCGGGCCTGACCGTCACCGGCCGGGCCGACGTGCTGGAGCGCCCGCGGTCCGGTGACGTCGGCGCACTGGCGCCGTTCGAGATCGGCACGTGGTTGCTCGACGCGCCGGCCGGTGATTCGTCCGTCGAGATCGGGCCGCGGACCGAGCCGGTGCAGCCGGTGTTCGCGAGCTACTGGTTGCACAACAGGGGCCCCGCGCCGATGGGCAACCAACCGGTGAGCGTGCACCTGCACCGCGCCCACGACGGTGCGGTTTCGGTGACCGTGGCGAGCGACCTCACGGACGCCTCGTTCGACGGAACCGTGTGGGTCGAGGCACCGGCCGGCTGGTCGGTCGACCCGGCCGAGCGCCCGGTGCGCCTCTCCCCCGGCGGGTGGACCTCCTTCGCCGTCGACCTCGCCGCCGGCCCCGGCGCCGAGCCAACGGGGGTCGTCACGGCCCGGTTGGACCACGCCGGCACCACGGTCGAAGACGTCCTGCCGATCGGCGATCCCGGCCCCGCGCTCGCCGCCGACCTCGACGTCGACGAACTCCGGCTGCGTCCGGGCGGGCAGGCGACAATCACGCTGGCGCTGGCCAACCCGGCCGCCTACGCCGTGCACGGCGAGGTCCAGGTGATCAGCCCGTGGGGCACGTGGGAGATGCTCGGGCCGCACACGCAGGGCTTCGCGGTCGACGCGGGCGGCAAGGCGTCGGCCGGCATCGAGGTGACCGTGCCGGCCGACGCCGCGCCGGGCACCTGGTGGGCGTTGGCCAAGGTGATGTGGTTCGGCCGGGTCGCCTACACGGCACCGGTGCGGCTGGTGGTCGACCCGTGACGCCGGCCTGGATCCGTAATGGGCCCGGTGGTGCTCGGGCAGCGGCGGTGGCCTGGGTCGACGGCGAGCCGGTCGATGCGGCAGCGGTCGACGCCGAGCTGGGCCGGCTCTACCGCGGCCCGGGCGGGCACGCGTTCCCGCCCCCGGACACGGCCGAGGGCCGGCAACTGCGGCGTTGGGTGATCCAGGTGCTGGTGGTCCAGGCGGTTATCGGCGCCACGGCGGCCCGCCTCGAACTCGCGGCGTCGGGCCCGCTGCCGGACGCCGACCGGGTGTCGTTGGGCAGCATCGCGGCCGCCGCCCTGGCCCGCTCACCGCACGCGGCGGCCGTCTTCGACGCGGTCACGGTCGATGTGACGGTCACGGCGGCGGAGATCGCCGCCTACCGGGCGGCCAACCCGGACCTGGCCGCCGAAGAGGTCCGAGTGGTTCGGCACGTCCGCGCCGGCCGGCCGGTCAACGGGGGCCGGCCGTATCGGCTGCGTCGTGCCGAAGCACTCGGGCCGCTCGTCTTCGCGGCGCCGCCGGGCGGCGTCGTCACCGCCGGCGCCGACGTGCTCGAGGTCCTCGACACCGTCGACACCGGCGGCCCGGACCCGGCGGCGTCGCTGTCGGCGGCCGCGCGGGCGGCGGCGTTCGCGCGCTGGCTCGACGTCGAGATGCGCGACCGCGTCCGGCGCGCGCCCGGTGCCGAGCACCCGGCGGACCCGGCCCAGCCGGACCATAGCCACCGGCACTAGGGTCCGGCTTCCGGACGCGGCCGTGGCCCCACCGGTGCGGCCCACCCGCTCGGGTGCGGACGGGTGGGCCGCACGCGGTCAGCCCTTGATGGCGCCGGCCAGGCCGTTGACGAAGAAGCGTTGCAGCATCACGAAAAGGGCGATGATCGGGACCAACGTGATGATGGAACCGGCGCACAGCAATGTCCACTGTGTCGAGTTCTCGCCGATGAAGGCGTACATGCCGACCGACAGGGTGCGTTGCTCCGGGCGGGCCAGCGTGAAGACCAGCGGGATGAAATAGCTGTTCCACGCGTTGATGGCGGTGAACAGGCCGACCGTCGCCAGCATCGGGCCCGACAAGGGCAACATGATCCGCCAGAAGGTCTGGTGGAAGTTCGCACCGTCGACCTTGGCCGCGTCCTCCAGCTCGGCGTCGATGGTCTGGAAGTAGCCCATGAACAGGAACGTGCCGAAGACGACGCCGCCCGCGGCCTGGACGATGATGATCGAGAAGAGGGAGTTGAGCAGGCCCAGTTTCTCCATCAGGTCGAAGATCGGAATGATCGTGTAGCCGTGCGGCAGGAACAGCGTCGCCGAGATGAGGAACAGGAACAGACCCCGACCGGGGAACGGGGCCCTGGCCAGCACATAGCCGGCCATCGCGGTCACCAGCAAGGTGCCTACGCAGGTGCCGATGGTGATGAGCAACGTGTTGACGAAGTAGGTGCCGAACGACGCCTGTTCCCACGCCTGCTGGTAGTTGCTCCACAGCAGGTGCGCGGGCAGCGGGTTGAGGCCGCGGCCGAAGAACTCGTCGGTGTCCTTCAGTGAGCTGCCCAGCGTCCACAGGAAGGGATACATCCACGCGATGCCGCTGACCAGCAGCGCCACGTGGGTCATCACCACCGCGGCGCGGGGGCGGCGACGGCGCCGGGGTCGGGGCGGAAGCGGCGTGGCCGGCGGGGACGGAGCGGGCACCCGCTCGGTGGCGACGGACGACATGGCGAAGCCTTTCTATTTCGCGGCCCGGCGCCGCGCCAGCGAGCGCAGGACCACGACCTGGACGACGGAGAGCGCGATCAGCAGGATCCCGTAGAAGAAGGACGCCGCCGAGGCCAGACCGACGTCGGGGTCGACGTCGCCCGTACCGCCGAAAGCCAGGTGGTAGATGTATGTGTTGACGACCTCGGTGGCGAAGAACGGGCCGCCGTTGGTGAGCACCTGCACCATGTCGAAGACCTGGAACGAGCCGACCAGTGCGAGCAGCAGGATCACGATGCCGACCGAGCGCAGCATCGGCACGGTGATGAACCGGAACGACGCCCAGCGGCCGGCACCGTCGAGCCGCGCGGCCTCGTACAACTCCTCGGGGATGGTCTGCAGGCCGGCCAGGAAGTAGACCAGGTTGTAGCCCAGCGTGTGCCAGATGCCGACCACGATGATGATGCCCATCGCGAACCGCGGGTCGCCGAGCCAGTCGATGTAGTCGTCGATCAGGTGCAGGTCGCGCAGGACGTTGTTGATGACGTCGCCGAAGTTGGAGAACAGCAACTGGATGACCACGCCGATCACCGCGGCCGACGTGACGACCGGCAGGAAGAAGACCGTGCGGTAGAACGACGCGAAGCGCAGCTTCTTCTGGTTGAGCACCAGGGCCAGACCGAGAGCCAGGAAAAGCTGCACGGGTACGACGATCGCGACGTAGAGGAACGTGTGCCTGACCGCACCCCAGAAGATCGAGTCGCCGATGATCCGGCGGAAGTTGTCGAGCCCCACGAACTCACTCGGATCCCCGATGCCGTTCCACCTGTAGAGGGTGTAGCCGAGCGAGGCCGCGATCGGGTAGACGATGAAGACCAGCAGGAGCGCCAGCATCGGCAGCGCGTAGGCGTAGGACCAGCGGGCCGTCCACATCCGGCCGGCCAGCGACTCGCGGCGCACGTTCATTCGGTGTTCCTTGTCGTCGGTGGCGCGGGGCCGCCGGGCCGATGGGCCCGGCGGCGCCCCGCTGTTGTCAGGCCGGCTTGACCACGTAGGGCTTCGTCGGGTCCCAGTCGGCGAAGGTGTAGTCGGCCATGCTGACCTTCGCACCCGCCTTCGCGGCCGCCGCGACCCCGTCCTCCTGCGCCTTGTTGAGCCGCCCGTCAAGGTCCGAGAGCGCACCGGCGACGTCCTTGAGCTGGCCGGTGTAGAGGCCGGCGAGCACGTCGTTGATGTCCGGCTTGACGGCGTCGACCTTGACCGTGGCCAGTTCCGGGTTGCGCAACGTGGGGTCGGGTCCCGGCAGGTTGGTGGTCGAGGTCGCCACGTACTGCGCGAACGGCGCGAAGTCGACCAGTGACGGGTCGTTGTTCTCCGCGTACGCCGACAGGCCGAGGCCGGCCTTGACCCACCGCTGCCCGGCCTCCTTGCTGTAGAGCCAGTCGAGCCAGGCGAAGGCCGCGTCCGGGTTGGCGGTCTTCGCCGAGATGCCGAACATCCGGGCGCTGCTGCCCTGGCCGTAGTAGAAGTAGCCCTGCGGCGTTCCGGTCGGCGACGGCAGCGTGACCAGGCTGTAGTCGGTGAACTTCGACTCCTTCCAGGCCGCCTGGCTCCACACGCCGTTGACGATCATGCCGAACTTGCCCTGTGCGAAGAAGGCTCGGGCCTGCTCGTCGGAGGCGCTCATCGCGGTCGGGAAGATGAACCCGCGCCGCTTCCAGTCGAGCAGCAGGCCGATGAAGTCGGCGTAGTTGCGGTCGGTGCCGTAGGTCCACTTGCCGACCCGGTAGTCGAGGTTGTTGGTGCCGCCCACCGAGCCGGCGCCCCGGGTGAAGATCTCCGTCAGCCACGCCAGCGCGCCGCCCTGTGAGTTGCCGAAGCCGAGGCCGAACGCCTTGCCGCCGGCCTTGCTGGTGATCGCCTCGGCCGCGCGGGTCACGTCGTCCCAGGTCTTCGGCAGTTGCGGTGTGCCGTCGGCGTTGACCAGACCGGCCTGCTTGAACAGGCCGTGGTGGCAGTAGAGCTGCAGGTTGGAGCCGGCGCCGTTGAACGGCGCGCTGTAGGTCTTGCCGCCGAACGTGTTGCCGCCCTCGCCGAACCAGCCCGGGCCGAACTTCGCCTTCCACGACTCGGTTGCCCACTTGTCGAGCGGGAGCAGCCAGCCGGAGCTGACCTGCTCTGAGACCGTGGGCGTACGCGCGATCTGGAACACGTCGGGCGCCGTGCCGCTGCGCGCCGCGAGCGCGAACAGGTCCGGGTACTTGTCGGTGACCTGGGTGGTCTTGCGGATCGAGGTGTCGCCGTGCGCCGCCTGGAAGAGCTTGATCTCGTTGTCCATCCAGTCGGCCTGGCTGACCAGCCAGTCCCAGCTGGCGATCTGTGAGCCGGCCGCGGCCTTGTCGTCGGAACCGCAGGCGGCGAGGGCGGGGGTGAAGGCGGCCGCGACGGCTGCCTTGATCAACGTACGTCGTTGCATGGTTGCTTCTCCTGGGACGAGGTCAGACACAAGGGGACGTGGTGGCGGTCGCGGTGGCGCTCTGCCCGCCGAGCTGCCACGTCACGGATGACGTGTCGGCGAACGGGATGGCCACCCGGCGCGGGCGTTGGAAGGGCAGGAACGCCACCGGTTGCCCGCGGTCGGCGGGGGTGGTGGCGAAGGTGTTACGGGCGCCGACCGGCACGGGCAACCCGAACGCGTTCGGGTTGTTGTAGCCGAGGTACGCCGTGTGCGTGCCGTTGTGGTTGTCGACCACGCAGACGTCCCGGGGCACGACCGGGGCGAAGGTGGTCCGATCGACGCCGGCCGGCTGCAGGGCGGCGTCGTCGACGAAGAGGTCGTCGGCCCCGCTGGTGGTGCTGATCCACCACTCGGCGCGGCTGAGCGTCTTGGTCCACGTCAGCGGGATGTCGTTGGCCGTGACCTGGGTCCATCCGGCCGCGGTGACCGGGCCGGAGGCCAGCGGCACCGAGGTGGTCGTGCCGTCGGAGAAATACAGCTTGGCCTTGATCAGGGCGGTCGTGTCCGGTGCACCGTCGGCGAGCCGGATCCACGCCGCCGTCTTGTAGCGGGCACCGTTGGTGAGCTGCACACCCTGCGCCGGCCCGGCCCACTCATAGGTGCGGTTGGTGGCCCGCAGCGCCTGCCGGCCGGTGTGCACCGGGGCGGTCACCGCGCTGGACGTGCACGGCGAGAAGCAGTACCAGCCGGGGCTCGCGTTCTCGACGTCACCGTTGCCCAGCAGGTCGACTCCCGCGGGCGGCGATGCGTGCACGTTGAACGCCATGTCGTCGACCAGCAGGTCGGGCGTGCCGGCCGTGGTGTCGATCCACCACTCGGCCCGGGAGAACGATCCGGTGAACGAGACCGGGACGTTGGTGCCCCGGATCTGCGTCCATCCGGAGTCGCTCACCGCCGCCGAGCCGAACGGGATCGTCACCTGGCCGGTCGAGGTCCACACCTTGAGCCGGATCTCCGCGGTCGCCGTGCCCGGTGTCGCCAGCCGGACCCAGGCCGACGCGTCGTAGCGGCCGTTCAGCCCGACCGTCACGCCCTGCGCCGGGCCGACCCAGTTGGCCGACCGCCCGGTCACCTTCAGCGCGGCCGAACCGCCGTGCACCGGGCTGCCGACGACGGCGAGTCCGCCGCACCCGCCCAGGCAGTACCAGCCGCTGGTGGTGCCGCCCTCGATGTCACCGTTGGCGAGCGTGTTCGTGTTGCCCGGCAGTTTCGGCGTGACGAACGGCGGTGCCACCGGTGGCGGCGGCGTGCCGACGGTCGGTGTCAGCGACACCTCGTCGAAGGTGCAGGTGCGTCCGCCGGGAACGGGGTTCTGCCAGAGGAACACCTCGGCCCAACCGGTCCCCGAAGGCGCCGTGAAGGCGGCAACCTGTTGGGTGTACGAAGACTCGTCGCGATAGTTCAGCGTGTGCTGGAAGCTGGTCGTGCCGGGTGCCGGCCCGCCGCGTACGCCGATGAAGCACTGGTTGTCGGGCCCGTCGGACCGGCCCCACCCCGCCAGCGTGTAGTTGGTGCCGCCGGTCAGGCCGAGCACCGGCTGGCGCAGGCCGCTGCCGCTGGTGGCGGTGGCCGCGGTGCGCACCGCGCCGGCGCCGCCGATCGGGTCGGTCACCGCGGTGGTCCCGGGAGCCAGCGGCGTCCAGCCGTTGGTGCCGTGTTCGAACCCGCCGGCCACGATCGTGTTGCCCAGGTCGGCCCGCACGGTCGTGCCGATCCCGTCAGCGACCACCTTCACCCTGGCGCCCGCGTTGGTCGGCATGTCCACCTCGACCTGCTTGGCCACGCCGTTGACGGTCACGGTCACCAGGTAGTGGCCCTGGAACCCGCGCACGCTGTAGCGGCCGTCGGCCGCGGTCCGGCCGGAAGCGTTCGTCCACCACTGCTTGAAGACCAGGTCGCGCAGCGCGAGCAGGTTGGGCTTCGGGGTCCAGTCCGGCCGGTAGAACGCGACCAGCGGGTTCCAGATGTTGGGTTCCCAGAAGCCGAAACTGCTCACGCCGGTGATCGACGGCTGGCTGAACGCCATCGTGAGGAAGTCGCGGGTGTAGTCGGCCTGCAACTGCTCGTCGTCGGTCGCCACGTCGAACTCGGTGATCTCCAGTGGCAGGCCGAGGCTGCTGTATCGGTCGAAGAGGGCGGGCAGGTCGGCCGGCGGGGTGAGTTGCAGCCCGCTGAAGTGGCCCTGGATGCCGAGCACGTCGACCGGGGCGCCCTGCGCGAGCAGGTCGGCCAGCAGGTCGTGGATGTATTTCTGCTTACGCAGGTTCCAGCCGTTGTCCTCGATCAGGTCGTACTCGTTGAGGTAGAGCAGCGCGTCCGGGTCGGCCTGCCGGGCCAGCTCGAACCAGCGGCCGATCTCGGCAGAGCCGAGGACGTCGGTGACGTTGTGCTCCGAGTAGGGCTCGTTGACCACGTCCCACTCGTCGGCGATGCCCCGCAGCGCGCTGACCTCGTCGGTGACGTGCCCGTCGATCCGGGCCCGCAGCGCGGCCGGGTCGCCGGCCAGGGTGCGCACGTCGGGCGGCATCAGCCCCCACGAACCCCAGACCAGGTTGTGCCCGTGCACGGTGTGGCCCTGCTCCTTGAGCCACTCCAGCGCGGGCAGCGTGTTGTTCGTCCGGGTGGCCTGGTCCTCCCAGTAGTTCCACTTCAGGTCGTTGCCGAGGGCGACGGAGTTGAAGTCCTTCGCCACCACGTCGCGATACTTCGCGCCGTCGGGCGAGTCGGAGACCAGCCACGGCGCCGACGCGGCGGTGCCGAAGTCGAAGTCGTGGTCCTGCATCGCCACCTTGACGTCGGCGCCCGGCACCGGGTGGCCGTTCGCGTCGACGACGTCGACCGTCAGGTCGCCCTTGCGATACTGGTCGATCCGGGCCGCGGCGGCGGTGCGCCACGCGGCGGTGCTCTCGCGGCCGGCGTACGTGACCGCGGGGTAACCGGCCGGGTCGCCCTGGCCGTAGTCGAGCACCGAGACGCCGGCGATCTGGAGCACCTGCGGCCCGTAGCCGAGCCAGAGCTGGAAGTGCGCGTCACCGGGCGCGTAATCCTCGGCGATCCGGAACGGGAACGTGAAGCGCTGCCACTGCGCGCCGAGCTTCAGCGGCGCGTTGGCCGATTTCGTGTAGCTGCCGCCGTCGCGCTCGAAGACGAACGTCGCCTGCCCGGAGTCGCTGCCGGCGACCGGCGTGACGCTGCGGACCCAGAAGCTGGCCAGTGCGGCGTCGTCCTTCTTGACCGCGCCGCCGATCTCGGCGCCCAGGGCGATCTCGTACTCGCCGTCGAGGCCGGAGCTGACCGGCGCCGCCGTGGTGGTGACCTGCAGCGCCTGGCTGAAGTCGGTGTGTGTCACCGGAACGATCTCGAACCGGGGCGCGGGGTCGCCCTTGACCTGGGTGAACGCGGCCAGCGGGTCGGCGGGCATGACCTCGACCGGCGCCGCGGCGCTGGCCGGGTCGGCGACCAGCACGAGGGCCGTGCTCAGCAGGATGGCGGCGATGACGGTGGTGCCGAGCTTTCTGTGCGGTCTCATGAGCGATGCCTTTCCGGTGGCGACGGTGGCAGCGCTTCACCAGGCCCTCTGTCCCTTGTCGACAGAGCAGCTGGTGAAGATGGGGGCTGTGCTAGGAGGTTCGGCTGACGTTGGGCCCGAGCCCGCTCCACGTGCGGGGCGCGGCGTCGGGACCGGCGGCCGGCGGGCGGGCCCGGCGGTAGGGCTTCTTCGCCGCGCGGGCCGTGCTCTCGCGGACGATCAGGCTGGTCGACATGCGGACGGGTCCGGCATCGCCGGTCGCGCCGTCGATGGTCTCCAGCAGCAGCCGTGCGGCGGCCTTACCCATCTCGGGAAAGGGTTGCCGCACCGTGGTCAACGGCGGATGGGTGTCCGCCGACGAGGCGATGTCGTCGAAGCCGACGACCGAGACGTCCTGCGGCACGCGCAGGCCGCAGTCGATCACCGCCTGCATGACCGCGTACGCGGTGTTGTCGTTCTGCGCGACGATCGCGGTGGGGCGGTCGCGCCGGGCGAGCAACTCGGTGACCCGCTCCCGGATCGTCGGTGGATGGAAGCTGCCGTCGACGGTCAGTTCCGGATCCGCCGCGATCCCGGCCTCGGCCAGGCCGTCGAGATAGCCGCGATAGCGCTCCTGGCAGCACTCGTAGGCCATCAGGCCCTGCACGCAGGCGATCCGGGCGTGCCCGAGGTCGACCAGGTGGCGCAGCGCGGAGCGGGTGCCCTCGTAGTTGTCGGCCTGCACGGACGGCAGCGCCGAGGGCGTCCCGAGCGTGTTGACCAGCACCACCGGCAGGCCGGCCCGGTGCAGCTTCTCCAGCGGGTCGAGCGGCTGGTCGTGTGTGACGACCAGCAGGCCGGCCGAGAGCCCGGACGCCCTGATCCGCTCCACGAGAGACGAGTAGTCCTTCTCGTTGGTGCTGGTGTAGAGGATGATCTCGTACGGCGACTGCTCTATCACCGACGCGACGCCCCAGTTGACGGCGGCGACCATGTGCCAGGTCAGGCCCGGCACGATCATCCCGATGAACGGGGTACGTCCCTTCGCCAACGCCGTCGCGGCGGTGCTCGGGGTGTAGTTGTGGTCGCGCATCACCTCGAGGACCCGGTCCCGGGTGGCCGGGTCGACCTTCGGGCTGTTGTTGAGCACGAGTGAGACCGTGCTCTTCGACAACCCGGCCAGCTGCGCGATGTCGCGAATCGTCAGCTTCGGCATGTGGGTCCTCCGTGGTGGCAGCGATGAACGGGTTCGCTCCATTGTGGTACGCGCCTCCGCGGCGGGAGACACCAAGTGATCGCATTTCGCCGGTCGCGTTGGAGCGGTCCAACGCCTGTGCCGGACGCTAGCAGTGGACCGGTCCAACCGCAATGCCTCCGCGAAACAATCCCGTAACCGGCCCGCTGCCGGACCGGCATTTGCGCGCCGAGACCTAGAGATGGCAGGCTCGAACTCCGAGTCGTTACGGGCCTCGCCGGTCCCCGTTGGTGCCTCGCTTCGGAGCTCATCCCTAGGACACCTGAGGAACCGGCATGCCCGCAGGCTATTCACTGCACGATTTCGCCTTCGACCTCCGCGCGCACATGGCGCCAACCAACGTCTGGGTCACCAGCGGCTGGAACTCGGTGCTCGCCACGGCCGGCACGGTCTGTGGGGTCGGCGGTTGGTTCGCGCCGCCGTACGCGGCACCCGACAGCACGCTCACCGTCACAGTGGACGTCGACGGCCGGCAGGTGAGCGACGGCGTCCGACCCGGTATCGCCGGCTTCGGCCTCGGCCTGCTCCCGGCCGGCGGCACCTGGCGACCTGACAGGGTGGACCGGCACGGCACCTTCCACCAATACGACGAGGGCCGGTTGGTGTCGCTCGGCGTGTCGAGCCGGCTCACTCCCCTGCACGGCACCGCCGGCTACGTCCTCAAGGTCGACGTGGAGAACCGCGCCTCGGATGCCGCGACCGTCACGCTTCGACCGACGTTGTCGAGCGAGGGCGCGGGACAGGTGCCGCTGGCCGAATGGGGCTGGATGCCGCCGTCGCCGACCGGCGACGAGCCGCTGACGCTGGCCCACGACGACCTGCGCCGGGTGGTGCCGGGCGGCGGCCGGGCCTCGTTCACCCTGACCGTGTCGGTCGGCGCGGCGCCGCCACCCGCGGCCGCCGCGCTCGCCGGCGAGCGGTGGGAACGGCGGCTGGCCACCGCGCTCGACGGGCTCCCCCGGCTGGAGACCGACATTCCCGGGCTCGCCGACTACTGGCACCGCAGCCTCGCCAGCGGCCTGGTCTGCCTGTGGGACAACCCGGCCTTCATCACCAACCCATTCGTGGCTACGTCCGGTGTGGACGGTGGAGCGCTGTGTGCCTACATGTGGGACACCGGCGGCTACGCGCCGCACGTGCTCACGCTGATGCTCGGCGACACCGCGACCGAACTGCTGGAAGCGATGCTGAAGGCCGACCTGACCCGGCACTACGCCATCGCGCCCGACGGCACCGGCCTCGGCGTGGCCTACGCCTACAGCGGCTGGTCGCTGGTCACCCTGGCGACGGCGGTGGCCGGCCAGCGGGGCCTGGCACCCGGCCTGGTCGAACGGCTGCACGACGCGGTGGCCACCCTGGACGCGCGGTTCCCGGCGGCCGGCGAGCTGCGCGACTACGGCACCCAGCACAACCTGCTGGAGATGCGCGGCGCCGGCTGGGAGCACGTGGTGGCCAGCCCGAACGCCGAGCGGGCGGCGTATCTTGACGCGCTCGCCACCCTCGCGGAGGCATCCGGGGCGGTGCTGCCGGTCGACGAGTTGCGGGCCACCGCCGCCCGGATCCGGACCGCGGTCGCCGAGCAGCTCTGGGACCCCGAGGCCAGGTGGTTCCGCAGCCGCTATCCGGACGGGCACACCGAGCTCGCGTACTCCGTGCAGGCCTTCGACGCCCTGCGCGCCGGCGCCTGCACCCCCGAAATGGCCACCGACCTGATCTCCCGGGTCCGGCCCGGCGCCTTCCTCGGCGCCTACGGCGTCAGCAGCGTCAGCGGCGAGGACGAGCGGCACTACGAGATCGGTGACACCGACTGGTCCGGGGCCGGGGCCTACACCGGCGAGGCGCCGCAACTCGCGCTGACCCTGTGGGAGCGCGGCGAGCCCGAGCTGGCCTGGACCGTGCTGTCCCGGCTGCTGTGGATGGGTGAGCACTACCCCTACTTCCCGCAGGAGCACTATTCCGACCGGCCGGCCGCACCCCCGGTCGGCCGCCGGGCCAACGTGATCGCCGGGCTGGCCGGCGCGGAGGCCATCCTGCTCGGGCTCGCCGGCGTGCGGCCGCAGCCCGACGGTAGCCTGGTCATCGCGCCACCGCCGGCGCCCGGCCGGGTCGCCCTGCGCGGGCTGCGATTCCGCGGCCGGACCGTCGACGTGGTGTGCGGGCCGGACGGTTTCAGCGTCGTCGTGGACGGTCAGCGGGTGCCGGCCGTCGACGGCGTGGTCACGGTGCGGAGCGCGGCATGAGGAACCTGCTCGACGGCGCGTGGACGCTGCAGGCCGGTGCCGGGCCCGTCCCCGCGGAACTCGCCGACGCCCTGCGCGCGGGCGTGCCCGCGACCGTGCCCGGTGTCGTGCACACCGATCTGCTGGCCGCCGGACTGATCCCGGACCCGTACGACGGCGCCAACGAGCCGGCGCTCGCCTGGATCGGCTGGACCGACTGGGAATACCGGCGGTCGTTCACGTTCGAGCCGACGGGGCAGGACCGGCACGACCTGGTGGCCGAGGGCCTCGACACGATCGCGACCATCTGGCTCAACGGAGTCGAGGTGGCGCGCACGGCCAACCACCACCGCGCCTACCGGTTCGACGTCGGCGGCGCGCTGCGGGCCGGCGAGAACGAGATCCGGATCGGGTTCGCGTCGGCCGCACGGGCGGCGCGCTCGGCATCGGCCGCCCTCGGGCCGCGGCCGCTGGTCGACCGGGCGCACCCGTTCAACGCGATCCGCAAGCCGGCCTACAGCTTCGGCTGGGACTGGGGCCCGGAGATCGTCACCGCCGGGATCTGGCGGTCGATCGCGGTCGAGAGTTGGTCGGTCGCGCGCATCGCCGGGCTGCGACCGCTGACGTCCTACGCGGAGGCCACCGGTTGTGCGCTCGACCTGCACGTGGAGGTCGAGACGGCCGGCGCCACCGGCCTGTCGGTCCGGCTCGCCGTCGGTGGCGCGGGCGGCACGGCGCCCGTGTCGGACGACCGCGCCCACGTGGCGCTGACCGTGCCCGACGCCGCGCCGTGGTGGCCACGCGGCCATGGCGACCAGCCGCTCTACGATCTCGACGTCGACCTTCTGTCGGCGGACGGGATGGTGCTGGACCGGCAGCGGACCCGGGTCGGCTTCCGCAGCGTCACGCTCGACACGATGCCGGACGAGGTCGGCAACCCGTTCCGCTTGGCGGTCAACGGGACCGACGTCTACGTACGCGGCGTGAACTGGATCCCGAACAGCTCCTTCCTACCCAGCATCACGGCCGCCGACCTCGACCGGGCGCTGGACGACGCGGCCGAGGCCAACGTCAACCTGGTGCGGGTCTGGGGCGGCGGCGTCTACGAGTCGGAGGACTTCTACGCCGCCTGCGACCGGAAGGGCCTGCTCGTCTGGCAGGACTTCCTGCTCGCGTGCGCCGCCTATGCGGAGGAGGAACCGCTCGCCGGCGAGTTCGAGGCCGAGGCCCGCGAGGCGGTGACCCGGCTGGCCGGGCACGCCAGCCTGGCCCTGTTCAACGGCGGCAACGAGAACCTCTGGGGGTACGCGTCCTGGGGCTGGCGGGCCCGGTTGCGCGGCGCGACCTGGGGCGACGGCTACTACACCGAGCTGTTCCCGCGGATCGTCGCCGAACTCGCGCCCGGCACGCCCTACTCACCGGGCAGCCCGTCGTCGATCGATCCCTACCTGCATCCCAACGACGAGTCCAACGGGACGATGCACATCTGGGATGTCTGGAACACCGAGGACTACACGGCGTACGCCAGGCACCGCCCGAGGTTCGTCGCCGAGTTCGGCTTCCAGGGCCCGCCGGCCATCTCCACCCTGCGCGCGGCGGTGCACGACTCCCCCGCCTCGCCGCACGGGCCGCACATGCTGGTCCACCAGAAGGCCGTCGACGGCAACGGCAAGCTCGAACGCGGGCTCGGCGACCACCTGCTGGTCCCGGCGGAGTTCGTCGACTGGCACTGGGCCACGCAGCTCAACCAGGCCCGCGCGATCCGCTTCGGCATCAGCCACTTCCGGTCGCTGTTCCCGCTCAACACCGGCGCCGTGCTGTGGCAGCTCAACGACTGCTGGCCGGTCGTGTCGTGGTCGGCCGTCGACTCGCGCGGCATCCGCAAACCGTTGTGGCACGCGCTGCGCGAGGTGTTCGCCGACCGCCTCGCATCCCTTCGCCCGTCGTCGCTGACCGTCCACAATGACCATGCCGAGCACTGGCGGACGACGGCGCACGCGGTCCGGATGTCGCTCGACGGCAGGACGCTCGCGTCGTGCACCGCAAAGTTGAGCGTCGCACCGCGCGCGGCGGCGACCGTGCCGCTGGCCGCGGAGGTGTTCGCGCCCGCGGACCCGGCCGGCGAGTTCGTGGTCGTCACGCTGGACACGGGCGAACGCGCCCTCTGGTATTTCGTCGAGGACCCGGCGCTCGACCTGGCGGTCGACGCGGTCGAGGCGTCGGTGCGACCGACCGGCGACGGCTACGACGTGCTGGTGCGGGCCCACTCGCTGGTGAAGGACCTGACGGTGCTGGTCGACCACCTGCATCCGGACGCCCGCGTCGACACCGGAATGCTGACCCTGCTGCCCGGCGAGGAGGCCACGCTCCATGTCAGCGCCCCGGCGCCGTTAGACACCGCGGCGCTGGTCACCCACCCGGTGCTGCGCACCGCCAACGACCTGGTGGCCTGACGCACGGCCGATGGCCTGCCGCCACGACTCCAGGAAGGCGGGAAACCCTTCGATGAAATGGTGCAGGTCGTGCGCCGCGTCGTCGGTGAGCGCGGTGAGGTCGTAGGTCACCGTCACCGCGCTGTGCCCGGCATCGTCTTGCAGCACGACCGTCACCGTGCCGGCCGTGCTGCCCGGGAGCACGCGGGCGTAACGGATCGATCGGCCCTGCTCCCGGTCGACGACCACCCAGATCGCGGTCTGCCGGTGCGCGTCGGTGACGAAGACGGTGCCGGGCGCGGAGTCGTCGGTCGTGGCGGCCGTGAACCGCGGGTCCCATCCCGGCGCCCAGTCCCGCTCGCCGATCGGCGTGAACAACCGGAACGCCTCGTGCGGCGGGAGCGCGAGGGTGAAGGTGCCGCTCGCGGTCTGGCGGTGGGCGGTCACTGTCGCTCCTCGAGTCTGTGCGCGTCGGCCGCCGTCAGGCTCAGCCCGTACACCTGCTTGAGTTGGTCGATCTTGGTCAGGGTTTCCGGGGTGAAGGGCAGCTTGCCCTCGAAGGCGTGCAGCGCCATGCCTTCGACCAGGTCCCCGAGGGACAGATCGAGGTATTCGGCCAGCGCCTTGAGCACCTTGAGCGTGTTGCGCTCGATCCGCAGCCCGGTCTGCGTCCGCTCGATGTTCGGCATGTTACCAAGGTACCACGGTACCAGAGCAGGTCCGGTAGGGTGCCAAGGCGATGACAACTCTGTTCGAGTTCGCCGGCGGCGACGAGGCGCTGCACCGCCTCGAAGAGCTGTTCTACGCCAAGGCGCTGGCCGATCCCGTCCTGCGCGACGTGTTCCCCGTCCGGCAACCCGGCCACGTCGAGCACCTGACCTGGTTCACCGCCGAGTCGTTCGGCGGCCCGGCCCGGTTCACCGCCGAGCTCGGCTTCCCCTACATCATCGACGTCCACCGGCATCTGAAGATCACCGACGAGCAGCGCGAGCGGTTCGTCGCGGTCTACCTCGAGGCCATCGACGAGGCCGGCCTCCCCGACGATCCCGACTTCCGCGCGGCGGTCCGCGAGCACGTCGAGTTCGGCGCGCAGGTCGCACAGCAGAACTCGCGGGCCGAGACCGACGCCGACCTGCACCCCATCCGCGCCGTCCCGGCCTGGACCTGGAAGCACCAGGACGAACCCTGACCGGCGGCCGACGGGTTGGGCATGTTGCACGGTGGTGTCAGGCTGGAGTGGCCGACCGTGTCCACCTGGGGAGTCCGGCATGAGCGTGTTGCGCGGTGTCTACCGCTTCTTCCACGACTTCGTCATCGGCGACGACTGGAAGATCGCCGTCGCCGCGCTGCTCTCGCTCGCGGTCGGCTTCGCGCTGATCGGCACCAACCTGTTCATCGGCCTGACCGTGCCGCTGACCGCCGCGGTGGTCGCGGTGTTCTTCACGCTCGCGCTGGCGATCGACGTCCGCCGGCAATAGCGCGGCTGTCGAATCGCGCCCCGGTCGTTCGTGTAGGTGGCAGGAACCCACCACGACACGACGACGAGGAGACGCGCCATGGGCAAGGTCATCGCGATCGAACACCTGACCCTGGACGGGGTGATGCAGGGTCCGGGCAGTGCCGACGAGGACACCCGCGACGGTTTCCGGCACGGCGGCTGGGCGGCCCCCCGCCAGGACCCGGCGATGCAACGGGCGATGGGCAGGCACATGGCCGGCCCGTGGTCACTGCTGGCCGGGCGTACGACATATGTGCAGTTCGCGGACTTCTGGCCCCGGCAGGCGCCCAACCCGTTCACCGAGGCGCTCACCCGGGCCACCAAGTACGTCGCGTCGACGACCCTGGGCGAGCCGCTCCCGTGGGAGAACTCCGTCCTGCTCAAGGGCGACACCGCGACCGCGGTCGCCCGGCTGAAGGAAGAGCGCGCCGAGAACCTGATCGTGTTCGGCAGCGGGGTGCTGGTCCGGTCGCTGCTGGCGCGGGGCCTGGTCGACGGCCTGCTCCTGCTGATCCACCCGGTGGTGCTGGGCACCGGCCGTACGCTGTTCACCGATGCGGACGCGCCGCTGCCCGAGTTCGCGCTCGCGGACTGCACGACGACCGGCACCGGCGTGATCATCGGGGACTACACCGCGAACGGCTGAGTGGATGAGCGGACGACTGACGGCGATCGTCGCGGCGATCATCGCGGTGCTCGCCATGGCCGGCTGCGCCCACCGCCCGCAGGCGCCGACCGCCGACGCCAAGGTGCTGGTGATCGCCGAGGAGAACAAGACCTACGACCGGGTGATCGGCGATCCGGACGCGCCCTACATCAGCATGCTCGCCCAGCGGTTCGGCTCGGCCGCCAGCATGGATGCCGGTTACCCGCCGGACTGCCCGTCGCTGGCCGCCTACCTGCTGATGACCAGCGGCAGCACGCACGACGTCTGCGACGACGCCGACTCCGCCGCCCACCGGATCGACTCCGACAACGTCTTCACGCAGGTCGCGCGGGCCGGGCGGGAGTGGCGCGACTATGCCGACTCCGCGCCCGGCACCTGCGCGTCCACCAACTCGGCCGACGGCCGCTACCTGGTGCGCCACACGCCCGCCGCCTACTACACCCGGGAGGCGGCCAACTGCCGGCGCTGGCACGTGCCGCTCGGCGACCTCGACCGCGGCGCGCTGCACGACGACCTCACGAGCGGCAACCTTCCGGCGTATGCCTTCGTCTCGCCCGACGCCTGTCACGACATGCACGGCGCGCCATCCTGCCCCGACCGGCTGGTCGCGTCCGGCGACGAGTGGCTGCGCCAGTGGCTGCCGCGGATCCTGGCCGGGCCCGACTACACGGCCGGGCGGCTGGTCGTCATCGTCACCTGGGACGAGGGATCCGTGACCGACAACCACATCCCCACCGTCGTCATCTCCCCGAGGACGGCGGGCGTGCACGCCACGGTCCCCTTCACGCTGTGCTCGATCCTGCGGACGACCGAGGAGATCCTCCGCCTCCCGCTACTCGGCTGCGCCGCCACCGCGACCTCGATGCGCGGCCCGTTCGCGCTCTAGCCGGGCGCGAACGCGTGGACCAGGGCGGCCACCTTCCCGGCGCCGGCGCCGGTCTGTGCCGGAGGCCGGTTGGTAATTGCCGCCGGTTCGGCCGAGGATGGTCACGGGAACGGCCGCGGGGAGATCCGGACGGGGGCGTGTGATGACCGATTCCCGGGTGAACGTCGAGCCCGGTGGGGCCGATGATCTCGACGAGGCTGCCGCCATCTTCACGAGCGTCCGGCCCCGGCTCTTCGGGATCGCCTACCGGATGCTGAGCAGCGCGACCGAGGCCGAAGACCTGGTGCAGGACGTGTGGGTGCGCTGGCAGACGACCGACCGCGGCGCCGTGGTCAACCCGGCCGCGTTCCTGGCCACCACGACGACCCGGCTGGCGATCAACTCGCTGCAGTCGGCGCGGGCGCGGCGGGAGACCTACGTCGGGCCGTGGCTGCCCGAGCCCGTCGACACGAGCGCCGACCCCTACCTGGGTGCGGAGCGCGGCGAGGCACTCGAGTTCGCGGCCCTGCTGCTGATGGAGAAGCTGACACCCAACGAGCGTGCGGCGTACGTCCTGCGCGAGGCCTTCGACTACCCGTATGCGCAGATCGCCGACATCCTCCAGTCGACCGAGCCCGCCGTGCGCCAACTCGTCAGCCGTGCCCGCAGGTCGGTGACCAGCGACAAGCGCACGCCCGCGAGCACCGCCGCGCAGCGCGAGTTGCTGACCGCGTTCATCACCGCCGCCCGCTCCGGCGACATGGCGGCCCTGGAACGGCTCTTCGCGCCCGACGTGTCCAGCGTCTCCGACGGCAACGGCGCGGCGCGGATCGCCCGCCGCCCGGTGACCGGCGCCCAGCGGGTCGCCCAATACCTCGGCGCCATCACCTGGTACTGGGACGGCCTCGAGGTCGAGTGGGCCGACACCAACGGGCAGGCCTCAGCCCTGCTCCGGCGCGACGGGAAGCTGGAAGGGGTGCTCACCATCACCACCTCGGCCGATGGCATCGATAGGGTGCTGTGGATGATGAACCCCGACAAGATCGCGATGCGGGCGGCCCCGGCCTGAGTCGCTGACGTCACAGAACAGGGTGCTATCCGGTCTTAGCTGGCGACTGCGAGAAAAGGAGGACCACGTGCGGACGATTCTGGTGGTCGGCGGCGGCTATGCCGGTTTCTACACGGCCTGGAAGCTGGAGAAGAAGCTCCGCCGCGACGAGGCGCGGGTCGTCGTGGTCGATCCGCGGCCCTACATGACCTATCAACCATTTCTGCCGGAGGTGCTGGCCGGCTCGGTGGAGGCCCGGCACGCCGCGGTGTCGCAACGGCGCCACCTGCGTAAGACCACCCTCATCTCCGGCTCCGTGGTCAACGTCGACCACGCGCACAAGACGGCGACGATCCAGCCCGCCGACGGCCCGGAGTTCGCCCTCGCCTACGACATCATCGCCGTCACCGCCGGCGCGGTGACCCGGCAGCTCGGCGTGCCCGGCATCGCCGAGACGGCCATCGGGATGAAGCACGTCGAGGAGGCGGTCGCGATCCGCGACCGGATGCTGACCAACTTCGACCGGGCCTCGACGCTGCCGCCCGGGCCGCAGCGCCGCAAGCTGCTCACCGTGACCTTCGTGGGCGGCGGGTTCTCCGGTGTCGAGGGCTTCGGCGAGCTGCTGTCGCTGGCGACGGCGCTGACCAAGCTCTATCCCGAGCTGTCCGGCGACGACGTGCACTTCCACCTGGTGGAGGCCCGCGACCGGATCCTGCCCGAGGTGACCGACAAGCCCGGGGAGTGGGTGGTGCGGTCGCTGGAGAAGCGCGGCGCGCACGTCCACCTCAACGCCCAACTCGTCTCCGCCCGCGACGGCCACGTGGTGCTCTCCGACGGCGAGGAGTTCGACTCCGACCTGATCGTGTGGACGGTCGGCAACGCCGTCAACCCGATGGTGCGCAACCACACCGACCTGCCCATCGACGCCCGGGGAATGCTCGTCGTGCGGGCCGACCTGCGGGTCGGCACCGACGAGGAGCCGGTGCCGGACGCCTGGGGCGCCGGCGACGACGCGGCGGTCCCCGACCTGGCCGCCGGCCGGCCGGGCGTCGCGACGGTGCCCAACGCCCAGCACGCCGTGCGGCAGGGCAAGTTGCTGGCCAGGAACATCGTGGCCAGCCTGCGTGGCCGGGAGCCGAAGCAGTATCTGCACCACAGCCTGGGCACGGTCGCCACGCTCGGTCTGGGCCGCGGCATCTTCCAATACAAGGGCATCGTCATCAAGGGCCTGCCGGCGTGGCTGATGCACCGGGGATACCACGTCCTGGCCGTGCCGAGCTGGGAGCGCAAGGCCCGTGTGCTGGCCGTCTGGCTGACCGCGGCGGTGTTCGGCCGCGACATCGTCTCGCTCGCGTCGGTGCAGGACCCCCGCCGGGCGTTCGTCACCGGCGGCGAGCCGGCGGCCGTCGAGCATGCCCGATCGGCATGACAGTGCCGTGCGCGGCCTCGCCGAGGCCTGCCGGATAGGCGACGTCGCGGCGCTCCGGACCGCATTGCACGCCGACGCCGTGGCCGTGTGTGACGGCGGCGGGTCGGTGCCGGCCGTCCTCGGTGCGATCCATGGCGCGGCCGACGTCGCCGACCTCGTCGCCGGCGTGCTGTGCGGGCAACCCGGCACCGAGTTGACCGTCGAGGCGGTCAACGGCCGGGCCGGTCTGGCGCTGCGCCGCGGCGGCCGGGCGATCGCCGTCATCGCCGTGCGGGCGGCCGGTGCGCGGGTCGCCACCGTCTGGATCGTGCTGAACCCGGCCAAGCTGACCGGTTGGCATCGCCGCTGACAGCCTTGTATCAGCGGACCATGGTTGCCGACCCCCGACCGCGCCAGCGTTGAAGAAACATCGCTGACCTGGGAGTAGTTGTGAAGAAAGCGACAACGTTCGCGGCACCCGACCTGACCGGGCGGGTCGCCCTGGTGACCGGGGCCAGCGCAGGGCTGGGCCTGGGCCTGGCCACCGCGCTGGCGGCGGCCGGCGCGGAGGTGCTTCTCGCCGTCCGCGACACCGGAAAGGGCGAGTCGGCCCTGCATCAGGTTCGCGCCGAGGTGCCCGGCGCCCACGTGTCCCTGCGCACCCTCGACCTCGCGTCGCTGGCGTCGGTGACCGCGCTCGCCGACGGCCTGTTCGCCGAGGGCCGGCCGGTCAACATCCTGGTCAACAACGCCGGCGTGATGGCGCCCGCCACCCGGCACACCACGGCGGACGGGCTGGAACTCCAGTTCGGCACCAACTACCTCGGGCACGTCGCGCTGACCGCCCGGCTGTTGCCGCTGCTGCGCGACGGGTCCGCCCGGGTGACGACCGTCACCAGCAGC
This sequence comes from Asanoa sp. NPDC049573, assembly GCF_040676615.1. NCBI lineage: Bacteria > Bacillati > Actinomycetota > Actinomycetes > Micromonosporales > Micromonosporaceae > Asanoa > Asanoa sp. NPDC049573. The sequence goes on from NZ_JBFAPI010000004.1 coordinate 475,294, forward strand.
GCCGCCCGGCAGGCGAAGCTCAACTGGGCCGACCCGCAGAGCGAACAGAGATACTCGCCGGTCCGGGCGTACGGGCAGTCGAAGCTCGCGAACCTGTTCTTCGCCCTCGAACTCGACCGGCGCAGCCGGGCCGCCGGCTGGGGCATCGTCAGCAACGCGGCGCACCCCGGCACCACCCTGACCGGGCTGTACTCCGCCGGCCCCAACCTGGGCCGGGCCAAGCGCGCGCCGCACGAGGCGATCATGACCCGGCTGGCCCGATGGGGCGTGCTCGTGCACGGCGTCGACAAGGGGCTGCTGCCCATCCTGTACGCGGCCACCAGCCCGCAGGCAACCGGCGGCCGACTCTACGGGCCCGACGGCATCGGCCAGTTCACCGGGGCGCCGACCGAACTGGCGGTCTACCGCTCCGCGCGTGACGAGGCCGAGGCCGCCCGGCTGTGGGACTACTCGCTGCGGCTGGCCGGTGTCGAGTCGCTTCCGGAAGGAACACCCGGTGGACCGCGCTCGGCTGGCTGAGTACCTGCGCACCCGGCGGGAGGCCCTGCAACCCGAAGACGTGGGTCTGCCACGCGGGCAGCGCCGGCGCACCAAGGGCCTGCGCCGCGAGGAGGTGGCGGTGCTCAGCGACATGTCGATCGACTACTACAGCCGGCTCGAACAGCCGCGCGGACCGCACCCGTCCGAACAGATGCTCGGCGCGCTCGCCCGGGGGCTGCGGCTCTCGATGGAAGAGCGCGACCACCTCTTCCAGCTCGGCGGCTACGCGACACCGCGGCGGTCCGCCGACGCCGACCACATCAACCCCGGGATGCTGCGCATCTTCGACGGGTTGCGGGACGGCGCGGCGCAGGTGGTCTCGCACCTCGGCGAGACCATGCTGCAGACCCGGCTGGCGGTGGCGCTGCTGGGCGACGCGAGCGTCCACACCGGGCTGGCGCGGAGCATGCACTACCGCTGGTTCACCGACCCGGCGACCCGGCAGATCTATCCCGCGCAGGAGCGGGCGGAGCAGAGCCGGCTGATCGTCGCCGACCTGCACGCCTCGTACACCCGTGATGGCAAGGGTTCCCGCGCTGCCTCCATTGTGGACGCGTTGCGGGCGGTGAGCCCGGAGTTCGCCGCGCTCTGGGACGGGCATCCGGTCGCCGGTCGCTACTGCGGGCCGATCCGGCTCCAGCATCCGCAGGTCGGGCTCCTCGAGCTCGACTGCCAGCGGCTGGTCGACCCGGACCAGTCACAGCAGCTGGTGGTCTACACCGCGTCGCCCGGCACAGCCAGCCACGAGCGACTCGAACTGCTGTCCGTCGTCGGCGGGCAGGGGATCTGCGAGCAGGGCCCGCACGACGCCGGTCGTGCGGGCCCCGTCGGCCGCCGTTAGCGGGCGAGCCAGTCGCGGTAGGTGGTCGTCGCGATCACCGCGCCGTCCTTGGCGATGATCGCATCGCCGTGCACGGCGGCGAACATGCCGGCGCCGTCGTCGACGACCACCGGGCGCTTGTCGCCCTTGGCTGCGAGGGTGACCCGGCCCAACTCGTCGAGGGTGAAGACCTCGGGACCGGCGACGTCGCGGGTGCCCTCCAGCGGCTTACCCACGACCACGTCGGCGACCGCCCGCGCGACGTCGGCGGCGGCCATCGGCTGGATCAGCGTGCTGGGCAGCCGGACGGTGTTCGCGTCGGACGTCCACGACAGCGTGGTCTCCATGAACTCGAAGAACTGCGTCGCGCGGACGATCGAGTAGGGCACGGGGCCGGCCTTGAGGATGTCTTCCTGCAGCACCTTGGCCCGGTAGTAGACCAGGTCCGGCACCAGTTCGGCGCCCACGATGGACAGGATCACCGCGTGCCCGACGCCGGCGTCCTCGGCCGCCGCCAGCAGGTTGTCCATCGTGGTCCGGAAGAACCCCGGCGAGGCGTCGTCGAAGGTCGGCGAGTTACTCAGGTTGACCACGACGTCGGCGCCCTTTAGGCCCTCGGCCAGGCCCGTGCCGGTGAGCAGGTCGACGCCGTTCGACGGCGACAGCGGCACGGCCTCGTGACCGCCGAGGTTGACGAGCTTCACGACCTGCGAGCCGATGAGGCCCGTACCACCGATGACAGCGATCTTCATCTTCACAACCTTCCAGGATCTGCTATGTCCGTACGCCGCTTAGACCGGACAGCCCCGCGGGTTGTGACGGGTCTGGAGAGATTCCCCGGAGCTGTCACAGTCGGGGCCAGGCTTCGCTCCCTTCACACCCGCACGCACGATGACCAACCCCCTGGCTGGGCGCGGTCGAGGCACTGGAAGGCGACCACGATGCAACCTGATGCGACCTATCCTGGACGGATCGACCGATCGCACGGGCATCCGCACGGCAGTCACGTCGCCGCCCGCGACCACTGCCTGGCTCCCGCGCGTGCCGTCGACCGGCCCACCGGTCCGGCCCGCTACGGGCGGATGTTCCCGGACCTGTCGCCGCTGGGCACCGACCCGCATCTGCTGATGCGGGCCGGCGGCGACGGCGGGGTCTGCGACGCGGCGGTCGCGCTCGACGAGCTGAGCCCCGGCGGCGACGACGCCACCGAGGCCGCCGGCTGGCCGTTCTTCGGCCAGATCATCGCCCACGACATCACCGCCGACCGGTCACCGATCGGGGCCGGTGTGAGCCCGGAGACGTTGCGCAACGCCCGGGCGCCGATGCTCAACCTGGAAATGATCTACTCGGACGGCCCGATCGGCTGCCCCTACCTGTTCGACCTGAGCGACCCGGCCAAGTTCCTGCTCGGCCCCGACGGCGGCGACGTGCCGCGCAACCAGCAGGGCGTCGCGCTCATCGGCGACCCGCGCAACGACGTGCACCTGTTCTCGCTGAGCCTGCACGTCGCGTTACTGAAGGCACACAACAAGATCGTCGACCTGCTGCGGGCCGACGGCGTCGCCGAGGCCGACGTGTTCGACGAAGCGCGGACGGTGCTCACCTGGCACTACCAGTGGACCGTGGTCCGCGATTTCCTGCCCCGGCTGGTCGGCGCGCCCCTGGTCGAGCAGGTGCTCAGCGAGGGCGGACGCTGGTTCGCGCCGAAGCTCGGCGAGGCCTACATCCCGCTCGAGTTCGCCGACGCGGCCTACCGTTACGGCCACGGGCAGATCCGGCACACCTACCGCCTGGTCGAGGGCGGTCCGGCGGTGCCGCTCTTCCCCGACCTGGTCGGCTTCGGCCCGCTGCCGTCCAACCGGCGGCTCGACCTGGCGCAGATCTTCGACGTGCCCGGCCGCCCGCCCGCGCAGCGCGCCAAGCGCCTCGACGGCCGGCTGGCGGCCAGCCTGATCGGCCTACCCGAGCAGGTGACCGGGGCGGTCGACGAGGCCGCCTACCGCTCGCTGGCGGTCCGCGACCTGCTGCGCGGCGGCACGACCGGCCTGCCGAGCGGCGAAGACGTCGCCGCGCTGCTGGGCGTGCCGTCGCTGACGCCCGACGAACTCGACCAGCCGTGGCCCAACGGCACGCCGCTGTGGTTCTACATCCTCAAGGAAGCCGAGTATCGCTGTGCCGGCGACCGCCTCGGCCCGGTCGGCGGCCAGATCGTGGCGGAGGTGCTGATCGGCCTGTTGCGCGCCGACACGGCGAGCTATCTGAGCCGCGAGCCCGACTGGGAGCCCGCCCTGCCGTCCGCCGGCACCGGGTTCGATCTGGCCGACCTGTTCGTGTTGGAGGGCGCGGGCGCGGGGTAACGGCAGAACAGGCGTACGCTCCAAGCCAGGCCAACAGCAGGGAGCCACCCGGTGGAGATCAAGAGGGCCGACATCAGCGCGTTGCTGCGCTCGCGGGGCCAGCACGACCGGGCCGACTGGGTCGACCGCACACTCCCGGAGAAGGTCGACACCGACGTCAACAGCGCGCTGCTCAAGATGTTGGAGATCGACCCGGCGAAGCTGACCCAGGCCGGCTGAGGCGTCCTTTCGTCCTTATCGGACGACGACCTTGCCGAGCGCCCGCCCCTCACCGAGGTGCCGCAAGGCGGCGGCGGTCTCGTCCAGCGGGAACCGGCGCTCGATGTGGGTGACCACGGTGCCGGCAGTGCAGAGTGCTGCCATGGCCAGCAGGTCGGCGGTGTTGGGCTTGACGACCAGCAGCCGCTGACCGCCCACCAGCGGGCCGGCGATCAACACCTGGAGGAGCGTGCCGACCGAGCCGCCGACCCAGCGGTAGCGCCCGCCCGGGGCCAACACGCGGCGGTGCGCCAGCACCGAGTGGTGGCCGGCGAGGTCGAGCACCAGGTCGTAGCGCTGGCCGGCGCGGGTGACGTCGGTGCGGGTGTGGTCGACGACGTGGTCGGCGCCGACCGCCCGCATGAAATCCAGCTTCCCCGTGTTGTCGACACCGGTCACCTCGGCGCCGTCGAGCTTGGCCAACTGGATCGCGTAGGCGCCCGCGCCGCCACCGGCACCGTTGACCAGCACGCGCTGGCCGGCCCGGACGTTGCCGCGGATGCCCTGCAGCGCGATGACGGCCGCCTGCGGCATGGCGGCCGCCTCCTCGAACGACAGTCGCGGTGGCTTGAGCGCCAGGACCTTCTCGCGGGCGATCGCGTACTCGGCGAAGCCGCCCTTGCGCTGGAGGTTGTCGCCGAAGACCGCGTCGCCGGCCCTGAACCGGGTCACGTCGGGCCCGACGGCCTCGACCACGCCGGCGATGTCGGAGCCGAGGGTGCGGATCCTCGGCCGGCGCAGGCCGCCGATGCGGGCGTAGGCCGGCCTGCCGACCAGGGACTCCCAGTCGGAGGCGTTGACCGAGGCCGCGTGCACCTTGACGAGCACCTCGTCGGCCCGCGGCACGGGCCGCTCGACCTCCTCGATGCGCAGCACCTCGGGAGGCCCGTAAGCGTCGTAGACCACGGCCTTCATGTTCGCCCGCCCGTTCTGGTCAAAGTGGACCACTGTGGACCGCCAGCCCGATATTAAGGCGGACGGTCAACGTGAGGTGACCATGGCCACCTAGGCCGGCGTCAGGCCGTAGCGGGCGACGACGTCGGCGAGCCAGTCGGGTTCGGCGAAGCTCAGGCCGTAGCGGGCGGCCAGGTCGGCGCCGGCGTCGTCGGCCACCGGGCCGGCGGTCACCATCTCGGCGACCTCGCGGAAGAAGTGCTCGAAGCCGGCCGGGCTGATGATCTCGATCATCCGGGCCGGAGCGGCGCCCGCGTTCCACATGGCGTGCAGCTCGCCGCGGGGCTTGGTGATGTAGCCGCCGGCGCCGAGGACCACCTCGCGGTCGCCGGAGCGGAAGCCGATCTCGCCCTCCGTGACGATCGAGTATTCGTCTTCGCGGGTGTGCAGGTGGGGTGGGACGAGGGCGCCGACCGGGAACGGGTGCTCGACCACCGACAGGGCGCCGCCCGTGTCGTGGCCCCACAGCTTGAAGTGCACACCGATGGAGCCGAGCTGGCCGACCTGGCCACCGCCGGGCTGGACCACCGTCAGCGGTGGCGGTTCCGTTGCTGCCATGACCATCTTTTACCACGCCGGCGGTCGGCCGCGGCGGACATTCGTCGATACCGTGTGACGATGGCTGACGCGCCGGCGCGAGTGGTGTCCCTGCGGGTCCCCGGTGTCGACTTTCCCGAGGCCGACGCGGTGCTCGGCGCCCAGCCGGTCGAGCAGGTCGACGACGTCGCGGCGCGCGGCGAGTTCTGGCGGTGGCGGGTCAACCGGCCGGAGACCAACACCCCGGAGGCCTACCTCTGGGGCCTGCGCAGCACCGCCACGGCGCGGGCGCTCTGGCTGCTGCTGTTGCCGTTCACGCTGACCAACCTGGCCTACTGGGCCCGCCCGGCCCGGCCGCGCGGCGTGATGTCGTGGATCGCCGACGGGTTGATCAGCACCGTCAGCCGGCTGATCGCGCTGACACTGACCGCCACGCTGATGCTCGGGGTGTGCGGCGTGGCGATGGACCTGGTCGCCTGGCAGTGCCTGAGTGTCGACAGCGGCTGCGCGGGGTCGTGGCCGGAACCGTTCAACCTGGTGGGCGAACTGAGGTTCAACGCTTACAACCGGTTGGCGCTGGGCGCGCTGGTGCCGCTGCTCGTGCTGATCGTGCTGTGGGCCGCGAGCTACCGCACCTGGCGGCGCTACGAGCGACGGGCCGAGATCGAACTGGCGCCCGACGAGCTGACGGCGGCCCGGTTCTGGCGCGGCCGCGACTGGGTGCGCCGGCTGCGGGCCGTGCACATCATCGTCGGCATGGTCGTCGTCGACGCGCTGCTGGTCTATCCGATCGTCCAACTCGACAAGGCCGCCAGCCGTCCACTATGGATCGTCGGGGCGCTGCTGCTCGGCGCCCTCGCCGTCGCGCTGCTGGCCGGGGTTCTCGGCACCATCGCGCCGCTGCCGGTCGCCGTCGCCGAGGTGCGCGCGGTGCGCAACGGGCCGGCGGTGCTGCGGATGATGCGGTCCCGGCGCCTGAAGGCGGGCGCGCGGGTGCACAGCCGACTCGCCGACCGGATCGAGGCCGGCGTCGCGACGTTCCGCCGGCGGGCGCACGCCGCCGCCCCGGCGATCAGCGTCGCCGTGCGGGTCAGCGCGTGGGCCACCGTGGGAGTGACCATCGCCAGCCTGGCGTACGCCGTAGGCCCACGCCGCGTGCCGGTCGCGTCCGGCGGCGCACTGCCCGGGTTCGCCACCTTCGTCGCCACGCTCTCGGTGATCCAGGTGGCGCTGCTGGTCGCCCTCGGCCTGGCCTCCGCGCCGCTGTGCTGGATCGCCCGGCACAGCTCACACCGGCTCGCCTGGCGCGGCTTCGTCGCGCCGGTCGTGGCCACCGTCGCCACCATGCTCGCGGTCGCCGAGGCGGCCAGCCTGCTCTACTTCGCGGCGCTGTCGATCGGCGAGCTGGAGACCTCGGGCGCCGGGCGGGCCTGGTTGCCGGCACCGCCGTACCCCTATGAATGGGCCGGTCTGGTCTTCGCCGTGGCCATGGGTGCGACGCTGCTCGCGGTCGCGTTCGGCGCGGTGCGCTGGCAGGTGGCGCTCGGTGCCGGCCGGCGGATGACCGACGGCCGCGATCCCCGGCTGCGCCGCGAGCATCCCGACCGGGCCGGCTATCTCGACCACGCGCACGCCCGCGGGCAGCTGTTCGAGTCGATGCCCGGGCTGGCCCTCGTGGTCTTCGTGCCGATCACCGTGCTGTCGGTGGTCGGCGTCGTCTACAGCGCGCTCGGTCGCGGGCCGGCCGCGCTGCTGCCCAACCAGAGCACCCTGACCAACCTGGGCGCCTGGTCGATCGGCCTGATCGCGCTGGTCCTGGTGCTCACCGTGGCCCGGGCCGGCAACACCACCCCGGGTCGCCGGCTGGTCAGCGCGGTCTACGCGATGGCGACGTTCTGGCCGCGCGCCGCACACCCGTTCGCCGCGCCGTCGCACGGGCCACGGGCGGTCGCCGACATCGTCCGCCGGGTCACCACGCTGACCGGCCAGGGCGTGCCCGTGCTGCTCGCGGCGCACAGCCACGGCAGCGTGCTGGCGGCCATGGCGGTGCGCAACCTGCCGCCGGCGTCGAGGCACGACATCGCGCTGCTGACCTCGGCCTGCCCGCTGACCCGGCTGATAGCGCCGTTCTTCTCGGCGTTCTTCGACCCCGACGCGTCGATCAAGCTGGCCGATTCGCTGACCGACGCCGACGGCACCCGCTGGACCAACCTCTACCGGGTCACCGATCCGATCGGCGGCGCGGTCTGCCCGCGGCTGACCGGCACGGCCCTCGACGCGGTCGACGTGCTCGCCCCCGACCCGCCCGACGCCGCCCTGCACGACGTCGAGCCGCAGGTGAGCGGCCATGGCAGCTATCTGCGCGACCCGGCCTTCATCGAGGCGCACGAGCGGCTGGTCAAGACACTGACCCATCGTGCGAGCTGAACTGGATGCCGGCCAGCCGCCAACCGTCGGCCGACTCGATCCAGACCTGGCTCACCCGGACCGCGAGCGAGAGCGCCTCGCCCCGCCAGGTCGCCCGACTGCGCTGCACGCACCGCACGATCGCGGCGTGGTCGTAGCGCCGGACGTCCTGCTCGGTCGTCTCGAGCGAGAGGTAGGCGAACTCGGCGTGCCGGTCGATCCACTGCCGCTTGTCGAGCAGATGGCCCCGCTCGCCGATGGACATGAAGTCGTCGGCCAGCAGCGAGCCCAGCAGGTCGAGGTCGGCGCGGGACTCGGCGTCGTCGAACACCCGAGCGAGCGCCTCGATGTCAGTTGTCACGGACGTCGCCCATCGTGACGACCAGCTTGCCGGTCGTGTGCCGGCGGACGAAGTCGATGCAGGCCTGGGCGCCCTGGTCGAGGGTGTAGCGGCGGCCGATCGTGGCCACCAGTTCGCCACGGCCCGCCATCTCGGCGACCTCGCGCATGCCGCCGAACGCACCCGCCATGTCCAGCACGAAACGCAGCGCGACGTCGTCGCGGCCGATCCACTCCTGCCGGGGCACCGGGTAGGTGATGGTGAGCAGGCGCCCGCCCGGGCGGACCGCTGAGGCGACCCGGGTGAGCCGGTCGCTCGGCAGGACCAGGTTGAACACCACGTCGACATCGGACGGGTACGCCGACTCGGCGTAGCCGATGACCTCGTCGGCGCCGAGTGCCCGCACGGTCTCGGCGTCGGCGGCGGTCGCCGTGGCGATCACCCGCGCCTTCGCCGCGGCGAGCACCGGGAGCAGGGCGGTGCCGACGCCGCCGGTCGCGCCGACGACCAGCGCGGTCTCGCCGGCCCGCACGGCGGCGGTCGCCATCAGGGCGCGCACGGCGAGGCCGACCGTCGGCAGGGCCGCGGCGGTCTCCACGTCGAGGCCGGCCGGGCGGTGGGCCAGAAACGGGGTGTCGGCCTCGAAGACCGCGTACTCGGCCAATGAGCCGGTGCTCAGCGACGGTCGGGGCACCCCGGTCATCGCCCGCAGCGCCCGCGGCACGGCCTGACCGAAGATCTCGTCGCCCACCCGGAAGGCGGTCACGCCGGCGCCGACCGCGCTGACTGTCCCGGCGAAGTCGTTGCCCGGCACGTGCGGGAACTCGAGCGGGGCGACGTCGTGGAAATCGCCACTGGGCAACCGGACGTCGCCCGGGTTGACCGACGCCGCGGCGATCCGGACCTGGATCTGCCCGGGCCCCGGTCGCGGTGCGGGCACCTCGGCCACGGCGTAGTCCTCGGGCGGGCCGTACCTGGTCGCGACAACTGCCTTCACGCGTGCCTCCCTGCTAACCGGACCGGGTGGTCACCTTAACCATAACCGGACCGGGCGGTCAACTTTGCTACGGTGGGCGCCATGACCTCGACCCGGCCGCTGCGTGCCGACGCTTCGCGCAACCGGCGACTGCTGCTGACCGCCGCCGCCGACGAGTTCGCGGAGCGCGGCCTGGATGCCTCGGTGGCCGACATCGCCCGCCGCGCCGGCCTCGGCAAGGGCACCGTGTTCCGCCATTTCGCCTCCAAGGACGACCTGCTGGCGGCGGTCGTCCTCGACCGGATCGACGAGCTCACCGCGGCCGGCGAGCGGTTGCTCGGGGCAGCCGACCCCGGCTCGGCACTGCTCGAGTTCCTCACCGTCGCCGCGCACCAGCGGCAGCAACGCGACCTGTCGTTCCTGCAGGAAGCCGGTGACCTGAACGCCGACGTCACCGGTGCCCGCACGCGGATGTTCGACACCGTCCACCGGCTCGTCGACCGCGCCCGCGAGGCCGGCGCCGTCCGGGCCGACGTCACCGGCGCCGACGTCATCCTGCTGATGTGCGCGCCAAACTACGTCACCAGCTACGTGCCGGACGCCCCGCCCGACCTGTGGCGCCGCTACCTCGCCATCATCTTCGACGGCCTGCGCCCGGAAGGCGCGCACGCACTGCCCTTCCCCGCGCCGTCGGTCTGATGTGGACGGTTATCGCGAATCAGTTCATTGACATGGAATGGCGTTCCAAGTAGCTTCGGGCCGACCGCCGAACCCCGCCGATTCCCTGATGGGAGTGGTTCTTGTGCGTCGTGCACTCCGTCGCGCCCTGGTGGCGCTCACCGTTCCGATCGCGGCCCTGGCCGCACTGCCGGCCGCCGCGGGTGCGGCAACCGGCCCCGGAACGCCCACCGACCCCGTCATCGTCGCACCGGCCGAGAGCGGCAAACGTGCGTTCTTCGGTGACATGATCAAGCTCAGAGACGGGCGGCTCCTGGTCGCCTACCGCGAATCCGTCGCGCACATCGACCAGGACGGCCGCATCATGGTGGTACAGAGCCTCGACCAGGGCCACACCTGGAGCACGCCGCGGGTCGCCATCGACACTGCGATCGACGACCGCGACCCCAAGCTCATGCAGATGCATGACGGCACCGTGCTGATGAACTTCTTCCGCACCGACTGGACCGGCTATCCGAGCAAGCCGGTGACGCTGGTCGGCACGTTCGTCACGCGGTCCGGCGACAACGGTGCCACGTGGACCGAACCGATCGAGGTCGGCACCGCGATGGAGGGACCGTCCGATGTGGTCGTCGGCGCCTACTACGCCGGCCATGCCGCGACCCACGGGCCGATCCTCGAGCTGCCCGACCACGACCTGCTCGTGCCGCTCTACGGCAAGCTGCCCGAGGGCGGCACCGGGCCGGCGACCGTGGTCCGGTCGACCGACGGTGGGCGGACCTGGCCCAAGGAGAACGAGTCGGTGATCGGGAAGGCCGACGGGTTCGACTTCCAGGAACCGAACCTGAGCCTGCTCAAGGACGGCTCGCTGCTGTCGATCATCCGTACCTCGATCAACATCGCGTATGTCTCCCGCTCCTACGACCGGGGCCACACCTGGACGACACCGGTGTCGACCGGGCTGCCGGCCTCGTCGCACCACCAACTGGTGCTGAAGAACGGCGACGTGCTGCTGACCTACGGCGATCTCTCGGGCACCTTCGGGGCCGGGCGGCCGACCGTCGGGCGGATCCTGGAACACCCCGAGCGCGATGTCGACGCCAAGCGCGACATCCTCATCTACGACGCCGCGATCCATGGACCGGCGACGACCGACCAGGCCAACCCGTCGAGCGTCGAGCTGCGTCCGGGCCGGTTCCTCACCATCACCTCCGACCCGCACCTGGCCGCGATCGTCGGTGTCTACACCGAGAAGCGCGACTATTGACCGACGACAACACGACGCCCCGCCCCGCGCGTGCGGGACGGGGCGCCGTGGTTGTCGTTCAGGCGCGTGCCGGGCCCTGGTAGTCGGCCGAAACGTAGACCGGGAACCGGTCGCCGGCGGAACGCACGTAGCGCCGCGTGTAGCTCACGTGGCGAGGTCGAACGCCGTCGAAGGTGGGAACGGCGAAGTGCAGTGGAAGCCGACCCGCGGACTGCCGGGTCGGAGTCACGTCGTGTCGCTGGTCGTGCCAGGGGCCACCGAGGAAGAGCACCATCATGGCCGCCGTCCTGGCTCACGGGGCGTGAGGACACTGGCGTCATTGAGGAGTGCGTCTTCCCCCGCCATGGTCGACACCGGGTACGTCATGACGACCTGCCAATCTCCGGAGGGGATCCGACCACGTCCCGGATCACCGACGAGCACCACGGCGTCGCGGCGCGCGGCGTCGAGCAGGAACCGGAGGACACGATCGGCGAGTTGGTCGCTGTAGAAGGCATCGCCGGCCAGCACCACGTCGGCCTGGATGCCCCGGGCTTCGTCAGGTGCCAGATCAAGCAGATCCGTCAACACCGGAACGACGTGTACGCCATTCGCCCGGGCGTTGGCGCGAATGGCAGCGGACGCGTACGGGTCGATGTCGTTGGCAACGACCGCGGACGCTCCCGCCATGGCCGCCGCGATCGCGACCAGCCCCGATCCCGAACCGAGATCGAGAACTCGCCGGCCGGCGACCGTTTCGGGTGCGTCGAGGACGTAGCGGGCGACGGCTTGGCCGCCGCCCCACGCCGTCGCCCAGAACGGGGCAGGTAAGTTGTGCCCCGCCTGGGCTTCGAGTCGGGCCCAGAAGATCGTCGGATCCTCGGCCAGGAACAGTTTCACCTCAGGGACGAGTCGCGCCGAGGTGAGTCGGAGACCATCCATATCAATCCCCGCTGTATCCGGGCAACGCCCGGGCCCGGTAGCTCAGCTGATGGCTCAGATGACGCGGATGTTGGCCGCCTGCGGGCCCTTCTGGCCCTGCTCGACGTCGAACTCCACGCGCTGGTTCTCCTCCAGCGACCGGAAGCCGCTGGCTGCGATGGCCGAGAAGTGGGCGAACACGTCGGGGCCACCACCATCCTGAGCGATGAAGCCAAACCCCTTGTCAGCGTTGAACCACTTAACGGTGCCTACAGTCATTTCTCGTACCTTTCGAATTGGGTCCCGCACCGTGCGGGGCCCGGAATTGCCGCATTCATATAACCCGACCGGCGGACCGGCGCAACGCAAAAACGCCCGTGGCGATATACCCGGGCGTCTGCAAGGTATGAACATGAAACCGCAATACCGGCACTTTAGCACGTCGGACCCGTTGCGCAACGGGCAGCCACGCCGCGGACGGAGGACCGATTTCCACCCTGGGTGGACCGGGTTCCACCCGTGGGTGGCGGCGTTCCGGTCGCCGAATTCCTAGCGTCACGGGCATGAACCCCACCTCCGTGCTCATCGCGCTCGCCGTCATCGCTTTCGTGCTCGTGCGGCGCCTCGCCGGGATGCCGCTCGACGGCCGGCGGCTCGCTCTGCTGCCCGTGGTGCTCTCGGTCTGGGGAGTCACCTCGCTCGCGCAGGGCTTCGACGGGACACTGCACGCGTACGGGACAGACGTCGGCCTGCTGGCCCTCGGAGCGCTTCTCGCGTTCGGCGGCGGGCTGGTCCGCGGCGTGACGGTGAAGCTCTACCCGCGCGACGGCCGTCTCTGGTACCGCTACACCTGGATCACCGTGGCGGTCTGGGTCGGGCTGATCCTGCTGCGGGTGGTGCAGCTCACCGTCGGCTGGGCGGTCGGGGCGGACACCTCCGTACTCGCGGCCGGCCTGCCGTTGATGTTGGGGTTGAGCATGATCGGCGAGGTCGCGGTGCTGGGTGCGCGGCGGTCCGTGGTGCGCGCGTCGTGACGCAGACTGGACCGGTGCTGATCGCCGGCGACATCGCCTTCCCCCGGTGGCAACGCACCCGCAGCCTGATCTTCCTGCTGGTGCTGACCGTGGGCATGGCGCAGAGCTTTCCCGCGCCGGTGGGCTCCGGGCGTGGGCTGGTCGTGCTCGTGTCCATGATCGTCGGTGGTGCCGCCTGGGCCGGGACGGCGCTGCTGCGGCGAAGCCCGCGTGTGGTCCTCGTGTGCGTCACGCTGTGCGCCGCCGCCGGTCTGGCGGCCAGCGGCGCCGGTCAGGGCCTCGGCCCGAGTTACCTGCTGGTCGCGGCCGTGGTCGCGGTCAACACGATGCCGTTCCCGGCCGCGGCCGCGGTGGCGGCCGCACAGGCGGCGGGGCTCGCGATCGTGCTCGGCGCGACGCACGCCGGCGCCGAGGCGATCCTGCTCTGGACGGCCGGCCAGCTCCTGCTGATGCTGGTGGCGCTGGTGCGGCGGCAGCGCGACGAACGGACCGAACAGACCCGGCTGCTGGCCGCCGAGACGCAGCTCGCGAAGCAGGAACAGGCCCGGTCCGAGGCGCTCGCCGAGCGGGCCCGGGTGGCCCGCGAGATCCACGACGTGCTCGCGCACTCGCTCTCCGCGCTCTCGGTGCAACTGGAGACCGCGGCCGCGCTGCTCGAACGGGAACGCCCGGCCGATGCGGCGGTGATCGTCGACCGGGCCGGGCGGCTGGCCCGGGACGGCCTCACCGAGACGCGGCGGGCGGTCAGCGCGCTGCGCGGCGACCCGCTGCCGCTGCCCGAACTGGTCGCGGAGCTGGCCGAGGGCTACCGCACCGACCTGAGCGCGGAGGCCACGGTGACGGTGCGCGGCGAGCCCCGCGCCGTCAGCCCGGAGACCGGACTGGCGCTCTACCGGTCGGCCCAGGAGGCGTTGACCAACGTGCGCAAGCACGCGCCGGGCAGTGCGGTCTCCGTCGTGCTCGATTATGCCGACGGGGAGATCCGGCTGACCGTCGCCAACAACGGCTCGCACGGGCCGGCGCTCACCGGCCTGTCCAGCGGCTACGGCCTGACCGGGCTGCGCGAGCGCGCCGAACTCGCCGGCGGGTCGATGGCCGCCGCCCCCGACGGCGACGGCTGGCGGGTGGATGTGAGGATGCCGGGGTGACCATCACCGTCGTCGTCGCCGACGACCAGACGGCGGTCCGCGAAGGACTCGCGACGCTGCTCGGGCTGGCCGACGGGATCGACGTGGTCGGCGAGGCGGCCGACGGCGACGAGGCGGTCGCGCTGGTCGCGGCCCACGCGCCCGACGTGGTGCTGATGGACCTGCACATGCCGCGCCGCGACGGTGTCGAGGCGACCGCCCGGATCACCGCGGCCCACCCGGCGACCCGGGTGGTGGTGCTGACCACGTACGCCGACGACGAGCACATCCTGGGCGCCCTGCGGGCCGGTGCCCTCGGCTATCTGACCAAGGACGCCGGCCGGGTGCAGATCGCCCAGGCGGTGCGCGCGGCAGCGGCCGGTCAGTCCGTGCTGGACGCCACCGTGCAACAGCGCCTGGTCGCGGCCGCGAGCGGGCCGCCCCGGCCGGCGACCGACGGACCGTTGCCGGACGGGCTGACCGCCCGCGAGGCGGAGGTGCTCGGCCTGATCGCCGCCGGCCTGTCCAACCGCGAGATCGCCGAACGGCTCTTCGTCACCGAGGTGACCGTCAAGTCCCACGTCAACCGGCTGTTCGCGAAGATCGGCGCGCGCGACCGGGCCCAGGCCGTCCGCTACGCCTACGAACACGGCCTGCGTTCGGCCTGACCGCTCTACGCTGGCTGCGAAACGACTCCCCCACCCGTCCCGGCACACCCTAGGGTCGGACCATGCTTCTCCGCGACGTCTTCGGCCTGCTGTTGCGGCGGGCCCGGCTCCGGCAGGGCCGCACGCTCGCCGAGGTGGCGCAGCGCGCCCGGGTGTCCACCCAATACCTCTCCGAGGTCGAGCGCGGCCGCAAGGAAGCGTCCTCGGAGGTCCTCGCGGCCATCTGCGGCGCGCTCGACGTCGAGCTGCCGGCCCTGCTGATCGCGGCCGGGCGTGAGCTGTCGCCGGCCGGCCAGGTGATCCGGCTGGCCGACGCGCGGCGCGGCCGTCCCCCGACCACGAGCGGAAGCGGCGAGGTGCGGCTGCTGATCGCCGCATGATCAGCTCACCCGGGCCAGCGGAGCCGACTTGCGGCTGCGCACCACGTGGTCGGCGAGCCCGTAGGCCACCGCCTCGTCCGCCGAGAAGGTCAGGTTGCGGTCGATGTCGGCGCGGATCTTCCCGGTCGGGTGGCCGCTGAGCTCCGACAGGATCTCCTCCATCTCCAGCCGGATCTTGCTCACCTCCTTGGCCTGCACGGCGAGGTCGGGCAGTGTGCCGCGGGCCTGGCTCGACGGCTGGTGCAGGGTCACCTTCGCGTGCCGCAGCACGGCGCGCTTGCCGGGCGTGCCGGCCGCGAGCAGCACGGCCGCCGCCGACGAGGCCTGGCCGAGACAGAAGGTGGCCACGTTGGGCCGGATGAACCGCATCGTGTCGTAGATGGCGGTCAGCGCGCTGAACGAGCCGCCCGGCGAGTTGATGTAGAGCCCGATCTCCATCTCGCTGTTGGCCGACTCCAGATGCAGCAACTGGGCCATCACCACGTTGGCCACGCCGTCGTCGATCTCGGTGCCGAGGAAGATGATCCGCTCGGCCAGCAGTCGCGAGTAGATGTCGAACGCGCGTTCCCCGGTCGAGGTCCGCTCGATCACGGTCGGGATCGTGTACTGGGACATGGTCACAACCCCACCGGCTGGCGGGATACCGCCGGACGCACGTCGTCGACCTGCGTCACGACGTGGTCGACCATGCCGTAGTCGAGGGCTTCGGCGGCGGTGAACCAGCGGTCCCGCCCGCTGTCGCGGTCGACCGTCTCCACCGGCTGGCCGGTGTGCCGGGCGATCAGTTCGACGAGGGTACGACCGACCCGCTCGAGCTGGCCGGCATAGATCTCGATGTCGGCGGCCGTCCCACCGAACCCGGCGGAACCCTGGTGCATCAACACCTGGGCGTGCGGGAGGCTGAACCGCTTGCCCGCGGTGCCCGCGCAGAGCAGGAACTGGGCCATGCTGCCGGCCAGCCCCATGGCGACCGTACGCACGTCGTTGGGAATCATGTTCATCGTGTCGTAGATCGCCAGGCCCGCGCTGACCGAGCCGCCGGGCGAGTTGATGTAGAGCGCGATGTCGGCGCGCGGGTCCTCGGCCGAGAGCAACAGCAGTTGCGCGCACAGGCGGTTGGCGATCGGGTCGTCGACCTCGGCGCCCAGCACGATGATGCGCTGGTGCAGCAGCCGGGTGGCCAACTGGTCGTCGAGCGGCGGCCCGCTCGTCAGGGTCTGCATGGGTTGTCTCCTTCGCTCGGTGGCGGTGCGTCGGACCCCACGATGCGGACGCCGGCGCACCGTCCACCAGGTGAATCTGCTGGCAGCAGAGAAGTTCAGCGCTGCGCGGAAACCGTCGGATTGCCGCGCGAAGGATTGACCGGCGCGACCTCGGCGCGTAGCAAGGCGGCGTGGGGCAGACGGGCATCCGGCTCGTGGGACCGTTCGCCGTGGTGCGCGGCGACCGGCCTCTCACCGACGCCGAGGTCGGCAGCCGCAAGGCCCGCACCCTGCTCGCCCTCCTCGCGGCCGAACGCCGGGTGGTCACGGTCGACCGGATTGTCGAGGTGCTGTGGCCGGGCGACCCACCGCGCCGCCCCGCCGACAACGTGGCCACGCTGGTCAGCCGGATCCGGGCCGCGCTCGGCGCCGACCTGGTCGAGGGCGGCCGGGGTGGCTACCGCCTGCACGAAGCGGTCACCGTCGACCTGCACGAGGCGACGCGACTCGTGGCGTCGGCGGAGGCCCGCCTGGCCGCCCGACGCCCGGTCGCGGCCCCGGACGGGGCGGTGGCGTCGGGGGACGCCGCCCGGGCCGGGGCGGCGGTCGCGCTGAACGATGCCGCCCGGGCCGGGGCGGCGGTCGCGCTGAACGATGCCGCCCGGGCCGGGGCGGCGGTCGCGCTGGACGATGCCGCCCGGGCCGAGGCCGTGCTTTCCGCCGCGCCCGCCCTCACCGACGAGCCGGCGGCCGACTGGGCCGCCGCGGTCCGCGCCGACCAGGACGGCTGCCTGCGCCGGGCCCGCCAGGTGATCGCCGCGGCGGCGCTGGCCGTGGGGCAGCCGGCCCGCGCCCGGGACGCGGCCGCGGCGGCGCTGCGCGCCGACCCGTTCGACGAGGACGCCGCGCGGGCCCTGATGCGGGCGCACGACGCGCTCGGCGAGCCGGCCCGGGCGCTGGCCGTCTACGAGCGGCTCCGCGCGCTGTTCGCCGAGGAACTCGGCGTCGACCCCTCCCCCGCGACCCGCGACCTGCACGTGGCGGTGCTGCGCGGCGGCGCCGTCCCGGCCGAACCGTCCGGGTCCCCGCCACGGCCCGAGAGCGGCCTCGTCGGGCGCGAGACGCAGACCGCGGAACTGGCCGCCGCCTGGCGCGACGCGACCGCGGGCCGGTCCCGGGTCGTGCTGCTGGCCGGCGAGCCCGGCATCGGCAAGACGCGGCTCGCCGACGAGGTGGTCCGGCTCGCCCGCGCCACCCCCGGCACCGCGGTCACGGTGCGCTGCTACGACGCCGAGCGGTCGCTCTTCCTGCAGCCCGTGGTCGAGGCGGTCGGCGCACTGGTCACCGCGACACCCGCCGACCTGATTAGGGCCGCCGCCGCCGACCGGGCCGCCGCCCTCGCCGCGCTGGTGCCGGAGGCCGCGGCCGTCCTCGGCGCACCGGCGGCCGGCCGGGGCAGCCCCGAGGCCGAGCGCCGGCGGGCCTACGAGGCGGTGACCTTCTTCCTGCGCCGGTTGTCGCGGTCGCGACCGCTGCTGCTGGTCGTGGACGACCTTCAGCACGCCGGCACGGCCACCGTCGAACTGCTGCACTACCTGGCGCGGCACGCGACCGGGGCACGGCTGCTGGTCGTCGCCACGGTGCGGTCGGTGGAGGGCCGGTGGGCGCTGTCGACGCTCGACGGCGTCGCCGTGACGATGCCGCTCGGGCCGCTCGACGAGCCGGCCATCGCCCGGCTGGCCCGGGCCGCCGGGCAGGACGCGCACGTCGCCGAGATCACCCGGCGCACCCGCGGGCACACGCTCTTCGTGGTGGAGACGCTGCGGGCCCTCGCGGCCGGCGACACCGGCGTGCCCGAGTCGTTGCGCGCGAGCGTGCTGGCCCGGGTGGCCGCCGCCGATCGCGACCTGCTGCGGGCCGCCGCCGTGCTGGGCCCCTCCTTCGCCCCGGCCACCGTCGCCGGGCTGCTCGGCGTCGGCGTCGAGGAGGCGACGCTGCGCTGCGACCGGGTTCTCGACACCCGGCTGACCATTGTGGCCGGTCGGGCCTACGAGTTCGCCAACGACCTCGTGCAGGAGGTGCTCTACGCCGCGACGCCGCAGCCGACCCGGCTGGCGCACCACCTGCGGGCCGCCGACCTGCTGGCCGACAACCCGGAGGCGGTGGCCCGGCACGCCCACGCGGCCGGCGACGACCGCCGGGCCGCGCGGGCCTGGCTGGCGGCGGGGCGGCGGGCCGCCGGTCGCTACGCGGCCGCCGACGCCGAGGCCCTGCTGGATAACGCGATCGAGGCGGCCGACCGGTGCGGCGACGTCGAACTGAAGACCAGCGCGCTGCTGTCCCGGGCCCGGGTGCGCGACACGATGTTCCGGTTCGGCCCGGCACTCGGCGACGCGGCCGACGCGCTGCGGCTCAGCCGCACGACCGGCGACCGCCGCGCCGAGATGGCGGCCCTGCGCGAGTTGGGCGGACCGGCGTGGTCGGGGGTCGGCAATCCGTTCGAGGCCGGCATCGGCCACATGCGGGCGGCACTGGCGCTCGCCGAGCAGTTGGGCGACCGGGGCGCCGAGGCCGAACTGCTCGGCTGGCTGGCCGTGCTCAGCAGCAACCAACTCCGGTTCGGTGACGCGCTCGCCTACGGGCGGCGGGCGCGGGACGCCGCCCGGGGTGCCGGCGACGCGGCGCACGCGGCCGCCCTCGACGGGCTGAAGACGGCGTACGCATACCTCGGCGAGGTGGCCGACCTGTCGGCCGTGCTGGTCGAACTCGAGCCGCTCGTGCGCCGCGTCGGCGACCTGCTGCTGCTGCAGTGGTGCCGGTTCGAGTCGGCCTTCCCGCTGCTGGCCGCCGGCCGGTGGGCCGAGGCGGCGGCCCGGGTGGACGAGGCGATGGCGATCAACGCGCACAGCGGCTACCAGAGCTACACCGCCTGGTACGTCGCCCATCTCGGCTGGATCGCCCGCCTGGACGGGCGGCGCGACGACGCGCTCGCGCTCGGCCGGCAGGCGTCCACGATGGACTCACACGCCTGGTTCGCGACCGCGGTCGACGCGCTTTTCGGCACCACGCTGATCGAATACGGCGACTCGGCGGCCGCCGTCCCGGTGCTGGAGCGCGGCCTGGCCCGCTGCGAATCGCACCGCACCATCTCCTACCGGTTGCGTTGCCTGGCCCCACTGGCCGAGGCGACCGGCGACCGGGCGTTGCTCCACGAGGCCGACGCGCTCCTCGGCGCGGTCGTCGCGCCGCCCGGGTCGGCCTGGCTATACGGCGCCGACGCCTACACCTCGGTGGCCCGCGCGTGGCTGGCACGGGGCGAACCGGGGCACGCGCTGCGGGTGCTCGGCCCGCTGCTCGCCGCGGGCGACCGCACCGGCTGGGTGGCGCCGCTGGCCACCGCCCGCGCCGTCGCCACCGCGGCGGCGGCTCAGAACAGCTCGGCGAGCAGCGCGGCCGCCCGCTCGGCGCCGTCGGTCTCCACCGGCCGGTAGTCGACCGGCCTCGCGATCTCGGCCGCGATCAGCGCGGCCAGGCTGTCCGGATCGGTCTGTCCATAATCGACGCACCGGCCGGCCCGGTAGGCGTCGAGCCGGTGCCGCACGTGCCGGTTCTGCTCGAAGTGGTTTCGCAGCGGCACGTACAGGAACGGCCGGCGGTGCGCCGTCAGGGTCATCGTGGTGGTCAGGCCCCCGTGCGTGACGGCCAGGTCGCAAGCGGCGAGGACCCGGTGCAGCCGGTGCACGTAGCCGTGCACCTCCAACCCGTCGCGCGCGGGGATGGCCGCCGGGTCGAGCCGCGGCCCGGCCACCACGACCAGCCTGAGCCCCGGCACCGCCCGGCGCGCGGCCGGGAACGCGTCGACCACCCGGTGCAGCAGGTCGCCGCCCACGCCCGAGCCGCCGACGGTCACCACGCACACCTGCTCGTCGGCACCCCAACCCAGCTCGGCCCGCAGCCGGGCCCGCTCGTCGTCGTCGACCGGCGCGAAGTCGCAGACATAGCCGCTGAAGTCGAAGTTCGCCGTCGTCCACTCGCGCACGGTCGGCAGGCCGGGGCCGAGCGGGTCGTCGACCAGGTCGCCGGGGTTGCCGACGAACACGGCCCGGTCGCGCAGCCGCGGGAAGCGGGCGATCTGCTCGACCATCTCGGCGTTGTAGTCCGCGGTGAGGGGTTCGTCGGTGGAACCCATCGGCAGCCAACCGACGAAGTCGGTCAGCCAGGCGTACGCCGACCGCTTCAGTTCCGGGTTCTCGTGCAGGAAGTAGTCGAGCTCCCAGGCCTCGTCACCGACCCACAGGTCGTAGTTCTCCCGCTCGACCAGGTCGGCGAACACCATGAAGTTGGCGACCAGGATCTCGTCCATCCGCCGGATCGCCTGGAACGCGTGCAGGTCGTGCTCGCCGGCCTCGCTCTCGATGTGCGCGGATTCGGTGGCCAGGTGCGCGGAAGCCGGATGCACCCGCTCCCCGCGCCGCTCGAGCACCTCGGTCACCGGGTGCTGGGCCAGCCAGTCGACCTGGACGCCGGGCCGCCGCCGGCGCAGCGCGTCGACGATCGCGGCGTCCCGCTCGACGTGGCCGAGCCCGAGCGGCGACGACAGGTAGAGCACCCGGCGCGGGCGGTCGAGCGGCCGGGTCCAGCGGACCGGCTTCGCCGGCGTGCCCGCGACCCGCTCGACGAACTCACGCAGAAGCCGGTTGACCACCACCGGCTCGCGGTTGTGCGGCAGGTGGCCGGCGCCGTCCAGCACGACATCCCGGGCGCCGCTGAGCTCCGCGGCCCGGGCCATCTCGCGTTGCGACCGGCAGCGGTCGCCGGTGCCCCGGATCACCAGCATCGGGCGGTCGATCGTGCGCAGGAGGGCCTCGGTCTCGCCCTCGTCGCGCACGCACAGGTCGGCCAGTTCGGCCGCGATCAGCGACTCGGGCGTCGTGCCTCGAGCCCAGCCGATCGCGTCCTCGATCTGCTTCGAGGAATGCGGCTCGCTGATCACCTCGGTGAAGAAGAACTCCGCGAAACCGGGGAGGTCGGCCAGCCAGGAATGGCGGTTGAAACGCTGCCAGCCGGCGTACGAGTCGCGTACCGCGTCGAAGTCCTGCCCTTGCCGGTGCGGCGGCAGCGAGCCGAGGAACGGTCCGACCGGCGCGATGGCCACGGCGCCCAGCACCCGCTCGGGCAGGCGGGCGGCGGCGACCAGCGAGCGCCAGCCGCCACGACTGACGCCGGCGACCACGGCCCGGTCGGCGCCGGTCGCGTCGAGCACCGCGGCCAGGTAGTCCAACTGGGCCTCGTCGCCGTAGGCGGTGGGGTCGGTTGGCCGGTCGGAACGACCGTTGCCCGCGGGGTCGAAGGTCACCACCCGGAAGTGCCGGGCCAGGTAGGGCACCTGCAGCTTCCAATGCCGGGAGTCGACGATCGACCACGCCGGCAGCAGGACGACCGCCGGTGCCGCCCGGTCACCGAAGACCTCGTACCCGATCCGCACGCCGTCCCGTTTGACGTACCCCTCGATGTCTGGCTGTCGTGCCCGCATCCCTTCAGCCTGCCGGGTGCCGTTGCAATGTGGTTGCAAGCAGCCTGCAACGTCGCCGACCAGGGTCGGAAGAAAGCGAATCAAGGAGGAAGAGATGGCTGTGGACAACGACCGGCTGATGGAGTTCCTGGGCCGGTTCGTCGGCGACCTGGGCGCCACGATGGCCGCCGGCAACGTGGTCGTGGGTGAACGGCTGGGCCTCTACCGCGCCCTGGCGACAGAGCCGCGCACGCCGGCCGACCTCGCGACGGCGACGGGCACCGACGCGCGCTACGTCGACGAGTGGCTGCGCGGCCAGGCGGCGGGCGGCTACGTCCAGTACGACGCGGCGGCCGGCACCTACTCGCTCACCGAGGAGCAGGCGTTCGCGCTCACCGACCCCGACGGCCCGGTGTTCATGCCCGGCGCGTTCCAACTGGCGCTGGGCGCGCTACGCGCCGAGCCGCGGATCACGGCCGCCGTCCGCAGCGGCGACGGGGTGGGCTGGCACGAGCACGACAACGACGTGTTCGAGGGCTGCGAGCGGTTCTTCCGCCCCGGCTACCTGGCCAACCTGACCACGTCGTGGCTGCCGGCCCTCGGCGACGTCGAGGCCAAGCTGCGGACGGGCGCGTCGGTCGCCGACATCGGCTGCGGCCACGGCGCCTCGACGCTGCTGATGGCACGCGCCTTCCCGGCGTCGCGGTTCAGCGGGTCCGACTATCACGAGGGCTCGATCGCCGAGGCGCGCAAGAAGGCCGCCGACGCGGGAGTCGGCGACCGGGTGTCGTTCGAGGCGGCCACCGCGCAGAGCTTCGGCGGTGGCCCGTACGACCTGGTCACCACGTTCGACGCGATCCACGACATGGGCGACCCGGTGGGCGCGGCCCGGCACGTGCGCGAGTCGCTGACCACCGACGGCACCTGGATGATCGTCGAACCCTTCGCCGGCGACACGGTCAACGACAACCTCAACCCGGTCGGCCGGGTCTACTACTCGTTCTCGACGTTCCTGTGCGTGCCCAACGCCCTGTCCCAGGACGGCGGCTACGCCCTGGGCGCGCAGGCCGGCGAGGCGGCCATCCGCCGCGTCGTCACCGAGGCGGGCTTCACCCGCTTCCAGCGGGTGGCCGAAACCCCGTTCAACCTGGTGTACGAGGCCCGCCCCTGACGGGCCGGGAATGCGCGGCCGGGCGGCGATGCTTGACCTGCTGTGACGCTGGCTGTCGACGATCTCAGTGACGTGCTCGAACGGCTTCGGTGGACGGTGGGTGACTACCACAAGGAGACCTTGCCGGGGGGTGAGCGGCGGGCCGCGCACGGTGCCGGAACGCGCTTCTACTTCGTGGCGCGGGGCGGTCTCGACGTGCGCGGCCCGACCGCCGCGACGCTCAACACCGGCGACTTCCTGTTGCTGCCCCGCGGCGGCGAGCACGGGCTGGAGGCGCGCGGCGAGACCGTGCTGCACACCGGGCAGCTGGAGCCCGGCTCGCCGACCGCGACGCGGGTGGTCGGCGTGTTGCCGGACACCCTGATCGCCTGCAGCTTCACGTCCCGCGAGCCGGTGATCGCGGCGCTGATCGACGGGATGGCCGGTGAGGCGTGCGGCGTACGCCCGGGTTCGCGGTCGGTGGTCTCGCAGCTCGCCAACGTGGTCACCGCCGCCGCGATCCGGCACTGGGTGGAGTCGGGATGTGGCAGCGTGCCGCTGCTGTCGGTGCCGCTGCGGGACTCCGACATCGCCCGGGCGCTGGACGCGATCCACGACGCGCCGGGCTCGCCGTGGACGGTCGAGGAGCTGGCCCGGATCGCGCTGGTCTCGCGGTCGGCGTTCGCTAAGCGGTTCCGGGTCGCGGTCGGTGACACGCCGGTGCGCTATCTCGCCCGGATCCGGATGGAGCACGCCAAGCGGCTGCTCGCCGACCGGGTCACCGCCGCCGAGGTGGCGGTCCGGCTCGGCTACGGGTCGGAGGCCGCGTTCAGCCGCGCCTTCCGCCGGCATGCCGGTGTGCCGCCGACCCGCTGGCGGCACACCGGATCGGAGGGGATCAGAATCGGCGGGCGCCGGTGAACAGCAGGCCGCCGGCGATCGCGGCGATGCCGGCCGCGACCAGGGTGACCCGCACGTCGAAGGCGTCGACCAGCACACCACCGGCGGCGGCGCCGGTCGCGATCGCCACCTGGAACATCGCCGTGCTGAGGCTGCCGGCCGGCTCGAGGCGGTCCGGCTCGACCCGGGCCACCCAGGTCAGCACCAGGGTCGGCAGGCCGCCGAACGCGATGCCCCAGACGGCGACGGCGCCGACGACAGTCGCGTAGGAGCCGGACAGCAGCGCGAACCCGATGACCGCGGCGCCGACCAGCAACGGCGCGACCAGGATGCCGAGCCGCAGGCGGCGGTCGGCGAGCGGGCCGGCGACCATGGTGCCGGCGAAGGCGGCGATGCCGAAGATGGTCAGCAGCAGCGCCAGCGACCCCGGCGTGATGCCGGGCACCCGCGCGGCCGCCGGCCGCACATAGGTGAAGGCCGCGAAGTGGCCGCCGGCGACGAGCAGCACGGCGAGCATGCCGAGGATCATTGTGCGGCCGCGGGCGGTGTCGACGAGGGCGCGCAGCGGCGGCGCACCTGACGGCGCGACCGGCGGCAGCCAGGCCAGCAGCAGGCCGAGTGCGACCAGCGCCACCCCACCGGCCAGCCAGAACACCGGGCGCCAGCCCCATGCCTCGCCGAGGTAGGTGCCGACCGGGACGGCGGTCACCGTCGCGAGGGAGACGCCGAGGTTGACCACGGTCATCGCCCGGCCCAGCTTGTCGGCGCTGACCAGCCGGCCGACGACGGCGAGGGCCATCGCCCAGTAGCCGGCGATCGCGATGCCGAGCAGCAGGCGGGCCAGCAGCAGCAGTGGGTACCAGGGTGCGACCGCGACCAGCGCGTTGGAGACGAAGGCCAGCGCGGTCAGCAGGGCCAGCAGCAGCCGGCGATCCAGGCGCGGCACGACCACCGCGATCGTCGGCGCGGTGATCGCTCCCATGATCGCGGTCGCGGTCACCGCCTGGCCGGCGACGCCCTCGGTGACGCCCATGTCGGCGGCGATCCGCGGCAGCAGGCTCGCCGGCAGGAACTCGGTGGTGACGAGGGCGAAGATGCCGAAGCCGACGGCGGCCACGGCGAGCCAGGGCGAGCGGGCCGGGCGCGGCACGGCGGCGGTCGGTGGCGTGCGCGGATCAGAGGTGACAGTCACCTGGCAAGCGTCGCCGCGGATGCTCGGCGGTGCTTGATCGTGCGTCGCCGCTGCTTGACGGATCGTCCAGGATCAGGGAGCGACCGGTGCACGCGCCTGGAGCAGGTCGAGGGCGTTGCGCCACAGGGTGTCGAGTTGCGCGGGGTCGTTGAGCAGCTTGGCCAGCAGCACCCGGCCCTCGATCTGGGCCACGATGGACCGTGCGGCGTCGCGGGCGTCGACGCCGGCGCCGGCCTCGCCGCGCTCCTTGGCCTCGACGACCACCTGCTCGATCAGGTCGATCTGGGCGTCGAAGATCTCCTGCAACCGGGTGCGGATCTCCTCCGCCTGGTTGCTGACCTCGAGCGCCAGATTGCCGAACAGGCAGCCGACCACCCGACCGGAGTCGCGCTGCGCGGTCTGCTGCACGTGCTCGGTCGCCTCGAACAGGTCGCGCAGCCGATCGAGCGGATCGCGGTCGGCGCTCAGCAGGGCCACCCACTGCGCCCGCTGTGCCGCCCAGTGGTCGTCGATCACGGTCAGCGCGAGTGCCTGCTTCGACTCGAAGAAGTAGTAGAAGCTGCCCTTGGGCACACCGGCGGCCGCGCAGATCTCGGCCACGCCCAGCGCCGCGTAGCCGCGCTGCTCGAACAGGGTCCGCGCGGCGTCGAGGATCTTGTTTCGCGCGTCACTCGTACGTCCCATGCCTTGAAGAATACACGACCGGTCGTCTAGCTTCATAGTCGACCAGTCGTCTAGTGCCTATCCGACAAGGGAGAACTCCTCATGACCGCCAATAACGGACAGAAGGTCGTCGTCATCACCGGTGCTTCGCAGGGCATCGGGGCCGGCCTGGTCGAGGCTTACCGCAAGCTCGGCTACGGCGTCGTGGCCACCTCGCGCTCGATCACGGACGCGGGCGACCCGCAGATCGTCACCGTGCGCGGCGACATCGCCGACGCCGGCACCGCCGACCGGGTGGTCGCCGCCGCGCTGGACCGGTTCGGCCGGATCGACACGCTGGTCAACAACGCCGGCGTGTTCGTGGCCAAGCCGTTCACCGACTACACCGACGACGACTA
The DNA here is from genome assembly GCF_040676615.1 of Asanoa sp. NPDC049573. Classification (NCBI taxonomy): domain Bacteria; kingdom Bacillati; phylum Actinomycetota; class Actinomycetes; order Micromonosporales; family Micromonosporaceae; genus Asanoa; species Asanoa sp. NPDC049573. The sequence continues at coordinate 501,553 of NZ_JBFAPI010000004.1, forward strand.
CGCCCTGGTGACCGGCATCAACCTGGCCGGGTTCTTCCACCTCACCCGGCGGGCGCTGCCGCACCTGCTCGCCAGCGGCGCCGGCCACGTCGTCAACGTCACCACGAGCTTCGTCGACCAGCCCAACTCCAACGTGCCGTCGGTGCTGGCGTCGCTGACCAAGGGCGGCCTGAGCTCGGCCACCAAGTCACTGGCCATCGAGTACGCGACCCGGGGCGTGCGGGTCAACGCCGTCGCTCCTGGCATCATCAAGACCCCGATGCACCCGGTCGAGTACCACCCGACGTTCGACGCCCTGCACCCGGTCGGCCGGATGGGCGAGACCAGCGACATCGTCGACGCCGTGCTCTACCTCGAGTCGGCGCCGTTCGTCACCGGCGAGATCCTGCACGTCGACGGCGGCCAGAACGCCGGCCACTGACCGAGGAAGAGGGCCGAGCGATGCCAGTGGTCACGATCCGGATCACCCGCGAGGGCACCACGCCCGGCGCGGACGCGGCAACCCCAGAGGAGAAGGCCGCGCTCATCGAAGGCGTCAGCAAACTGCTGCTCGACGTCTTGCACAAACCGATGGACGCCACCTTCGTCATCATCGACGAGGTCGAGACCGAGAACTGGGGGTTGGGCGGGTTGCCGGTCGACGAGTACCGCGCGCGACGACGCGCGCGAGCCGAGCAATAGCCGAGCCTGCCGGGGGTGGAGGGCTTGGCCCCCACCCCCGGCAGCCGCTTACGGCGTGCCGAACCAGCGGGCGAGGTGATCGTCCAGGTCCCGCTGGTCCTCGCCGATCCAGGCGACGTGGCCGTCGGGGCGCAACAGGAGGGCGGCGACGTCCAGCGCCGCGGTGGGATCCGCGAGGTGGTCGACCCGGTCCGACCAGTCGCCGACGGTCAGCCGGTCGGTGCGGTCCACCAGCAGGCCGCGGCCGCGATGCAGCAGCCCGTAGAGGCGGCCCTGCCGCACGTCGATGTCGGGCAGGCGGCGACCGAGCAGGTCGGGGCCCGGGCCGAAGTCGTAGCGGACGCCGATCGCGGTGATCTTCTCGATCAGATAGCGGTTCACTTCGTCGAAGTCCATCAGTGCGGTGAGCAGCCTGCGCACGGCCCGCGGGCCCGGTTCGGTCGACAGCAGTTCCGTCTGGGCCCGGGTGTTGTCCAGCACGTCCTCGGCGACCGGACGACGTTCGGCCTCGTAGCTGTCCAGCAGTGCGTCCGGCGCCCAGCCACGCACCTGTGCGGCCAGTTTCCAGCCGAGGTTGAACGCGTCCTGCACGCCCAGGTTGAGGCCCTGCCCGCCGATGGGTGGATGGATGTGCGCGGCGTCGCCGGCCAGCAGCACCCGCCCGACCCGATAACGGTCGGCCAGCCGCGTCGCGTCACCGAAGCGCGACAACCAGCGCGGGGAATGCACGCCGAAATCGGTTCCGGCGATGGCGCGCAACTGTTGTCTGAAATCCTCGAGAGTCGGCGGTGTCCGACGGTCGCTGACCCCGGCGACGGGGACTATCACCCGACAGACCCCCACGCCGGCGGGCCGGAGGCTGAATCGCCGATCGGTCTCGCCGATGCCGGCCACCTTGGCGGCGATCTCCTCGGGCGGCACGCCCACTTCCATCTCACCCATCAGCGTCTCGTTCCGCGCGGGCTCGCCCGGGAAGCCGACGCCGAGCAGTTTGCGCACCGTGCTGCGGGCGCCGTCACAGCCGACGAGATAGCGCGCACGCAGCGCTTCCCCGTCGGCCAACTCGACGGTCACACCGTCGTCGTCCTGCGCGAACGCGGCCACCGCACAACCGCGCCGGACCTGCGCACCCAGCTTGATCGCATGTTCTGCGAGCAGGTCGACGACGACCGGCTGCGGGATGCCGAGCAGGTAGGCGTGCGCGGGGTCGAGATCTTCGGGCGCGGGTTTGTCGATGGCGGCGAAGTAGGCGCCGGCCGGGCGCTTTCTTCCGCGTTCGAGCAGGCGGTCCAGCAGCCCGCGCATCGCCATCAGCTCGATGCTGCGAATGTGCAGGCCGACGATGCGAGCGAACGACTCGGGCTCGGTTTCCTTCTCCAGGACGAGCACCCGCACATCGTGCAGCCGCAGTTCGGCGGCCAGGGTCGCACCGGTCGGGCCGCACCCGGCAATGATCACGTCGAACATCAGTGTTGCCTTTCGGGGAGTGCCGTGTTGGCAAGGCGCTCCCGGCGACACCTACGTCAATCGCCCGACCGTGACGGGAAGGGGGAGCACCCAGATCGATGCAGCGTTCATGGGTCTCACCTCCTCGGACGGCGTCACGTCGAACGACAAGCTATCAGTTCTTGACACAGCACGCCCCTGGGGCCCGCGGGCTGGGCGTGAGCCGCACCCCGGTGCGCGAGGCGCTCGCCCGCCTCGACGAGGCCGGCCTGGTCCGCACCAGACCCGGCCGCTACACGATGGTCAGCCCGCTCGACGTGCGCGCGGTCCGCACGCATTCGGGCGTTGCCCCCTGCTGTTCGGGCCCAGCCCGGTCCACCCGGGAGTGGCGTACGGCGCAACAAGACCCGAAAGCTCGATTACCTGCTGCCCGACGTGCGGGCCGTGGGCGGGGTGCCCTACGCGACGGCCCTGATCGAGCTGGCCCGGAACGGCGAAATCCCCAAGGACTCGCACGTGCTCTACGCCCACCTCGGCGGGCAGCCGGCCCTCGACGCCCCGTGCCGTCCGAGTGTCGAACAGTGACAGGGCGTGCTCCCGTCGTCCACTGTCGGGTTTCGAACTCCGCGCCGTCTATGCTCCTGATCCAAAGTGAACGAACCACGGAAGGGGCTCCGGTGGCGGACCAGATCGACGACCAGTTGGCCAAGCTGGACACCAGCGTGGCCCATTCGGCGCGGCTGTGGAACTTCCTGCTGGGCGGCAAGGACAACTTCGCCGCCGACCGGGCGGCGGCCGAGCAGGTGCTCGCGTTCATGCCCGAACTCGTGCAGTCGGCGCGGTTCAACCGCGAGTTCCTGGGCCGGGCCGTGCGGCACCTGGCCGGCGAGGCCGGCGTTCGCCAGTTCCTCGACATCGGCACCGGGCTGCCCACCGCCGACAACACGCACCAGGTCGCGCAGGCCACCGCGCCCGACTCGCGGATCGTCTACGTCGACAACGACCCCATGGTGCTGGTGCACGCCCGGGCCCTGCTGACCAGCAGTCCGGAGGGCGCCACCGACTACATCGACGCCGACGTCAGCGACCCGGCGCGGATCCTGGCCGAGGCCGCGCGGACCCTCGACTTCGACCGGCCCGTCGCCGTGATGCTGCTGGGCATCCTCAACTTCGTGACCGACGACGACCAGGCCCGGGAGATCGTGGCGGCGTTGACCGCCGCCGTGCCGGCGGGGAGCTACCTGGTCATCTCGCACCCCACCCGGGAGGTCAACCCGGAGGCCGTCGACCGTGCCGTGGCGATGTGGAACGACGGTGGGGCCGCCCCCATGGCGGTCCGCGACCCCGACGTCATCGCGCGGTTCTTCGACGGCTGGGACCTGATCGAGCCCGGCCTGGTGACCTGCTCGCTCTGGCGGCCGGACGGCAACGACACGACGCCGGCCTCCGAGTTCGCGGGCGTCGCCCGAAAGGCCGGCTAGCCCGCTCTCGCCGGTCGCGGCGGATCCGCCCTGCCACGGGTTGACCGTCGCCGTCGCCGGTATGGTCCCGTCGTGCAGCTAGACGATCTTCTGACACGGCACGCCGCCGCTTGGGCCGGGGCCACCCGGCATCCGTTCCTGGCCGGGGTCCGCGACGGCACGCTCCCGGCCCCGGCTTTCGCCGCGTGGCTCGTGCAGGACCGCCACTTCGTCGCGGACCTGTTGGCGTTCCAGGCCCGGCTGCTGGCCCGCGCGCCCCGGCACGCCCAGCCGGTGCTGGCGGCCGGCGCGGTGGCCCTGGTCGACGAGTTGGGCTGGTTCGACGAGCAGGCCGCCGCGCGTGGGCTCGACCTGACCGCCGCGCCGGCACGGGCCACCCTGGCCTACCGCGACCTGCTCGGCCGGCTCGATGCGGCGCCGGTGCCGGAGGCGCTGCTCGCGCTGTGGGCGATCGAGCGGACCTACCTCGACGCGTGGGCGTTCGCGGCGCCCGCCGCGCCCGGCTACCGGGAGTTCGTGACGCACTGGACCAACCCGGATTTCGCGGGGTACGTGGCGGGGCTGGCCGACGCCGCCCAGCGCGAGGCGTCCGGCGCCGACGAGGTGTTCCTGGCCGTCGTCGCCGCGGAGGTCGCGTTCTGGGCGTCGACCGGGGCCGCAGCATGAGCCTGGCCGCCGCGCTCTGGCGCGCCAACGCCGACCTGGCCTCGGCCGCGCGCAACCACCCCTTCGTCACCGGGCTCGGCGACGGCAGCCTGCCGCGCGAGGTGTTCGCCGGCTACGTGGCGCAGGACGCGTTCTTCCTGGAGTCGTTCGCCCGCGGCTACGCGCTGGCCATCGCGCACAGCCCGGACCGGCGAGGCCTGGACGCGTTCGCCGGCCTGCTCGCCGGGGTCCGCGACGAGTTGCGGCTGCACGACGGCTACGCCGGGCGCTGGGGCATCGACCTGGGTTCGGTGGAACCGCTGCCGGCCACGCTCGCCTACACCGACTTCCTGCTCGCCACCGCGGCGCTGGGCGACCTCGGGCACACCTGCGCGGCGTTGACGCCGTGCATGCGGCTGTACGCGTACCTCGGCCAGTCGCTGGCCGGTGGCGACGAGCGCTACGCCGACTGGATCCGCACCTACGCCGATCCGGGGTTCGAGGAACTCGCCGTGACGCTGGAAGGCCTGCTCGACGCCTATGCCGCGGTGGACGACGCCCGCACCGGCGTGGTCTACCGGCGCGCGATGGGGCTGGAGGTGGCGTTCTTCGAGGCGGCCTACCAGCATGGGAGGAGCTGACACCGGCGTTGGGAGCCCGCGCGATGACCGACCGCACCGTCCGCACGCCCAGCGGCGTGCTCGTACCCGCCGACATCGACCCGTTCCACCGCCGGCTGCACCGGGTGGCGCCGGCCGGCCTGGTCGACCAGACGTCGCAGACGACCGGCATGCGCCGCCGCGAGGCGATCAGCGGGAAGACGGTCGGGGCCGAGCGGCTGTGGATGGGGCAGACCCACGTGCCGGCGGCGACCGACTCCGGCAACCACCACCATGGCGCCTCCGAGACGGCGATCTTCGTGCTCTCCGGCACGCCGGTCTTCGTGTTCCTCGACCTGGAAGGGGACGAGCCGGTCGAGACCCGCGTCGAGACCGGCCCCGGCGACTACGTGTTCGTCCCGCCGTGGGTGCCACATCGCGAGGAGAACCCGGACCCCGAGACCGAGGCCGTGGTCGTGATCGCCCGCACCACCCAGGAGGCGATCGTCGTCAACCTCGACGGGCTCGACTGGACTTCCTAGTCTGTGGCCCATGAGCCTCGTCGGGAAGATGGCGGTCGTCACGGGCGGGTCGCGTGGCATCGGCCGTGCCGTGGTCGAGCGGTTGGCGCGCGACGGCGCGACGGTGGTGTTCGGCTACCGCTCCAACGCCGAGGCCGCCGCGGTGGTGGAGAAGGTGGTCGCCGAGACGGGTGGCACCGCGCACGGTGTGCGGGCGGACCTGGCCGACCCCGGCGGCGTGGCCCAGTTGTTCGCGGGCGCCGGCGAGCACCTCGACGGGCTCGACATCCTGGTCAACAACGCCGGTTCGGCGGTGACGCCGATCCTGCTGGCCGACATGACCGACGACGACTACGACTCGCTGATGGCGGTCAACGCGCGCTCGGTGTTCCAGGCGCTGCGGCACGCGGCGCGACACATGCGCGACGGCGGCCGGATCGTCAACGTCTCGACGCTCAACACGGTGCTGCCCGAGGCCGGGCTGGCCAGCTACTGCGGCAGCAAGGGTGCGGTCGAACAGTTCACCGCGGTGGCGGCGCGTGAACTCGGCCCTCGCGGCATCACCGTCAACACGGTCTCGCCCGGCGCCACCGACACCGACCTCTTGCGCGCGGTCAACCCGCCCGAGGCGCTCGAGGCCGAGGCGGCGCTGACACCGCTGGGGCGGCTCGGGCGGCCGGCCGACATCGCCGACGTCATCGCGTTCCTGTGCGGACCCGACGGCCGCTGGATGACCGGGCAGAACCTGCGGGCGACCGGCGGGCTCTAGCCCGGTGCGCCGGGCGCTGGTCGATCAGGTGTCCCGGGGGTTGGTGCGGCTGACGATGAGCGGGTCCGTCGGGGTGTGAGGGAACGTCGGGAGCTCCCGTTCGGGCACGCCGAACGCGGCCGAGAGCACCTCGCGGGTGAAGGCCGACGCGGTCGCGCGGTAGCCGATGTCGGCGGGCATCGGCTGGTCGAAGAAGATCAGAAACTGGAACCCGTCTTCGCCGAGGGTCTCGATGTGGTGCGGGTAGGCGCGCGGGATGAAGTAGGCCTGACCCGGTTCGAGCACATATTCGTCGAGCGAGCCGTCGGGCGACAGCACCCGCATCTTGGCATGTCCCTTGTGGACGTAGCCGAGCTCGGCCGTGACCGGATGCCAGTGCGGCTCGCGCATGCCGTCGTCGTGCACGGCGAGCCTGTACATCGACAGGTCTTCCAGTGCCGCCCAGTACTGCTTGCGGGCCAGCTTCGCCCAACCGTACTCGTAGGACAGTGGTGCCGCCTGTGCCTCCGCGTCGAACAGGCGGGCGTTGGGCAGGCCGGCGGTGTCCGGGATCCGGGCCGGGCCGTCGCGCCGCACGATCTGCGACGAGTGGTGCCGGTCGAAGGCGGCGAACGCGTCCGACGGCAGGTCGTAGGTGTTGCCCAGCACGGCGTTGGTCATCGCACTGAAGCTGTCCTGGAGCGAGAAGTGCTCCGGCCGGTCGGTGCGCAGGGCCGCGATGATCTCGGCGTTGCCGTCGCCGACATTTTCGATGTGGTAGATCGCGCCGGATTCGACGTGATACATCTGGCCGGTCCGCACCACGAAGCTGGCGAAGCTGTCACCGTTGCCCAGCAACGAGACCAGCACGGTGCCGGCGGCCACGTAGGCGATCTGGTTGGCGTTGACGTTCCACTGTGGCTCCCGGATCGCGCCGGGCGCGAGCGTGATCCGCTTGAGCGACATCCCGGAGAGGATCGGCAGCGAGCTTGCCGCGAGTTGGCTGATCGTGCCGAACTCGTTCTCGAAGACGCGCTCGCCGTCGATGAGTGACCCGACGTGCGCCACCTTGCCGGCCATGGCGACCCTTTCCCCCCGTTTGATGCGTTCAGAGCGTATCCGGTACGCCGGGGGCGCCGTGCGCTATTCGGTGGCTCCGAGGCGGCGCTTCCGGCGCGGTCAGGCCGCGTCGGGCTCCGGTCCATCACCGGACCATACCCGCGGTGCGGGGCCTCCCCTTGCGGCAGCTGCGACACTGGGCAGCGTGACTAGCCCCGCGCGGATCGGGTCCTACCGCGTCGAACGGCTGCTCGGCACCGGCTCGTTCGCGATGGTGTGGCTGGGGCATGACCCTTCACTCGACGCGCGGGTCGCGATCAAGGTGCTGGCCGAGAACTGGAGCCACGACCTGCGGGTACGCGAACGATTCCTCGACGAGGCCCGCCTGCTGTGGCGGCTCGACGACGAGCGGGTCATCCGGGTCCATTCGCTCGGTGAGCTGCCCGACGGCCGGCCCTACATGGTGATGGCGTGGGCCGACGGCGGCAGCCTCCGCGACCGGCTCGCCGCCGGGCCGATCCGGTCGGCCGCCGCCCTGTGGGTCCTGCGGGAGGTCGCCGCGGGCGTCGCCGTCCTGCACGCCACCGGCATCGTGCACCGCGACCTCACCCCGGGCAACGTGCTGTTCCGGTCGACCGGTGCGCGGGCCGGCCGGCCGGCGGAGCAGGTCGTCATCGCCGACCTGGGCCTGGCCAAGGCGCTCGCGGCCGCCTCCGGCCTCACGGCGCGGGCCGGCACGCCCGGCTACATGGCGCCCGAACAGGACGACCCGCTCGCGGTCGTCGACGCCCGCGCCGACGTCTACGGCCTCGGCCGGCTCGGCGCCCGGCTGCTGACCGTTTCCACCGGTCAACGGGTCCGACTGCGTGCGGGCGTCCCGCCGGGTGTCGCCGGCGTCCTGCGGCGGGCCACCGCGGTGCGGCCAACCGACCGCTTCCGCGACGCGGCCGCGTTCGCCGCCGCGTTCGACGCTGCCACGGGCACGCGAGACCCGTCGGCGCTACGCCGGCGCCGCGGCATCGTCACAGCCGGTGCCGTGCTCGTGGCCACCGGAGTCGCCGCGGGGCTGTCCGGCGATGCCGGGCCGGCGTGGCCGGCCGAAATCGCGTCGGACCGGAGTGGACGGATCGCGGTCACACTTCCGCCCGGATGGCGCGGCGTGGCCGCGGACTGGCCGGACCCTTTGACCCCCGCGGGTGGCCGCCAACCGGCGCTGATGGTGTCGCCGGCGCCGGCGGTCTGGCGGACCGACCCCCGGATACCGGGAGCGTTCGTCGGACTGTCGCGGGCCGACACCACGCCCGCCGCCTACGTCGCCGACCATCCCCACCCACGGTGCGTCGCCGCGCCCACGCGGACCGTCCGTAGGGCGGGAGTCGACTGGGTGGTTGCGGCGTATTCGGCTTGTCCGGGTCCGAAGGCCACGATCGTGGAGGCGGCGGGTCGCGGTCTGGGCACCGCCGGCCTGGTCTACGTGCAGGTCGTGCCGCCCGCCGGCGGCGGGCCGGAGTTCGTCGACGCGTTGCTGTCCGGAATCCGGGTGCGGGCTAGCTGACCACCACCACCGTGACGGTGTCGGTCCGCTCGTCGTGCGGAATGGTCACCTCCACCGTCCCCGGCCGCAGGAGGGCGATGTCGACCACCCCCGCCTCGTAGGACCGCGCGACCAGCGATTCCGGGTCGACGGTGACCAGGCCCGGGCCGATGCCGCGCAGCCGCAGGATCGCACCGGCGCGCAAGCACAACGGTCTTAGCGTTTCGAACTCCGTCTCCGCGATCGTCAGTTCGTAGACCACCGGTCCGAGGCAGTTGCTCTCCCTGGTTGGCCCCGTCGCCGACGGTGCCGGTGGGTTCCGGTGGATGCGCGGCGGACGCGGCTGCGGCGGCACGGTCGTGGTGGCCGACGGAAGCGCCCGTTGGGTCGCCGGCGCGGTGGGCGCCGTCGCGGCGGCCGACTCGATGGGCAGCGGTGCCACCGCGATCTGCGCCGCGCACGCGGCGAGCCCGGCCACCGCCGGCGCCAGCAGCACCGTGCGGATCAGCCGGACCCGGCGACTGGGCGGCATCAGCGCGGCCCGTCGCTGAGCCGCAGCCGCAGGCGGCGCCGGGCATCGTGGATCCGTGACTTCACGGTCCCCTCCGGTACGTCCTGGAGGCCGGCGACCTCTCGGTAGCTGAGGCCGATGACATCGCGCAGGGTGACCGCCTCGGCCAGGTCGGGGCTCAGGCATTCGAGCGCGTCGAGCAGGTCGAGCCGGGTCCCGGCGACGACGCTGGTCCGCCGCGGGTCAGGGTTGTCGGGCACGGGCCGGCCCGACGCTTCGTTCTGGAAGCGGTGGCGCAGCCGCTGGTACGTGGACCGGGCCCGGTTGGCGGCGAGTCGGTGCAGCCAGGTGCGGAAGGACGAGCGTCCCTCGAACCGTTCGATGCCGCGGGCGAGCGCGAGCAACGTGTCCTGGCACGCCTCCTCCGCGTCCTCGCGGTAAGGCAGGAACCGCGCGCACACGCGCAGCACCTCTGGGCCGACGGCGATCAACAACGCGTTCACCGCGGCCGGGTCGCCGGCCGCGGCGGTGCGCGCCATCGTCTCCAGATCGTCGGTCGCGCGAAAAGCCATCGACGGTTGCCTCATGTGGTGAGCATGCGCGCACCGCCCGGGCGCGGAGGCGTCCGGACGGTGCCAACTTGAGCGGATCATGTGGCTATCGGACGACCACGACGGTCAGGGTCCTCGGCGGCGAGTCGCCATGGGTGATCTCGAACGTGACGGTCCCGGTGCGCAGCAGACGGCAGTCCCGCACCGCCGCCTCGTAAGAGCACCTGACGGCAGCGGACGGACGCACCACGAAGCCCTCAGGGCCAAGGTTGGTCACCCGCAGCACCGCGCCGAGCTTCAGGCAGAGCGCCGCCCACGGCGGTCCCCCTTCGGCGGCGTCGATCGGATAGGGCGCGACCGCCGGGCAGGCCGGCGCCGGCCGCACCGACCCGGACACGATCGTCAGGCTCAGGGTGCGAACCGCGGCGTCGCCACGGGTGATCGTGACGCGGACCTTGCCGGTGTTCACCAGGCGGCACTCACGGACGCCGGCCTCGTACTGACAGTTCGTCCTGCCCGCCGGGCTGACCGCGAAGCCCTCGGGACCGAGGTGCTCGACACGCAGGACGCCACCGACGGCCATGCACAGCGGGCGCCAGGGCGGCCCGTTGTCGGACGCGTCGATCCGGTGGATGACAGCACCGAGACAACCCCTGGCCGGGGGGCGGACGGGCGCTGGCACGGCGACCCGGGCGGGCCGCGGTGCGACGTCCGGCGATCTCGCCGGCGTCGCCGCCGCCGTGGTCGTGGCGGGGGTCGCCGTGGCTGTCGGGGGGCGGCCGGTGGGTGTGTTGACGACCGGGGTGCAGGCGGCCGCGGTCATCGCGAGCATGGCGACGGCGGTCAGGCGGGCAACGGACAGGTATCGCATCACAGGGCTCCTTCGGAGAGGACGTTTCACCCTGTTAGTCCGCGCGGCCGGCCCTTTTGTTCGACGCCGGCGGTGCCCGATTCGCGTGCCCGCCGAACACGATCATGTGAACGCCAGGCAGCCCGGCGTTCACATGATCGGTTCAGGTCATGCCACCGATTGCCGCCGGCGCCGCACCAGCACCAGGCCGAGCCCGGCCAGCGTCAGTGCACCGCCGAGGCCGGCGACCCGGCCGAGCGTGCCGGCCATCGCGGGACCGGTGACCGGCAGCGTGCCGCCGGTGGCCGGGCACGTCTGTGCCAGGTCGAAGGTGCCGTCGGTGCCCGTGATCACGGCGGTCGCGCTGATGATGGAGTGCGGGTCCAGGAGTTGGCCGTCGGCCGACAGGCCCGCGGGAGTCCGGATCCAGGCGTGGCCGTCGACGATGGCGCGGTCCGTACCCGGCTCGTGTGTGATGGTTTCGGTGACCGGGCCGCCCTCGGTGGCGAACTCGATCGTCAGGGTCTGGAAGTCCCCCTGGTCCTTTGGCCGCGACAGGGCGAACACCCAGACGTCTTCGCCGGCGAACGGGCCGCCGCCGAAACGCGGGTCGCAGCGGTGGACCGGGAACTGGGCCGCCGTCTGGCCGGTGTCGGCCGGGTCGATGTTGATCGTGGTGTCGGCCCAGGCGGGCGCCGCTCCGAGAGCGACCATCGCGACGAGGGTCACAACGCCACCGATGCGGGCGAGGACAGATATCCGCACAAGATCACCCCAACTGGTAGTTGTCCGGGTAAAGCTCATGAACAGGACGCGACCCTGTGTTAGGTAATCACGCGGGACCGATCTTCGCCGTCGTATTCGCGAGTCCCGTTCGGCTCATCAGTCGACCGCCGTACGCCCGGATTGTGGGTAAAAGTGGTGAGATGAGCTGTGCGCATCGACCCGCAGGACCGGCGCAGCACCGCGGGGGTGGTGCGCGCGCTGGTCGTCGCCGCGTCGATCGTCGTGGTGGTCGCCGGGATGCGGGCCGCCGGCGGCCTGCTGGCGCCGATCTTGCTCGCGCTGATCCTGGTCGTCGCGCTCAGCCCGGTGCAGGCGGGCCTGGCCCGGTGGATCCCCGGGTGGCTGGCGACCGCGGTGCTGATTTTGGTTCTCTACGGGATCCTGGTGGCCGGCGCGGCGTCGCTGGTGGCCGCGGGCATCCAACTGGCGTCGATTGCTCCGCGCTATCAGGACCGGGTGCGCGACCTCGTCGACCAGGTGCAGCACTGGCTGCAGGAACAGGGCCTCAACCCCGAGGACGCCAGCCAGCTGGTGACCCGGCTCGACCCCAGCACGCTGGCCAACATCGCGCAGACGGTGGCCGGCGCGGTGCTCTCGCTGCTGACCAACCTGGTCTTCCTGATCACCCTGCTGCTCTTCATGGCGGTGGAGACGGCCGGCTATCCCAGCCGGATGGCCCGGGTCGACATGGTCCGCCCACGGCTGACCCGGGCGTTGCGGCAGTTCGTCCACGGCACCCGGCGCTACCTGCTGGTGTCGACGATCTTCGGAGTGGTCGTCGCCATCTTCGACGGCATCGCGCTGTGGATCCTCGGCATTCCGCTCGCGACCCTGTGGGCGGTGCTGGCGTTCGTCACGAACTACATCCCGAACATCGGCTTCGTCATCGGCCTGGCCCCACCGGCGGTGCTGGCCCTCCTGGAGGGCGGCGTCGGGCTGATGGTCGTCGTGATCGTCGTATACAGCGTGATCAACTTCGTCCTGCAGTCCATCGTCCAGCCGAAGATCGTCGGCGACAGCGTCAACCTGTCCGTCACGGTGACCTTCCTGTCCCTGATCTTCTGGACCTTCATCCTCGGCGGCGTCGGTGCGGTGCTGGCCGTGCCGCTGACCCTCCTGGCCCGGGCCCTCCTGGTCGACGCCTCGCCGGGCACGCGCTGGGCCGACATCTTCCTGTCCGGCAGCGCGACCGTCCGCGGCGAGGCCCGCTGGTCGGCCAACGCGCCGCCACAGAAGGGCTGGTGGGCCCGGCGCCGGACGAAGCGTCGGGAGCCGCCGGCCGAGGAGGACTGATCGCCACCCCCCGGGGCGCGCAGCGCCTGTGAGCAAGCGCACGCGGTGGATTAACCAAGCTAGACAGTAGGTTAAGTCGAGTTGATATTTCCTCGACCGGTAAGGCCCCACCCGTGCCCAGCTCCTCCGCTCCCCCCGCGGCCGTCGACCGTGCCCGTGCGTCCTGGCCGCGATGGCGCGACGCCCGGCTCTCCCGGGTCACCGCGCCGATGGGCAACCTCGCCCTGGTCGAGACGATCTGGGGCGCCCGCGTCGAGGACCATCCGGGCAGCGTGCCGATCGAGCGGCGCGACCGGCGCACCGGTGCCGTCGACCACGGCGTGCGGCGGTTCGACGCCGACTCCCCGGCCAACCGCCACTTCGCCGGGATCGACGTCTACCCGTTCGACCCGGCCTGGGTGATCGAGGCCCGGTTCGTGGCGCACGATCCGCCGCGCCTGGTGGCCTTCGAACACCTGCGCGACAACGGGCTCACCCGCGACCTCGCCGTACCCGGCGACATTCTCTTCACGCTCGACGGCGTCGACTACGCCTTCGACGCGTTCGACGACGACGGCACGCTGCTGCTCGTCTTCGGCGACCGGACCAACGGCGTCGAGACGTACGCCTCCGGCCGTTTCCTCTTCGTGCCGCGGGCGCCCGGCGACGACCGGGTCGTGCTCGACTTCAACCGGGCCTTCGTGCCGCCGTGCGGGTTCTCCGGGCAATACAACTGTCCGATGCCGCCGCGGCAGAACCGCTTCGGCCTGGCCGTGCGGGCCGGCGAGAAGCTGCCCCTCTTCCGCGACGGCTTCCAGGTGCACTGAACCTCGCTCCCCCTTGATCCGGAGAAAATCGTGAAGAAGCAACGAATCGCGCTGCTCGGCGCCGCCCTCGCGACCGCCGTGGCGCTGGCCGCCTGCGGTTCCGGCGGCGGCTCGACCGCCGGGGCGCCGGCTGCGGCCGACGCGAACGCCGTCGTGCAGGTCGGCTCGCTCTACGAGCCGCAGAACCTCGACAACACCGGCGGCGGTGGCCAGGGCGTCACCGAGGCGTTCAACGGCAACGTCTACGAGGGCCTCTACCGGCTGACCGACGACGGCAAGGTCGAGCCGCTGCTGGCCACCGGCAACACGGTCAGCGCCGACGGCCTCACCTACACCTTCACGTTGCGCGACGGTGTGACGTTCCACTCCGGCAAGGCGCTCACGTCGGAGGACGTGAAGTACAGCATCGAGAAGGTGCTCGCGCCCGACTCGAAGTCGGCCCGCAAGAGCAGCTTCCCGGAGATCAAGCAGATCACCACGCCCGACCCGAAGACGGTCACCGTCACGCTGGCGACCCGGTCGATCTCGTTCGTCTACAACCTGAGCTACGTCTGGATCGTCAACGACCAGGCCGGCAGCATCGCGGCCAAGGAGGACGGCACCGGGCCCTACCAGCTCGACACCTGGAAGCGCGGCTCGACGCTGACGCTGAAGAAGTTCGCGGACTACTGGGGCACGCCGGCCACCAACGGCGGCGTCGTGTTCCACTACTTCACCGACGGCAGCGCGCTCGACAACGCGTTGCTGACCAACGCGGTGGACGTGGTGACCAGCGAGCAGAACCCGGACGCGCTGCCGCAGTTCGCCGACAACCCCGCCTACAAGGTCAACGACGGGAAGTCGACGACCAAGCTGCTCTTGGCCTTCAACGACCGGGTCGCGCCCTTCAACAACACCCAGGTGCGCAAGGCGATCAGCTCGGCCATCGACAACAAGAAGCTGCTCCAGTCGATCTGGGGTGACCACGGCACGCTCATCGGCTCGATGGTGCCGCCGACCGACCCCTGGTACACCGACCTGACCGGCGTCAACCCGCACAATGTGGACACTGCCAAGAGCCTGCTGGCACAGGCCGGCTATCCCAAGGGGTTCAGCTTCACGCTCGACACGCCCAACTACGACCCGCACCCGACGGTCGCGACGTTCGTCAAGTCGGAGCTGGCCAAGGTCGGTATCACGGTGAACATCAACGTGATCACCTCCGACCAGTGGTACACGAAGGTCTACCAGAACAAGGACTTCCAGGCGACGCTGCAGGAGCACGTCAACGACCGGGACGTCGTCTGGTACGGCGACCCCGACTTCTACTGGGGTTACGACAACCCGCAGGTCACCGACTGGGTCAAGCAGGCCGAGCAGGCGCCGACCGAGGCGCAGCAGACCGAACTGCTCAAGAAGGTCAACCAGCAGATCGCGCAGGACGCGGCGAGCGACTGGCTCTACCTCTACCCGCAGATCGTGGTGGCCTCGACGAAGGTCTCGGGTTACCCGGTCAACGGGCTCAACTCGCAGTTCTTCGCGTACGGCATCAAGAAGGGATGACCCGGTATCTGGTGCGGCGGGCGGCACTGCTCGCCGGCACCCTGGTCCTCGCCAGCGTCGTGCTGTTCCTGCTGCTGCGCCTGCTGCCGGGTGATCCGGCCAACGCGCTGCTGTCGGTCGGCGCGACGCCCGACCAGGTCGCCGCCGCCCGCCACCAGATCGGCACCGACCGGCCGCTGCCCGCCCAGTTCGCGCACTGGATCGGGCAGCTGGCCACGCTGCACTTCGGCACCTCGTTCGTCAGCTCGCTGCCGGTCGGCCCGGAGATCGTCAGCCGGCTGTCGGTGACCGTGCCGCTGACCCTGGCCGCGTTCGTGCTCGCGGTGCTCGTCGCGGTGCCGGTCGGGTTCCTGGCCGCGCACCGGTCACACACCTGGTACGGCGCGCTGGCCGGGGTGGTGTCGCAACTCGGCATCGCCGTACCCGCGTTCTGGCTGGGTCTGATCCTGGTCTGGGTGTTCGCGTTGCGGCTGCGCGCGCTGCCGGCCGGCGGCTTCCCGCCCGACGGCTGGGCGACACCCGGCGACGCGGTCCGGGCGCTGATCCTGCCCGTGGTCACCGTCGCGCTGGTGATGTCGGCGTCGCTGATCCGCTACGTGCGGTCGGCGACCCTCGACGTGCTCGGCAGCGACCACCTGCGCACCGCCCGCGCGCTCGGCTCGTCGTTCCTCGGGGCGATGTGGCGGCACGGGGTGCGCAACGCCTCGGTGCCGGTGGTCTCGGTGCTCGGCATCGAACTGGCCACCACGTTCCTCGGTGCGGTCGTCATCGAGAGCGTGTTCGCGCTGCCGGGCCTGGGCAGCATGCTGGTCCGCGGCATCGCGCAGCACGACTACCCGGTGATCCAGGGCGTCCTGTTCGTCAGCACGTTCGCGGTGCTGGTGGTCGGCTTCCTGAGCGACGTCGCGCAGCGGCTGATCGACCCGCGGCTGCGCACCTCCTTCGGTCGGCGCCGATGAGACGTCGCGTCTTCCTGATCGTGGGCGCCGTCCTGGTGGTGCTCGTGCTGGCCATCGCTCTGGTGTCGCTGTTCTGGACGCCCTACCCGGCCGCCGACACGACCGGCGGCCGGCTCGACGGACCGAGCCTGCACCACCTGCTCGGCACCGACAAGCTCGGCCGCGACCTGCTCACCCGGCTGATGATCGGCGCGCGGATCGCGCTCGCGGTCGGCGCGGGCGCGGTAGCCCTGGGAGCGGTCGTCGGCGGCGTGGCCGGGCTGCTGGCCGGCTTCGCGAGCCGCTGGGTCGACGACGCCCTCGCGGCGCTGCTCGACATCCTGATCGCGTTCCCGACGCTGCTGCTGGCGATGCTCGTCGTCGCCGCGCGCGGGGCCTCCCTGGGCTCGGCGATCGTGGCGATCGGCCTGGCCATGTCGGCGATCGTCGCCCGGCTGACCCGGATCCTGGTCAAGCGGGTGCTGGCGATGGACTACGTGACCGCGGCCCGCACGTCGGGCGTGAGCTGGCCGCGCATCGTCACCGCACACGTGCTGCCCAACATCTGGCCGACGCTGGCGGTCAACCTGGCCCTGCAGTTCGGGTTGGCGGTGCTGGCCGAGGCCAGCCTCTCCTACCTCGGGCTCGGCCCGCCGCCGCCCAACGCGTCATGGGGCCGGCTGCTCCAGGAAGCCCAGTCGACGGTGCTCACCGCACCGGTCGGCGCGATCGCGCCCGGTGTGCTGCTGGTCGTGCTCGTCGTCGGCGTCAACCTGGTCGCCGACGGGTTGCGCGACGTCGCCGACCCGACCCGCCGGAGGCAACGATGAGCCTGCTGGAGGTGGCCGGCCTGACCGTGACCAGGTCGGACGGGCGCGTCCTGGTCGACGACCTGTCCTTCGGTGTCCCGCGGGGCGGACGGCTCGGCCTCATCGGCGAGTCCGGGTCCGGGAAGTCGCTGACCGCGCTGGCCGTGACCGGCCTGCTGCCGCCGGGCCTGCGCCCCGCCGGCACGGTCGTGCTCGACGGGACGCCGGTGATCGGGGCCAAGGACCGGGACCTTGATCGGGTACGCGGCCGGGCCGCCGCGATCGTCTTCCAGGAGCCGTCGACCGCGCTGGACCCACTGATGCGGCTCGGGCGACAGATCGCCCTACCCCTGCGCCGGCATCAGGGGCTGCGCGGTGGCGCCCTGCGCGCGGCCGTTCTCGAGGCGTTGCGGGAGGTCTCGCTGCCGGAGCGGGTGGCGCGGGCCTACCCGCACGAGGTCTCCGGTGGCCAGCGCCAGCGTGCGGCCATCGCGATGGCCCTGGCCTGCCGGCCCGCGCTGCTGATCGCCGACGAACCGACCACCGCGCTCGACGTCACCGTGCAGGCCGAGGTGCTGGCGCTGCTCGACCGCCTGGTCGCCGCGCACGACATGGCGCTGCTGTTCATCAGCCACGACCTGGCGGTGGTCGGGAAGGTGACCGAGGAGGTCGTGGTGCTCTCGGCCGGCCGCGCCGTCCGCTCCGGCCGGCTGGCCGACGTGCTGGCCGACCCCGGCGACGGCTACACCGGCTCGCTGGTGGCCAGCGCCCGCCGCCTCGACGCCGCCCTCGGCAACGCCGTCCTGGGCGACGCGGCCGGAGGTGCGGTGTGATTCTCGAAGCGCGCGACGTCGGCTTCCGGTATCCCGGTGGTGCCGAGGTGCTCAGCGGTGTGTCGTTCGGTGTGACGCCGGGTCGGAGCATGGCGCTGGTCGGCGAGTCGGCGGCGGGCAAGACCACGCTGCTGCGGTTGCTGCTCGGGCTGCGCCGGCCGACCAGCGGCGCGGTGCTGTTCCAGGGCGAGCCGCTGCCGACCAGCCACCGGGCCGCCCGGCCGTTCCGGCAGCACGTGCAGACCGTGTTCCAGGATCCGTACTCCTCATTGGACCCTCGCCAGCGCGTCGGCCGGATCGTCGCGGAACCGTTGCGGGCGCTGGGTTTCGCCGACCACGCGTCCCGGGTCGCGGCCGCCCTCGACGCGGTCGGCCTGCCGGTCGACACCGCCGAGCGCTATCCCGACGAGTTCTCCGGCGGGCAGCGGCAGCGGATCGCGATCGCCCGGGCGATCGCGGTCGAGCCGACCGTGTTGCTGGCCGACGAACCGGTCAGCGCGCTGGACGTCAGCACCAAGGTGCGGATCATCGACCTGCTGGCCGAGTTGCGCGCGACCCGCGGCCTGACGCTGGTGATGGTCTCGCACGACCTGGCCGTGGTGGCCAGCCTCTGTGACGAGACCGTCGTGCTCGAGCGGGGCCGGGTGGTCGAGCAGGGGCCGACCGGGGCGGTGCTGGGCAGCCCGCGGGATCCGTACACCCGGCGCCTGATCGCCAGCATCCCGCGGCTGCCCTAGGGCGCCGCCGGGCCGGCGATCGCCTCACGAGTAGTGCTGCAGCCGCGGCCACAGCGCCTGCCACGAGTCGACCGGGTCGCGGCAGACGCGGATGTCGTTGTCCTGCTCCTCGTTGGGGATGTCGACGCCGTTGTCGAGGGCCCGCGCGACCTGGCACGACGCGAACAGCGTGCTGAGCGGGTCGCCGAAGCCCACCGCGATCACGACGGTGGCGCCCTCCGGCGGCCGGCCGCGGTACCAGAGCTCGTTGTGTCCGCTGTAGACGGCCGGCAGGTCGACGCCGTAACGATCGAGCGCGCCGGCTTCGCCGTAGTTGGCGGTCAGGATCACCGCGTGGGCGCGGTCGGCGGCCGGCAACGAGGTGACCACCGAGGTGATCTGCTGGACGTAGACCGGCCAGCCGATCTGGTCGCTGGTGCCCTGGTTGATGTCGGCGATGGGGGTCTTCGCCAGCGCCGACACGGGCATCACCGGCAGCGCGACCAGCGCCGCCACCACCAGGTTGAGGGCGACCGCCGCGCCGAGCAGCAGCCGCCGCCGGCCGGCGGCCCAGCGCACGGCCGACGGGCACCCGGCCGCGTAGAGCGCCAGCACCAGACCCAGCGGGTAGTAGGGCTGGCCGCCGGTGACGAGCACCAGCGCGCAGACCACCGGGTAGGCCAGGGCGATCGCGCGCAGTTCGCGGGTGCGCCACAACCGCACGAAGCCGGCCACCCAGATCGGCACGACGAAGATGCCGAGCATGACGAGTTGGAACGGCACGAACAGGGTCCGCGAGTCGCCGCCCTTGTCTTCGCGGATCGCGTTGGCCATCTTGACCTGCGGCCAGTCGTGGGTGACCTGGTAGACCAGGTTGGGCGCCCCGACGACCAGCGCGACCGCGATGCCCGCCCAGAGCCAGCGCGACGCCAGCACCCGGCGCGGGCCGACCAGGGCCAGCGAGAGTCCGATCGCGATCAGGGTCAGCACCACGAGCTGCTTGTTGTAGAGCCCGATGCCGACGCCCAACCCGGCCGCCAGCCACCACCGCGGTTCGCCACGCAGCGCCCGCACCACGAACAGCAGCACTGCTGCCAGCACCACCATGTCGACGGTCGCGGTCAGCAGGACGTGACCGAAGACCAGCGGGAAGGCGCCCGCGGCACCGAGCGCGGCCAGGATCTGCGCACCGCGGCCGCCGCCGAGTTCCCGGGCCAGCAGCGAGGTCAGGATCGCGGTCGCCACGGTGGCCAGCGACCCCGGGATCCGCAGCGCCCACAGGTGGTCGCCGAAGACCTCGGTCGTCAACCGCGCAAGCAGCGGCGTCAGCGGCGGCTGGTCGACATATCCCCAGGCCGGGTGCTCGCCGAGCAGGCGGAAATAGAGTTCGTCGCGGTGGTAGCCGTAAAGGTTGCTGCCCGCCGCGACCACGGCGCCCAGCAGCACGGCGACCACGCCCACCGGACCCCAGGCCATCGCCGGCCGGCGCGCATCCACTGTGCCGTCCCCCGTTTGTCGCACGGCACGACCGTAGACCTCCGGGCCGAGCACTGGGAACCCCGATCGCGACCCATCGACGGGTACCAACCGAACCGGGCCGCCCCGCCGCCCGCGATCTGGTCTAATGCCTGTCGTGTCCAGCCTGGAAAGACCCGCGCACGCGACGCCGCCCGGCACGGTGCTGGCCGCGGCGATCCTGCTCTACGTCGGCGGCGGGTTGACCGCGCTGGCGGCCGTGGTCGGCCTGGCCCGCGGTCCGCTGCTGGTGTCCCTGATCTACCTCCCGCTCGGCGCCCTCTACCTCGCTCTCGGGCGCGCCGTGCAGACCGGCCGCCCCTGGGCCCGGGTTGCCGTCCTGGTCCTGTGCGGCCTGGGGATCGCCTTCGCGCTCGTCCGTCTGGTCGCCTCGGGCCCGGCGGAGGCGCTCAGCGGGCTCGCGTGGCCGGTCGTCTACGCGATCCTGGTCAACACCGAGTCGGCCCGCGCGTGGTTCCGGCAGGACCGCCCCGCATAGGCTCGCCCGATGAACGACGTACGGATCGTGCACCTGAACGGCCCGACCTTCGCGGCCCTGGCCCGGGGCGACCTAGCCGCCGCGAACGCGGCCAGCCCTGTGCCGCTGTCCGCCTACTTCGCCGGCCCGGACTGGCGCGGCGTCTGGGAGATGCGCAGCCAGCAGGTCGCGGCCGACCCGGCCAGCGCCGCCTGGGTCACCGGCGTCATCTGGGACGAGGAACGGCACCTCGCGGTCGGGCGGGCCGGCTATCACGGTCCACCCGACGCCGAGGGGATGGTGGAGATCGGCTACGCCGTCGAGCCCGAACACCGGCGCCGGGGCTACGCGCGGGCCGCCCTGGAATCGCTCCTGCGCCGGGCCGACGAGGAGCCCGCGGTGCGCACGGTCCGGGCCACCATCGCCCCCGACAACGACGCCTCCTACCGGTTGGTCGCGCAGTACGGCTTCGTCAAGGTCGGCGAGCAGTGGGACCCTGAGGACGGCCTGGAGATCATCTACGAGATCCGATAGGCGCGTCGGGTATCACCGGCGGCGCGGGCGGTCTCTGACCGGTGACACGGCTGTGCCGCCGCCCTCGCCCTGCTCGCCGTGCCGGCCTCGGCCGCAACCAACGGACGGTCGCTGTTCGGCAACGCCAACAGCGGCAAGTGCCTGGAGATGCCGTACTCCTGGACGCACGACCTGGCTCCCGCCGGCCAGTTCTCCTGCCACGGCGGGATCAACCAGCAGTGGAACATGGCTACCCTCGACCGGCCTCATCCAGAACCGCTTCAGCGGCAAATGCCTTGAGGTGTACGCCTGGAGCACGTACGACTTCGCCGCCGTCGTGCAGTGGACCTGCCACGGTGGTCGCAACCAGGTCTGGTCCTGGCGCTAGCCTTCGCGCCACCCCCCAGGCGCCTCTCACAGGTGGTCGCGCTGGGCCCGCTTGGCCTTCTCGTACTCGGCGCGGGCCGTGTCGGTGCCGGTGGTCCGGGCCACCTCGGCGACCGGCACGTCCCACCAGGCCTCCGAGTCGGGCGAGCCGACCAGCGGGTCGGTCTCGATGGCGATCACGGTGGTGCGCTCGGACGCCTTGGCCGCGGTCAACGCGGCGCGCAGCCCGTCGATGTCGGCCACGCTGACCGCCTCCGCGCCCAGGCTCGCCGCGTTGGCGGCCAGGTCGGTGGGCAGGTTGCCGCCGGCGCGGTCGTGGTACCAGGTGCCGAAGCGGTCGACCCCGACGGTCTCGGAGAGCGCGCCGATGGAGGCGAAGCCGTGGTTGACCACCAGCACGACGATCAGCTGCACGCCCTCGGCGACCGCGGTGACCAGTTCGCTGGACATCATCAGATAGGAGCCGTCGCCGACCATGACGAAGACGTCACGGTCGGGCGCGGCCAGCTTGACACCGAGGCCGCCGGCGATCTCGTAGCCCATGCAGGAGTAGCCGTACTCGACGTGGTACTGCTTCGGGTCCCGCGGGCGCCACAGCTTGTGCAGGTCGCCGGGCATCGAGCCGGCGGCGCAGACGACCACGCCCCGCTCCCCCGCCGCCTCGTTGACCGCGCCGATCACCGCGCTCTGCGCCGGCAACGGCTGGTGGTCGAGGGCGTACGCCCGGTCCACGGTGTCGTTCCACGCCGCCGTCAACCGCAGGGTCTCGGCCCGGTAGTCCTCGCCGACCCGCCAGTCGCCGAGCGCCGCGTCGATGGCCGCCAGCCCGGCCCGCGCGTCGGCCACAAGGGACAGTCCACTGTGTTTGGCCGCGTCGAACGAGGCGACGTTGAGGTTGACGAACCGCACGCCCGGCGCCGCGAACAGGGTGCGGGAGGCGGTGGTGAAGTCGGAGTAGCGGGTGCCGACGCCGATCACCAGGTCGGCTTCGGCCGCGAGCTGGTTGGCCGCGGTCGTGCCGGTGGCGCCGATCGCACCGACCGCGCTCGGATGCCCGTGCCGCAGCGCGCCCTTGCCGGCCTGGGTCTCGCCGACCGGGATCCCCGTGCGAGACGCGAATGCCGCCAGCGCCTCCGTCGCCTCCGCGTAGATGACGCCGCCGCCGGCGACGATCAGCGGCCGCTCGGCGGCGCGGATCGCCTCGACCGCCCGGTCCAGCGCCGCCGGCTCCGGCACGGCCCGCGGCACGTGCCAGACCCGGCGCTCCAGGAACCCGTCGGGCCAGTCGTAGGCCTCGACCTGCACGTCCTGCGGCAGCGCCAGGGTCACCGCGCCGGTCTCGACCGGGTCGGTGAGCACCCGCATCGCCCGCAGCGCGGCCTCGACGAGTTGCCCGGGCCGGCTGATCCGGTCGAAGTAGCGGGACACCGGCCGCAGGCAGTCGTTGACCGAGACGTCGCCGGCGTACGGCAGTTCCAACTGCTGCAGGACCGGATCGGCGACCCGGGTGGCGAACGTGTCCCCCGGCAGCAGCAGCACCGGCAGCCGGTTGATGGTCGCGCCGGCGGCGCCGGTGACCATGTTGGTCGCGCCCGGCCCGATCGAGGTCGTGCAGGCGAAGGTGGCCAGCCGGTTGGTCGTCCGGGCGTACGCCGCCGCGGTGTGCACCATCGCCTGCTCGTTGCGGGCCAGGTGATAGGGCATCCGGTCGGCGTTCTCGCGCAGCGCCTGGCCCATGCCGGCCAGGTTGCCGTGGCCGAAGATGCCGAAGCAGCCGGCGAAGAACCGCCGCCGCTGCCCGTCGCGCTCGGTCTCCTGCGCGGCGAGGAACCGGACCAGGGCCTGTGCCACCGTGAGTCTCATGCGGGCCTCCCGTAGAACGGAACGCGCGGGTCGGTCGCCTGGGCCGCCCAGGTGTCGCGGATCCAGGCGTGCGCGGGGTCGTCGCGGAACCGCCAGGCCCGGTCGCCCGGCCCGGCCATCACGTTGAGGTAGTAGAGGTCGTAGCCGGGTGCGGCCATCGACGGCCCGTGCCAGCCGTGCGGCACCAGCACCACGTCGCCGCTGCGTACCTCGGCGAGCACGTCGATCTCCCGGCCGGGGCTGCTGGTGTAGACCCGCTGGTAGCCGGCGCCGCCGCGGGCCACCTCGAAGTAGTAGATCTCCTCGAGCTCCGTCTCGTCAGGACGGTGCTCGTCGTGCTTGTGCGGCGGGTAGCTGGACCAGTTGCCGCCCGGGGTGAGCACCTCGACCACCATGAGCTGCCGGCAGGCGAAGGACGACGCGTCGGCCAGGTTGTTGACCTGGCGCGTGGCCGACCCGGCGCCCCGCACCTCGACCGGCACCTCGGCGGCGGGGCGGTAGCGCACCGGGAGGCCCGGCGAGGCCGCCGCCGAGGCGACCGCGAACCGACCACCGGCCGCGCTGGCCACGGTGACCTCGGTGCCCGGCGGCACGTAACACAGGTCGGTGGCCGCGGTGAACACGTCCGGCCGCCCGTGCAGCGTCACGACCTCACCGTCGCAGGTCAACGACGCGGCGCCGGCCAGCGGCACGACGACGGCCTCGGTGCCGCCGGTCGCCCAACCGGTCGACTCACCGGCGGCGAGTGTGACGATCCGCAGGCCCGTGTGCCGCCAGCCGTCGCCGTCCGGCGTGACCTCGGCGCACTGCGGGCGATACCAGTTCACAGCAGGCTCACCGCCGTGTCGACGGCGGCCGCCACGTCGTCGTGGGGCGGGTAGAGCAGCGTCCGGCCGACCACCAGCCCGCGCACGGTCGGCAGCCGCAGTGCCTTCTGCCAGGACGCGTAGGTCTCCTCGGGCGCCTCGCCCGGATCGCCGCCGAGCAGCAGCGCCGGCAGCGTGCTGGCGGTCATCACCCGCTCCATCTCGGCCACCACCGGCACCTTGAGCCAGGTGTAGGCGGACGTCGTGCCGAGCCCCTGCGCGATCGCGATCGAGCGGATCACCGCATCGGGCGACAGGTCGTTGACCGCCCGGCCGGCCTCGTCGCGGCGGACCCAGAACGGCTCGACCATCGCCATCAGCCGGTTGGCGGCCAGCCCGTTGACCGCGTTGCCGCAACCCTCCAGGGTCGCGGCCGTGGCCGGGTCGCCGGGGTCGATCCGGAGCAGCATCTTGCCGCCGTCGAGGTTGCCGGCGACCAGCGAGTCGGCGCTGTAGGCGGTGAACCGGTCGTCGATCTCGAAGGCCGTGCCGGGTATCCCGCCGCGGTTCATCGAGCCGATCACCACCTTGCCGTCGAGCGCGCCGAGCAGCAGCAGGTCTTCGACCAGGTCCGGGGTGCCCAGCACCCCGTCGACGCCCGGCCGCGACAGGGCGAGCAGGATCCGGTCGAGCAGGTCGACGCGGTCGGCCATGGCCATCCTCCGGCCGCCGGCCGAAAACGCGCCGCGGGCCGGGTGGTCGGCCGCGATCAGCATCAGCCGGCCGCGCCCGGCCAGCAGCGGACGGCGCTGCCGGGCGGCGGCCGTCTCCGCGAGCCGCTCGGGCTCCTCCGCGCGGGTCCGGATCAGCTCCCGCAGCGTGTCGTCACGCATCGTCACTCATCGCCGAGACCAGCTCCTCCACCTCTCGGGAGGTCGGCATGTCGGGAGCGCAGGCGAGCCGGGCGGCGACGTAGGCACCGGCCGCGTTGGCGAACGAGAGCACCCGGGCCAGCGGCCAGCCGGCGAGCAGCCCGTGGCAGAGCGCGCCGCCGAACGCGTCGCCGGCGCCGAGGCCGTTGACCACGTCGACCCGCAGCGGCAGCACCCGGACCGTCTCGGTCGCGGTCACGCCGAGCACGCCGTCGCCGCCGAGCTTCACGACGGCCAACTCCAGACCCTGGGCGAGCAGCGCGGCGGCGGCCCGCTCGGGGTCCTCTTCGCCGGTGGCGACCGCGCACTCCTCGGCGTTGCCGACCGCGACCGTGACCAGCGGCAGCGCTTCACGGAAGGCGGCGCCGGCCGCGGCCCCGTCCGGCCAGAACTGGGCCCGGTAGTCGAGGTCGAGGATGGTCAGTGGGGCCCGCTCGCGGGCCCGCAGTGCGGTCAGGTGCGCCGACCGGCTGGGCTCGGCGGACAGGCCGGTGCCGGTCAGCCAGAGCACGCCGGCCGTGCGCAGCGCGTCGAGGTCGAGGCCGGCCGGATCGATCCGCAGGTCGGGCGCGGTCGGGTAACGGTAGAAGTAGATCGGGAAATGGTCCGGCGGGAAGATCTCGCAGAACGTGACCGGTGTCGGCAGGTCGGGCACCGTCGACACCCAGCGGTCGTCGACCCCGTAGCCGCGCAACTGGTCGTGCAGGTATTCGCCGAACGGGTCGGCGCCGGTCCCGCTGACCAGGGCCACCCGCCGGCCGTGCCGGGCCGCGGCGACCGAGACGTTGGCCGCGGTGCCGCCGAGCGACTTGGCGAACGTGCGCACCGCGGCGAGCTTCACCCCGATCTGCTCGGGATAGAGGTCGACACCGAGCCGACCCATCGCGACGACCTCGAACGGCGTCATGCGGCAACCGTCCGCAGGTGCGCGAGGCTTCGGCGGACGTCCGCGATCGGCCCTTCGCCCGCGGCGGGTTCCGCGTCGAGCATCGTGTCCTGCTCCAACACGTACCAGCCGGCGTAGCCGGCGGCGGTCAGCGCCGCGACGATGGCGGCGACGTCGACGTCTCCGTCGCCCAGCGGCCGGTACATCCCGGCCCGGACCGCGTCGGCGTAACTGACCTCGCCGGCCCGCACCCGCGCCGCGGACGCCGCGTCGACGTCTTTGAGGTGGACGTGGGCGATCCGGCCGGGCACCTCACGGGCCAGCGCCGCCGGGTCGGTGCCGCCGGCCAGCAGGTGCCCGGTGTCGAGGCAGAGCGGGATGGCCGAGCCGTCGAGCACCCGGCGTACCTCGTCGGTGCGTTCCACCATCGTGCCCACGTGCGGATGCAGGGTGGCGGTCACGGCGCGGTCGGCGGCGGCGGCGTCGAGCCGGTCGAGGTTGCCGAGCAGCGTCCGCCAGCCCTGCTCGTCGAGGTCGGGGTGCTCGTCGTAACCGCCGGCGCCGGTCGCCGCGGCCAGCACGAGCACACCGGACCAGGCGGTCAGCGCCCGGACGACCCCCGGCACCGGGTCGTGGCCGGGATCGTGCAGGACCACCGGGACGAAGCCGCCGGCCACCTCGAGGTGGTGCCGGCCGAGCAGTTCGGCCCGCTCGGCCGGATCGGCGGGCAGGTAGCCGTCGGGTCCGAGTTCGGTCGCGGTCAGCCCCAGCGCGGACATCTCTCCCAGCACCCGGTCGGCGGGCAGGCGGTGTCCCCACCCGGGTGCTTCGCAGACGCCCCACGAGATCGGTGCTCCGGCCACCCGGATCACGGCCCCACCTCCGTCAGCTCGACCGGCCTATTCTCCCGCGCGACAGGTCCGCGGCCGCTCCGATGCGTCCCGCGCCGATCAGACCGATACGCATGTCGCGAGTCTGTCCGCGCCGCGGAGTTCGTGTCAAGCGTTTGTCAGGACATGCTGATGTCCAAATGATCTCCAGGTGCGCTAGCCCAGATCCCTGCCCAGCCGCGCGAGCGGCGACAACGCCATGAGCAGCGGTGAGAGCAGCATCCCGGCGGCCGTCACCGCCAGGCTGGTGCGCAGGCCCCACTGGGTCGCCAGGAGACCGCCCAGCACCGAGCCGAGCGGGGCCGTGCCCATGCCGGCGAACGTGATCGTCGCCGCCACGCGGCCCTGCATCTCGTTCGGGGTCAGTGCCTGCCGCACGACCATGACCGTGACGTTGACGAGTTGGCCGAACGCGCCGAAGACCAGGTTCGCCGCCACCAGCGAGGGTACGGTCGCCGTTGCCGCGCTGTGCAGGGTCGGCACGATCAGCAGTGCGCCGTCGCCGATCGCCGCGGCACCCACCAGCACCGGGCCGTAGCCCCACCTCGCCGGCAGGCGGGCCGCGAGCAAGGAGCCGACCAGGGCACCCGGGCCGGTCGCCGCCAGGACCAGACCGGTGGTGGCGCCGGACAGGTGCAGGTCGCGCGGCAGGAACAACAGGTAGGCGGTCATCGTGGCGGCGAAGCTGAACTGGAAGGCCGCCGACGCGAGGCACACCGTCCGCAGCGCGGCGTCCGCGGCCACGAAGCGGACCCCCTCGCCGATCTGTCGCAAGATCCGATGTGGACGTCGCGCCGGCGTCGGCTCGTCGGGGCGGATCCGCACCATGGAGAGGAACGACAGTACGAAGAACAGGGCGGTGGCGATGATTCCGACCGACGACGATGCCAGCGCACCGGCCAGCGCGGGGCCGGCGATCTGGGCGCCGGAGCGGCTGCCCTCGATCGCGCTGTTGGCCCGGGCCAACTGGTCGCGGCGGAACAGCCGGACCATCGACGCCTGGTAGGCCACGTCGAAGAACACCGACAGGCTGCCGACGGCGAACGCGACCGCCAGCAGCGCGGGCATCTCGAGGCCGCCGAGGTGGGCCGCCACGAACGCCCCGGTCAGGGCCACGGCCCGGCCGAGATCGGCCAGCACCATCACGGTCCGGGTGCGCCAGCGGTCGACCCAGGCGCCCACCAGGAGCGGCAACAGGAGCAGCGGCGCCTGGCCGACCGCGCGCAGGGCACCGACCTGGTCGGGCCGGGCGCCGAGGGTGAGCACCGCGATCAGCGGCAGCACCACCAGGGCGGCCTGCTCGCCGAGTTGCGACGCGGTCTGGCCGGCCCAGAGCCGGCGGAAATCTGGATCAAGGCGGAGCGAGGAGGCAGGCACAGGGACCCCTTGGACAAGGCTGTGCCGCGCTGATCGGGGCGGCACGCGAGGCGGACCGGCCGGAAACGGCCTGGAGCGTCAACGCGTGCGCGAGCGACCGGGCATCCTCAACTCTTCTCCGCGTGTGCCTGAAGACGGCGGGGCAACTCCACGCGGTGGCCCTCGAAAGGGGCGCCCGCGTCCAGCGCGACCAGGGTAGCCGGCGGCATCCCGACCCCGCGCATCAATTCCAGGACCCAGCGCCGCCGAAGATCGCATCGCGCCACCCGAGGAGCACCGCCCCAGAGGCAATCAGGAGGCGGTGCCGGCTCCCCGGCTGAGCATGCCGGCCTCGGCCATGTCGTCGACCGTGCCCAGGTAGTGCTCTTCCATCGCGGCCACGATCTCGTCGATCGTGCCGACGCCGAAGATGTCGACCAGGAGTTGGTGGCGGCGGACGGCCTCGTCCAGGGCGATGTGTTGCCGGTCGATCGACGAGCGCATCAGCGCGCCCATCTGGGCGTCGAGCATCCGCCACAGGGAGCCCAGTCGGTGCCGGCCGGAGGCGTCGATGATGCAGCCGTGGAACTCGGTGTCGAGGTCGATCATGCGGGCCACGTCGCCGGACTCGGCGGCCTCGCCCATCCGGGCGACGACCTTCTTCATCGCCACGATGAGGTCGGAGCGCTCGCTGACGCTGCGGGCGGCGCCCGCCTCCAGCACGAACCTCGCGTAGCAGGCGTCCCGGATGTCCTCGTAGGCCATCCGGGTGACGATGCTGTGCCGGCGCGGCGAGATGTCGACCAGGCCCTCGACCGACAGTTGCCGCAACGCCTCGCGGACCGTCGATCGGCTGACGCCGAGTTCCTCGGCGATGTTGGCCTCGATCAGCCGCTGGCCGGCCGCGAAGTCGTTGTTGAGGATCCGCCGGCGCAGCAACAGGTAGACGCTCTCCGGCAGGGATCTGTGCAGGACAGACGCTGGATCGCTCATGGCCGGGAGTTTAGGTGGTCGGGACGGAGCATGGGCAAGGCGTCGACCGCGATCGTGACCGGCAGGTTCTCCGCCGGCGCGCAGAGGATCGGCATCAGCCCCGGCCCATGCCCCGGCAACGGGCTGCCACCGTGCACGATCAACCCGATCGTGCGGTAGCCGCGCCGGTAGCCGGCGTTGTGCCGCACGTCGAGGTCGTCGACCGCGACCAGGTCGCCGAGCCGCAGGCCGGGGTCGGTCGCCGGGGTGAGCTGCAGGTCGATGTCCCACATCTGGGCCGGACGACCGATCCCGTTCCCGGCGTACGAGGACGGCAGCACCGCCCGCACGACCGCGGACACGGAACCGTCGCCGATCGTCAGCGGCAGCAGTGACAACGCACCTGGGTCGGCGTTCATCAGCACCACGCCCGCGATCGAGGCGCCCTGCCCGGAGCCACGCACCATGATCGGGTCACCCGGCACCAGCCGCGCCAGCACGTCGTCCGGGAACACGACGATGACCCGGCCCTCCTCGCCGCGCTTGCCGAGCACGAAGCCCTCGGCACCGGCCGCCGCGCCGCCGCGGACGACCGCGCGGTTGCCGAAGCAGGCGAAGGCGGTCAACGCGTGCCGCGCGGCCTGGTCCGCGTGCGCCAGCGTGACCCCGGGTGCGACGTGGTCGCCGTCGACGTCGAACACCCCGTCACCGACGTGTACGCCCAGCACCACCCCGCTGTCGCCGACCGGCACGTAGGGCCGGCCGTCGGCGTCGATCAGGTAGGGCGAGCCCGGCATGGTGGGTGTCTCCACCACTCCGGACAGGTTCACCGCAACGGTGGTCACAGGAGTCCTCCCAGGCAGGCGTCGGGGTCGTCGACGATGTGGAACGCTTCGGCGGGGCCGGACAGGATGCTGCTCGGCCCGGGCCCGTGCCCGTACAGGCGGCAGTGTCCGGTGCTGATCACGCCGATGGTCAGGTAGCCGGGCCGGAACCCGCGGCCGAAACGGTGGTCGCTGTCCTCCAGCACCACCAGGTCGCCGATCCGCAGCGACTCCAGACCGAGGGACAGGTCCTCACCCTGACCGGCGTACGCGCCCATCAGGTCGGTGTTGGCGAACTCCGAGACCATCCCCGCACCGGCGCCGACCGCGACAGCCGGCACCCGCGCGGCGACGCCGACCTCGAGCCGGCCGTCGGCGCGGGTGCGCACCGGCAGCCGGTCGAGCAGCCCCGGGTCGAGGTTCTTGGCCACCACGTCGGGGTGGTCGAGCAGCTTGAGCCCCTGGCCCCGGGCCGCCACAGTGACCTGGTCTCCGGTGCTGACCTGGGCCAACTCCTCTTCGACCAGGTCGACCAGCACGTACGCGTGCTGTCCGATGACCTTCCCGGTGAAACCGGCGGCCGGCCCGCTGCGCACCGTGACGGTGTTGCCGACACAGCTCAGGAACTGCAGGGCCATGTTGGCGCCGGCGTCGCGGTGCCGGACCGACAGGCCGGGCTCGAGGTGGTCGGCCTCGTAGCCGGTGGCCCGATCACCCGGGTGTACGCCGAGGGTTACCCCGCCCATGCCGGGCAGCAGGAACGGGGTCCCGTCGGCGTCGACCCGGTAGCCGTGCCGGTCGGCCAGGGCGGGCCAGACCTCACCGGCGAGGATCTGGGTCACCAGGCGGTCGGCGTTGGTACGTACGGCCATCAGGCCTCCTCCACGGTCGCGGCACCGAACCGGAAACCGTGCCCGCGCAACGCGGGCGCGGTGACGGCGCCGTTCCACACGTTCATCACCGGTTGGGACCGGCGCGCCGAACCGACCCCGTCGACGGTGCCGAGGAAGTCGAGGATCGAGTGGGTGAACCGGGCCCCGGCGACCGGCGCGGCCAGCTTGCCGTCGCTGATCAGGAAGCAGCCGTCGCGGCTGACCCCGGTAATCGTCGCGGTGACCCGGTCGACGAGGCGGGTGTACCAGAACCGCTGCACGTAGATGCCGTTCTCGACACCGGCGATCAGCTCGGCCTCGGTGGCGTCGCCGGCGTCCATCACCATGTTGGCCGCGACCGGCGTGGGCACCTCCTCGCGGGCGATGTGCGCGTGCCCGGTCGAGGCGGTGCCGAGCGCGGCCGCGGTGGCCAGGTTGGTGACCGCCTCCCCGACGACGCCCCGGGTCAGCAGCGGCACGCGCCGCTTCGGCGTGCCCTCCATGTCGAACCCGATC
Organism: Asanoa sp. NPDC049573; assembly: GCF_040676615.1. NCBI lineage: Bacteria > Bacillati > Actinomycetota > Actinomycetes > Micromonosporales > Micromonosporaceae > Asanoa > Asanoa sp. NPDC049573. The sequence goes on from NZ_JBFAPI010000004.1 coordinate 532,712, forward strand.
GGCAGGCCGATCGCCGTCGTGGCGTCGTCGGCCACGGTGACCAGCGACGAGGCCACCTGCTGACCTGGGCGCCGCGCCACGAGCCCGACCCCGGCGGCCGCGAGCTCACCGGAGAAGCCGGCGTCCTCGAGGAAGGAGAGCAGCTCCCCGGCGGCTTGCGGGCCGAGCACGATCGTGTAGTGGCCGTCGGGCACCGGAATGCGGCCCTGGCCGGCGACGGCCTCGGCGATGGTGCGCTCGACGCTGGCGGCCAGATCGATCGCGCCGACCGACCGGTGCAGGTCGATCCAGTGCGAGGTGCCGTCGGCGACGGTGGCGGTCAGCGTGCCGAGCGCCTCGGTGGCCAGCGCGTGGTGCGCGACGCCGGCCGAGTTGACGACCGCGATCTGGGTCAGCGCCCGGCCGAACATGCCGGCGGCGTCACCGCCCGCGGCGGCCGCACCGCGCATGGTCTGCCCGGCCGCGGTGGCCCGGGCGGCGGCGTCGAAGGCCGCCGTGTCGTCGTGCCACAGGGACACGTCGGCAGCGACGGCCGGCAGGGCGACGCCGGCCGAGCCGGCCTTTCCCCCGGCCCGCTGCGCCAGCGCCCGGGCGGCGGTCGCGGCCCGGTCGACGGCCTCGGACAGGCCGGCCAGGGTGCCGGTGGCGGCCCGGGCGGCATGGCCGTCGACGATCGCGCGGACCGAGAACTGGGTCTCCAGGATGTCCTGCGGCTGGTGCACCCGGCCGCCGGCGAACCGGGTGTATTCGCCGGCCCGGCCGAGCAGGGTGATCTCGACGGCGTCGGCGGTCGGCACCTTGGCTGCGGCCGCGAGTTGGTCGAGCAGTCCGTCCGGGGCCACCGGTGGGGCGAACGAGGTCATCAGGCCACTCCGATCCGCAGGTCACGCACCAACATCGGGGAGGCGCCGTGGCTCAGGAAGCCCCACTGCTTGGGCTCGCCCTTGCCGCACGGGTAGCCGAAGGCCCGGAACTCCCCCGGCCCGGCGACGGCTTCCACCGAGCCCCAGAACTGCGGAGTCACCCCGCCGTAGGAGAAGTTCTTCAGCAGCCGGCCGCGGCGGCCACGCTTGACCTCGTACGCCACCTCGGTGCCGAACTGGAAGTTGAGCCGCTGGTTGTCGATCGACCAGCTGCGGTTGTCGTCGATGTAGTAGCCGTCGCCCATCCGGTCGAGGAGCTCGTCGAGGCTGCCGCCGTCGCCGGGCTCCAGGTAGACGTGGGTGGAGAAGCAGACCGGCAGGTAGGCCCAGCCGTCCGAGCGGGCCGCGCCGGTCAGCGCGAGACCCGAGCGGGCCGCGGAGTCGCGGGTGGACAGCGTGTTGCGCACGATCCCGCGGTCGATCAGGGCCGCGCGGCGGGCCGGCGTGCCCTCGTCGTCGAACGCGAAGCTGCCCCGGGTGCCCGGGACGGTCGGGTCCGAGGCGATGGTCACGGCGTCGGAGCCGTAGCGCAGCGAGCCGACGTCGCTCGCCTTGATGAACGAGGTGCCCGCGTAGTTGGCCTCGTCGCCGAGGATCCGGTCGAGTTCCAGGGCGTGCCCGGCCGACTCGTGGATCTGCAACGAGACCTGCTGGGCACCGATGACCACGTCGGCGTAGCCGCGCGGCGCCAGCGGTGCGGTCAGCAGCGCGACCGCCTCCTCGCCGACCCGGCCGGCGTTGTCGAGCATCGCCAGCGAGGCCAGGTACTCCCAGCCGGCGCCGGCGGTGTTGCCGTGGAACGAGTTGGGGTAGCTGCGCCGCTGCACGTCACCGTTGCCGGCCGCGGTCACGACGAGCATCGCGCCGGTCTCCAGCAGGTGCTGGTGCTGGCGGGAACCCTCGGTGTTGGCGAAGTGCCGGTGCTGCCGCTTGGCGTTGACGCCGGCCTGGGCCGCGGCCACCTCGGCGGGCGCGCTGGCCGCGCCGAGCCACGAGGCCAGCAGGTCGTGCCGGGCACCGGTGTCCACGGTGAACGGGTCGACCTCGGCCGCCGTCTCGTAGCGGCCGCTGACCGCGGGCTGCGGCGGTAGCGAGACCGGCTTGCCGCTGCCGGCCAACGCCACCGCCGACGCGTACGCCGACCGGGCCGCCGTGGCGGCGTCGGCGTACGACGCGAGTGGCCGGGCGGCGAACCCCCACTGCCCGCCGACCAGCACCCGCACCCCGATCCCGACGTTCTGCTCGATCCGCTCGTCGGGGTCGGCGCCCAGCTGTGCGTAGGAGCGCAGCTCCTCACACTCGATCAAGCGCGCGTCCGCGTAATCGACCCGGCCGTCCACAGTGTCCAGAGCGGACTCGAGGATCGCGCGGGCGCCCGCGTCATCGGCGAGCGCCCCCCACTGATGTGCGCTCATGCCGATTCCAGCGGGAACGACACCCACGCGCGGTCGCGGAAGGACTTCTCGAAGGCGTTGATGGTCTCCTGCACCAGCGCGCCCTGCGCGAAGTCGCCCTGGTTGACCGCGCTGCCGGAGAGGATCTCGGTGGTGAAGTCGGCGCAGAGGTTCGAGTAGAACAGGAAGTCCCAGTCCTCGCGGCTGTGCCCGCCCTCCGGGAAGAACTCCTGCGGAATCTCCCGCTCGACGAACTCGACCGAGCCCTTGGTGGCCGTCTTGATGGTCTGGCAGATGCCGAACTCCTCGACCAGCCGCACGATGATGGCGCCCTCGGAGCCGAAGATGCGCGCCTCGATGCCGGGGAAGTTGCCGACGGTCACGTACGACGACTGGATCGAGGCCAGCACGCCGTTGTCGAACTCGCCGATCCACATGTCGCCGTCGTCGATGTTGAGCCGCTGCACCAGGCCGGTGTCGCGGACCATCCGCTCGGGCACGAAGTTGCGCATGGTGCCGACGACGGAGGTCAGGTTGCCGCCGCTCCACCAGTGCATGATGTCGATGATCGGCGCGCCGTAGCCCTCGATCGACGAGGTGGTGAGCACGTTGGGGTCCGCGTTCGGGTCGACCTGGCGCATCGGGGTGGCCGGGTCGATCCACTGGCTGTTCTGCTCGTACCCGTTGAAGATGTACGGGGTTCCGACGAAGCCGGCGTCGATCAGGCTCTTGGCGTACTGCACGGCCGGTGCGTAGCGGAAGGTGAAGCCCAGCTTGGTCTTCAGTCCCTTGCTGCGGGCCAGTTCGGCCAGCGCCCGGGTCTGCCGGTTGTCGTGGTGCACCGGCTTCTCGCACAGCACGTGCTTGCCCGCGTCGAGGGCCGCCGCGGAGATCTCGTAGTGCACCCGGTTGGCGGTGGCCACGTCGACGACGTCGACCTCCGGGTCGTCGAGCAGCTCACGATAGTCAGTGACCAGCTTCTTGACGCCGAACCGCTCGCCCGCCTCGGCGAGCGCGGTGGGGTCGGTATCCGCGAGCCCGACGACCTCGACGCGCGGGTCGCGCTGCCAGCCGGGAATGTGGGCACGCTGGGCCCAGCGGCCCGCGCCGGCTACGGCCACGCGCAGCTTGTCACTCATGGTGTTTCCTTTCCGTTTGCGATTCCGGGCTGGTCTAGCGACGCACCCGGGGGTCGACCAGCGCGTAGGCGAGGTCGACGAGAAGGTTCATGACGACGATGAAGAAGGCGGCGAACAGCACGGCGCCGGTGATCATGGGGACGTCGAGCGTGCCGATCGCGTCGAAGGTGAGCTTGCCGGCGCCCGGTAGGCCGAACACCGACTCGATGACCACGACGCCGCCGAGGAAGTAGCCGAGGTCCATTCCGAGCATGGTCAGCAGCGGGCTGAGCACGTTGCGCAGGCAGTGCCGCAACAGCACGACCCGCTCGGGCATGCCCTTCGCCCGGGCCATCTGCACGTACGGGCTGCGCAGCGCTTCGAGCATGTTGGTGCGGGTGAGCCGGGCGTACCAGGCCGCGCCGCCCAGACCCAGGGTGAAGCTGGGCAGGATCAGGTAGTTGATGTACGGCGCCGCGTAGCCCGACAGCGGGAACAGGTTGAACTTGAACGCCAGCACGTAGAGCAGCAGCAGGCCGAGCCAGAACGGCGGCGCGGACAGGCCGATCAGCGTGGCCAGCGTGGTGGCGCGGTCGGCGAGCTTGCCCGGCCGGTAGGCGGCCAGGATCCCGACCGGGATGCCCAGCACCGCCTCCCACAGCACGCCCAGCACGGCCAGCGCCGCGCTGATCGGCAGCGCCCGCAGGATCGCGCCGGCGACCGGCGTGTCCTGCAGGGCGAAGCTGGTGCCGAGGTCACCGTGCAGCAACCCGACCAGGTATTTCCCGTACTGGTACCAGATGCTGCGGTCGAGGCCGAGTTGATGGTGGATGGACGCGACCGTCTCGGCGCTGGCGTTGGGTCCGGCGATCAGCCGGGCCGGGTCGCCGGGCACCACGTGGGTCAGCAGGAAGGCGAGGGTCACCACTCCGAACAGGACGATGACCGCCTGCGGGATGCGGCGCAGCAGGAACCGGGTCATCAGCGGCGCTCCGGTGCGGTCGGGTCGAGGAGGTCGCGCAGCCAGTCGCCGGCGAGGTTGAAGGCGAGCACGGTGAGCACCAGGCAGACGCCGGGCGCGAAGAGCAGCCAGGGCGCGATCTGGAAATACTCCTTGCCCTGTTCGATCATCTGGCCCCACGAGGCCGTCGGCACCGGCACGCCGACGCCGAGGAACGACAGCGACGCCTCGATCAGGATCGACGACGCGACGCCCAGGGTGGCGTACACGATGATGGTCGGCACCAGGTGCGGGAACAGGTGCTTTCGCATGATCCGCCAGTGCGACAGGCCCATCGTGCGGGCCGCGACGACGAATTCCCGCTCGCGCAGCGAGAGCACCTGGCTGCGGATGATCCGGGCCAGCGTGGTCCAGTAGATGAGCGCGATGACGATCACGACGTTCCGCTCGCTCGGCCCGGTGACCGAGATCAGCGCGATGCAGAAGAGCAGGATCGGGAACGACATCACCACGTCGGTCAGCCGCATGAGGATCGTCTCGACCCAGCCGCCCAGGTAACCGGCGACCAGCCCGACGATGACGCCGACGATGGTGGCCAGCCCGTTGGCGAGGATGCCGATGACCAGCGAGACGCGGGCGCCGTAGAGCAGCCGGGCCAGCACGTCGCGGCCGTTGGGGTCGGTGCCGAGCGGGAACCCGTGACCCGGCCCGATGGGCGCGCCGTTGGCGGCCAGCCCCTCGGGGTAGGTCTGCAGCGGCGGGTGCGGCGCCAGGATCGGCGCCAGGATCGCGGCCAGGGCCAGCAGCACCAGCAGGGTGATCGAGATCAGCGCCGGCAGGTCGTGGCGCAGGCTGGACAGCGTCCGGCGCAGCCCGGTCGGCGCGGCGACCGGAACGGCCTCGGCCATCGGCGGGGCGGTCATGCCGCACTCCCCTCTGCGGTCGCTTCGGCGGGAACGGCGTCGGCGTGGTGGCAGGCGGTCCGGTGCCCGGCCGCGTCGGCGACCAGTGCGGGGCGTTCGACGCGGCAGATCTCGGTGGCCAGCGGGCAGCGGGGTGCGAACGCGCAACCGGTCAGCACGGCGTCAACGGGTGGGGCCTCGCCGCGCACGACCCCGCGGCGGTGCCGCCGGCCGGCGCCAGGCTCGGGAATCGCTGCCAGCAGCGCCCGGGTGTACGGGTGCTTGGGCCGCGCGAACACCTCGGCGGACGTGCCCAGTTCGACGATCCGGCCCTGGTACATGATCGCGACGTCGTCGGCGATGAACCGCAGCGTCGACATGTCGTGCGAGATGAACAGGTAGGCCAGCCCGTCGGCCTCCTGGAGGTCCTTGAGGAGGTTGAGGATCTGCGCGCGGACCGAGACGTCGAGCGCGGAGACGGCCTCGTCGCAGACCAGCACCTGTGGCCCGACCGCGAGCGCACGGGCGATCGACACCCGCTGGCGCTGGCCGCCGGAGAGCTGGTGCGGGTAGCGGCCGGTGAACGCCGCCGGCAGCCCGACCCGCTCGAACAGTTCGCGGGTCCGGGACACCTGGTCGGGCCGGGGCACGCCGGCGGCGGTCAGCGCCTCGCCGACGTTCTCGCCCGCGGTCAGTCGCGGGTTCAGCGAGTCGTAGGGGTCCTGGAAGACCATCTGCATGTGTGCCCGGAACGTGCGCAGCGCGCCGCCCCGCAGGGTGGTCACCTCGCGGCCGGCGACCTGGACCGAACCGGACGCGGGATCGTGCACCCGCATCAGGGCCCGGGCGACGCTGCTCTTGCCGGAGCCGGACTCGCCGGCCAGCCCGAGCGTCCGGCCGGCCTCGATGGCGAAGCTGACCGCGTCGACGGCGGTCAACTCGACCTTGCGGAAGGCACCTCGGCGGGGGTAGCGGACGGTCAGGTCCTGCACGGTGACGACACTCATCGGCGCGCCTCCATGGTGAGTGGGAAGTGACAGGCGGCGGCGGTGCGCGACCCGGTCGGCCGGGCCACCGGCGCCTCGGTGCGGCACAGGTCCTGGGCGTGCGGGCAGCGATCGGCGAACGCGCACGAGCCGGTCGGCACGTCGCCGAACGGCGGCGAACCCGGGACCGTCGGCAGCCGGCGCGGCAGCTCGCCGACGAGACGGGGAATCGAATCCAGCAACGCCCGGGTGTACGGGTGTGCGGGCGCGGCCACGATGTCGTCGGTCGGGCCGGCCTCGACGACCTGGCCGGCGTACATGACCAGGATCCGGTCGCAGAAGCTGGAGATGACGCCGAGGTCGTGACTGACCAGGATGGTCGCGGTGTCGTGCTGCTCGGTGAGTTCGTCGAGCAGATCGAGCACCTGGGCCTGGACGGTGACGTCGAGGGCGGTGGTGGGCTCGTCGGCGATGATCAGTTTCGGGGTGCACGCCGCCGCGATGGCGATGCAGACCCGCTGGCGCATCCCGCCACTGAACGCGTGCGGGTAGTCGTCGAGGCGGCGCTCGGCGTCGTCGATGCCGACCAGCCGCAGCAGCCGCACCGCTTCCGCGCGGGCGGCCGACTTGCCGAGGCCGCGGTGCCGGCGCAGGCCCTCGGTGATCTGGGTGCCGACCCGCAGCAGCGGGTTGAGGCTCGACATCGGGTCCTGGAAAACCATGGCGATGTCGGCGCCGCGCCAGGCGGCCAGGCGGGCGGGGTCGAAACCCAGCACGTCCTGCCCGGCGAACCGGATCTGGCCGCCGACCGCGGCGGTCGGTGGCAGCAGCCGCATCACCGCCTGCGCGGTGACGGACTTGCCGGAACCGGACTCGCCGACGATGCCGACCCGCTCGCCCGCCGCGACCCGCAGCGAGACCCCGCGGACCGCGGTGGTGCGCGCTCCCTGCCGGGTGAAGTCGACGGTGAGGTCGTCGACTTCGAGGATGGCTGTCATCGGAATCCCTGTCGTTGGGCGAATAGAGGTGTCGGGGACGATGCGGCCGTGCCGGGAAGGGGCTCGGCCCGGCCGCATCGCCGAAGGGGAAGGTCAGCGGCTCGCGGTGCCGTTGGTCTTCCAGTAGTTGGTCATGTCCCAACCCCAGATCGGCTGCGAGTGGTAGCCGCCGACCGTCTTGCCGAACACCTCGGTCTTGGAGCCGTAGTAGAGCGGCACGACCGGGTTGTCGGCGAGCATCTTCTGGGTCGCCTGGGTGTAGAGCTTGTTGGCCTCGTCCACGGTGGAAGCGGCCAGTGCCTGGTTGACCAGGTTGTCGACGTCCTTGTTGCAGTAGAACGAGTAGTTCTGCGCACCCGGGACGGCCGAGGCGCAGGACAGCAGCGCCTGGTAGAAGTCACTGCCGTCGGGGTAGTCGGCCACCCAGAAGGTCAGCGTCATCGGCGCCTTGTTGGGCGTCGCGGCCAGCTCGAAGAACGCGCTCTGCTGGATCGGCTGGGCGTCGACCTTGATGCCGATCTTGCCCAGGTCCTGCTGGAGCTGGGGCAGCAGCGCGGTCCACGGGTCGGTGTTCCAGGAGTACATCGTGGTCTCGAAGCCGTTGGGGTAGCCGGCCTCGGTCAGCAGCTGCTTGGCCTTGGCGATGTCCTGGTCGTGCACCAGCTTGTCGGACGTGTAGCCGGTGATGCCCTTGGGCAGGTACTCGTTGGCCACCTCGCCCTGGCCCGCCACGAGCTTGAGCAGGAAGCTGCGGTCGAAGGCGTAGGAGACGGCCTCCCGCACCTTCGGGTTGTCGAAGGGCTTCATCTGCGTGTTCATCGTGACGTAGTACGTCGACGGCTTGACGATCGTCTTGGTCTGGGCCTTGAGCGAGGCGTCGTTGCTGACCTGGAGGTAGTCGGCGGCCGGGATCGGGTCGCCCATCAGGTCGATCTGACCCTTCTGCAGCTCCAGAAGCTGCACGTGCGGGTCGACGCCGAGCTTCTCGACCACCTTGTCCACATAGGGCTTCGGCGAGTCCCAGTACTTCGTGTTGCGGTTGACCACGATCTCCGCGCCGGGCGTGAAGTGGTCGAGCACGAACGGGCCGGACCCGATCGGCTTGGTCGCCGAGTCCTTCTCGATGATCGACGCGTGCGGCATCGCCAGCACGTATTTGAACGCGCTGTTCGGCGCGGTCAACTGGATCTGCACGGTGCTGTCGTCGACCGCGGTGATGCCGGCCAGCGGGGTCGAGGTGTTCTTCGCGTAGTCGGCCGCGCCCTTGACGCCGGTCCAGAAGCTCGCCACCGGCGACTTGGTGGCCGGGTCGAGGATCCGGTCGAAGGAGTAGACGACGTCGCCCGCGGTCACCGGCTTGCCGTCGGTGAACGTCATGCCGGAACGCAGCTTCACCGTGTAGGTGAGGCCGTCCTGGCTGACCGTCGGCATGTCGGCGGCGGCCTGCGCCTCGATCTCCATGGTGTCGCCGACGTAGTCGTACAGCCGGTCGTACATCATCCGCATGTTGTTCCAGCAGGTGGCGTCGTAGCACACCGCCGGGTCGAAGGTCTTCGGGTCGCTCTTGTAGGCGACCGTCATCGTCTGGCCGTAGCGGGGCTCGGTGCCCGAACCACTGCCACCCGTGCCGGTCGCGTCGTTGCTGTTGCCGGCACAGGCGGCGGTGACCGCGAGCGTGCCGGCGAGCAGCACGCCCAGGACAGGCCGGAGGGGTTTGCGTATCACGTGCGCTCCATCTCTTATGTGGGACGGACGCCCAGGAAGCCGGCCAGGCCGGTGAGTCCCAGGTCGATGTCTTCGGGTCGGGCGGCGAGCGAAAGGCGCAGGCGGGATTCGCCCGCGGCGCCGAAAGCGATGCCGGGTGCGAGCGCGACGCCCCTGTCGCGCAACAGGTCCAGTGCGAACGTCGCGCTGTCGGTGACCGACGGCACGGCGAGCCACAGGTAGAACGCGCCGGCCGGGCGGACCGCGTCGAGGCCGAGCGTCGCCGCTCGCTCGACGGCGGTGTCCCGACGTTGCCGGTAGGCCGCGCGCATCCGGTCGACCCCGTCCTGCGGGCCGGTCAGCGCGGCGATCCCGGCGTGCTGGGTCGGCGTGCTGACGCAGGAGACGGTCGCCTCCTGCACCCGGCCCAGCGCCGCGGCGAGCCGGTCGGCCCCCGGGCCGCCGGTGACCGCGTAGCCGAGCCGCCAGCCCGTCATCGCATAGCTTTTGGACAGGGAGAACACCGTGACTGCCGGGGTGTCCGGCGCCGCGACGGTGAACGTGGTGGCCGGCTCGTCGAGCCAGAGCTGGTCGTAGCACTCGTCGGAGACGACGCACAGCCCGTGCCGGTTGGCCCAGGCGCCCAGTTCGGCGAGCTGCCCGGCGGTCCACTGGTAGCCCACCGGGTTGGCCGGCGAGTTGACCAGGACCGCCCTGGTACGCGGCCCGACCAGCGACGCGAGGTGGTCGTAGTCGGGCCCGAAGTTGTCCGCCGCGACCAGCCGGTAGCCCCGAGCGGTGGCACCGAGCATCGTGGCGATGGTGGTGAAGTTGGTCCAGCCCGGATCGGGCACCAGGATCTCGTCGCCCGGCTCCAGCAGCGCCCGGTAGGCCGCGGCCAGTGCGCCGACCCCGCCGGCGGTGACGACTGTGCGCGTCGGGTCGACGTCTGGCAAAGCGTTGTCCCGGGCGAGTTTCTGTGTGATCGCCTCACGCATCGCCGGCAGGCCGGCGCTGGGCCCGTAACGGGTCTGGCCGTCGCGGGCGGCCGCGTCGGCCGCGGCCACGACGTGCTCCGGGGTGTCGAAGTCGGGTTCGCCGAACTCGAGGTGCACGGCGTTCGGGTGCGCCCAGGCGGCGTTGGCCAGCGCCCGGATGCCGGACGCGGGCGTGGCGGTGACCTCGGCCGAGATCCGCGGGCCGGTCACGTCATGCTCCGCATCAGGCCGCCGTCACAGGACAGCAGGCTCGCGGTGACGTAGGAGGACGCGGGACCGGCCAGGAAGCCGACGACGGCGGCGAACTCCTCCGGGCGCCCGTAGCGGCCGGCCGGGATCGTCGCGATGCTGGCCGCCCGGACCTGCTCGGGGTCGGTGCCGGTGCGCTTGGCGGCCGCGGCATCGAGGTGGGCGACCCGGTCGGTGTCGATCCGGCCGGGCACGACACCGTTGACGGTGACGCCGTCGGCGGCGACCTCCCGTCCGGCCGTCTTGATCCAGGCGGCGAGCGCGGCCCGGCCGCTGTTGGAGTAGGTCAGGTTCGGCAGCGGTTCGCGTACGCCCGAGGAGAGCACCGCGATGATCCGGCCGTGCCCGCGCTGGCGCATGCCGGGCAGCAGTCGGGTGGCCAGGTCGATCGGGGTGATCGTCAGTAGCTGCAGCGCGGCTCGCCAGTCGTCGGCGTTGGTCTTGTCGGCGGTGGCGGGCGGCGGGCCGCCGGCGTTGAGAACGCAGACGTCGACGCCACCGAAGAGCTCCAGCGCCCGCTCGGCGACGGTGGCCGCGGCGGTCGGGTCGGCGGCGTCGGCCGCGACGGTGTGGGTTTTGACGCCGTGCTTTTCGGTCAGCGCGCGCGCGACCGCGTCGAGCCGCTCGGTGCTGCGCGACCAGAGCAGCAGGTCGGTGCCGTCGGCGGCGAGCCGCTCGGCGATGGCGGCGCCCAGCCCGGCGCTGGCGCCGCCGACGAGTGCGGTGGTCATGCCAGCTCCAGAGCGTCGAAGCTCGGCGTGAGGCCGACCCGGGCCAGCACGTCGTCGAGTTCGGCGATGGTGGCCGGGTCCGGCAGCGGGTTGAGCGCGCGGGTCCGGGCGGTGCTGAGCACGCCACGGCGGCGCAGCACCTCCTTGCGGATGCCCAGGCCGACCTTGAGCTGGCCCTCGAACACCAGGTAGGGCAGGAACCGGTCGTTGAGCGCGGCGGCCCGGGCCAGGTCGCCGGCCGCGAACGCGACCCGGATGGCCTTGAGGATCTCCGGGTACGCGAAGCCGGTCATCGTGCCGGCCGCGCCGCGGCGCAGTTCCGAGTAGGCGCTCACGCCGCCCAGCCCGCCGAACACGGTCAGGTCCGGCCGCTGCGCCAGCAACCGGCCGATCTTCGGCGGGGTGGGCGGGTCTTCGAGCTTGACGACCGTGCTGCCCGCGGCGTCGAGGGCGGCCAGCAGCGCGGAGACCGGCATCGTGACACCGGTCGCGGCCGGCTCGTCCTGGACGATGACCGGGACCGGGCTGTCGCCGACGGCCGCGCGGTAGAAGCCGGCGATCTGGTCGGTGTCCTTGAGCAGCGCGGGTGCGGCCACCATCACGGCGCCGGCACCCTGCTCGACGGCGCGGGCCACGTTGGCCCGGACCACGGCGGCGGCCGGTGCCGAACACCCGACGGCGAACGGTATCCGGCCCTTCGCGGCGGCGGCGATGGTCGACAGCACGGTCTCCCGCTCTGGAGCGGTGAGGTCGGCGACCTCACCCATCACGCCGAGGATGGTGATGCCGTCGGCGCCCCAGGCGACGGCCGCGTCGACGATCCGGCGCAGGCTGTCGGGGTCGACCGCGCCGTCGTCGGTGAACGGGGTCGGGCTGATGTACCAGGTGCCGGTCAGGTCGCTCATGTCAGTAGCCCAACTCCCGCTGGTAGAGGTTGCGCAGCCCGCGGCCGTCGAGATAGCGCCGCAGGTTGTCGCAGAACAGGTCGGTGATGGCCGCGTTCTCGGTGTCCACCGTGGACGCCGAGTGCGGCGAGACGAGCACGTTGTCGAGGTCCCACAGCGGCGAGTCGGCCGGCAGGGGCTCGGTGGCGAAGACGTCCAGGGCGGCGCCGGCCAATGCCTTGGTGCGCAACGCCTCGATCAGCGCGGGCTCGTCGACGAGCGGGCCGCGGCCGATATTGACGACGATGGCGCCGGGCTTGAGCCGCGCGATCCGGGCCGCCGACAGCAGGCCCGCGGTCTGGTCGGTGAGCGGCGTACACAGCACCAGCACGTCGGTCCAGCGCAGCAGGTCGTCGAGTTCGTCGGTGGAGTGGATGCTCGCGGCGGCGGGCAGGTCGTAGTCGCGACCCGGGCGGCCGACCGCAAGCACCCGGGTGCCCAGCGCGGCGAAGCTGGCCACCACCTTGCGGCCGATCCCACCGAGGCCGACCACGGTGACGGTCCGGCCGGCGAGTTGCGCGGTGGTGTAGCGCTGCCACCGGTGCTCGTTCTGCTGCGCGCGCAGGTGCGGGACGCCCTTGACGAAGTGCAGCGCCCCAAGCACGGCGAACTCGGCCAGCGGCGTCGCGTGGATGCCGGCGGCGGTGGTGAACGTCAGGTCGGTGCGGTCCAGCCCAGTGCGCTGCACGAATGCGCCGATGCCGGCGCTGGTCGCCTGGATCCAGCGCAGCCGGGGCGCGCGGACCGGCAGGTCGGCCGGCGCCTGCCAGTCGAAGTCCCAGGCCACGTCGGCGGCGGCCAGCGCCTTCTCCCAGCGGTCCTGCTCGGCCGGGGTCAACGGGCGCGGCGTGCCGGTGTGGTCGGAGGCGTAGCGCGGCACCGGCACCAGGTCAGGCTCGTAGATGACGTCGAGCGCCGGGTCGACGGAGGCGATCCGTTGGACCAGGTCAGGTTCGAGGTAGGTGGCGATCAGAACGCCGAGCCGCGCGGACATGATCAGGACCGTAGTGTCGCCGACCGACTGTCGACAATCGGTAGGCGACACTTTTCTTGCTTGAAGAGCAAGAAAATTTCAGGTCGCGATCAGGCAAATCGGTCAGTCGATAGCGTTTCGCTGAGCACCGACGGGCACCGCGGGCCTATGGATCCGGGTCCGCGCCGGTGGAGCGGCCTCGGCACGGACGATCGTCACGACGTAGAGGAGCAGGCCGGCCGAGGTGAGCAGGAAGCCGGCCCAGACGGTGGACAGGGTCCCCCATCCGGCGTCCAGAGTGACCGCCCCGCCGATCGCGCCGAGGGAGTTGGCCAGGTTGAGGGCGGCCAGGTTGAGCGCACCCATGAGCGTCGGTGCCTCGGGGGCGAAGCCGGTCAGCCGGACCTGGATGGTCGGGATCGCGAACATCATGGTCGCGCCGACGCCGAACAGGCAGGGCAGCAGGACCGCCAGGTTGCCGCCGGCCAGACCGATCGGCACGAGCAGCGCCAGGACTCCCCCGTACCCCCAGATCAGGCCGGCGTCGGCGGCCCGGTCGGCGACGCGCCCGCCGAGGTAGTTGCCGACCGCCATGCCCAGGCCGAACACGCCCAGCGCGACCGGGATGAGCGCGGCGTCGCGGCCGGCGGCCTCGGTGACGAACGGGCCGATGAAGGTGTAGACCGCGAAGATGCTCGAGATACCGAGCGCCGCGACCGCGACCATCAGCCAGACGTTCAGCCGGCGCAGGGCGGCCAACTCGTTGGTGACCGAGCTGCCGCGCAGGTCGCCGGTCTGCGGCAGCCACGCGACGAGGGCGAGCCCGGCGAGCACGCCGATGCCGACCACGGTCCAGTACATGACACGCCAGCCGGCGCCCTGACCGATGAAGGTCCCCACCGGTGACCCGATGACGGTGGCGGCGGTGAGCCCGCCCATCACGGTGGCGAAGGCCTTGCCACCTCTACCCGGTCCGTAGGCGTAGGCGGCCACCACGGCCCCGGCGCCGAAGAAGGCGCCCTGGACGCTTCCGGCGACGAACCGGAACACGATCAGCAGCGCGAGGTCCGGCGCGACCGCGGACAGGCCGTTGCCGGCAAGAAACAGCGCGACCAGGCCCAGCAGCAGGGTGCGCCGATTGACCCGGGCAGCCACGATGGTGATCGTCGGGGAGCCGATGACGACGCCGATGGCATACGCGGTGATCGCGTAGGTGGCGACCGGGATCGACACGTCCAGATCCGCGGCGAACAGCTGGATGATGCCGTTGCTGCCGAACTCGCCCGTGCCGATCGCGAACGTTCCCAACGCCAATGCGAAGAGGGCCAGCCGAGGATGGCGGATCGCCGATGTCGCTCCGCGGTGCCGGTTCTCCTCGAGAGCGCACTGGCCCTCGAATGCCCGTTGATGCACTGTCCCTCCCCAGGCGGAAATGGTCGGGTCAGCGTAGAAATGGTCACTTGACCTGCCGTGAACGAAGCCGGCGGCCGTTCGACACGGAGTTCAGCGATAGTCAAGTGGCCGCTTTCACGGGCCATGAGGGATACATTGTCGTACATGTCGCCCATCGCTCGCCGTACCCCCGTCGTTGCGATTCTCGCTGTCTGCGCCCTCGCCCTGGCGGCCTGCGCGCGGGTGACGCCGGCGGGACCGGCGACCGCGCCGTTGCACACCGGCCACACCGGGTCCCCGCCGGCCAGCCAGCCGCTGCGGGCCGGCGAGCGCTTCGTCGAGACCGGGATGGCGCGGCCCTTCACGCCCGACCCGCCGGGTGACGACGCCGACGAATACCGGTGTTTCGTGGTCGACCCGGGGCTCACGGAGAAGGCGTTCCTGACCGGAAGCCGGTTCGAGCCGCAGAACCGCGACATCGTGCACCACGCCATCTTCTTCCGGATCCCGGCCGGTGACGCCGCGCGGCTGCGCGACTACGACGCGTCGACGCCGGGCGACGGGTGGCAGTGCTTCGGTGATGCCGGCGTGGGCGACGACCCGTCGTGGGTGGCGAGTTGGGCTCCCGGCGGCGGCGAGACGATCTACCCGGCCGGCCTCGGCTTCGAGCTCGACCCGGGCAGCCTGCTGGTCATGCAGATCCACTACAGCCTGCTCGCGACCGGTGGCAAGCCCGGCGGCGCCGACCGGTCGGGCATCCGGCTGCGGCTGGCCGGCGGTTCGCTGACCCCGTTGCGCACGACGCTGTTGCCCGCGCCGGTCGAGTTGCCGTGCGCGGCAACCGAGAAGGGCCCGCTCTGCGAGCGGGACGCCGCGGTGGCCGACGTCGAACGGCGGTTCGGTGCACAGGCGGGTCAACTCGTTGCCGGGTTGCGGCAACTCTGCGGCAACGGGGCCGAGCCGGGCCCGACCCAGTCGTGCACCCACCGGGTCGCCCGGCCGGCCACCCTCTACGGCGTCGGCGGCCACATGCACCTGCTCGGCCGCTCGATCAAGGTCGAGCTCAACCCCGGCCAGCCGGGGGCCCGCACGCTGCTCGACATCCCGGCGTTCGACTTCGACGACCAGGCCGTCCGCCCGGTCGGCGCGGGCGTCACCGTCAAGCCCGGCGACACCTACCGGGTGACCTGCACGCACGACGCGACGCTGCGCGGCCAACTGCCGGCGCTGCGCAAGCTGCCGCCCCGCTACGTGGTCTGGGGCGAGGGCACGGCCGACGAGATGTGCCTGGCCATCGTCATCGAGGCGCCCGCGGCCTGATGCGGCCGACCCGGCACCAGGCGAGTCGCGGGCCACGCCGTTTCCCGCTCTGGGCGGGTAGCTTCGCGTTCGACACAAACGCGAACGTGAGGAGATGTCGTGCCGCTGACGGGTGAGTACGCGCCGAGCCCGACCGACTGGGCGCGCAAGCAGGTGGAGCTGTTCGAGAGCACGTCGGGTGCCGAGGGCAACACGTTCGGTGGTCGCCCGATCATCGTGCTGACCTCGGTCGGCGCCCGGACCGGGAAGATACGCAAGACGCCGCTGATGCGGGTCGAGCACGACGGCGAGTACGCGGTGGTCGCCTCGCAGGGCGGCGCGCCCACCCACCCCGTCTGGTATCACAACCTGGTCGCCCACCCGCGCGTCGAGTTGCAGGACGGCGCGGTGCGCGGGGACTACACCGCCCGCGAGGTGACCGGTGACGAGCGCGCGGTCTGGTGGCAGCGGGCCGTCGCCGCCTGGCCCGACTACGCCGACTACCAGACCAAGACCGACCGGATCATCCCCGTCTTCGTGCTCACCCCTGCGCGTGTCGAATAGCCGCTAAAGCGGCAAAGGCCGCGAGCGACTGGTCGGCGCGGCGATCGCCGTCGTCCGCGCCGGCGGGGTCGCACACCGCCTGGTGCTCGGCGAGCGGATCTCGCCCGGCACGCACTTACTGGTCGCCTCGACCACGAAGTCGATGTCGTCGCTGCTGGCCGCGACCTATGTGGACGAGGGCGTGATCGGCTGGGACCAGCCCGCGGTCGACGCCTGGCCCGGCTTCCGGGCGCCGACCCCGGAACTGACCCGCACGCTGCGGGTGCGCGACCTGCTCGGGATGGCCACCGGCATCGACGAGCCGCCCGCGCTCTCCGCACCGCACGAGGGCTGTCCCACCGCCGAACAACTGCTCCGGTCGGTGGTCAACCTGCCCGTGGCGGCACCGCCGGACACCCGGTGGATCTACAACAACACGGTGTACGCCGCCGGCGGTTACCTGCCGCTCCTGGCCACCGGCGTGCGACCGGCCGACGTCGCGGCCGCGTACGTGGAGGCGATCCGCAGCCGGGTCTTCGGGCCCGCCGGCATGGCCGGGACCCGGATCGCCGACGACCCGCGGGGCCGGGTCGCCGACTACACCCGCGGCTACGGCGTCGACATCTTCGACGGCACCACCACGCTGCCCTACGGCCCGGTCGGCAGCTACGCACCGGCCGGCGGCGCACTGTCGACCCTGGACGACATGGCCGGCTACGTCCGGCTCCAGTTGCGGCGCGGCCGGTCGGTCACCGGCCGGCGGGTGGTCTCGGCCGCCAACCTGGCCGAGTGCTGGCGTCCGCACATCCCGGTGCCGACCGACCCGGTGCTCGACCCCGACGCCGCCTCGGCCGGCTACGCGATGGGCTGGATCAGTGAACGGTTCCGCGACGGCACGAGGCTCGTCTGGCACAACGGGGCGATCGACGGGTTCACCGCATACGTCGGCTTCCTGCCCGAACGCGACCTCGGCATCGTCGTGCTCAACAGCACGAACCCGGAACCGACCGGCCTGTTCCTCTACCTCTACGTGCTCAACCTGATCCTGAGCAGCCGCCTCGGCCTCAACGAGGGAGTCCCGCCGAAGGTCAGCGCGGCCGCCGCCGCGGCCCGGCGGGCGCTGGCGGCCAAGGGAAGCACGACGCGCCCGGTCGAGCGGCGCCGGGTCCAGCCGTGGCTGGGCTACTACGAGGGCGGATACCTGCTGGCGCTGGAAGGATCGCGGCTCGTCCTGCACCTGCAGTCGCGCCGGTTCAACCTGCGCTGGGTCGACGGCGACACCTACCTGATGGCCGACGGCCTGCTGCCCGGCTCGACGGTGGTGCTGCGCCACGATCCCGACGGCACACCGGCCCTCGTCGTGGCCGGCATCGACACGGTCCGCCGCGAGGTGGGCCCGCGCTGACCGGATCTTTCTCCGACCGATCGCGGCGAAACGCGATCAGCGGTCGCCGGGGACGATCAGGCCGGACTCGTAGGCGACGACGACCGCTTGGGTCCGGTCGCGCAGGCCCAGTTTGGCCAGGAGTCGGCTCACGTGGGACTTGACGGTCTCCTCGCCCACCACGAGCCGTGCGGCGATCTCGGTGTTGGACAGGCCTTCGGCGAGCAGGCGCAGCACTTCGGTCTCCCGCGTGGTCAGCGTCTGTAGGACCCCGTCGTGTCGCCGGCTGCGGCGGCGCAGCCGGGAGAACTCCGCCACCAACCGCCGGGTGACGGTCGGGGCCAGCAGGGCCTGGCCCGACGCGACGATCCGAATGGCGTCGAAGAGCCGTTCGGCGGTGGCGTCTTTGAGCAGGAAACCGCTGGCGCCGGCGTCGAGGGCGTCGTAGACGTGCTCGTCCAGGTCGAACGTGGTGAGGATGAGGATCCGGGGCTTGTCGTCGGCCCGGTTCGCGAGGATGCGGCGGGTGGCGAGGATGCCGTCCATGCCGGGCATGCGAATGTCCATCAGGACGACGTCGGGAGACAGCTCGCGGCACAGCCGCACCGCCCGTTCACCGTCGGGGGCCGAGCCGACGACGGTGAAGTCGGGTTGGGTCCCGAGCAGCACCTCGAAGGCAGCGCGGACGACGTCCTGGTCGTCGACGACGACGATGCGGGTCGCGTCCGCGCCGCCGGCGGTCACGATGCCGCTCCCTTCTTCGGCAGGACCGCCTCGACCAGGAATCCGCTCGTCGGGCCGGGGCCGGCGAGGACGTGCCCGCCGGCCATGGCGGCCCGTTCGCGCATCCCGGCCAGCCCATGGCCGGCCGGGCGGGCCTGCCCGACCGCCTCGTCGACGGGGGACGGGCCGGGTCCGTTGTCGTGCACGCGAACGCACAGCTCGTCGGCGCCGTAGCGCAGCTCGACGTCGACCGAGGCACCTGGTGCGTGCCGCCGCACGTTGGTCAACGCCTCCTGCACGATCCGGTACGCGGTGAGCTCGAGGCCATCGTCGAGGGGTTCGACCGAGCCGGACACGATCAGCCGGACGCCGACCGAGCCGGCGTTACGGACCTCGTCGAGCAGCGTGTAGAGCTGCCGCAGCCCGGGTTGGGGCCGGCGAAGTTCGTCCTCGGCGTCCACGTCCTCCCGCAGCACGCCCAGTAATCGACGCATCTCGGTCAGCGCGGTGCGGGCGGTGTCACCGATGGCGGTCAGCCGCGCGGCACCGTCGGGCGGCAGCCCGGGCGTCGCCAACCGGGCGGCGTCGGCCTGCAGGGCGATCATCGTGATGTGGTGTGCCACCACGTCGTGCAGTTCGCGGGCGATGCGGGCCCGCTCGCCGCGTGCGGCGTACTCCAGCAGGGACGCGGCCGCCGACCGTTCAGACGCCTGCCGTCGCCGGGTCTCGGCCCGCAGCCGAAGCGTCACCCCCACCGTTGCCGCGCCGGTGACCACGGCCAGCAGCCCGATGGCGGTGGTTCGCCCGCCGGCGCTGTCGGCCGACGCGGGCAGGACGGCATAGCCGGCGAAGGGAACGAGTAGCAGGAGGGGCGACGGCAGCGGGCGTTCGCGCCCGATCGCCGCGAACAGCACCGCCAGCGCGATCACCCCGGCGACGGTCAGCGGCTTTGCCAGCAGGAGCCCGGACAGGCAGGCGGTGGTCGACAGGATCGCGCTCGTGATCGGCCAGAGCCGCGCCAGCGCCAGCGGTGCCACGACCGCGGCCGCGACCAGAGCGCTCAGGGAGGGGGGCAACAGGCCGTCCGCGGAACCGAGAGACTCGACGGCGGCGGCCACGCCGAGGACCGCCGTCAGCACGCCGACCAGCGCGGTCGACGGTAGTCGCAGCCCTCTCACACGAGCCATTGTGACCGGGCGCGGAAGTCGCCGTCGTCCGTCGCGTCGGTGAGGCGGTCTCCCTCGTATTGGGGAGCGGCGGGTACCCGGGAACCACCCTGTTCCGTGAGGCTTTGATCGGCCCCGGATGCCTAGTCTGCCTGGCATGGAACCCACCATCGAGGTACGCGCGCTCCATAAGCGTTACCGCACCACCGTGGCTGTGGACGGGCTGTCGTTCACGGTCCGGCCCGGCGAGGTGACCGGGTTCGTCGGGCCGAACGGTGCGGGCAAGTCCACGACGATGCGGTTGATCCTCGGACTCGACTCGCCGGACGACGGCGCGGCGCTCGTCGGTGGCCAGCCCTATCGCTCGCTGCGGACCCCGCTGACGAAGGTCGGTGCGCTGCTGGATGCCTCGGCGGTGCATCCCGGCCGCAAGGCCCGCGATCACCTGCTCTGGCTGGCCCACAGCAACGGCATCCCCAAGCGTCGCGTGGGCGAGGTCATCGAACAGGTCGGCCTGGGATCGGTGGCACGCCGCCGGGCCGGCGGGTTCTCGCTCGGGATGCAGCAGCGGCTCGGCATCGCGGCCGCCCTGCTGGGTGACCCGCCGGTGCTGATCTTCGACGAGCCGGTCAACGGGCTCGACCCGGACGGCATCGTCTGGATCCGGGTCCTGCTCAAGGCACTCGCGGCCGAAGGACGGGCGGTGCTCGTCTCCAGCCACCTGATGGGCGAACTGGAAGGGACCGCCGACCACCTGATCGTCATCGGCCGCGGCCGGCTCGTCGCCGACACCAGCGTCGCGGCGCTGCTGGCCACCGCGTCGAAGGAGCGCACCGAGGTCGTCACCGGCCAGCGGGAAGCGGCCACCGCCGCGCTCGCCAACGCGGGCGCGACCGTGACGGTCATCGGCACCGACACGATCACCGTCGAGGGCGTGCCCGGCAGCCGCGTGTCGGCGTTGCTGACCGAGGCCGGCATCCCCTTCTCCGAGCTGCGCCGGCACCGGGCATCGCTGGAAGAGGCATACATGGACCTCACCCGGGGGTCGATCGAGTACGCGCCCGAGGTCGTCGAAGGAGGTGCCCGGTGAACGCCCGCGAGTCCTTCCCCCGCCTGCTGCTCAGCGAATGGACGAAACTGCGGTCCGTGTCCCGCTGGGTCATCACCTTCCTCGGTGCGTTGGCCCTGACGATCGGGCTCAGCGCGCTGCTGGCCTCGGCCAACCGGACCGACGCGAACGTACACCGGAACTTCGTCGTCGGCCCGAGCGACGACCCGGTGTCCGACACGTTCTACTTCGTGCACCAGCCGGTCGCCGGGGACACGACACTGACCGTCCGCGTCGCGTCCGTCACGCCCCCGCAGGAGTCTCCCGACCGGCGTCCGAGTCGTGACGAGTCGCTGACGTTGCTCGATGACCCCGGCCCGTACGCCGGTGCGGCCGCCGGGATCATGATCAAAGACGGCACCCGGTCCGGCTCGTCGTACGCCGCGGTCATGCTGACCGCCGACCGCGGTGTGCGGATGCAGTCGGACTACGCCGTCGACCACGAGGGCAGCGCGAGCAGCGGGACGCGCTGGCTGCGTCTGGTGCGCGCCGGGAACACCGTCACCGGATACGAGTCGCCCGACGGCACGAACTGGACACCGATCGGCTCGCTGACCCCACGCAGCCTGCCGTCGACGGCCGAGATCGGCTTCTACGTCTCCTCCGCTCCGGCGCTGTACACCTCGCGCGGCAGCGCGAGTTCGTCGGTCGCCGAACGACCGACGACCGCCGATGCCACCTTCGACAACGTCACCCTCGACGGCGCCGGTCAGTGGAAGGGCGACCAGATCGCGGACGAGAACGCCGCCGCGCGCGAGGGGAAGGGCGGCCCGGCCGGCGGGCGGCTCGCCACCTCCGGCTCCGGCTTCACGGTGACCGGCAGCGGACGGGTCGGCCCGCACGCGCCGGACGACGACGTCGTGGAGGCCGCGCTGATCGGTGCCATCGCGGGGCTCATGGCCCTGGTCTCCGTCGGTGCCCTGTTCGCCACCTCCGAATACCGCCGGGGCATGATCCGCACTACCTTCGCGGCCACCCCGCGACGCGGGCGGGTCCTCGCGGCCAAGGCCATCGTGCTCGGGACGACGGCGTACGCCGTGAGCCTGGTCGGTGTCGTCGCCGCGCTGACGCTGGCCGTGCCGACCATGAAGAACCACGGGTTCGCACCACCGGCCTTCCCCACACCGTCCCTTTCGGATGGTCCGGTCGTCCGCGCTCTGTTGCTCACGGCGGCGTTCATGGCCCTGGTGTCGCTGTTCGCGATGGCCGTGGGGATGGTGGTGCGCCGCAGCGCCGCGGCGATCACGGCCACGATCGTGCTAGTGCTCCTGCCCCTGATCGTGGGCATGGTGCTACCCGGGACGGCACCGCGCTGGCTCATGTACGCCACGCTGGCCGGCGGGATGGCCACCCAGCGGGCCAAGCCGCCGACGATCACCCTGGCCGAACCGTGGGCGATGATCGGGCCGTGGGCCGGCATCGGTGTGGTCGCCGCCTACACCTGCGCCGCGCTCGCGCTGGCCTGGTGGCGTCTTCGGCGGACCGACGCGTGACCGCGCTGCGGGCGATCCGCGCCGAGTGGACCAAGCTGCGCACGCTGTCGAGCACCGGTTGGCTCCTGCTCGGCGCCGTCGCCGGCACCGTCGCGCTCGGCTCCGCGATCACCGGCACCCTGGACCACCGGAGCTGCGACACACCCTGCCTGGTCGACCCGGTCAAGCTCAGCCTGGCCGGCGTGCGCCTCGGGCAGGTCGCCGTCGTGATCCTGGCCGTCCTGGCGGTGACGGCCGAGTACGCGACCCGCACGATCCAACCGACACTGGCCGCTGTTCCACGCCGCACCCTGGTCGTGCTGGGCAAGCTGGCGGTCCTGGTGGGGGTGGCGCTGGCGGCCGGAGCGATCGCCGTGACCGCGGCCTACCTGGCGGCGGGGATCGCTCTGGACGGCACCGGTTTCGCGGGGCCGGTCTGGTCGGATCACCTGGACCAGCGGGCCGCGGTCGGCTCGATCGTCTACCTGGGGCTGATCGCCGCTCTCGCGGCCGGGCTGGGACTGCTCCTTCGTGACACCGCCGGGGCGATCACCGCCGCCCTGTTCCTGCTCTACGGAATCCCGGTCGCGGCGTCATTCCTCAGCGACCCACGGTGGGAGCACCGGATCCTGCGGTACTCCCCCATGGACGCCGGCCTGTCGATCCAGGCCACCCGCGACTTCGCCGCCGAGCACATCGGGCCCTGGGCCGGAATCGGCGTGCTGTCGGCGTACGCCGGCGGTGCCGTTCTGTTGGGGCTGCTCGTCTTCGCCATCCGCGACGCCCGCTGAACCCGTGCGAGCATCACTCGCCGCCCGCCGCTGTGAATGTGACCGTTACGGTCAGCCCGCCGCCCGGTCGCGGGATCGCCGCGACGATCCCGCCGTGGGCGCGGACGATGGACCGCACGATGGCCAGGCCCAACCCGACCGACCGGTCCGCGGCGGCGCGGCCCGGGTCCAGTCGTTGGAAGGGTTCGAAGAGCCGGCTGACCTCGTCGACGGGGATCACGCTGCCGGTGTTCGTCACCGTCACCGTTGACCGGCCGTCGGCTGCCGCCGACCGCACCGACACCGCTCCGCCCGGATGGTTGTGCCGGATCGCGTTGTCGACGAGGTTGCGGATGAGGCGGTCCAACAGGATCGGATCGCCGATGACGGGCGCGGAGCGCAGGTCGGTGGTCATGTCCATGGTTTCGTCGTCGGCTTCGGCGACGGCGACGGCCGCCAGCTCGGCCAGGTCGTGTGGTTCGGCGGAGAGGACACCGCTGTCGCTGCGGGCCAGGGCCAGCAGGGCATCCAGGAGCCGTTCGGCCCGTCCGGTCGCGGTCAGCGTCCGGTGTGTCATCGCCTGCCACTGCTCGACCGTGGTGTCCTGCTTGGCCAGCAGCACTTCGGCGCCGGTCCGCACGATCGTCAGCGGGGTGCGCAGCTCGTGTGAGGCGTCGGCGACGAACCGGCGCTGGCTGGTGAACGCGGCTTCGAGGCGGGCGACCATGTCGTCGAAGGTGTCGGCCAGTTCCTTGAGCTCGTCGCGCGGACCGGCCAGGGCGATCCGTTCGTGCAGCCGGTCGTGGGATATCCGCCTCGTCGCGGCGGTGAGTGTCCGCAATGGACGGAGCATGCGGCCCGCGACGAACCAGGACAGGCCGAGTCCCACGACGGCCGTGACGGCCAGCGCGATCGCGGAGGTGCCGGCGGTGTGCAGCAGTGTCTGTGTGCGCAACTGGTCCAGCATCGCGTCCTTGAGAGCGTCGCCGGCCCGCACCGGCCCCGCGGCGGCGGCCTTCACGGACGTGGCCGACTCCTCGACCGGCCCGTACAGGCTGCTGTAGAGCATGGCGTAGTTCAGGCCGAGCAGCGCCGCGCACGTGCCGACCAGCACGACCGTGTAGACGACCGTGAGCCGCAGCCGGATCGACGCGCGCGCCTTCACAGCCGGTATCCCGCGCCGACGACGGTCTCGATCAGCGGTGGGCTGCCGAGCTTGCGCCGCAACCGCGCGATGGTGACCCGGACCGCGGCGCTGAACGGGTCGGCGTGCTCGTCCCAGGCCCGCTCGAGCAGGTCCTCGGCGCTGACGACGGCACCGTTGGCGGTCATCAGGATCTCCAGCACGGCCATCTCCTTGGTGGTCAACGGAATGACCCGATCGTCGCGGGTGACGACCCGCCGCGCGGTGTCGAACGTGAGGCGGCCCCGGCGCAGCACCCGCGGCGCGTTGTTGGCCCGCCGGGCCAGCGCCCGGATCCGCAGGACGAGTTCGGCGAACGCGAACGGCTTGGACAGGTAGTCGTCGGCGCCGAGGGTCAGGCCCGCGACCCGGTCGGCGGTCTCGCCGGCCGCGGTGAGCATGAGAATACGACGGTCGCCGCTGCCGGCCAGCGCGGCACAGACCTGGTCGCCGTGCAGCGACGGCAGGTCGCGGTCGAGCACGATCACGTCGTAGCGGTTGGTGCCGGCCTTGTGGAGTCCGTCGACCCCGTCGGCGGACAGGTCCACGGCCATGCCCTGATCGCGCAGGCCGTCCGCGATCTGCTCGGCCAGCAGGACCTCGTCTTCGATCAGCAGCACGCGCACGCCACACCCCCCTCCCCGGCCAGTCTCGACGGTTCCGCGTAACACCGGTGTTACAGGCGCTGTGACGCCAGTGTTGCGGCCGGCTTGCTCCACTGACCCGATGAGAACCAGACTATGGCTCGCGCCGTTGCTCATGTCCCTGCTGGCAACGGGCTGCACGACATCGCCACACCAGGACGAGATCCCGTCAGCGGGAGGAGCGGCCGCACCACGACCGACGGCCAGCCTCAGCGAGATGGACCAGGCCATCCGGTACGCCCAGTGCGTGCGCTCCAACGGCGTGCCGATGAGCGACCCCCAGCTGGACAGCGCCGGCAACGTCCAGCCGGGCCGGCCGCAGGACAAAGACTCGCTCGACGCCGCCGCGATCGCCAGGGCCCAGCAGCAGTGCCGGCAGTACGAGCCGGTCGCACCGCCCGGCCTGGCCGAGCTCAAGCTCGAACTGTCGCGCGAGTTCTCCCGCTGCATGCGCGCACACGGCGTCGAGCACTTCCCCGACCCCGAGAATGACGCACACGTCGAGGTCCCGCTGGAGGTCCGTGACGACCCCGAGTACGCGCAGGCGGAGCCGGTCTGCGACGAGCACGTCCGGCAGTACACCCCGTCGCCGCGATGAGACGTCGCGCGCAGACCCTCACGGTCGCCGGCGTCGGCGTCCTCGCGGCCGCCGCCGCGGCCACCGCGACGTTCGGATTCGGGCCGGACCCGGCAGCGCCAACCGCCGACGACGACCTGCCACCCCAACGTGCCCAGGTCGTCCGGGAGACGATGCTGGACACCACCGACGTCGCCGGCGAACTCGGCTACACCGGCACCACGACACTGGCCGGGCGCATCCCCGGCGTCATCACCCGGATGCCACTTCCCGGCGACGTCATCGGCCGCGGCCGCCCCATCTACCGGGTCGACAACACCCCGATCGTGCTGATGTACGGCTCCGTCGCCGCGTACCGGTCCCTCGGGCCCGGCTCGACCGGCTCCGACGTGCGCCAGCTGGAGCAGAACCTGAAAGCCCTCGGCTACCACGGCTTCACGGTCGACGCGATCTACTCGTCGGCCACCGCCACCGCCGTACGCGAATGGCAGGAAGACCACGGCCTCCCCCGGACGGGTCGCGTCGAGCAGGGCCGCGTCGTGTTCGCGCCGGAGGCCATCCGGGTGGCGGCCACCGCCGCCGGCGTCAACGAGTCCACCGGGGGCGCCGCGGCGGTCCTGACCTACACCACGACCGGCCGCCAGGTGACGGTGCGACTCGCGATCGGACAGCAGCGCCTGGCCCGGCGCGGAACCACGGTGCGGATCCAGCTGCCGAACGGCACGGTCACCGCCGGTCGCGTCGACCGGGTGTTCACCATCGTCGAGCCGGCTGACGCCGGCGGCCAGGACGAGACGCGGATCCAGGTGACGGTCTCGCTGGCCGATCCGGCCGCCGCCGCCGGCATCGAGGCGGCCGTGGTCAACGTGACCTTCACCGCCGGCCAGCGCGAGCACGTCCTGTCCGTGCCCGTCGCCGCGCTGGTGGCCCTGGCCGAGGGCGGCTACGGCGTGGAGGTGATCGACGGTACGACGACGCACTACGTGCGCATCCAGACCGGGCTGTTCGCGAACGGCCGCGTGGAGGTCACCGGCGACGGGCTCGAGGAGGGCACCACCGTGGGGATGCCGCGATGATCGAACTGACCGACGTCACGAAGGCGTACGCCGGTGGTGTGCACGCTCTGGCGGGCGTCACCCTGACCATCGCCCCCGGCGACAGCGTCGCGGTGGTCGGGCCGTCCGGCTCCGGGAAATCAACCATGCTGCACATGATGGGTACGCTCGACCGGCCGACCGCGGGCCGCGTGGCGGTCGACGGCCACGACGTCGGCCGTCTCACCGACCGCCAGCTCTCGGCATTGCGGGCCCGGCGCATCGGGTTCGTCTTCCAGCAGTTCCATCTCGCGGCCGGGGTGCCCGTGCGCGACAACGTCGCCGACGGCCTGCTCTACGCCGGCGTCGCCCGAGCCGAACGGCGCCGCCGCGCCACGGCCACCCTCGAGCGGGTGGGCCTCGGCCACCGGCTGCGGCACGAGCCACGCGAACTGTCCGGCGGCGAGAAGCAGCGGGTCGCGATCGCGCGAGCGGTGGTCGGCGAACCGGCCCTGCTGCTGGCCGACGAGCCGACCGGCAACCTCGATTCCGCCTCCGGCGCGGCCGTCATGGCCCTGCTGCACGACCTCCACGCAAGCGGAACGACGATCGTGGTGATCACCCACGACCAGCAGGTCGCTGCCGGCCTCGACCGCCAGATCCACTTGCGCGACGGCCGGGTGGTGAGCCCATGACGCTTCTCCCGGCCCGGCTGCGCCCCAGCGACGTCGTCCGCGTGGCCGCCGCCGGCCTGCGTACCCGGCCCACGCGGGCGCTGCTGTCCGCACTGGGCATCGCCATCGGCATCGCCGCGATGGTCGGCGTCGTGGGCCTGTCCGCATCGTCCGGCGAACAGGTCAACCGACAGCTGGCGGCGCTGGGCACGAACCTGCTCACGGTCGCGCCGGGGCGGACGGTCGACGGCGCCGACGCCAGGCTGCCGGCCGAAGCCGAGGCGATGATCGCGCGCATCGGCCCGGTCACCGCGGTCTCGGCCACCGGGGCCGTCGCAAACACGCACGTGTACCGATCGGACCGGATCCCGCCCGAGGAGACCAACGGACTCACGGTCCTCGCCGCGCGGTCCACGCTGCTGGCCGCCGTCGGGGGCGCGGTGCGCTCCGGCGCCTGGCTCAACGACCTCACGGGGCGCTATCCCGCCGCCGTCCTGGGCGCCGACGCGGCCGCCCGGCTCGGGATCGGCCGTCCAAGCCCGATGACGCAGATCCTGGTCGGTGGCGAGCGGTTCACGGTCGTCGGCGTCATCGATCCTGTGCTGCTCACCCCGGAACTGGACTCCGCCGTGCTCGTCGGCTGGGCCGCGGCCGGCGCGTACCTGGGCTTCGACGGTCGCCCGACGACCGTCTACACGCGGTCACGCGAGGATCGCGTCGAGGCCGTCCGGGCCGTGCTGGCGGTCACCGCCAACCCGGTGGCGCCCGGGTCGGTCGCTGTCTCGAAACCCTCCGACATCCTGCTCGCCCGCCGCGCCGCCAACGCCGCACTCACCGGCCTGCTTCTGGGGCTCGGCGCGATCGCCCTGCTCGTCGGCGGGATCGGGGTCGCCAACACGATGGTCATCTCCGTCCTCGAACGGCGGGCCGAGATCGGCCTGCGCCGTTCCCTCGGCGCCACCCGACGGCAGATCTGGTCGCAGTTTCTCGCGGAATCGCTGCTCCTGTCGCTGATCGGTGGTCTCGGCGGGGTCCTCCTCGGCGTGGCCCTTACGTTCTCCTATGCCGCCTATCAAGGCTGGCCGTCGGTCGTACCGCTGTGGGCCTCCGGCGGTGCCCTCGGTGCCACGGTGGCGATCGGCGGGGTCGCCGGGCTCTATCCGGCCTTCCGGGCGTCTCGGCTCTCGCCGACCGAGGCCCTGGCGGCCTGATCCCGAGAGGGCGGCTCTCGGCGGACGGCGTGTGGACGGCCCGCGCTACCTGGGTGGGCCGTCCGCGGGCGGCATCGGGATGCGATGGATCAGGGTCAGGGTCGCCTCGACGATCCGGTCGTAGTCGTAGCAGGTTCCGCACAGCCATGTCTGCTCGCCCGGGTCGTCGGTGCGGCGGCGCGCGAAGAAGCCGCTGCCATAGTGGCTTCCGACGAAGAGGAGCGTCCGTTCGTGCGCCAGCGGGTCGCTCTCCGCCAGCCGCACGCTGCGGATGCGGCCGCCGAGAGTGGGCGGAACGCGCGTGCCCAGAACGAATACCTCGATGCCGCATCAGCGGACAAGCGGATGTCGGCCCTCACGCGAACTCCCGAGACGGCGTCGGTAACCATCCGCCTATCCATTCCTTGGCCATGCAAACATCAACGGCCGCACCAGCAACGCGCGGCCGCCGTGCCGATAGCGTGCCAGCATGATTGCGATTTCTGCCGAAGAGCTCGACGCGCTGCGAAGCCGCATCATCACCACCCGATGGCCGCGGGCGGCCTGGATCGACCCGACCGCAGACGAGTGGACGGCCGGGACCCCGGACGCGGAGCTGCGCCGACTGGCCGGCTACTGGGCGGACGGTTATGACTGGCGACGGCACGAGGACGAGATCAACGCGTTGCCCTGGAACCAGGCCGACATCGCCGGCAGTGTGCTCACCTATCTTCGCTTCGACGCGGTTCGGCCACGCGCACTGCCTCTGGTTCTCACGAACGGCTGGCCCAGCAGTTTCTTCGAGCTGGTCCCCCTGGCGCGGCGCTTGCAGCCCGATTTCACCGTCATCGTGCCGTGCCTGCCCGGCTTCCCGCTCGGGCCGCGGCCGCCTGCCGGCGGCACCCAGATACCCACCCACGAGTTGTGGCACCGGCTCATGCACGACGAACTCGGGTTCGCCCGGTACGGCGCGCACGGGGGCGACCTCGGGGCGGGCACGACGTCGTTGCTCGGACAGGAGTATCCCACTGTCGTCGCCGGCATCCATCTCATGTCGATCGCGAACCCGCCCGACTACGACGCGGCGACCCTCACCGGCGAGGAACGCGACTACCTGGCCGCGGTGGCGCGTTGGTTCGCCGACGAGGGTGCGTACGAACACCAGCAGATGACCCGGCCGGCGACGCTGAGCTACGGGCTGTCGGACTCGCCGGTCGGGCTGCTCGCCTGGCTCCTCGAGAAGTACCACGCCTGGGACGGTGCCTTCAGCGACGACGAGATCCTCACCCAGGCCTCGCTCTACTGGCACACCGGGACCATCGCCACGTCGTTTCGGCCGTACTGGGACTTCGGCCGGGGCAGGACCGAGCGGGTCCGCCGGGTCGAGGCGCCGACCGCCATCGCGGTCTTCCCCAACGACCTGTCGCAGCCGCCACGCAGCTGGGCGGAGCGGACCTACAACGTGGTCCGCTACACCCGGATGCCGCGCGGCGGCCACTTCGCACCGCATCAGGAGACCGAACTGCTCGCGGCCGACATAACGGCCTTCTTCGAGTCACTGCACTGATCCGTTCCGGACAGGGCGGCCCCGACCCGGCGTGCCTCGGGACTCAGCGGGTGACGACGGGCTGGGCCTCGGCGGTGAGCAGTCTGCTCAACAGCGGTCTGTCCCGCAGCGACACCATCACCGTCGTCGCCGGCCGCGCCAGTGCGACCACCATGGCAGCGGTGACCACGGCGCCGACCGCGAGCCCGGCGGCCACGTCGTGGGGATAGTGCACGCCGACGAAGACGCGGGAGAACGCGACCAACAACGCGACGGGCAGCGCCCACAGACCCAGTCGCCAGGACGCGAAGAGGACTGCCGTCACGAACGCGCCCGCGATCGTCGCGTGATTGCTCGGGAAGGACCAGTCACCGGTCGGCGGGCATCGGTGCGCGATGATCCGTAGGTCCGGGAACCTTCGGCAGGGTCGCTCGGCGTCGACAACCGTCTTCGCCCATTCGCTCAGCCCGTACGCGGCGACCACGCCGACCGCACCGACCAGCACGACCGCCATCGAACGGGCCGGCGCGCGACGGGCACGCCAGAACACCAGCAGCCACAACACCGCGAGCGCGACGATGCCAAGGTCCGCGGCATCCGCGACGAAGCCCTGAACCGCATGGGGCGTGCGGTCGGCGAACTCGACAACCTCGCGATACCAATCGCCAGCGAGCGACGTCATGCCCACCTCCCAGCGCAAACTGCCCTGTTTATAGCATTTTGTGGAGGGATGCACGCGCGATGTGGGCACGCCGAGGCGGAACGCGTGGAGAAGGTCAGGCGGCGGTCAAATCGCCGCGAAACCGGACCATCGCCACAAGACGCGAGGTACCTTCACGAAACCAGGATCTTCCGTTTCTTCGATGAGGGCGGCTGTCCATGAGGGTTTCGAGCGGTCTGCGGCGCTGGCCGTCCACCATCGCCGGCGCGGTTCTGGCCCTAGGTCTCGTCGCGGCCGGCGACAACACGATCGTGGCGGTCAGAGCCAGCGACGGCGGCGCCACGACGGAGGCGGCCGACCCGGACAGCCAGAAGATCGCCGATATCGTCGAGCAGAAGATGAAGGAACGAGACCTCACCAGCGCGGTGTACGGAGTCTGGCGCGGCGGTGAGCAGATCGCCATGGGTGCGCTCGGCGACTCCCCCATCGGACTGCCGGCGACCTCCGACATGCTCGTGCGCATCGGCCAGCCGATGGAGCCGATGCTCTCCACCGTGCTGTTGCAACTCGACGGTGAGGGCATTCTCGACCAGGACGAACCGATCGCGAGGTGGCTGCCGGACTTCCCCCGGGCCGACCAGATCACGCCGAGGATGCTGGCCAGCAGCACATCGGGCGTCTCGGACTACGTGACGAACCCGAACTTCCTGCAGCAGTTCTACGCGAACCCCTTCACGGGATTCACGGCCGACCAACTGTTGGCGCTCGCCGACGAGCGTCCGCCGCTGTTCGCCCCCGGCACGAGTTTCGCGTACGCGCACAGCGATCTCGTCCTGTTGGGTGAGGTGTTGCAGGACGCGACCGGAAAGCCGCTGGGCGAGCTGTTGCGGGAGCGCGTCCTCGACCCGCTGGGTATGAGCGACAGCAAGGTCGTGCTGACATCGCAGATCAGCGAGCCCTACCTGCACGCGTACACCAACGAGCGCAGCGTCTTCGAGGACTCCACCTTCTGGAACCCGACCGCCTTCATCCACAGCGGGAACATGACCACCACGGTCGCCGACGTCGCCACCTGGATCCGCGCCCTCGCGGACGGTCGGCTGCTGACCCAGGAGCAGCACGAGGAGATGTTGGCCCCGTCGACCGCCGGGCTCGGCGGGCTGACGAAGGACAAGTTCTTCGCCTACGGCGTCGCGCACGACGGCAGCTGGTTCTTCATGAATCCGGCGTACGCGGGCTACGACGGTGTCGCCTACTACGACACGCGGACGCAGACGTTGATCATCGCCTACGTGACGCTGGGGCCGAAGGCCGACGCGGGTACCGACAACGCGCTATCGCTGGGCAAGGAGATCGCCACCCTGCTCGTCCCGGACAATCCGCCGGGCGTGTGACCCGCTCACCGCACCGCGGCTCAGGGTAGCTTCGCGATGTTCTCGTAGAACTGCCGGATCTGCTGCACGACGGACTCGAGCGCGTCGAAGTCCATCGGCTTGGTCACGAAGGCGCTCGCGTGTTCGCGATACATGCGGGAGACGTCGCGGACGTCGTCGGAGGTGGTCAGGATCACCACCGGGATCGACCTCAGGTCGGGGTCACGCTTGAGCTCGACCAGCGTCTCGCGGCCGTCCATCCGCGGCATGTTGAGGTCAAGCAGGATCATGTCGGGGCGTGGGTCGGCGGTCCGGCGCAGGAACGTCAACGCCTCTTCTCCGTCGGCGACCCGGTTCAGCGTCGCGGGTGTGGCCACCGCTTCGAGCGCCTCGCGGATCATCATCGCGTCGCCCTCGTCGTCTTCGACGACAAGAATCCGCAAGGGTCCCGCTCGGCGTGCCATCTGCCCTCCGCTTCAGCCTCGGCATGCCAGCCTCGACATGCCGCTCACCCGTGGATGCCCCGCGAGTGTAGGGGTTCTCCGCATTTCATCGCCGCCTGGGCGGGTGAGTAAACATCCGGCGAGCCCGCCGGCGCGAGAACGGCCGTCGCACCCGGTGAACCACCGGGCGCGACGGCCGCCTGTTCGCGTCGGTCAGCTGCGGACCTCGTCACGCGCCTCTTGTGCGCGCACCTTGACGTCGTCGGCCGCTGAGCGACCCTCCTGCTTGACCGTGGAGGTCGCGTCCTGCGCGGTGGAGCGGACCGAGTCGACCGCCTCCCGCGCCGGACCCTCCAGGTTGGCCTTCGCTTCCTGCGCCAGGTCCTTGGCTTCCGACTTGAGCGTGTCGGCGTGCTCGGCGACCTTCTCCTTGACCGCGCCGGCCGCCTGCTTCTCCTTCTCGCTGGCGGGCAGCAGCGACGAGACCAGCCAGCCGAGGCCGAACGCGATCACGCCCGCGGCCAGTGGGTTGCCCTCGGTCCGGCGGCGGATCGCCGCCGGTGTCTCCTGCACGGCGTCGGCGACGGTCGAGGCCGCCGACGAGGCGCCGCCGGAGACCGTCGACGCGACCGAGGTGGCCTTGTCGCCGACGGTGGACGCCGCGTTGCCGCCGCGGTCGACGACGCCGTGGGCCGTACCCATGACGGTGTCCCGGGCATTGCGCAGCGCGTCGCCGACGCGGCGTTTGCGGTCGTTGACCATGCGGCGTGGGCTGGCCTTGTAAGCGAGAGCGTCCACGTCGCCGCTCAGGTTGCTCCGGGTCA
Source organism: Asanoa sp. NPDC049573 (assembly GCF_040676615.1). NCBI lineage: Bacteria > Bacillati > Actinomycetota > Actinomycetes > Micromonosporales > Micromonosporaceae > Asanoa > Asanoa sp. NPDC049573. The sequence continues at coordinate 565,599 of NZ_JBFAPI010000004.1, forward strand.
GCTCGATCTCGCGCCGGATCTGGTCCGGATCGGTGCTCATCAGTAGCCTCCTGTGTCGGGCTTGAGGGCGGGTGGGATGTCCTTGACGGTCTCCGTGGTGCGGGGCAGGCCGCGCACGGCCCGCATCTGGTTGCGCGCGACGACGAACAGCACGGCTGCCGCCACCGCCCAGATCACGGCCACGATCAGCGCGGCCCAGCCCTGGTCCATGGCGTTGGACAGCCCCCACCACAGCGCGATGGAGAGGAACAGCAGGACCATGTAGCCGGCCAACCCGGCGCCGCCGAACATGCCGGCCGCCTTGCCCGCCTTCCTGCCCTCCTCGCGCAACTCGGCCTTGGCGAGCTCGACCTCCTGACGCACGAGCGTGGACAGGTCGCGGGTGACCTCACCCATGAGGTCGCCGAACGAACGGTCGGCGGGGGTGCCCGGCTGGGTCGTGGTCATGGCCGCATCCCGGTCTCCCACGGCCCACGCTCGACCGGCTGCGCCGGAACGACAGCGGGATCGCCGTTGGAACTCGCGTAGACAGTGCTCTCCGGGTAGGTCTTGGCCACGGTCGGGTAGCCGCCGGGAGCGGTGGACGCGGAGGTCATGCCGTTGCCGGCCGGACCGTCGTCGTGCGCGTCGGCGACGACGCCGCGGGTCAGGCGCCCGGCCAGCACGCCGAGGATCGCCGCGCCGGCCAGGAAGGTGCCGGGGTGGCGGCGTGCGAACTGCTTGACCTCGTCGACGACCTGGCCCGGCTCGCGCGCCTCGATCCAGTCGGCGACATCGGAGATCCGGCCGGACGCCTGCCGCGCCAGGTCGCTGGCCGGCCCGGACTGGCCGCCCTGGTCCGCCATCGACCGGATCTCGTCACCGATCGAGCGGATGCCGCCGGCGGCCCGGCGCTGCTGCGCGCTGGCCTGGTCGCGTAGTTGAGAGCGGGTGGTGCCGTAAAGGTCGCGAGCCTGTCGTGCCGCTTCCTGCACGACCTGCCTGCCTTGTTCCTTGGCCGTCTGCGTGACGTCGCTGCCGGCGGCGACCGCGGTGCGGCCCACCTCGGCGGCCTCCGTCTTCGCCTTGTCCGTTGTCGACTCCTGGCCGTCGGACGGCGACCAGGAGGTAGCGGTGTCCGTCATCGGGGGGACCCTTCTTCTGGTGTGGAGCGGATGACCCAGCGGTACCCCGGCGCCGGCGGGTCATGCGGTTCACGCGCGGAAATAATTGTCGGGAAACAATCACCTCCCCATGACAACCGTCACGACCGGTCCACGACGGACGACAGGGCCGCGGTGCCACCGCGGTACCTACCGTCGTCGGCATGGAAACCAACGAGTCGCCGGTTCGCTGGCATGTGAGTCTGATCGGTGGCCTCAAGCGCCGCGGCGCGTGGCGGGTGAGCCGGCACATGGTCGCCGTGAGCGTGATCGGCGGCGTCAACGCCGACCTGACCGAGGCCGAGTTCGTCACCACCGACCCCATCCTGACGAAGGTCAGTCTGGTCGGCGGTGTGTCGCTGACCGTTCCGCACGACGTCGACGTCGAGGTCGGCGGCTTCCAGGTCTTCGGCGGAAGCCGCATCGAGCAGGCGCGGCGCACCGGACCGGCCACCCGCACCCTGCACGTCCGCAACTACGGCCTGTTCGGCGGCGTCCGCGCCGAGCGTGCCGTTGCGACACCGCACCTGCGTGGCACCGCTTAGGTCGTCGCGGATGTGGGAAGACTGTCGTTCATGATGGCAAAGGCAGGCGGCGCCGTGGCGGTGGTCGCGGCGCTCGCGCTGGCGGGCTGCGGCGGGCCCGGTGGCCGGGAGGATGCCGCGTCGGCCGTGGCGGTCCGGCTGCTCGACGCGGTCGCCCGGGGCGACGGGGCCGCCGCGTGCGCGACGTTGGCCCCGGAGACACTCGCCGACCTGGAACAGTCCGCCGACCAACCGTGCGCGGCCGCGATCGTCGACGAGGATCTACCGGCGCCCGGGCGGGTGATCGGCACCGACGTCTACGGGCAGTGGGCCCGGGTGCGGCTGGGCGACGACACGCTCTTCCTCGCCGTCTTCCCCGGCGGCTGGCGGGTGGTCGCGGCCGGTTGTCAACCGCGGGGAGACCGGCCCTACGACTGCACACTCCAAGGGAGCTGAGATGCGGGCATTGTTCGTGACGCTGCTCGTGTTCGTGACCCTGGGCCTGGCGTACATCATCGTCCTGGGGGTCCTGCATCGATGAAGCGCTTCCTCAAGGAGAACTCGCTCGGCCTCACGTTCGGGGTGCTGTTCCTCCTCGTCCTCGTCGCGCAGGCCTTCGCCGGCCACGCCCAGTTCAACCAGGACCAGGTGGCCGAGGGGCTCCCCCCGATCTCGCTGGGCCGCTACGTCACGTCGGCCAGCTTCGGCGTCGACGTGGCGGAGAACTGGCAGTCCGAGTACCTCCAGTTCTTCCTCTACATCTTCCTGACCGTCTGGCTCGTGCAGAAGGGCTCGCCGGAGTCCAAGCCGCTGCTCGACGCCGGCCGCGAGTCCGACAAGGACCAGAAGGTCGGCGAACACGCCGGCCCGGAGTCGCCGCGCTGGGCCCGTGCGCCCGGCCCCCGGCGGGCGATCTACTCCAACTCGCTCGGCCTGGTCATGGGCGGAATCTTCCTCGGCTCCTGGCTGGCCCAGTCGATCGCGGGTGTGGCCGCCTTCAACGAGATACAGCTCAGCCAACTGGAGACCCCGGTCTCCTGGGGCCGCTACCTCGGCGAACCCGACTTCTGGAACCGGACCCTGCAGAACTGGCAGTCGGAACTGCTGGCCGTCGCGTCGATGGCGGTGCTCTCGATCTACCTACGACAGCGCGGCTCCCCCGAGTCCAAGCCCGTCGGTTCGGCGCACACCACGACCGGCGTCGAGGGCTGATTCGCGAGCGCCGGCGTGGGTATCCACCCGCCGTGCGATTGCGACGCAGCGACACGAGCCGCCCCGGCTACCAGCGACGCCGCCGCGGCAAGGGCTTCAGCTACCTCGACGCCCACGGTGCGGTCATCACCGACCGGGCCGAACTCGACCGGATCCGCGCGCTGGTGCTGCCGCCGGCCTGGGAAGACGTCTGGATCTGCGCCGACCCGCGCGGCCACATCCAGGCGACCGGGCTCGACGCGGCCGGGCGGCGACAGTACCGCTATCACGATGTCTGGCGGGCCCAGCGCGACGCGGCCAAGTTCGACCACGTGCTCGAGGTGGGCGCGGAGTTGCCGAAGATCCGCGCGGCCGTCGAGCGGGACCTGGGCGCCCGCGGCGCGAGCCGCGAACGGGTGCTCGCGGCCGCGGTGCGGCTGCTCGACATCGGCTGCTTCCGGATCGGAGGCGAGGAGTACGCCAACGGCGCCGATGCCAGCTTCGGCCTCGCCACCGTCCGCCGCGAACACGTGACAGTGGCCGGCGGCCGCGTCCGGTTCTGCTATCCGGCGAAGGGCGGGCAGGAGCGCACGCTGGATGTCCGTGACGACGGCGTGCGCGCGGTCGTCCGCGCATTGCTGTCGCGCTCGGACGACGGCCCCGAACTGCTGGCCTACCGTGAGGGCCGGCGCTGGGTCGACGTGCGCGGCGCCGACATCAACGCCTACCTGCGCGAGATCAGCGGGATCGAGGTGACCGCGAAGGACTTCCGGACGTGGAACGGCACGGTCCTCGCGGCGGTCACCCTGGCCGCCGCCGGGCACAGCAGCACGGCGGCGGCACGGCGGCGCGAGATCAGCCATGCGATGCGCGAGGTCGCCGACTATCTCGGCAACACACCGGCGGTGGCCCGCTCCGCCTACGTCGACCCGCGCGTCCTCGACCTCTACCGCGACGGCATCACCATCGCGGACACCCTGGCCGAGGTGGGCACGCCGCAGGACGACCACGACCGGAAAACGGTCGAGGACGCCGTCCTCGACCTGCTGCGCACCGGCGACGCGACGCCGACCAGCGCCAGGCCGGCCTAGACAGCGGCGCGGAGTTCGCGCTTGAGGAGCTTGCCGGTGGCGCTCTTGGGCAGCACGTCGAGGATCCGGACCTCGCGCGGGCATTTGTAGTCGGCGAGGCGCTCGCGGCAGTAGGCGATCAGCTCCCCGGTGTCGAGCTCGGCGCCGGGCTTCAGGGCGAGCACCGCGACGATCTCCTCGCCCAGGCGTTCGTCGGGGCGGCCGACCACCGCGGCCTCGGCGACGGCGGGGTGGCCGTAGAGGACCTCCTCGACCTCGCGGGGATAGACGTTGAATCCGCCGCGGATGATCAGATCCTTGATCCGGTCGACGACGTAGAGGAAGCCGTCGGCGTCGCGGTAGCCGAGGTCGCCGGTGTGCAGCCAGCCGTCGGTGATCGCCGCGGCCGTCGCCTCCGGGTTGTTGTGGTAGCCCTTCATCACCACGTGGCCGCGGACCAGGATCTCGCCGATCTCGCCGACCGCGAGCTCGCCGCCGCTATCGGTCGCGGCGACCCGCACGTCGACACCCCAGATCGGCTTGCCGATGGAGAGCAACCGGCGGTCGTCGACGCTCGGGTTCATCGTCGCCGTGCTGCCGGTCTCGGACAGGCCGTAGCCTTCCAGGACGGTGATGCCGAACTTCTCCTCGACGCCCTTGAGCACCGCCTCCGGCATCGACGCACCACCGCACGAGCCGATCCGCAGCGCCGACAGGTCGTAACCGCTGGTGTCGGCCTGCAGCAGCGCGTGGTACATGGTCGGCACACCGGCCAGCACGCTGACCCGGTGGTTGTGCATCGCCTGCAGCACCAGCGTGGGCTCGAACTTGGGCACCGCCACGATCGTGCCGGTCCGCCGGATCGACACGTTGACCACGCTGGACAGTCCGTAGACGTGGAAGAACGGCAGAACCGCGAGCGCGACGTCGTCGGGCTGGGTGTCGAACCGCTCGCCGGACAGCGAGCAGTTGAGGTAGAGCTGGAAGTGGGTCAGCTCGGCGCCCTTGGGCCGGCCGGTCGTGCCGCTGGTGTAGATGATGACCGCGGTGTCGTCGGCGTTGGTCGTCGCCGAGAACGGCAGCGGCTCGGCGTCGCCGAGATAGTCGGGCCGGTCGGGGTTGAGCACGACCACGTCGTCGGCCTCGATCTCGCCCGCCGACAGGTCGCCGGCGATCACCACACGGGCGCCGCTGTCGGTCAGGATGTGCGCGACCTCGGCCGCCTTGAGCAGGGGGTTCATCGGCACCGCGACCAGGCCGGCCTTGAGGATGCCGAAGTAGCACTCGAGGAACTCGACCCGGTTGGGCAGCATCAACGCGACCCGGTCGCCCGGCGAGGCGTGCCGCAGGAGCGCACCGGCGGCCCGGTTGGCCGCGGCGTCGAGCTCGGCGTATCCCACCTTCCGGTCACCGAAGATGACGGCGGTCTTGTCTGGCTCGCGGCGGGCGGATTCGGTGAGGATCACGCTCAGGTTGAAGGTCACGGCCGGCCTCCCAGCGGACGGGGCGGGATCAGTCGATTCTGCGCCCTGCCGCGCCGCCCGTCGAGACATGAAGATCCGTCGCGGGTGGACAGCCGTCTCACAGCGGGTCGATGCGCGAACCGCACCCAGCCAGCCGCCCGGATCGCGGAACCGGCGCTCACGACCAGAACGGCAGGCCGGCCAGCCGGCGGACGGCCTCGTCGAAAAGGGCGGGCGGAGCCGCCGCGTAGGTGAGGCGCAGGAACGCTGCCGGCGGTTCGGCCGCGAACCACGGGCGGCCGGGAAAGACGATGACGCCGGCGGCCGCCGCCGCAGTGGCCAGCGCGACGTCGTCGGTGCCCTCCGGCAGCCGGACCCACAGGTGCAGACCGCCGCGCGGCACCGACGGCACCAGGTCCGGGAGGTGCCGGCGCAGCGCGGCCAGCAAGGCGTCACGCCGGCCGCGCAGGGCGCCGCGCAACGACCGGCGGTGCCGCGCCCAGGCCGGCGCCGTGACGAACTCGAGCGTGGCCTGCTGGAGCGGCCCGGCGACGTAGAAGTCGTCGAACAGCCGCGCCGCCCGCAGCCGGGCGCCGGCCGGGCCGCGGGCGCCGATCGCGGCCACCCGCAGCCCGGGAGCGGTCGACTTGGTCAGCGACCGCAGGTAGACGACGTGCCCGTCGGGATCGTCGGCGGCCAGCGGCGCCGGCGCCTCCCCGTCGATGACCAGGTCGCGGGCGTAGTCGTCTTCGATCAGGAAAGCACCGGCGGCCCGCACGGCGTCGGCCACCTCGGCGCGCCGGTGGCCGGCCAGGGTCGCGCCGTGCGGGTTGGCGAACAGCGGCTGGCAATAGAACAACCGGGCACCGGTACGCGCGAACGCCGCCGCCAGATGGTCGGGCCGCACCCCGTCGGCATCGGCGGGCACCGGCACCACCCGCAGCCCCGCGGCCCGGCCGGCGGCGAGCGCGCCCAGGTAGGTCGGCGACTCCACGAGCAGCGTGTCGCCCGGCGCGGCCAACGCCCGCAGAGCGGTCGACAGCGCCGCCTGCCCGCCGGGACAGATCACCAGGTCGTCGGCGTGCAGCCCGGCCCCGGCCTCGCGGGCGAACCAGGCCCGCAGGTCGGCGCGTCCCTCGGCGGGCCCGCGCTGCCACGACGCGGGCTGCCGCGCGGCCCGGGCGAGCGCGGCACCGAGGGCGGCGGCCGGTTGCAGGTCGGCGTCGGGATAGCCACCGGACAGCGGGATCGCTCCGGCCGGCGGCAACGCCAGCAGCGACCGCATCTCCTCCTCCCCCGGCCGGCGCGGCCCGAGCGCGACGGTCTGCCAGGACAGGTCGGGCGCCGGCGGCGGAACGTCCCTGGAAGCGACGAAGGTGCCGCGTCCGGAACGGGTCTCGACCACCCCTTCGGCCACCAGATGGCGGATCGCGGCGGCGACGGTGACGGGCGAGGCGTGATGCCGGGCGGTCAGCTCGCGCACCGAGGGCAGCCGGGCGCCGGCCTCCGAGCGCGCGGCCGCCGCCCGGAGATCTTGGATAACGCGACCGGCTGCGTTATCGTCATTCATGAGAAGCAAGAGTAGCGCTACTGTCGCACCGGCAGTAACGGGCCTCGCCCTCGGCGCGCTGGGCGTGCTCGCCTTCAGCATGTCGCTGCCGGCCACCCGGGTCGCCGTGCACGACCTCGACCCCTGGCTCGTGGCTTTCGGCCGGGCTGCCGGTGCGGCGCTGCCGGCCTGGGCCTACCTCCGGTTCACCCAGGCGACCCGGCCGAACCGCGACCAGTGGCGCCGGCTCTCGATCGTCGCGCTGGGCGTCGTCGTCGGCTTCCCGCTGTTCAGTTCGCTGGCGCTGATCACCCAGACCTCCGCGCACGGCGCCGTCGTCGTCACCGTGCTGCCCGCCATGACCGCCGTGTTCGCCGTGCTACGGGCGGGCGAGCGGCCGCCCCCGCTGTTCTGGGCGGCCAGCACCGCCGGCCTGCTCGCGGTGCTCGGCTTCCTCGCCGCCAGCGGCGCGGTCCACGGTGGACTGTCTCGGGCCGACCTGTTCCTGCTCGCCGCCGTCGTGCTCTGCGGCCTCGGCTACGCCGAGGGCGGCGTGCTGGCGCGCGAACTGGGCGGCGCCCGGACGATCTGCTGGGCCCTGCTGCTCTCGCTTCCGGTCACCGTGCCCGTCACGGTCGTCGCCGCCGCGGTCCGTCCGCCGGTGGCGAGCGGCCACGGCTGGGCCGCGTTCGGCTACCTGACCGTGGTCTCGATGCTGCTCGGCTTCTTCGCCTGGTACGCCGGCCTCGCCCGGGGTGGCATCGCGCGGGTCGGCCAGATCCAACTCGCCCAGCCGGTGCTGACGCTGATCTGGTCGGCGCTGCTGCTCGGCGAGACCGTCACCCCCGCCTCGATCGCGGTCGCCCTGCTGGTGATCGCGTGTGTCGTGCTGACCCAGCGCACCCGGGTCACCGGGGCCCCAGCAGACCCCGCTCGAAGGCGACCGCCACCGCCGCCGCCCGGTCGCGAACACCCAGTTTCGCGTACGCGTGCAGCAGGTGGGTCTTGACCGTCGCCTCGCTGACGAACAACCGCCGGGCCGCCTCCTTGTTGGAACAGCCGCGGGCGATCAGCGCCAGCACCTCGAGTTCGCGCTGGGTCAGCGGCTCCTGCCCGGGCGAGCGCAACCGGTCGATCAGCCGCCCCGCCACCGCCGGCGACAGCACCGACTCGCCCCGGTGTGCGGCCGCCACGGCCCGGCACAGTTCGTCGCGCGGCGTGTCCTTGAGCAGGTAGCCGGTCGCACCGGCCCGCATCGCCGGCAGCACGTCGGTGTCGGTGTCGTAGGTGGTCAGCACCAGCACCCGGGCCGCGCACCCGCGGGCCTTCAGCTCCGTGATCGTCGACACCCCGTCGAGCACCGGCATCCGCAGGTCGAGCAGCACCACGTCCGGGCACACGGCGTCGGCCACCGCCAGTGCCTCGCGGCCGTCGCCGGCCTCGCCCAGCACGGTGAACCGGCCGTCGGCGTCGAGCATCCCGCGCAGCCCGTCGCGCACCACCGGATGGTCGTCGACGATCATCACGCCGATCACGCGGGCGGCCCGGCGCTGGTGCGGACCGCGACCGGCCAGATCGCCGACGACGGGTCACCGGGCCGCGAGGGCACCACGACCGGCAGGCAGACGGCGATCGCGGTGCCCTCGCCGGGCGCGGACTCCACGTCGACCGTCCCGCCCACCCGGGCCACCCGCTCGCGCATGGCCGCGAGCCCGAACCCGGACCCGGTGGCGTCATCGCCGGCGGGCGGCCGAGCCGGGTCGAAGCCGGCGCCGTCGTCCCGGACGTCGAGGGTCACCAGATCCTCCAGATAGGACAGCGTGAGGGCGACCCGGGTCGCCTTCGCGTGCCGGCGCACGTTGGTCAGCGCCTCCTGCGCGGTCCGCAGCAGTGTCGTCTCGACGTCGGGGAGCAACGCGTCGGCCGCACCGGTGACGATCAGCGACGCCGGCACCCCGGTCAGCCGCGACCAGCCGTCGACGAGGTCGCCGAGCGCCTCGGGCAACGCGGCATCGTCGAGCGAGCCCGGGCGCAGCGCGCGGACCGACCGGCGCGCCTCGGCCAGGCTGTCGCGGGCCAGCCGCTTCGCCGCCTCGACGTGCCGGCGCCACTCGGTCGGGCGGCCGCCGGTGGCCTCGGCCGCTTCGAGTTGGGTGACGATCCCGGTCAGACCCTGCGCGAGCACGTCGTGGATCTCGCCGGCCAGCCGCTGCCGCTCGTCGAGCACCCCGGCCGCGCGGGCCTGGCCCAGCAGCCGGGTCTGCAGCGTGGCGTTCTCGGCCAGTGCCTCGGCCAGTCGCCGGTTGGCCCGCGCCACCGAGGCCTGCTGCTCGCGGTGCTGGGTCGCGAGCATCGTCAGGGCAACGGCGACGACGACGTTAAAGGCCAGCAGGATGGCGAACCCGGCGCCGTCGACGTCGACGAAGCCGCCGGCCTGGGCCGCCGCCGTGAGCACCGCGACGGCGGCCGCGCCGGCGATCCGCCAGCGCCCCGGCAGGGCGTACACGATGAAGAGGTAGCCGGTCCAGGCGAAGAAGCCGAACAGCGGGCTGCACCAGACCAGCACGCCGGCCAGCAGCACCAGGCCGACGAAGAAGCCGGCCATCCGCCGTGGATGGTCGACCCACCGCGGGTGCGGCGTGACGCACCAGAGCATCCAGCCCGCGGTGGCTGCGACCAGCGCCAGCATGACCGGGACCGGCACCCGGCTGTCGCCCGACGCCAGCACCAGCGCCGTGGCGCCGGCGAGTGCGGCGTAGGGCGCCACCATCAGCAGCCGGTCGAGCCGGCGAGCCGGCACCGCCAGGTCGGACATGGGTCACCTCCAGCGGAAGAGCCTGGCCGCGGCCAGCCCGAAGACCGCCACGTGGGCCACCAGCACGGTAACCGACAGCAGGTTGGGCCAGTTTCCGGCGCTGGCCTCGTGCAGCGCGCGCTCGCCGGCGCCCAGGGCAGTGAAGTCGCCGATCCGGGCGAGGATGCCGGGCAGCAGCTCGCGCGGCGTCCAGAGGCCGGCGAAGAACATCAGCGGGAAGAACAGCACGGTGCCGATCGAGTTGCCGGCCCTGCCGGTCGGTGCCACGGCCGCGACCAGCAGTCCGATGGCGAACACTCCGGCCGCGCAGAGCAGGAACGCGACGACGAAGGCGACCGGGTCGGCCGGCAGCGGCACACCGTAGCCGATCCGGCCGACGGCGACCGCCAGCAGCGTCGCGGTGACGGCGGTGGCGAGGGCGGCCAGCACCTGGGCCGAGAGCACGACCAGCGGGGATACGGGGGTGGTGGCGAACCGGCGCAGGATGCCCCGCTCGCGGTAGGTCGCGAGGACCATCGGCATCACCTGCAGGGCGACCATGGCCAGGGACAGGGCGACGGCGATGCCGACGTAGGCGTCGATCACCCGCCGGCCCCCGAGGTCGGGCGACGGTTCGCGCAGCGCCGGGACGCTGCCCAGGACCACCACCAGGATCGTCGGTGCGAGCAGTGACAAGAACGCGGGCACCGGCTCGCGCAGGTTGAGGCGCAGTTCGGTGCGGGTCAGTCGAAGCAGCATGGCGCTCACTCCTCGCCGGAGCGCGTGGTCAGGCTGATGAAGGCGTCGTCGAGGCTGTCATGGCCGGCGGCCAGCGCGGCCGGGGTGCCCAGCGCGACCACCTCGCCGCGGTCGAGCACCGCGACCCGGTCGCAGAGCCGCTCGGCCTCCTCCATCAGGTGGGTGACCAGCACGACGGTCACGCCCCAGTCGCGGATCGACCGCACCAGGCCCCAGGCGTCGCGGCGGGCGTGCGGGTCGAGGCCGGTGGTCAGCTCGTCGAGGATGGCGACGCGCGGATTGCCGACCAGCGCCAGCGCGATCGAGAGCCGCTGCTTCTGCCCGCCGGACAGGTTGGCGTAGCGGACCCGGAGCCGGTCGGCCAGGCCGAGTTCGCCGGCGAGTGCCCGCCAGTCGGTGGGCTCCCGGTAGCAACCCGCGTAGAGCGCCAGCGCCTCGCCGACGGTCAGCTTGTCCTGCAGGCCGCTCTCCTGGAGTTGGACCCCGACCAGCGCGCGCAGTGCCGGGTCGCGCGGATGGCGGCCGAGCACCCTGATCTCGCCGCCGTCGGGAACGCGCAGCGCGGCGACGCATTCCACCGTGGTCGTCTTGCCGGCGCCGTTGGGCCCGAGAATCCCGAAGATCTCACCCGCCTCGACGGCGAACGAGACGTCGCGGACGGCGTCTGTCCCGCCGTAGCGCTTGCGTAGGTCGTTGACCTCGATGACTGGCATGACTCGACGGTGTCATCGGCGCGGGGCCGCCGAATCGACCAGCGGGCGACCGCTCGCCTCCACCAACCGGTGGATGCGCTCACAGGTCGCGGCGCCGGAAGCTCAGGCCGGCGAGCCCGAGCACGAGTGCGATCCAGAGGGCCGTCCAGGCCAGGTAGGCGGCGGTCAGGCCGGAGACGCTCATGAACGGGTGCCCCTGGAACGCGGGCCCGAGCTGGGTCAGCGCGCCCGGGTCCTGGAAGGCGTTCATCGCGCCGCGCCAGAGGCCGTCGGTGGGCAGCAGCATCCGGGAGACCGTGCCGATCCGCGCGACGCTGTCGTTGCCCAACGCCTGGCCGACCGAGCCGACCACGCCGGCGATCCAGGTGGCGCCGAACAGGCCGACCGCGACGATGCCGGACGCCATCGGCGAGATGGCGGTCGACAGCAGCAGGCCGAGCGTGAGCAGGGCGGTGGTCTGCACGGCGAGCAGCGCCAGGCCGGTCGCGGCCGCCGGCGGCCAGTAGCCCATGGTCGTCCAGACGATGAGGAACTGCGCGAGCCCGGCGGTGACCACGAAGCCGGTGCCGAACGCGACCAGCCCGAGCCATTTGCCGAGCAGCACCGTCGCGCGGTGCACCGGGCGGGCCAGCATGGCCAGCGCGGTGCCGGATTCGATCTCGCCGGCCAGCGTGGGCCCGGCCAGGAAAGCGGTGCCGAGCGCGGCGATCAGGCTGAGCCCGAACATCACCAGGTTGAGCACGGTGGACGCGGCCAGCCGGGCCTCACCGCTGGTGAGCCCGCCGAACTCGGCGTCGAGCCGGTAGAACCCCCAGGCGCTGAGCCCGAGCAGCACGACCGTCATCACGGCCAGCGACCGCAGCACCCGGCGGCGGGCCGCTTCGCGCAGCGTCAGGGCGGCGATGGTCAACGCGACGCTCATCGGTGCTCCTCGGTGCCGGTGCGCAGGATGCCGAGCAGCCGCTCCTCGAGGCTGATCCGCCCCGGCTCGACGGCGTGCACCCGCACGCCGAGACCGACCAGGTCGGCAACCAGGTCGGGCACCAGATCGAGGTCGTCGACCGCGACGGTGTAGTCGTCGCCCGCGCTGGTCACCTCGCCGGCGGCCGCGAGCCGGGCGGCGGCCGCGGCGTCCACCCCGGAGAGCCGCAGCCGCAACTCGCGCTGGCCGAGCAGCTCAGCGAGGGTGCCGGACGCGGCCACCCGGCCCTTGTCGAGGATGACGACGCGGTCGCAGACGCGTTCGACCTCGCCGATCAGGTGCGAGTTGAGCAGGACGGCCACACCGCGCGATCTGAGCGAGAGCAGCAGGTCGCGCACGTCGGCCCGGCCGAGCGGGTCGAGAGCGCTGGTCGGCTCGTCGAGGATCACCAGCTCGGGGCGGGCGACCAGCGCGACCGCCAGGCCGAGGCGCTGCTGCATGCCCTTGGAGAAGCCGCCGACCCGGTCACCGGCCCGGTCGGCGAGGCCGACGACGGCCAGGCACTCGCGCCGTTCGCTGTCGGGAACGGCGACCCCGGCGAGCTTGACGTGCAGCGCCAGCACCTCGGCGGCGGTCAGCCAGGGCTGGTAGCGGAACAGCTCGGGCAGGTAGCCGATGCGGGCCCGGGCGCCCGGGTCGCGGGACGGCCGGCCGAGCAGCAGCACCTCGCCCGCGTCGGGCCGGACCAGGCCGAGCAGGATCTTGATGACCGTGGTCTTGCCGGCGCCGTTGGGCCCGAGCAGGCCGACCACCTCGCCCCGGCCGACCGTGCAGGAGACGTCGTCGACGGCCGCCCGGCCCCGGTAGTGCTTGCGCAGGCCCGAGCACCACACCGCCGGCGCCGGAGCCAGGTCGGTGACGAGCCGCTTGGCGGCATCGAGGGAGCTCATCGGGACCCCAACCCGCGGGCCACGTCGAGCACCTCGCCGGGGCTCAGCGAGCCGGCCACCGCGGTGACGATGCCGTCGTCGAGCCAGACCACGGCCGACATCGTGCTGTCGCGCGAGCGGAGCACCGTCGCCGGGTGGCCGCCCACGTCGGACGACGAGATCGTCATGTGTTCGACCGAGGTGAACAGCGGCAGCGTCGTGCCGTCGCCGGAGAAGCCGCGCAGCTGCGCCGCGACGTTGTCGGGCAGCACGGGCAGCAGGTAGTCGCGGGCCGTCGCGAACGGCACGCCCGAGGAGGAGTAGGCCGCCGGAGCCACCGCCCGGGCAACGATCATCGCGGGCACCGGCCGCCCCTGCGACCAGGTCGCGACCAGCCCGGGACCGGCGACCAGACGGAACTGGCTCCCGTCGAGGCCGGGCGGCGGCGACGGCAGGGTGACGCCGGCCGCCGCCGCGGTCTGCGCCGTCTTGGCCGCGGAGAAGGTGAACAGCGCGCTGGCCCGGCCGCCGACCTGGTAGCTGGGCGGGCCGGTGACGCCCTTGGGTAGCTCACGCACCACCGGGACGGCCAGGCCGGTGGCCTGCGAGGCCGCGGCGGCATCGGCGACCGCGTGGATCTCGAGCGGCTCGACCGGGACCAGGTCACCGAACGCCTCCAACTCGGGCATCGTGATCAGGTCAGCCTCGGGCGCGGTGACCGGCGCGATCTGCTCGGTGCGGAAGATCTGCAGCCAGTCGCCGGCCGCGGCGGCGGTGGCCCCGGTCAGCAGCACGGCGACCCCGGCGACGGCGACCACGGGCCGGCTCAGCGCCGCCCGCCAACGGCGGGCGGCGGTCGGCGCGGTGGCCGGCCCGCGCCCGTCGGACGCGGGGCGGGCGGGGGTCGGCGCGGTGGCCGGCCCGCGCCCGTCGGACGCGGGGCGGGCGGGGGTCGGCGCGGTGGCCGGCCCGCGCCCGTCGGCCGCGAGCAGGCGCAGCCACCCGGCGTCGGCGTCGGTCGCGAACGCGACGTCGAGCGCGGCGCCGGCGAACGACGCGTCGGCCTCGGCGGCGGCGACGCCGGACAGGCACCGCGGGCAGTCGGCGACGTGCGCGCGGTCGGTGTCGGCGACGCCGGCCGGCTCGTCGATCAGCCGGCGCAGCGTGCCGTCAGTCGGATGGCGCATGACGGGTCAACTCCTCGCGAAGGGCGGACTCGGCGCGGCGGACGGTGGTGCCCACGCTGCCGGGCGACAGGTCGAGCGCGGCGGCGACCTCGGCGTAGCTCAGGCCGCTGTGCCGCAGGACCAGGGCCATCGCCTGCCGCCGCGGCAGCCGGGCCAGCGCCGCCCGCACCCGGCGGCGCTCGTCGAGGACGACGACCGCGTCGGCGACGTCGGGTGCGACGGCGCCGTGATCGCGGGCGGCCTCTTCACGGGACACCCGGCGGCGGCCGGAGCGCAGGTGGTTGAGCGCGGTGTGCGCGGCCGCGACGGACAGCCAGCGCAGTGCCTCGCCGGCCGGCACGGCCGACCGGCCGAACGTCAGGAACACCTCCTGGGCCACGTCTTCGGCCTCGTCGCGGGAGCCGAGCACCCGGGCCGCGACGCCGACGACCCGCGGATAGGCGCCGCGGAACACCTCTTCGAGGTCGGCGCGGACCGCAGTCACCACGCCACCATGCCGCACACCGTCCACACCTGTAGAGCACCGCCGCCGAACCGGATGTGACACGACCGGCCGGCCGACCTGGGCTCCTTCGGCCGAACAGCCGAGGCCGCCTCCTCGAATCGGTCGAAAGATGCCGAAACCCGGAATACCGGGCACACCGTCGCTAACCTCCGATTAAAGAGGCTAGTGAGGGGACCGGGCGTATGACCGAGAATGTGCTACCAGCGTCGGAGCTCTACACCGACGAGTTCGCCGCCGATCCCTATCCCGCCTTCGCCGAACTGCGCGAAGACCGTCCAGTGTGTCCGGTCTCGTCGCCGCGGTTCGACCAGTTCCTCATCACCCGCTTCGACGACGCCAAGGCGGCGCTCAACGACCCGCGCCTGTCGAAGGACCTCTACGGACCGGAGCAGCACTTCCTGCGCATCTTCGGGCCCAACTCCGAGGCCATCAACAAGAACATGCTCAACTCGGACCCGCCGGAGCACAGCCGGCTGCGCCGGATCACCTCGCGGGCGTTCGCGCCGCGACGGATCGAGGCGCTGCGGCCGCGGGTGGCCGAGATCGTGGCCGAACTGCTCGACAAGGTGGTGCCGCAGGGGCAGGCCGACCTGATGCACGACTTCGCGATCCCGCTGCCGATGATGGTGATCTCCGAGCTGCTCGGCATCCCGGCCGCCGACCACGATCAGGTCCTCGCCTGGACCCAGGTGATCCGCGAGTCCGGGTCGTCGGGGCGCCCGCCCGCCGAGGAACGCGCGGCCGTGCAGGAGGCCCAGCTCCAGCTGCACCAGTATCTGGCCGGGGTGATCCAGGCCAAGCGCGCGCTGCCACCGGCCGACGACATGATCAGCTCGCTGATCGAGGCCTGCGACCAGGACGGGCAGCTCTCCGAGCGGGAACTGGTCAGCACCACGTTCCTGCTGCTGTTCGCCGGGCACCAGACGACGGCCGACTTCATCGGCAACGCGATGGTGGCGCTGTTGACCAACCCCGATCAACTCGAACTGCTCCTGCGTACGCCGGAGCTGTTGCCCTCGGCGGTCGAGGAACTGCTGCGCTTCGACGGCCCCCTGCCGATCGCCAGCCCGCGGATCGCCACCGAGGACCTCGAGTACCGGGGCGTGCACATCCCCGCGGGTTCGATCGTCGGGGTGGCCATCAACGCGGCCAACCACGACACGGCGGCGTTCGCCGACGCCGACCGGCTGGACCTGACCCGCGAACGCGGACCGCACCTGGGCTTCGGCCACGGCGTGCACTACTGCCTCGGCGTGACGCTGGCCCGGATCGAGGCGCAGCTCGGCATCGGGGCGCTGCTCCGCCGGCTGCCCGGGCTCCGGCTCGCCGTGCCGGTCAACGAACTGCGGCGGCTGCCGGCCGCTTCGCCGTTCCGCGGCCTGATCGACCTCCCCGTCCGCTTCGACGCCTGACCGCAAGAGAACCGAACCTCGAAGGAGCAGCAGTGGTATTCCGCAACGTGATCGTCTGCCGCATCGTCCCGGGCAGCGAGCAGAAGGTCGCCGACGTCTTCGGACACTTCGACAAGGTGACCCGGCCGCAGGACGTCGGTGTCACCGGCCGCATCCTGCTCTCGCTCGACGATCTCTACATCCACGTCGTCGAACGCGCGCAGGACCCGGAGATCAGCGGCCAGAAGCGCGGCCTGCCGGCGTTCCAGGAGATCGCGGACGCGATCGGGCAGTACGTGACGCCCTACCCGCGCAACTGGGAGAACCCGTCGCACTCGGTCGCCAAGCCGTTCTACAGCTGGGTGGCACCGAACGCGCAGCCGTCGGCGGCGAACCCGATGATCATCGTGCAGCGGATCAAGCCCGGCTCCGAGCCCGAGGTGGCCCGGATCTTCGCCGAGTCCGACGCCGGGCCGCTGCCGGCCCAGATGGGCGTGACCGGTCGCTGGCTCTACTCGATCGACGACGTCTACGTGCACCTGATGGAGCGCACCGACCAGGCGGTCGCCGAAGGGCTGGGGCAGAACCACCACGCACCGGCGTTCACCAAAATCATCGAAGACCTCAGCCCGTACGTGGCGCCGTACAACCCGGAGAAGTGGCGCGGCCCGCAGGACTCGATGGCCAAGCCGTTCTACAGCTGGAAAGCCGTCGACTGAGCATCCGCACCCGAGAAGGGCACCCCGCCGCGGCTCGCATTTCGCCCTGGGCGAGCCCTTGGGCCGCGGCGGTGCGGCCGCGGTCGGGT
>NZ_JBFAPI010000005.1:0-180857 GCF_040676615.1 Asanoa sp. NPDC049573
GGCTCCATCACTACAATCACCACCGGCCCCACACCGCCGTCGGCGGCCGGCCACCCATCACCAGGTTGACCAACGTCCCTGGGCAGTACACCTAGGCCGGTCCGTGGTGGCGTGGCCCGTCAGGGCTCACCGCCGCGGCCAGCCATACAGGCGCTCGACGGTCAGGGTCAGGGCGATCCGCCGCTCGGTGACCATCGCGGCGCGGAACTCGGCCCAGTCCGGGTGTTCGCCCGCGATGCGACGGTAGATGTCGACCAGTTCGTCGACGGTCGCGTCGTCCGGGTCGGCCGCCACCGGCGACAGGGTCGCGCGGACCTCCGCCACCGCGAACCGGCCCAGGTCCGGCGTGGTGACCTCGAAGCTGGCCCTCGGGTCGCGGCGCAGGTTGACCGTCTTCTGGCGGCGGTCGGTGATCGAGACGCGGATCGTGCCCGCGACCCGGTCGTAGGTGTAGTTGACGTTGGACAGGTGCGGGCGTCCGTCGCGCTTGATGGTGGCCAGGATGCCGGCGTCGTTGGCTTCGAGAAGCTCGTGGAAGACGTCTGTCACCGGGCCATCATCACCCCCTGGTGGCAGACTCGGGTTCATGCCGCGCATGGTCACGCTGGCGCCCTCGGCCCGGTTGGCGCCGTTCGTCGCGAGCCTGGGCTATTACGAGGCCGACCTGCCGGACGGGCGCGACGCCAGCATCCCGACGGGCGCGGCCCAGCTCGTCGTCAATCTCGACCGCGACGAGCTGAGCTGGCACGACCGGCACGGCCGCCGGCACACCCGGGCCGGTGCCGGGTTCTGCCCGCCGCGGGCCGCCCCGCTGGAGATCGACACCGCCCAGCAGCGGCGGGCCGTCTGCGTCGTGTTCCGGCCGGGCGGGGCCTACCCGTTCGTGGGGAAGGTCGACGCCCTCGACGAGCCCGTGGTCGCTCTCGACGACCTCTGGGGGCGCACCGACCTGCGCGAACGGCTCTGCACGGCCACCGGGCCGCGGGCGGCGCTCGAGCTGCTCCGGGCCGACCTCGACGCACGGGCGACGTTCGCACCCGATCCCGGCATCGCCGCCGCGGCCGCGGCCCTGCACCGGGGGCAGGGCGTCGGCGCGGCCAGCGAGAGCCTCGGCCTGACCACCGGCACCCTGCGACGGCGGTTCACCGCCCAGGTCGGCCTCGCGCCCAAACGGTTCGCGCGGGTGCGCCGGCTGCAGCGGCTGCTCGCCACGGTGACCGGCGACTGGGCGGAAGCCGCCGCGGCGGTCGGCTATTTCGACCAGACGCACATGATCAACGACTTCCGGGCGCTGACCGGGCTGACCCCGACGGCATACCGGCCGCGGTCAGCGGGGGAGCGCAACCACGTCAGCCTGCCAGCAGCTCGGCGATCTGCACCGCGTTGAGCGCGGCGCCCTTGCGCAGGTTGTCGTTGGAGACGAAGAACGCGAGCGCGTTGTCGGCGGTCTCGTCGACCCGGAAACGGCCGACGTAGGACGGGTCCTGGCCCGCCGCCTTCAGCGGGGTCGGCACCTCGTCGAGGGCCACCCCTGGCGCGTCGGCCAGGATCTCGACGGCGCGCGCAGGCGTCAAAGACGCCGAAAAACGGGCGTTGACCTGCATCGAGTGCCCCGTGAAGACCGGCACCCGGACGCACGTGCCGGACACGCGGAGCCCCGGGATCTCGAGGATCTTGCGGCTCTCGTTGCGGAGCTTCTGCTCCTCGTCGGTCTCGGCGGAGCCGTCGTCGACGATCGAGCCGGCCAGCGGGAGGACGTTGAAGGCGATCGGCTGGGAGAACTGGCGCGGCTCGGGGAACTCGACCGCGGCGCCGTCGTGGGTCAGCTCGGTCGCGCGCTCGGCGACCTTGCGGACCTGCTCGTCGAGCTCGGCCACGCCGGACAGGCCGGCGCCGGAGACCGCCTGGTAGGTGGCGACCACCATCGCGACCAGACCGGCCTCGCGGTGCAGCGGCTTGAGCACGGGCATCACGGCCATCGTGGTGCAGTTGGGGTTGGCGATGATGCCCTTGGGGCGCTCGGTGATCGCGTGGGGGTTGACCTCGGCGACCACCAGTGGGACGGCCGGGTCCATCCGCCAGGCCGAGGAGTTGTCGATCACCACGGCGCCGGCCTCGGCGACCTTGGGCGCCAGCGTCTTCGAGGCGCCCTTGCCGGCCGAGAACAGCACCACGTCGAGCCCGCGGTAGTCAGCGGTGTCGGCGTCTTCGACGGTGATCTCGGTGCCCTGCCACGGCAGCGTGCGCCCGGCCGAGCGCGCGCTGGCGAACAGCCGCAGCTCGGTGACCGGGAAGGCGCGCTCCGCCAGGATCCGCCGCATCACGCCGCCCACCTGGCCGGTGGCACCCACAATTCCGATCCTCATGACCGCGAGGCTACCGAGGTCGGGGCTACCGGCAGAGCCGCTTTCCCACCCTGTGGTGGTGATGTTCACCGCCGTCCGAGGATCACCGTGGCGTCCAGGTCGTCGTCGGAGACCACCTCGGGGGCCAGGCCGGCGGCGGTCAGCGCCGCCTTGGCCGCCTCGATCTGATCGACGCCGATCTCGCTGAGCAGGGTGCCGCCGGGGCGCAGCCAGCCCGTGGCACCGCCGGCCACCCGGCGCAGCACGTCGAGCCCGTCGGCCCCGCCGTCGAGCGCGCGCAGCGGCTCGTGCTCGCGGGCCTCGGGCGGCAGGAGATCAACGGCGGCGCTGGGTACGTAAGGCACGTTGGCCACCAGCACGTCGACCCGCCGGCGCAGCTCGCCGGGCAAGGCGTCGAACAGATCACCTTCGAAGACCTGGCCGGCGTACGGCGCCAGGTTGCGCACCGCCACGGCAACGGCCGCCGGTTCGATGTCGGCCGCGTACACGGCGACGTCGCCGACCCGGCCCGCGACGACCGCGGCGATCGCACCCGACCCACAGGCCAGGTCGACCAGCACGGGCCGGTGCTCCGAGCCGGGCAGCTCGCCGATCGCGGCGACGGCCAGCCGGACCAGCAGTTCGGTGCGGTGCCGGGGCACGAACACGCCCGGCCGCACCAGGACCCGCTCGCCGCAGAACTCAGCCCAGCCGAGCACGTGTTCCAGCGGCACTCCTTCGGCCCGCTCGGCGACCATCTCCTCGAGGCGGGCCGGCGTCGGCGCCGACTCGACCAGCAGCCGCGCCTCCTCCTCGGCGAACACGCACCCCGCCGCCCGCAGCCGGGCGGCGATCGCCGCCTCAGCCACCGGCACCTGCTCGGCGCAGCACTTCGGCCAGGTCGATCGGCGGGTGGCCGGCGATCCGCTCGACCGCGTCGGTCACCTCGGCCAGGTCGCCGTGTGCGATCGCGGTGTAGGTGCTGACCCAGCCGTCGACCTGCCAACTCGGCGCGCCGTAGTGGGCGCGGGACGCGTACGCCTGCTCGATGGTCTCCTCCTCGTACCGGTACGGGCGGTTGAAGACCGCGGTCATGGTCGCCGCCGCCTCCTCTAAGGTGATCGCGGCCGGCCCGGTCAGCTCGTAGACCTGCCCGGCGTGCCGGCCCGGTTCGCCGAGCACGGCGACGGCCACGTCGGCGACGTCGTCGCGGGCCACGGCGGCCACCCGGCCCTCGCCGGCCGGCCCGCGGATCACCCGGTCGACCGCGAGGTCGGGCAGGAAGTCCAGGTAGAGGTTGTCGCGCAGGATCGTGTGGGACAGACCGGTCGACGTGATGTGCTGCTCGGTCGCGTAGTGGTGCCGGCCGAGCGTGAACGTCGAGTCCGGCGCCGCGCGGCAGAACGAGGTGTAGACGAGGTGCCGCACCCCGGCGGCGGCGGCCGCGTCGAGGAACGTGAGATGCTTGCTGACCCGGTCGGCCTCCTCCGCGGCCGAGACCATGAACAGTGTGTCCACACCGGACAGCGCCGCCCTCGCGGCGGCCTCGTCGTGGTAGGCGGCCACGGCGACCCGGGCACCGGGGAGCTTCGGTGCCCGGTCGGCGTCGCGGACGATCAGCAACTGGTCGTGCCCGGCGTCGGCCAGCCGGCGGGCGACCCGGCCTCCCAGCTCGCCGGTCGACCCGGTCACGGCCAACACCCCTGGGCCGGGCGCCTTGCTCTGCCCGGCCTCGCGGG
The DNA here is from genome assembly GCF_040676615.1 of Asanoa sp. NPDC049573. NCBI lineage: Bacteria > Bacillati > Actinomycetota > Actinomycetes > Micromonosporales > Micromonosporaceae > Asanoa > Asanoa sp. NPDC049573. The sequence continues at coordinate 4,085 of NZ_JBFAPI010000005.1, forward strand.
CCGGCGTCGTGCTCATTTGACCGGGAGCGTGCGCGCGTACGCCACGCCCCGCTCGACCCAGGCCTCGACCTCTTTGTCGGTGGCCAGCCCGCCGGGCCCGACCACGACCCACCCCGCCGGCCGCCGCCCGCCGCCCATCTCGAACGGGCTCACGTGCGGCTGCGCCAACGCCGCCTCGGTGGCGTCCTTGCCGACCCGCACGAGCAGGCCGTCGGCGCGGACACCGCAGGCCATGTTGCCGCCCACCATGAAGATCAGACTGCCGAACATCCGGCGCTCGTCGACGTCGGGTGCGCCACCGATCAGTTCCCGCACCTGAGCAATCAGGTGATCATCACGAACCATCATCCGATCGTGCCACGCGCCGTGTCAGGCCCAGGCCGGAACGGAACCGCCTCCTGGATCGTCAGAGGGTGTATGGGACGTTCCTCCTGGGCGGTCGCCGCTGCCGTGCCGCTGGTGATGCTGGTTTCCGCGTGTGCTCAGCCCGCGGCCGACGCCGCACCCGCCGGCTCGCCGCCGGCCGCCGAGGCGCTCGGCGCCGACGAGGTGGCCTTGCGGGTCACCCACGCCGGCGGCTTCGTGACACCCCAGTCGATCCCGTCGCGGGTGCCGGCGCTCTCGATCTACGGTGACGGCCGGGTGATCACCGAAGGCCCGGTCGCGGCCATCTACCCCGGCCCGGCGTTGCCCAACCTGCAACAGGCGCGCATCTCGGCGGCCGACGTCGACGCACTGGTCCGCCGCGCGGTCAAGGCGGGCGTCGGCGCCGGCACCGACCTCGGCCAGCCCGCCGTCGCCGACGCCGCCACCACCCGCTTCGTGGTGACGACGGAGGGCGGCGTGCGCACCACCGACGCATACGCGTTGGAGATGCCCGACGACGCCGGGGTGCTGACCGCCGCGCAGAAGTCCGCCCGCGAGAAGCTCTCCCACCTGCTGGCCGCGCTGCAGGACCTGCCGAAGACGCTCGGCAAGGGCGCGGTGAGCGAGGAGGGCGGCTACCAGGCGACGGTGGTCGCGGGCATCGCGACTCCTTATACCCGGCAGCCGGAGAACGTCGTCGAACTCGGCGCCCCGGCGCCGGTCGCGTGGCCCGGGCCGGCGTTGCCCGGCGCGCGGCTCAACCCCAACGTCGACGTGGGTTGCGTGGCCGCGAGCGGCGACCAGGGCCGCGCGGTGCTCGCCGCGGCCGGCAAGGCCAACGCCATGACGCCGTGGGCTTCCGGTGGCAAGCAGTGGTCGGTGCAGGTGCGCCCGTTGCTGCCCGACGAGTCGGGCTGCGCCGACCTGGCCAAACAGGAATGACGCGGCGCTCGTACGCCGTCGCTTATATAAGTTGTTGGTAAAGTGTCGCCCATGGACTTCCTCGATGCGATCAAGACCGCGTCCCGCGAGGTGGGCCGGCAGAACCTGCCGGAGGGCCCGGCCCGCTCGGTGGTCCTACGGCGCAGCTTCCCGGCGCCGGCCGACGACGTCTGGGCCGCGATCACCGATCCCGAGCGGCTCAGCCGCTGGTTCCTGCCGGTCGACGGCGACCTGACCGTCGGCGGGCTCTACCAGATCGAGGGCAACGCCGGTGGCCGGATCCTGCGCTGTCAACGGCCGACCGAACTGGTGGTCACCTGGGTCTTCGGTGCCGACATCGCGACGACGACGGGCAGCGAGGTGCACCTGACCCTCTCGCCCGAGCCCGACGGCGGCACCGAACTGCTGCTGCGCCACGTGGCCGTCGTCGACGAGGAGCTCTGGAAGCAATACGGGCCGGGTGCCACCGGTGTCGGCTGGGACCTGTCGTTCCTCGGGCTCGGCCTGCACCTCGCGGGCCGCGGGCTCGACGACGAAGAGGGCTGGGAAGAGTCGCCCGAGGCGCGCGCGTTCATGGTGGCCAGCGCCGAGAGCTGGGGTGCGGCACAGCTCGCCGACGGCGCGCCGACCGACGCGGTGACGGCCGCGGTCGCCAACACGATCGAGTTCTACGCGCCCACGGCCTAATCCGGCGACGGCCGGGGGATCCGGCCGTCGACGACCGGCGCCAGCCGGGCGGCGGCGTGGCAGACCGGTTCGCCCAGCGGCAGCCGCTCGACGATGAAGCCGACCTGCACGCTCCGGTGCGGGCCGACGGCGAACAGCCGCTCGCAGGTGGCCTGGCCGAGTCGCGCGCCGTCGCGCTGCAACAGGCCGTCGGGCGCGGCGCCGAACGCCGACATCCGTCCGGAGCCGAAGATGCCGCGCTCGTCGACGTTTTCCAGGGCCAGCCGGGCCACGTCGAGGGTCGTCGGCAGGAAGGTGACGGAGACACTGTCGAGGTGGGCGCCGCTGTGGTTCCGCGGCTCGGCGACGCGGAAGTCGCAGCGCCGGGCAGCCGGGTCGCCGTTCAGGCCCGCGGATTCGGTCAGCTCGCCCGGCCCGAGGCCAAGGGCCTCGCGGTCGGCGTCGCGCAGGAACTCGCACGGGCTGGTGATGGTGGCCAGGTCTGGCGGGGGAGCCTCGTCACGGCCGACGGACGAACAGCCGGCCAGGGCGATCAGCACGCAAGACATCGACAACCATCGCCGCATGCGGACAACTGTAGCGGGCCGTTTCTCCTTTGCCGGCGCGGTTATCCGTCGACGGGCCCGAACGGTGGGCGGTCGTCGCGGACGTCGGACCAGACGCCGCTGCGGTCGATGCGGCGTTGCGCCTCGCCGAGCCCGATGTCGTAGATGTCGCACAACGCCCGGGCGGACGGCACCAACTGCAGGCCGCCGTCGCGCAGGTGGCGCAGGACCGCGGTTTCGGACGCGCCGTCGTGCGCTTCGGCGGAGACGCGCTGGACCAGGTCGGCATAGCCGGTAGGGAGCGGCATGCCCGCAGTATCCCCCGATAGGGTGTCGCGCGGTGTGCGCCGGACGGCCGAAATTGATCTCCTGCTTTTTGATCCTTCGGATGGTGTAACTGGGCTGGCACTGCCGGTAAGGTGTGCGAGTTGACATGAGCAGCGCATAGGAGGTCCGGAAGTGCCGGTCACTGGGCAGCGGGTGGTGCGGCGCGCCCTCGGGCGACGGTTGACCAAGCTGCGCGTTGCCAACGGCAAGTCGCGGCGCGAGGTGGCCGAGGCCAGGCTGGGCATCTCCGAGCCGACGTTGCACCGCATCGAGACCGGCAAGGTCCCCGTCACCGGCGCCAACGTGCGGGCGCTGTGCTGGCTCTACGGCGCCGACCAGAGCGTCACCGACGCGCTCGCCGAGATGGCCCTGGGCACCTCGCGCGAAGAGTGGTGGGACGGCAGCCCGGTTATCCCCGACTGGTTCAAGCTCTACGTCGGGCTCGAGGCCAGCGCCTCGAAGATCTGCACCTACGACGGCGAGATCATTCCGGGCGAGTTCCAGACCGAGCAATACGCGCTGGCCGTGTTCGGCGCCGAGCAGCCCACCGACGACGAGTCGGTGCACCGGCACGTGAAGCTGCGGATGCAGCGGCAGCGGGCGCTGCTGGCCCGTGGTCCCAAGCTGGTCACCGTGCTCGGCGAAAACGCGCTGACCCGGGTGGTCGGCGGCAAGTCGGTGCTCGACGGCCAGATCGAACACCTGCGGCGCACGGCCAAGCGCGACAACGTCGACATCCGGGTGCTGCCGTTCTCGGTCGGCGCCCACGCGGCGATGGCCGGCGCGTTCCGGATCCTCGACTTCGACGACGCCGACGATCCCGACGTGGTTTATCTCGAGTCCCATGTCGGCGCGCTCTACCTCGAAGAGGAGCACGAGGTCGCCGAATACCGCCGCGTCTTCGAGCTGGTCTCGCACGCGTCGGTTCCGCTCGAGCATTTCGGCTGACTCCCGGGGCGACGACGACCGGTCCGCTCGTGCATAGTGGACGGCGTCAGATGTCGACCTTGAGGACGGGGGAGCGACCGTGGCCGGTGTCGCGAACGACGGCAGTGCCAAGCCCGCGACCGCTGCGCGGATCTACGACTACCACCTCGGCGGCACACACAACTTCCCGGCCGACCGCGAAGCGGCGCAGGCGATCACCAAGATGTTCCCGTTCGTGCCGCTGCTGGCCCGGGCCAACCGGGCGTTCCTGGGCCGGGCCGTGCGCCACGTGGCCGAGCAGGGCGTCAAGCAGTTCCTCGACGTCGGCTCCGGCATCCCGACCGAGGGCAACGTGCACGAGGTGGTGCACGAGATCAGCCCCGACGCGCGGGTGGTCTACGTCGACATCGACCCGGTCGCCGTCTCCGAGAGTCTCGACATCCTGGCCGGCAATCCCCGCACCACGGCGATCCGCGCCGACCTGCGTGACCCGCAGTCGATCCTGGCCCACCCGCAGGTCCGCAAGATCATCGACTTCGACCAGCCGGTCGCGCTGCTGATGGTGGCGGTGCTGCACTTCGTGGCCGACGACGAGGTCGCGACCAAGTCGTTGGGCGAACTGCTCGGTGCCCTGCCGTCGGGCAGCTACCTGGTGCTCTCGCACGGTTCGGCCGAGGGCATGACGATCGACCTCGACCAGCTCGACAGCGCGCAGGGTGTCTACAAGCGCGACACCACGACGCCGTTCGTCCTGCGCTCGCGGGCCGAGGTCACCGCTTGGTTCGATGGCCTCGACCTGGTCGAGCCCGGTGTGGTGTGGCTGCCAGAATGGCGCCCGGCGCCGGGCGACCCGACCGATTTCGCCGCGGACCCGTCGCAGAGCGGCGGGCTGTGCGGGGTGGCCAAGCTGCCCTGACCGTCCACAAACGCGAGAACGCCGGGCCGTCATCCGACGGCCCGGCGTTTTCGCGCGTCAGTCCTTCAGGAGTTGGTCGAACTCGCCGCGCTTGGCGCCGAAGAGGAACGAGTCCCACTCCTCGGTGGTGAACCGCACCTGACCACCCGCGCGGTTCTTGCTGTTGCGGACCTCGATCCAGCCATCGTGGCGGCGCGCTTCCACGCAGCTGCCACCGTTGCCCGTAGATCTACTGGACATGATCCATCCCGTACTGTCCGGCATGGGGCTAGTCCTTTCTGGTCGTGTGACGTGGAAACTGGCGCCCGCCACGGGTTCCGGCGATCCGGACGCCCGGTCGGCCAAAAACCAGAAGTTGCTCTGGGTAGTCGAAGATCGGCACGCCGTGCCTTTCTGGGGCTTCCATCGCTGCGCTTGCTCCTGGTAGTGACCGATATTGGGTATACGGCTCGCGGCTTGCTTCTTTCACCATGAAACCGTGACGTACATAGCGTAACTGAAAGTCCGTTCGATGGATGTCCTCAGGATGCTAAAGATCGCCATGAAATCTTGCACGCTGATCAGCTGCCTGCGATGCTCATGTGCACGCCCCTCCAAGCGAGCCCCCCGAGCAACGCAAACCGCGACGGAGATGATCCACATGGCCGCGCCGCTCCTCGATCCCCACCTCCGAACGGAACCCGCCGCTTCCCCGAGTGAGGGTTACCAACCCGGCAGTTGGGTCTGGGTGCACACATTGGGCAGTTGGCGGCCCGGGATCGTGCTGCACTCGTCGCCGCACGCGGCGACCGTGCGCTATCGGCCGGCTCAGGGGCGGGGGACCAGCGTCGACACCGTGACCAGCCACTCGCTTGCCTCGCGCAAGGACGAAGACCCGCTGCTCGACAACGCACCGCTGGGCGCGCTCCGCTGACCGCATCTCTGTCCACATTGGATTAGATGCTTCGGCCCGCCATCCGGTTGCCATGACGGGGAAGATTTTTCAGTGTCGCTCCTGCTGATGGGGGTTGTCGGGTCGACCGCGTACGGCCTTGCGGGCCCCGGCTCCGACGTGGACCGGCTCGGCATCTTCGCGGTGCCGACGATCGAACTGCACGGCCTGGCCCAGCACACCGAGACGCGGGTGAGCCACGAGCCCGACGTCACCGTGCACGAGGCGGCCAAGTTCTGCCGGCTGGCCCTGGCCGGGAACCCGACGGTGACCGAGCTGCTGTGGCTGCCCTCGCGGCTCTACGAGACGCGGACGCCGCTCGGCGACGAGCTGATCGCGATCCGGGATCGCTTCCTGTCGGCCCGCCGGGTCCGCGAGGCCTACCTCGGCTACGCCACCAAACAGTTCCGCCTGCTGTCCAACCGCGCACCCGGCTATGACAAGCGGGTCGCCAAGCACGCCCGGCACCTGATGCGCCTGTGCCACCAGGGCCTGCACGCCTACCGCACCGGCGAGATCCTGGTGCCGCTCGACGACCCGCGGGCCTTCCTCGAGTTCGGCGAGCGGGTGGCGGCCGGCGACCTCGACGTCGCGCGGGCCATGCTGGCCGCGCACGAGGACGCGTTCGCCGCCGCGTCACCGGCGGTCCCCGAACAGCCCGACGTGCCGGCCGTCGAAGACTGGCTGCGCGCCGTACGCCGGGAGTTCTATGCGTCGCCGGGCGTGACCAACCCGGTCTCGTAGGCCAGCACCACCGCCTGGGCACGGTCGCGCAGCGCGAGCTTCGCGAAGATCCGGGCCACGTGCGTCTTGACCGTCGCCTCGCTGAGCGTCAGCTCCTGGGCCAACTCGGTGTTGGACAGGCCGCGGCCGAGCAGCGTCAACACCTCCAGTTCGCGCGGGGTCAGGGCATCCAGATCACGGTGTACGGCCGGCCTCTCGCGATCCTCGGCCGCGAACCGTTGCACGAGCCGCCTGGTGATCGACGGCGCCAGCAGGGCGTCGCCGGTGTCGACCAGGCGGACGGCGGCCGCCAGATGGTCGGCCGTGACGTCCTTGAGCAGGAAGCCGCTGGCACCGAGCGCCAGGGCGGCGTACACGTAGCGGTCGAGGTCGAAGGTCGTCAGCATCAGCACCCGGCAGCGCGGGTCACTCTCCAGGATGAGCCGGGTCGCCTCCAGCCCGTTCATCGCGGGCATCCGGATGTCCATCAACACCACGTCGGGCCGCAGCCGGCGCGCGGCCGTCACCGCCTCCGCGCCGTCGTTGGCCTCGCCGACCACCTCGACGCCGCGCGCGGTCAGGATCAGCCGGAAGCCGGTGCGGATCAGCTCCTGGTCGTCGGCGATGAGCACCCGCGGGCCGGTCGTCACGGTGCCTCCAGCGGGATGCGGGCGCGGACCCGGTAGCCACCACCGAGCCGGCGCCGGGCGTCGAGGTCGCCGCCGTAGACCGCGACCCGTTGCCGCAACCCGAGCAACCCCCGGCCGGCGCCGTCGCCGCGGCCGGGCTCCGGTCGTGCGCCGGTCAGCACGCTCGGGCCGCTCGTCAGCACCTCGACCCGCAGCGCGCGCTCGGCGTAGCGGACCGTCACCTCCGCCTTCCCGCCCGTGCTGTGCTTGAGCCCGTTGGTCAGCGCCTCCTGGACGATCCGGTACGCGGTCACGTCGATCCCGGACGGCAGCGGCCGCGGTTCGCCGGAGATCCGCACCTCGACCGGCAGGCCGGCGAACGCGATCCGGTCGATCAGCGGGCTGAGCCGGCTCAGGCTGGGCTGCGGCGTGAGGTCCTCGTCCTTCCCGTCGGCCGCCGGTGCCAGCAGGCCGAGCAGGTGCCGCAACTCGGTCATCGTGGTGCGGCCCGCGCCCTCGACCGCCGTCAGCGCCGCCGTGGCCTCGTCGGGCATCGTCGGCAGCACCTCGCGGGCCGCGGCGGCCTGCACGATCATCAGGCTCACGTTGTGGCTGACGATGTCGTGCAGCTCGCGGGCGATCCGGGCGCGTTCCTGCTCCACCGCGGTGTGTGCCGCGTTCTGCCGTTCCCGTTCGAGCAGCCAGCCGCGCTGCTCCATGGCCTCGCGATGCCGTCGGCTCGCTCTGGCGTAGGCCACCGCGAAAGCGGCCGCGCACGCGACGCTCAACGCGGTTACCAGCCAGGCCACCGCTTCACCTTCGCATCCCGTCTCGGCCGGCGCGTCATCCCCGGGGTCCACCCGACTACATCGCGCGGATGACGCCGGTGCCCGGATGCATCCCGCGACCGATTCGGGCGGGGTCGGTGCCGGGCTAACTTGCTGGCATGACGCTGGTTGTGAGGCTGGACGACGTCCGCAAGGAATACGGCGACACCGCCGCTCTCGACGGGGTTTCGCTGGAGATCCGCACCGGTGAGGCGGTGGCCGTGATGGGCCCGTCCGGCTGCGGCAAGTCGACGATGCTCAACATGATCGCCGGCCTCGACCGGCCCACCTCCGGCACGGTGCTGGTGCACGACCAGGACCTCGGCCGGCTCAACGAGACGAAACTGGCGTTGTTCCGCCGGCACAAGATCGGCATGATCTTCCAGTTCTTCAACCTGCTCGACGACCTGCCGGCGCTCGACAACGTCGCGCTCGCCGCCCAGCTCACCGGCGCGCGGGTCGGCTCGGCCCGCAGCCGGGCTCTGGAACTGCTCGACGAACTGGGCATCGCCGACCGGCGCAACGCCTACCCGGCGAGCCTGAGCGGAGGCGAACGGCAGCGGGTCGCGGTGGCGCGGGCGCTGATGAACCGCCCGGCGCTGCTGCTGGCCGACGAGCCGACCGGCGCCCTCGACAGCCGCGCCGGCGAACAGGTGATGGATCTGCTGCTCGACCTCAACCAGATCGGCCAGACGCTGCTCATCGTCACCCACGACGACCGGCTCGCGACCCGCTGCGCCAGCCGCGTCGTCGAACTCGCCGACGGCCGGGTCACCGGCGAGCGCATCCTGGAACGCGCATGAGTGCGGTGTGGCGGGCCGGGCGGGCCGCCGTCCGCCGGCGCCGGATGCAGACGTTCGTCATCGGCCTGGTGGTGTTGCTCTCCACCACGACGGTCGTCGTCGCGCTGGCGCTGCTGCAGGCGTCGTCGGCGCCGTTCGACCGCAGCTTCGACCACCAGCAGGGTGCGCACGCGGTCGCCGTCTTCGACGCCGCTCTGGTCACCGACGCGCAGTTGTCGGCCCGGCGGACCGGGGTGGCGGCCACGTCCGGGCCGTTCGGCCTGGCCGTCCTCGACTCCGACGGCGACGGCCGGATCGGTCCCCGGGGCCCGCTGACCGTCGTCGGGCGAGCCGACCCGGCCGGTCCGGTCGACCGGCTCAACCTCTGGGACGGACGCTGGCCCACCGCACCCGGCGAGATCGTGCTCAACCGGCCACCGCAGGGCGACGGCGAGCGGGGGATGCCGCCGGGGAGCAACGAGGTGACCCTCGGCGGCGTCCCGTTCACCGTCGTGGGCCGCGCCTACAGCCTCAGCCAGACCGCGGACGCCTGGGTCGCGCCGGAACAGATGGCCTCGCTGCACCCGACCGAGACGCAGATGCTCTACCGGTTCACCGGCGACGTGTCGACCAAGGCGGCCGTCGAGGCGGACCTGGCGGCCACCACCGCCGGCCTGCCGACCGGCGCATTGCTCGCCGCGCGGCCCTACACCGCGGTCAAGGAAGAGGTCTCCGCCGACGTCGGCGTGTACGTGCCGTTCCTCGCCACGTTCGGCGTGCTCGGCCTGATCGTCGCGATCGTCATCGTCGGCAACGTGGTCAGCGGCGCGGTGGTCTCCGGCTACCGGCACATCGGGATCCTCAAAGCGCTCGGCTTCACGCCGCGCCAGGTGGTCGCCGTCTACCTCGCGATGGTCTCGGTGCCGGCGGTCGCCGGCAGCGTCCTCGGCACGGTCGCCGGCTCGCTCGCGGCCCAACCGCTGCTCACCTCCGGTTTCGAGGGCCTCGGCCTCGACGTCGGCATCGGGGTCGGGCCGTGGATCTGGGTCGCCGGGCTGGTCGGGGTGCCGGCGGTGGTCGCACTCGCGGCGTTCGTACCCGCGGCCCGCGCGCACAGCCTCTCGGCCGCGGCGGCGATCAGCGCCGGCAGCGCGCCGCGGCTCGGCCGGGCCACCCGGATCCAGCACCGGCTCGCCGGCCTGCGGTTGGCCCGCTCGGTCACCCTCGGGATCGGCCTGCCGTTCGCGCGGCCCGGCCGGACGTCGTTCACCGTCGCCGCCGTGCTGCTCGGGGTGACCACGGTGACGTTCGCGACCGGTCTCGCGGCGTCGCTGGGCCGGATCTCGGCGATCGAGGATCGGGCCTCCGGCCAGGTCGGGGTGTACCCGTCCGACGGGCAGGGCCGGATCGTCCCCGACGGACAGGGCCCGCCGGTCGCGGCTCCGGCCCGGACCACCCGTACCGACATCCAGGTCGAATCGCTGCTGCGCGGGACGCCGTCGGCCGCCCGGGTGGCGGCAAACCTCAAGCTGCCCGTCGCGGTCGTCGGACAGACCCAGCCGGTGATGGTCAACTTCATGCGCGGGGACTACTCGACCATGGGGTACGCGGACGAGCTGACCGAGGGCCGCTGGATGGCCGGGCCCTCCGAGACGGTGGTGCCTTCGGAGCTTCGGAAGGCGCTGGGCCTGTCGATGGGATCGCGGATCACGCTGCGGCTCGGTCCGTCCGTCGAGCAGACGGTGACGGTCGTCGGCGAGACGATGGACGGCCCCGAAGGACCGCCCGGCCTCATCGTCGACTGGTCGGTGTTCACCGCACTCGCACCGGCGCGGGTCGTCTTGCCGCACGAGGTCTACTACCAGGTGCAGTTGACACCGGGCGCCGACGTCGACGGGTACGCCGCGGCGGTGCGGGCGGCCGATCCGGCGCTGGACGCGTACAACAACGCCCAGGTCAGTGATTTCGCGGTGACCGTGATCGGCTTCTCGTCGGTGCTGTCGTTGCTGCTGTCCACTGTGGCCGCTCTAGGCGTCTTCAACACGGTCGTGCTCAACGTGCGGGAACGGCGGCGGGACCTCGGGATGCTCAAGTCGATCGGGATGACGCCCCGGCAGGTGGTCACGATGGTGCTCAGCTCGATGGCCCTGGTCGGCGTGGTGGGCGGTGTGCTCGGCATTCCGCTGGGCGTGCTGGCGCACCACTACATCCTGCCGGCGGCCGCCGATGCCGCGCGGGTGACCATTCCGTACTCGGTCCTGTCGGTCTGGCAGGTGCCGACGCTTGTGCTGATGGGCCTGGCCGGAGTGGTGATCGCACTCCTCGGCGCCCTGGTGCCGGCCCGCGGCGCGGCCCGGCTCACGATCGCCGAGGTGCTGCACAACGAGTAGCGCAGCATTCGCGCAGCGCTCACGCCGCCCGTCCCACAAGGGACCGGGCGGCGTTGGTTGCCCAACCGTGACTCGTAACCGCGGCCTGCCCGGTTCGACACCGGGACCTGCGACTCCGTTGTCTTCGGCCCTCCCGGACACGTTGACACGACAACTTGGGCTTTTTGGCCTGGCTACCGGGAGCTAAACCGCTCGGTCACCCGTTGGAGGCGTGGGAGTTCCCGTTCGGCGGCCGGGCTGGTATACCGGACGCCGCAGGGGTCGTAGCCCAATTGGCATGAGGCAAACGGCTTAGGACCGTTCGAGTGCGGGTTCGAGTCCCGTCGACCCCACACCACAACAACTGCCGGTCACATAGACTCCTGCCACCCCGCACTCTAGGTAGGAGGAGCTCGTCGTGATCCGCCCGGCGGCATTTCTCCTCGAGTGCCTGCTCCGGGCGGGAATGCACGATGTCGTCACAGTAGAGCCGGCGGCGGGTGGGCTCGCGGCGCTCGCGGGCATAGCCACCCGCCGAGACGCGCCACCGGTGTTCGTCAAGGCATTCGCTGACGCGCCGGCCGACGACGTCTTCCTCACGGAGGCCGAAGGGCTGGCCGCACTGCGCGAACCCGGCGGCATGACGACACCCGAGGTGATCCTGGCCGACCGGCAACTGCTTGTGTTGTCCGTGCTGCAGCCCAGGCCGCGCAGCGAAGCCTTCTGGGAGCAGCTCGCGCACATGCTCGCCCGTCTGCACACGAGCACAACCCATCATCGCTTCGGATGGCACCACGACAACTGGCTGGGCCGTCGCCGCCAGATCAATACCTGGGATGACGACGGCTTCGGGTTCTTCGCACAGCACCGGCTGCTCCGGTGGCTCGGGCAACCCCGCGTCGAGGCGGCCCTCGACCCGGCAGACCGATCGGCGTTGGAACGGCTGTGCCACCGGCTGCCTGACCTGCTGCCGGACCGGCCAGCATGCATGACGCACGGCGACCTGTGGGCACAGAACGTCCTGGCCACTCCGAACGGGCAGCCCGCACTGATCGACCCGGCAGTGTCCTATATGTGGGCCGAGGTCGACCTCGCCCATCTGTGGTCGACCTCGCCACCGCCCGAGGCACAACGGTTCTTCGCGGTTTACGCCGAGCTGACCGGCCTCGACAGCGACTGGCGCGCCCGCATGCCGATCATCCAGCTGCGCCAACACCTCGCCGTGCTGGCCCAGTTCGACGACGACTGGGGAGCGGCCAACCAGATCCGTGCAACCATCGCCCCGTTCCGGACGCGCACCTGACAGCAGGACTCGATACCCGGCCGCACCGGAGGACTTGACGAATCCCCGCACCCAGCCGATGGCTCAGGATGTCCGCTCATCTGCATCAGCACAACTCCAGCGCGAGCAGGCCGAGCCGACTCGCCGCCTGCTCGACCGGACCCTGGCCCCGACCCGTCGTCGACTGAGGGTCGTGATCAGGCACCGGATAGCGTACGCGGATGAGTGTTGATCCAGTCGCGCACAACCGGGTGGCCTGGGACCGGCAGGTCGACCAGGGCAACGAGTGGTCGCGGCCGATCTCTGCGGAGACGGTTGCCAGGGCGCGGGCCGGTGAGTGGTCGGTCGTGCTCATCGGCTACCAACCCGTGGACCGCTCCTGGTTCCCCGCCGACCTGGCCGGCGTGGACGTGCTGTGCCTGGCCTCCGGCGGCGGCCAGCAGGGGCCGACGCTCGCCGCGGCCGGGGCCCGGGTAACCGTGCTGGACAACTCGCCGCGCCAGCTCGAGCAGGACGAGCTGGTCGCCCAGCGGGACGACGTGCCGCTGCGGACGATGCTCGGCGACATGCGCGACCTGTCCGCGTTCGCCGACTCCTCGTTCGACCTCGTCTTCAACCCGGTCTCGAACCTGTTCGTCCCCGAGCTGGCCCCGGTGTGGCGGGAGTGCTTCCGGGTGTTGCGACCGGGCGGCGCGCTGCTGTGCGGCTTCCTCAACCCGGACGTCTACCTGTTCGACCACGAGGCGCTTGACCAGCGCGGCGAGCTGGTGGTCCGGCACAGGCTGCCGTACAGCGACCTCACGCACGTGCCGGCCGAGGAGCGCGAGCGGCTCTTCGGCGCGGACGCGCCGCTGGAGTACAGCCACAGCATGGCCGAGCAACTCGGCGGCCAGCTCGCTGCGGGCTTCGTCATCACCGGGTTCGAGGAGGCGCCGCACCACTCGGACGCCACCGCGGGCTGGCTGCCCGGCTACTTCGCGACCCGCGCCGTCAAACCAGGACGGAACTCGACGGCAGGAGTGTGACGGCCGAAGCTGGCGCGCTACACCGACACCACGATCCGCGTCGACGCCGGGGCGGGTGCGGACCTGTCGTTGATGCGGGCGGATATCTTGTCGCCGTGAAAAGTGTTCTAGTGACGGCGCCCGATGCCACGCGGTGGACCGTGCGTGTGGTCTGGGAACCGCGCTGGCGAGCGCTCGCCCGACGCTTCGGCGGCTGGCGTCGTAAGCGAAAGAACCGGGATGGCGACGCCGGTGAGCTCGTCGACGGCGCTTTGCAGATCGGTGACGCGGCAACGTCGGGTTCGGGCGGGGGTGGCGGGGGCGACTTCGACCTTGGTGACGCGATCGTCGTCCTCGTGGTTATCTTCCTCGCGGTCATCGCTGCCGCCGCGTTGTTCTGGTGGGTGCTGCTTCCGCTGCTGCTGATCGCGATTGACCTGCTGATCGTGGTCGTGCTGCTGGTCGTGGCGGTTGTGGGGCGAGTGCTGTTCCGTCGGCCGTGGACGGTGGAGGCGACGGCAGGCAACGGCGAGCGGGTCAACGCCGAGGTCGTGGGATGGCGTGCGGCGCTGCGTAGGCGTGACGAGATCGCGGAGTCGGTGCGCCTGGGTCAACGGCCCGTCGACGTCCCGAGCGGTCTCGAGCGCCAAGTCGACTTCCCATAGGTGTTCAGACAGAGCGAACAAGAGATATCGGCATCGACGATGCCTTTGGGTGCGTCGACCTTGGCGACTTTGCGCCATTTTCGGGGCTGACGATCAGCTGGGCCATCGGCCACAATGGCTCGGATCCGATCGGGGCGGTCGTGGTGAACGGTGCTGCCGATTCGACGTACACGAGCGAGGATTCGCACATGACCGAGGGACCTCCCTCAGTTCCCCCGTCCACGCCGCCTCCGGTTGGGCACCCGGCAAACAGGCCGTACGGGCGGCCGGACTACCCGCCGGGTCAGCCGCCATACGGACAGTTCGGCCACGGCTCGTACGGGCAGCCGGAGTCGGGTGGCCCGCCGGCGCGCAGGAAGCCGAAGCGCCGGCTGTGGATCATCCTTGGCTCGGTGCTGACGGTCCTCCTGCTCGTCGCGGGAACGGTGGTCATCGTCCGGTCGCACCTCGCGAAGGAACAGGTCAAGCGGGACGCCGCATACGCCGCAGCGGAAGAAGCGCTCAACCCCATCAAGCAGGAGGAGATCGACGCTCTGCTGGCGGGCCAGGGGAAGGCGCTCAAGGAGCGCGACGAAAAGGCGTTCCTGGCGGTGTACGACCCGGCGAACAAGAAACTGGTGGACCAGCAGACCGTGCTGTTCCGCAACTTGAGCAAAGTGCCGTTCGCCGAGGCTACCTTCAAGAGACTCGGCGGAGGGTCGGCTTTCCGGCCGCTCGGCACCGGAGCCAGCGTCAACCATGTGGTGGCGTTCGTGCACAAGCTCGACGGTTTCGACCTGCACCCGGTGGACGAGCAGTACGAGTGGACGATCGCCCGGAGTGAGCGCGGTGGCCCGATCAAGGTCACGGCGGTAAAGGGGATCACCGCCGACAGGGGAGCCTTCTCCTTCTATCCGGCGCCGTGGGACAAGTGGCGCAACATCCACGTCGAGCGGACCGAGCACACGCTGTTCATCGTCAACGCGTCCTTGAAAGCGCAGGCTCAGCGGTACGCCCCGCAGGCCGAACGGGCCGCGGTGGCGAACCTCGCCGCCTGGCGGGACGGCGGAGTGGCTGGCGAGATCCCGCAGGGCTTCGTCATCTCGCTGGTGAAGGGCAAAAAGGATCTGGGCTCGCTGTACCGCACGGCTGGGGAGACACCGCCGGAGGCGGGAACGTCCTACGGCGTGCCTAGTTTCCAGGACATCAACGCACCGGACGACCAAAAGGCGCCACTGGTCGGGGGCAGTCGCGTGGTGATCGACTTGGCCACCTCGTTCTTCGAGCCGAGTGAGCCCAACGGACCAGGGGACATCTTCCGGCACGAGTTGGCACATTCGATGGTGGCCGCCCTCACCGATCAGCAAGAGGAAGACACCCTCGTTCCCAGAGCGAGTTGGCTGACCGAGGGATTCGCCGAATACCTGGGCAACGAGCGGAAGCCGTGGACGGACAGTACCCGTACCCCTGCGGTGAAGCGGTCCCTGAGCAGCGGTTATGCCCTGGGCCTCAAGGACGAGTTCAACATGAAGAACGCGGAGAGTGCCAACCTCGCCTACTGGTGCGGCCATTCGGCGATCGGCTACATGGCCGAGAAATACGGGGAACAGAAGACCTTCGAGGTGGTCGCGGAGCACTACCGGGGCAAGGAGATCAAGGACGTACTGCCAGAGGTGCTCGACGTTTCGTACGAAGACTTCTACACCGCCTGGGAAAAATACGTGAAGGCCGAGATTCGCTGAGCCCGCCCGTGCCCGGTCCGTTGTGGACCGTTGTTCGGTCCGATGTCGACATTAGCGAGGATAGCTGTCATGGCCGAGGGTCACCCCTCCGTCCCGGGCCCACCAGCCCAACCTTGGGCGTACGCGCCCGCTCCGGTGCCGCCACCACCGTCCCGGTCCCGGCGTGGCCTGTGGATCGCGCTGACCGCGGTCGGGGTGGTTCTGGTTCTTCTGCTGGCCGGCTCGGTGGTCGCCATGGTGACCCTCCTCGGCCGTTCCTCCACCGATGACGCCGGGTCCGACGAGATCGCGACCCTGCTGGCGGAGCACACCGGGGCCCTGGCGAAGCGAGACCTCCAGGCGTTCCTGGCGCCGTTCGACCCGGCCGACGAGGACCTGATCGCGCGGCAGACGACCCTGTTCCAGAGCCTCAACAAGCTACCCCTGGCCGAGGCCCGGTACGAGGAGTTTGGCGCGACGGTATCGACCGAGGGCACGTTCGACGTGCGGGTGTCGTTCGTGCACCGGTTCGATGGCGCCGACCCGGCCCCGGTCGAAGAGTTGTACGAGTGGCGGGTGACCCGCGCCGGCCCGGACGCCCCGCTGAAGGTCATCGCCGTCAAGGGCGGCCTGCCGACCGACGAGAACCGTGACATGACCACCTACTACCCGGCTCCGTGGGACCGAGGCCGCCCCATCCACGTCGAGAAGACCCCGCACACGGTGGTCGTCGCGGATGAGTCACTGAAGGCTGAAGCCCGGCGGTACGCGCGTCTGGCCGAGCGCGCCGCCACGGAGAACCTGGCCGCGTGGCGCGCCGGCGGAGTCGACGCGAAGGTCCCGCAGGGCTTCGTGATCTCGTTGGTGAAGGGGAAGAAGGACCTCGGCTCGCTGTACCGAACGACCAAGGACACCCCCATCGAGTCCGGTGTGGCGATCCCGATACCGCCGGCCGGGGCAATCGACGGCACGGCCCAGCAGGAGGTCGCCACCAGCCGCGTGGTCATCGACGTGGCCGACAAGTACCACTTCGGGAATGGCGACGACCGGAAGCTGGAGATCTTCCGACACGAGTTGGCGCACGCCATCGTCGCCGTGCTGATCAAACGTGGCCCGGGCGCGACGGCGTTTGACGGCCCGGAGAAATGGGTCGTCGAGGGGTTCGCCGAATACTTCGCGCATGGCCGCAAGCCCTTCACGACCAGCGATCGCACCGCCGAGGCCAGGCAGATCCTCCGTTCCTACGACTACCAGCAGGACCTGCCCGGCAACGTCTCCTGGAAGATGGAGGGGCGGTTGAGCTACAACTACTGGCTGGGTCACTCGGCGATGAGCTACATCGCCGACCGGTACGGGGAGAAGAAGGTCTACCAGTTCGTCGCCGAGCACTATCGGGGCGCGCCGATCGACAGAGCGACGCGGGACGTGCTCGGGGTGCCGTACGAGGACTTCGAGGCCGGCTGGGCGGCGCACCTGCGGTCGGCAATGCGCTGACCCGGTGCGGGGCGGTCACGAGGGGGTAGGTGCCTAGGTGAAGGGGGTGTTCACGGATGGCCAGGCACGACGTGTTCCTCGCCGATTGTCCCGCCCGTACGACGCTGGCTCTGGTTGCCGATACGTGGTCGGTCGTCGTGGTGTTCGGACTGGGACTCGGGCCCCAGCGCTACAGCGACCTGCGTGACAGGATCGGCGGGATCAGCAACAAGATGCTGACACAGACGTTGCGCAAGCTGGAGAACAACCAACTGGTGGAGCGCCGTACCCTGCCGACCGCGCCGGCGGGTGTGGAATACCGGCTGACCGGGCTTGGCGAGAGCCTGCTCGGCCCGGTGTCGGTGCTCGCCCGGTGGGCCGAGGAGCACGCTGCCGAGCTCGGCGACGGTGGCGGCGACGGCTGGTAGGGAACCAATTGGTGCCCTGCGTCCCCCTAACGTTGCCGTCATGCGAAACCGAACCGCTGTGGCGCTGACCGGGTGGGGCCGACGATGGTGACGATCGGCGGTGGTGGCCTTGCCGTGTCGCCGCTGTGCCTGGGCGGCAATCCGTTCGGCTGGACGGCGGACGAGGAGACGTCGTTCGCCGTGTTGGATGCGTACGCCGAGGCGGGTGGCAACTTCATCGATACCGCGGACCGGTACACCTATCACGTGGCCGGCAACAGCGGGGGCGAGTCCGAGACAATCATCGGCCGCTGGTTGAAGGCACGCGGTTGCCGAGATCGGATGGTGATCGCAACCAAGGTCGGTGCGCTGCCCGGCCTCGACAATCTGACTCCTCAGACGATCCGCCGGGCCGTCGAGGGCTCGCTGCGCCGGCTTCAGGTCGACCACATCGACCTCTATTACGCGCACGTCGACGACCCCGGCACCCCGGTCGTCGAGACCCTGACCGCGTTCGACGCACTGGTGCGCGCCGGGACCGTCCGGCACATCGCGGCGTCGAACTTCACTGCGGACCGGCTCGCGGAATCGCTGGAAACCTCGGCACGGGAGAACGTGGCCGCTTACGTTGCCCTGCAGGCGGAATACAACCTGGTGCAGCGGGATGGCTACGAACAGAGCCTGGCACCCACGGTCGCCCGCACCGGACTGGTGTGCCTGCCATATGTGGCACTGGCCCGCGGGTTCCTCACCGGAAAATACCGTCCGGGCGGTCCGCGGGTGGATAGTCCCCGCGCCGGTCAGGCCCGCGCGCATCTGAACGGTGTCGGCCTGGACGTGCTGGGTGCCCTAGACGAGGTGGCCGCCGCGCACCGCACCACGCTGGCCGCGGTCGCGTTGGCTTGGCTGGCCGCGCAGCCCACCGTCGCGACTCCGATCGCGGGAGCCCGCAACCCGGCCCAACTCGCCGACCTGCTCCCGTTTCTGACGCTGCGGCTCACCGCCGCGGATCTCGCCCTGCTGGACGAGGCCAGCGCCAAGCGAGCGAACAGTCATCCGTAACGGGGACGGCCCAGCCCAGCGCTCACGGCCGCGTCGGGCAGCGACCTTCGCCCGCCCCGGTCTCCGTCATGCCGCTTCGCGCGGTGGGGGCGGCGTGACCGGCTTGGTCGGACGCGTGGTTGGGGTCGGCTTCGGCGGCTTGGTCGGTTCGAGCGTGGGCGTGGGCTTGGTCGACGGCGTCGGTCGCGGCGCGTCGGTCGGCTCGGGGCTGACGGTCCGTGGCGCCGGCGTTTCCGCGGTGGACGGCGCGGACGGCGTTTCCTGCGGGAAACCGGGCTCCGCGAACCGGTAATCGTCCGGGTCGAGGTCCATCGCCTTGGCCGCCTCGGTCATGAACTGCTGCCAGATCCGCCCCGGATAGCTCGCGCCGAACACGTCGTAGCTCCCGTCCTTCGTGCGCAGCGGCTTGCCGTCCGTGGTGCCGAGCCACACGGCCGCGGCCATCGCGCCGGTATAGCCGACCATCCAGGCGTGCAGGTTCTGCGTGGTGCTCTTGCCGGCCTGCCAGGTGCCGGTCTTGCCCGCCGCGTCCCAGTCCGGCACCTTCGCGGCCGCCACCCGGCGCAGCGTCCAGTTGAGTTGCTTGGCCTGCTCCTGGTTCAGCCCCACGTCCGTCTGCGTCAACTGCTCGTGGTAGATCTCGTCGTCCCCTTTGGACACCGACCGGACGAAGTGCGCGTTCGCGCGCTTGCCACCGGACGCGAACGTCGCCATGCCGTTCGCGTGGTCCTGCACGGTGATGCCGTACTGGCCGATGCCGACCTCGGTGGAGAACCGGGATGCGGCGTCCTGGCCCGACGTCTCGCGCAGGTCGACCCGCACGGGTTCGGGCTTGCCCTGCTCGTTGGCCCACATCGACTCGACGCCGGCCTTGCGTGCCATGTCGATGACGGCGGGCACGCCGAGCTGCTCGGTGAGCCCGAAGTACGTGGTGTTCAGCGACGCGACGGTCGCCTCCCACAGCGTGCACTGCGGCTGGCAGGCCGCACTGCCGGAGTTGCGGATCGGCCCGGCCGCGCTGTCGCGGGTCCGGCCGCTCTTCGGGAACTCCTTGGTCGCGGGGGAGTCGAAGCGCTGCTTCGGCGAGATGCCGTGCCGCAGCGCCTCCGCGAGGTCGTACACCTTGAACGACGATCCTGGTGGGTGCTGCCCGAACCCGGCCGCGTGGCCCTCGTCGTCGAGGTACCACCCCGCGTAGTCGGCGCCGAGCCCGTCGTTGCCGCCGTAGTACGCGAGCACCCGGCCGCTGCCGGGTTCCACGGCCACCAGGGCGGACTGCCAGTTCTTGGGCTGTCCCCGCACCACGTCCGGCGCCTTGTCGCCCCGGATGTTCGCGGCGGCCTCGGCCGCGTCCTGTGCGCGCTTGTCGACCGTCGTCACGATCCGGAAGCCCCCGTTGCGGACATAGTCGAACGGGCGGTCCTTGAACGGCTCGGTGCCGCGCAGCTCGCTCAGCACGTGGTTGACGACCAGCCCGGCCGGCCGGTCCAGGCCGGACTGACCGGCCCGGGGATCGTAGTCACGGACGGTATCCGGGTAGGCGAGGTCCGCGCCTTCGGCCGCGGTCAGATAGCCCAGCGCCACCATCCCGTCACGGATGTACCGCCACCGGTCGATCGAGTTCTGCCGAGCCTTGTCGTTGCGCTTCGGGTCGTACCCCGGCTGTCCCTCGGGGTCGTCCGGGTTCGCCTCCGGCTGCTTGACCATCGCGGCCAGCACGGCGGCCTCCGACTGGGTCAGCTGGCTCTCGCGGGGCGCGTCCTTGCGGGCCGTCTTGCCGAAGAACGTCTGCGCTGCCGCTTCGATGCCGTAGGCCCCGCGGCCGAACGGCACGGTGTTGAGATAGAAGCCGAGAATCTCCTCTTTGCTGTAGTTGTCGTCCAGTTTCCAGGCCATGACGGCCTCGCGCATCTTGCGGGAGTAGGTGACCCCTTTCAGATCGGCGGCGATCCGGGCGTACTGCTGGGTGATGGTCGAGGCGCCCTGCTGGTCACCGCCGGTGACGTTGTTCCACGCGGCGCGCAGCACACCACGGAAGTCGACGCCTTCGTTCGTCCAGAACGACCGATCCTCGGCTGCCACAATGGCCTGCTTGACCGCGTCGTTCATCTGCTCGTACGGCAGGATCGTGCGGTTTTCCGTGCCCAGCTTCGCCATCGGCGTCTTCCCGTCGGCGTAGTAGAGCGTCGTCGACTCGGGGAGCACCAACTCGTCGGGCGGCGGCACGGAGTCGACGTAGTACCCGCCGATCGCCGCCCCGCCACCGCACGCGACCAGGAGCACGGCCAAGCCGACCAGCCACACCTTGCGGCGCGAACGCTTGCCCGGGGCTTTGGCCGGTCGGTCGGAGCCCGCCGCGGCCGCGTCGCTCGGAATCTGGGACATCGCACAGCGGTACCCGTTCACGACCGCCCACAATCACCACCGCTAGTGCTCACTGCTTGACACGCGTCCGGGTCTCCTGCATTCTCGTTCCACCATTAACCTAGTGAAACGGCAATATGGTTGATCGACTTCCACATCGACGCGCGCTCGGGGATCGCCCCGTACCTGCAGATCGTGGGGCAGGTACGGCAAGCGCTGCTGCTGGGGCTGCTCACCGAAGGCGACAAGCTGCCCACCGTCAAGGAGGTCGTCGCCAAGGTGGCGATCAACCCGAACACCGTGAGCAAGGCGTACCGCGAACTCGAGCACCAGGGCCTGGCCGCGGGAAAGCCGGGGGTGGGCACCTTCATCACCCGATCGCTCGGCCAGGCGTCGCTCGCCGAGCACGGTCCGTTGCAGCAGGAGCTGCGCGCCTGGATGGACAAGGCCCGCGCTGCGGGCCTGACCGAGCCGGGCATCGAGGCGATGTGCCAGAAAACCCTGCGCGAGAGCGCCGAAGAGGAGAGATGAGCGCGATATTGCAGGCCCATGAGCTGGGCAAGAGATACCGCCAGCGCCAGGCGCTGACCGACTGCACCCTTGAGATCCCGCCGGGGCACGTCGTCGGCCTGGTCGGGCCCAACGGCGCG
Source organism: Asanoa sp. NPDC049573 (assembly GCF_040676615.1). Lineage (NCBI taxonomy): Bacteria > Bacillati > Actinomycetota > Actinomycetes > Micromonosporales > Micromonosporaceae > Asanoa > Asanoa sp. NPDC049573. The sequence continues at coordinate 25,663 of NZ_JBFAPI010000005.1, forward strand.
GGCAAGACCACGTTGTTGAAGATCGCCTGCGGCATGCTCGCGCCGACCACGGGGCGGATCGAGGTGCTGGGCGGTCAGCCCAACGGCGGAACCGCGCAACTGGCCCGGGTCGGCTACGTCGCCCAGGACACACCCACCTACGCGAGCCTGTCCGTCGCCGACCACCTGAAGCTCGGCGCCAAGATGAACCCGGCGTGGGACGCGAAGCTCGCGCAGGACCGCATCGAGCAGCTCGACCTCAACCCGCGGCAGAAGGCGGGCAAGCTCTCCGGCGGCCAGCGCGCCCAGCTCGCCCTGACCGTCGCGGTCGCCAAACGACCCGAACTGCTCATCCTCGACGAACCCGTCGCCAGCCTCGACCCGCTGGCCCGTCGCGGGTTCCTGCGCCACCTGATGGAGTCGGTCGCCGAGCACGACACCAGCGTCATCCTCTCCTCCCACCTGATCTCCGATCTCGAACGCGTCTGCGACTACCTGGTCGTGCTGGTCTCCTCGCGCGTACGGCTCGCCGGCGAAACCGATGATCTGCTCGCGCGGCACCACCGGATCGTGTGCTCGCGGCGCCAAGGGTCGGATCTGCCCGCGGGGCTGGAGGTCATCTCGGCGGAACACACCGAGCGGCAGTCGAGGTTCGTCGTGCGAAGCGAGGGCGAACTGCCCGCCGGGGACTGGTCCGCCGAACACCTCGAGCTGGAGGACCTCGTGCTGACCTACATGGAGCCGCCCGTCGACCGCGGCGGCGACACCGCGATGCAACCGACAGGAGAAGCGCGATGATCTGGGTGACCTGGCGGCAGTTCCGGGCCCAGGCCCTCGCCGGCCTGGCGCTGCTCGCCGCCGCCGCGATCGGCTTTCTGGTCACCGGGTTGGGGATGCACCACAGCTACGCCGCGGACCTGGCCGCGTGTGCCCCGCTGCACGCCTGCGACGGAGCGACCCCCGCCGCTCGGGCGTTGGGTGCCCAGTTCAGCCAGTTGCAGCGAAGCTATGAGCCCATGTTCGAGCTCCTGCAACTCCTCGTGATCGCCGTACCGGCGATGATCGGCATCTTCTGGGGTGCGCCGCTGATCGGCCGTGAACTCGAAACCGGTACACACGAACTCGCCTGGAACCAGACCGTCACGCGCACCCGGTGGCTCGCGGTCAAACTCACCGTCGTCGGCATCGCCGCGATCGCCGCCGCCGCGATGCTCAGTTGGCTGCTGACCTGGTGGGCCGGGCCGCTGGACCAGCTCAACGGAAACCGGTGGGCGGCGATGACCTTCGCCTCACGCGACATCGTCCCGCTCGGCTACGCCGCGTTCGCCTTCGCCCTGGGTACCACGCTGGGACTGCTGCTGCGCCGCACCCTCCCCGCCATGGCCCTCACCCTCGCCGTGTTCGTCGCCGTCCAGATTCTCGTGCCCACTCTCGTCCGACCCCACCTGCTGCCGTCGACCACGACCACCTTCGCGATCAACGAGGCCACCACGAGCCAGTTCCACGACTTCCGGGGCACGCAGACGGACTTCCACTTCGACCTACCGACACCGCGGGGGGCGTGGCTGACATCCCAGCCGCCCGTGCTGAACTCGTCCGGCCAGGTGGTCCGCATAGATGACTACCCCGACTGCTTCCCGGATGTCCCCGGCGACGTCCCGGACGTGGGTCGGATCGGCGCCTGCCTCGCCAAGGACAACCTCCACGAGACCGTCACCTACCAGCCCGCGAGCCACTACTGGCCGCTGCAGTGGATGGAGACCGGGATCTTCCTCCTGCTCGCCGGAGCGCTGGCCGGCACCTGCTTCTGGTGGATCCGGCGCCGCCAGAACTGAACGTTCAAGCCGAACGGGCGATCGGTTTGGTGCCGGCGAGTTCGAAGCCGCGGATATGTTGTGATCATGCAGGCAATGTCGATCAGCCGGTACGGCGGACCCGAGGTCTTCGAGCAGGTCGAGCTGGACGAGCCCGTTCCCGGGCCCGGCGAAGTCAGCATCACCGTCTCCCACGCGTCGGTCGGCCTGATCGACACGTTGATCCGGAAGGGGATGCTGGCCGGCAATCCGGCCGTGCCGCAGCCTCCGTTCGTTCCCGGGATCGAGGTCGCGGGCGTCGTGCGCGCTGTCGGAGCGGGCGTGGACCGGGTGCGCGTCGGCGAGGAGGTCGCGACGCTCACGCTGCCCGGGTTCGGTGGTTATGCCGAGGTCACGCTCGCCCCGGCCGACCTCGTCGTGCCGCTCGGTGGCACCGGCGTCGACCGCGCACAAGCGGTGGCCGGCTTCGCCAACGCGGCCACCGCCTACCTCTCCCTGACCCGGGCGATCACCATGCCGGCCAGCGCCCGGGTGCTCGTACACGGTGCCCTCGGTGGCCTGGCCTCGGTGTATCCCGGCGTGGCACGGCTGCTCGGCGCCGCGCGGGTGGTCGGCACCGTGCGGCGCGAGAGCCAGATCGACGGCGCGATGGCGTACGGCTTCGACGTCGTCAGCACCGTCGACCGGCTCTCCGAGGGCGCGTTCGACGTCATCGTCGACCCGGTCGGGGGTGACCTGCGCACGCGTTCCCTGGATCTGCTCGCTCCGATGGGGCGGCTGCTGGCGGTCGGCAGCGCTGGGAGTGAGACCGGCGCCCCGATCGATTCGAACCGGCTGTGGCTCGCCAACCTCGGTGTCGTCGGATTCAACGTCGGCGGGTTCCTCGGGCTGGATTCGAGCCCGGCCCGCGCGGCCGCCGAGGCCATCGTGCCGCTGTTCGTCGACGGCGCGATCCGGTTGCCGGTGACCACCTTGCCGTTCGACCAGGCGGCGGAGGCGCACCGGCGGATGGACGAGCATCAGGTCCTCGGCCGGCTGGTGCTCCGCCGCTGAGCCGGCAGCGGGCGTCGACGCCCACTGCCGGGCACTGTTACACGACGGCCTACTCGGAGAGCACCTTCACGGAGTCGGCGCTGCCGCCGTTTCGGTTGATGGCGACGAAGAAGTCGCTCCCGACGTGGGTGATGTCTTCGATCTCGTCGGTCAGGTTGTTTCCCGGAATGCCGATGTCGCTTTCCACGTCGCCGCCGGACCAGTTGTATTGGTAGATCCAGTTCCACCCGGTGTCGGGCGTCGAGTCGTTGATCGACTTGGTGTTCCAGATGTAGTTCTCCGAGCAGTCGATGCCTTGGTCGGAACGATTGTCGTGACTCGTCAGGTTGCTCTTCACCAGCGTCCATCCGCTCGTCAGCGCGCCGGCACCGGGATGGGTCCACAATGTACTCAGCCGGCGGGCGGCATACTTGCCGGCTCCGCCGGCGGCCGTCGCGCTGTAGCAGAGGCCGCTGATGTTGCCCGTAGGCAGATGGACGATCTGCCGCGTACCGATGGATCCGTCGGCGTTCAGGTGCACGATCGTCACGTCGTCGCTCGGAAACGCGGACTGACTTCCCTGGGTGGCGATCAAGGCCGGGCCCTGGCCCAGGTAGTTCGCGTTGTAGGCGAGGTCGTTGCCGTGGCCGAGTTCGGGCATGGAGATCGGTGCCCCGGCACAGGTCCAGCTAGCGCCGTCCCAGGCCGAGCCGTCGCGCAACCATCGGGACAGGACCGGCTCCCCGGCGCTTCCCTTCGAGAAAATGATGTAGAGCTGGCCGCCCGGCCCCGCCACCATGCCTTCCAGGACCGTTCGACCCGCCCGGCACGCGCTGCTGTTCGGGATGTTCAGCCGTTCCGCCCCGCTCCTGTCCGTAGCCGCGTAGGCGGGCGCCGTCGAGGCGACAGCGATTCCGACCGAGAGCGCGAGCACGGACGCGACGCTCAATAGTTTCTTCACTTCGGTGTCTCTCCTTGGGGGTCGGCCAAGGCAGTGTAGCAACGGAATGTCCATTTGCTACTGTCGTGTGTCGATGGCACAGGGTGGTTAGTGGCCGGGTTCCCGCGGTGCCGTGCGCGGCATCAGAGCGACCACCGGGAGGCTGAGCGCGCAGACGACCAGGACCACGACGAGGCTGACCTTCATCGCGTGGTCCAGTCCGGAGGCCGCGGCCTGGAAGAAGATCGAGGTGACCGCGGCCGAGCCGAGCGCTGACGCGAGTTGCTGCAGCGAGCTGAGCGAGCCGCTGGCGCTGCCGGCTTCCTCGGGCTTCGCGTCGCCGAGCGCGACCATCGGGATCGTGGTGAAGCACAGTCCGATGCCGATGCCGGTGACGAACAGCGCCGGCGTCAGGGACCAGAGGCCGGCGCGGTCGACGACGGCCAGAAGCCAACCGCAGCCGACGACCACGACGGCCAGCCCGATGGCGACGAGCCGGCGACCGAGCTTGGCGACCAGGCCGGCCATGGCGGCGAACGCGGAGGTGATGATTCCCAGGGTGAGCGGCACCAGGCCGAGCGAGGTGTCCCGCGCGCTGGCGTGCAGCCCCTCCTGCATGAACAGCGACAGCACGAGGACCAGCCCGGCGCCGGCGGCGAAGACGGACAGGCCCACGAGCATTCCTGAGGTGAAACCACGGTTCTGCAGCAGCGAACGCGTGACGAGCGGGTGGGTCGCGGTGCGCTGACGGCGGGCGAAGGCGGCGAAGAACAGGACGCCCGCGATGATCGAGGCGACGGGTAGGGCGGTCCAGCCGTTGGTCGAGCCCTCGATCAGACCGTAGAGCAGCCCGATCATCGTGACGGCAAGCAGGCCGGAACCGCGACCGTCGACGACGGTGGACCGGTCGCCGTCGTCACGGGGCAGGATCCTGGTGGCGATGACCAGTCCGATGCCGCCGAGGATGACGTTCGCGAGGAAGATCGGGCGCCAGGACAGGCCGAACAGGTCGGCGCTGATGATGAAGCCGGCCAGGACGGGGCCGGCGACACTGGAGACACCGAGTACCGGGCCGAACAGTCCGAACGCCTTGGCGAGCAGGTCGCGGCCGAACGCCTTCATCATGATCGCCATGCCCTGCGGGATGAGCAGGGCCCCGAACGCTCCCTGAGCGACCCGGGCGGCGATGAGCAGAGTCGGTTCGGGTGCGAGCCCGGCGACCGCCGAGGCCAGCGTGAATCCGCTGATGCCGATCAGGAAGAGCCGGCGCTGGCCGAACTTGTCGCCCAGCCGTCCGCCGACCACGAGCAGGACACCCATGGCGAGCAGGTACGCCGTGCCCAACCACTTGATCAGCCCTTCGCCGCCGTGGAGGTCGCGGGCGATGGTGGGTGCGGCGATGTTCGTGACGGTCGCGTCGATGACGTCGAGCGCGTCGGCGAGCAGAACCAAACCCAGGATGGCCCACATCCGGCGACTGGAGCGGTGTGTGCCGACCGTGCCCGGGTCCGTCAACGTGGTCATGGGGAAACGTCCTTCGCCTACCGGGGCGCCCCTCCTGGGCGGCCGCTCACCCCCACCACGAAGGCCCCGGGCCCGATCCGACACCGCCCGGAAAGAAATTCCGCGCTACCGCAACTGGTCGCGCCGGCGGGTCAGATAGGCGGTCTCGGCAGTGTTGCCCGCCAGCTCGATGGCCTTGTCGTACGCCGCGCGCGACTGCTGGCTGCGGCCCAGCCGGCGCAGCAGGTCGGCACGGGTGGCGTGGTAGGCGTGATAGCCGGCCAACCTGTGCTCGAGGCGGTCGACCGCCGCCAGGGCCACCTGCGGGCCGTCGAGCTCGGCGATGGCGATGGCCCGGTTGAGGGCGACGACCGGCGACGGGTCGAGGCGCACGAGCTGGTCGTAGAGGGCCAGGACCTGCGACCAGTCGGTGTCGCGGAAATCGCGGGCCGAGGTGTGCACGGCGTTGATCGCCGCGAGGATCTGGTAGGGGCCCGGAGCGGCCCCGGCGGCCAGGCGCTCGCGCACCAGCAGGTGACCCTCGGCGATCAGCGCCGGGTCCCAGGCCCCGCGGTCCTGCTCGTGAAGGGCGACCAGCTCGCCGGTGGCCGAGACCCGGGCGGTGCGGCGGGCCTCGATCAGCAGCATCAGCGCCAGCAGCCCGGCCACCTCGCCGTCCTCCGGCAGGAGGGTGCGGATCAGGCGGGTGAGCCGGATCGCCTCGGCGGTCAGGTCGTGCCGGACCGGATCGGTGTCGGGGCCGGTCGCCAGGTAGCCCTCGTTGAAGACGAGGTACAGGACGGCGAGTACGCCCGAGACGCGGGCCGGGAGATCCTCGGAGGACGGCACGCGATAGGGGATGCGCGCCGCCTTGATCTTGGCCTTCGCGCGGGTGATCCGCTGCCCCATGGCACTCTCGGCCACCAGGAAGGCGCGGGCGATCTCGGGCATGCTCAGGCCGCCGACCATGCGCAGCGTCAACGCCAGGCGGGCTTCCATCGCCAGCGCCGGATGGCAGCAGGTGAAGATCAGCCGGAGCCGGTCGTCGTCGATGGCGCCGAGAGGCTCGGGCGGGTCGTCGTCGTACACCATGTGAGCCTCCTTGTGTTTGTCGTGGCGTTTGCTCTCGCGCCGGATCCGGTCGATGGCCTTGCGGTTGGCGGTGGTGGTCAGCCAGGCGCCGGGGCTGGGCGGCACGCCGTCGGCCGGCCATCGCTCGACGGCGGCCGCGAACGCGTCGGCGGCCGCCTCCTCGGCGACGTCGAGGTCACCGAAGCGCTTGGTCAGGGAGGCGACCACCCGGGCCCACTCCTCGTGGTGGGCCCGGGTGATCGCTTCCTCGACGGCGCTCACTGGAATGGCCGCACCTCGATCTTCCGGTGGCAGGCCTTCGACCCCTCGGCGGCGAGCTTGAGCGTCACGTCCAGGTCGGGGGCCTCGATGATCCAGAAGCCGGCGAGGTATTCCTTGGACTCCAGGAAGGGCCCGTCGGTGACCAGCGCCTCGCCGCCGCGGCTGTCGATGACGGTCGCGGTGTGGGGCGAGGCGAGACCGCCGGCGAAGACCCAGTGGCCCTCGGCCCGGAGCCGGTCGTTGAACTCGTCGATCGCGGCGTCTTCCTTCGCGGTGTTCGGGCCGGTGCCGTCGTCGATCACGGAAATCAGGTACTGCATCTGAAGATCATCTCCTGTGTTGTCAGGGCTTCAACCCTGCAACGAACACGACCATCCCGATCCGACACCACCTCCCGACTTATTCGGCGGAGCTTTCGGGACGCGGCCGGGTCTCGGGGTACGCGGCCGTCAGGCGCTGCTGAGGCGCTGGAGTTGCCGGTCGTGGACGCCGGTCACCCACTCCCAGCCTTCCTTGGCCGACGGGCCGATCCTCGGGTCGCCGGGATCGTGGCCGTCGCGCAGGGCGTGCAGGTAGGCCCGGTCGTGGTCGATCCGGGCGCGGATCTCGTCGCCGCCCGCGACGGAACCGTGGCCGGGGATGACGACCTCGACGTCACCGGCCACGGCGTCGAACAGGGCCAGGGCGGCGAGGTGGTCGTCGATCGGGTCGGCCGGGCCGGTCAGATCGAGCATCGGGATCAACACGTCGGACAGCATGTCGCCGGCGACCAGGACGCCGCGCTCCGCGATCAACAGCGCCGCGTGGCCCGGGGCGTGCGCCCGGTGCTCGATGATCCGCACCTCGACGCCGTCCCATGGCAGACGCGTGGCTTCCGCGGGCAGGCCGGTGACCTGGCCGAGCAGGTCGAGCGGCACCTCGTCGGGTATGCCGAACCGGCGTGCGTCGATCCCGCCCGACAAGCGATCCCGGGCGGTGTCCGCGCAGCGGGCCGTGGCGTAGCGGGGCGCTCTGCCGAGCGCCGGGTGCCACAGCAGGTGATCCCAGTGCGGATGCGTGGAGAAGCCGACCTCGATGGTCTGGCCGGCCAGGTCATCGGCGAGGCAGGCCAGTTCGTCGCCGAGCACCCCGGCGTCGACGAGCAACACGCCACCGCGGCCCTGCACGACGACGGCGTTGCTCTGGCAGAACTCGCTCTCGTGGACCAGCACGCCATCCGCGACCTGCTTCAGCACGAGATCACCCCCGGGCAAGGGTATCGCCGGCGGAACGGGGCGTGAAGAAGCGGACCAGGTCGTCCGCCGCGGTGGGTGACAGCATCATCGCCTGGACCCGGGCGGACATCTCGGCGATCGGGTGGATGCGGGCGAACATCGCCTCCTCGTACGCCCGGATGGCCGAGTCGGGATCGGCGGCGAGGCGGGCGGCGAGTTGGGCACCGTCCAGCATGGCCTGGTTGGCGCCCTCGCCGACCGGCGGCATGAGGTGCGCGGCGTCGCCGACGAGGGTGACGCCCGGCCGGCCGGACCAGCGCGTGTCGGTGGGCATGGCCTCGATCCGGCGTGGCGTCGGCGTGCCGTCGCCGGCCTCGATCAGCGCGGTCAGGCGTGGGTTCCAGCCGTCGAACAGGTCCAGCAGGGCACGCTTGTCGCGGTAGCTGTCGATGGGGCGATCGACCGCGTGCAGCGAGATCCCGACCTTCAGGCTGCCGTCGCCGAGGCGTTGCGCGGCCAGGATCCGGCTCCCGCCGACGCACCACAGGTTGCCGGGGCCGACCAGATTGGCCAGGTCAGGACGGCGCCGGTCGACGTCGGCGATGGTGAGGTCCACCAGTGTGGACACATAGGACAGTGCGACGTCGGTCAGCAGCGGCCGGACCGCCGAGCGCGCACCGTCGGCACCGACGAGGACGTCGCAGTCGCTCTGCTGTCCGCCGTCGAAGGTCAGCCGCCAGCCCCCGCCGCTCAGCGGGGTCGCCGCGACGAGCCGGTGTCGCCACCGCACCGTGTCGCCGGGCAGAGAGTCGAGCAGCAGCTCACGCAGGGCGCGCCGGTCGATCTCGGGACGGCCGGAGAACGAGCCGGGTCGCGGCTTGTGGTGCACCAGGGTCCGTCCGGTCGGGTCGAGGATGCGATGTTCCTCGCCCTCGGGTCGGGCCCGCTCCCGGAACCGGTCGGCGAGGCCCGCATCGGCCAACGCCTGTTGCCCGGACTCCGGGTGCAGGTCGAGCATGCCGCCCTGCGATCGCGCGGACCGGCTCGCCTCGCGTTCGTAGACCACCGCGCCGATCCCGTGCCGGTGCAGGACCCGGGCCAGGGTCAGGCCGCCCAGGCCACCGCCGGCGATCGCGATTCGCATCATCAACCCCACTACCGTACGCTGTATCTTATGGATACGCCGTACGGTAGCGCACCGCTGCCCGTCTGGGAACGGCCCGAGCCCCAGCCGCGGGCGGCGCCCGTCCCGTTGAGCCGCGAGAAGATCGCCGCCGCCGCGATCCGGCTCGCCGACGCGGACGGGCTCGACGGCCTGTCGGTTCGCAAGATCGCCAAAGAGCTGGGCGTCGGCCCGATGCGCCTCTACGACTACGTGCGCAACAGGTCCGAACTGCTCGACCTGATGGTCGACGTGGTCTACGCCCGGATCGCCGAGTCCGCCCGGCACTCCGGCTGGCGCGCCACGGTGCTGGCCATCGCCCGCGCGACCCGCGCGGCCGCCCTCGACCACGAGTGGTTCGTCGACCTGCTCGGCGCCCGGCCACACCTGGGACCGCACGCGCTCGCCGTGGGCGAGGCGACCGCGGCGGCGTTGAGCCAGGCACCGACCGTGCGCGGCATCGGCGATCTCCAACGGACGGTCGGGGCGCTCAACGCGTTCATCGTCGGCGCGCTCCGCCGGGAGGTCACCGAGCGCCGCACCGCCCGGGCCACCGGCACCGACGAGGCCCAATGGCAGGCCAGCCTCGGCCCCTATCTCACCCGCATGCTGGAAACGGGGAGATACCCCACCATCGCCCGACTGGTCGTCGACGGCGACCACCTCGACGCCGAAGAGACGTTCAACCACAACCTGACCACGGTCCTGGACGGCATCACGGGCGCCGCCGCACGGTGATCCACCGCCGGATCACCCGCAGGCCACGGCCCGGCCCAGCAGCAGGGCTCGTTCGCGCGCGTTCTGGGTCAGCGACGCCGCCCGCTCGAACTCGGCCCGCGCCTCGGCGAGCCGGCCCAGCTTGGCCAGCAGGTCGCCGCGGACGCTGGGCAGCAGGTGGTAGTCGCGCACGTGCGGGAAGGCCATCAGCTGGTCGACCAGGGCCAGCCCGGTCGCCGGCCCGAACGCCATCGAGAGCGCCACCGCGCGGTTCAGCTCGACCACGGGGGAGCGCGTCGTCTCGGCCAGTTGCTCGTAGAGCCCGGCGATGCGCTCCCAGTCGGTGTCCTCGAAACGGCGGGCCCGGGCGTGGCCCGCGGCGATGGCCGCCTGCAACACGTAGGGGCCGGGCCGGCCGCCGGTCAGGGTCTCGGCCCGCTCCAGCGCGGCCAGGCCCCGGCGGATCAGCAACTGGTCCCAGCGGGCCCGGTTCTGGTCGGCCAGCAGGATCGGCTCGCCGCCCGGGCCGGTGCGCGCGGCCGCCCGGGACGCCTGGATCTCCATCAGCGCCACCAGGCCGTGCACCTCCGGCTCGCGCGGTGCCAGCCGGGCCAGGATCCGGCCCAGCCGCAGGGCGTCTTCGCACAACGCCGGCCGCATCCAGTCGTCGCCAACGGTGGCCGAGTAGCCCTCGTTGAAGATCAGGTAGACGACCTCGAGCACCGAGGAGAGCCGGGCGGCCAGCTCCCTGCCCTGCGGCACCTCGAACGGCACCCCGGCGTTGGCCAGGGTCTTCTTGGCCCGCACGATCCGCTGCGCCACGGTCGGTTCCGGCACCAGGAAGGCCCGGGCGATCTCGTCTGTGCTCAGGCCGCCGAGCAGCCGCAGGGTCAGCGCGGTGCGTGCCTCGGTGGACAGCACCGGGTGGCAGGCCACGAACACCAGCCGCAGCAGGTCATCGCCGATGCCGTCGTCGTCGGCGACCAGCGCCCCGATGTCCGGAGTGGACTCGTCGAGGTCGCGCCCGACCTCCTCGACCTTGCGCTGGTAGGTCTCGTCGCGCCGGATCCGGTCGATGGCGCGGCGCTTGGCGATCGTCATCAACCAGGCGCCAGGATTACGCGGTACGCCCTCCGCCGGCCACTGCTCCAGCGCCGCGACGAGCGCGTCCTGTGCCAGCTCCTCGGCCGTGCCGACGTCGCCGACGAGCCTGGTCAGCCCGGCGATCAGCCGGACTGACTCGATCCGCCAGACCGCCTCGATCGCGCGGTGGGTGTCGGAGGCCACCGGTCAGTTCTTCGTAGCCTTCGCGCGCCGCTTCTCCACCGCGTCGCGCTGCTCGGCCGTGAAGGTGTCGCCGAAGTCGTCGGCCTGGAAGACCTGCCGGATCTCGATGTTGGTCCCGCCCGCGCCCGGTCGCACGACCGGGTAGCGCTTGAACCATTCGACGCACTCCTCGAGCGACTTCATCTCGACCAGGAAGAACCCGGCGACGAGCTCCTTGGTCTCGGTGAACGGCCCGTCGACCACGGTCTTCTTGTCGCCGTCGAAGTAGATCCTGACCCCCTTCGCGCTGGGGTGGATGCCCTCGGTGGCCAGCAGCACGCCGGCGTCGACCAGCTCCTCGATGAAGGCGCCGACCGTCTCGAAATCCTCGGTGGCCGGCATAACACCGGCTTCGCTCTCCTCGGTGGCCTTGGTGATCACCAGAAACCGCATCGCTGTCTCCTCATGTCAGTCGCCTTCTCACCTATGCGTCGAACGGCGACCGACCCCGGACGACACCCTGCCAGAAGTTTTTCGGACCCGGGTCGTCGCGCCGCGCGCACGGGCGTCCCCTACCGCGCTCTGTGGTGGACCGGTGCGTCCTGCCGCTTCCGCTCAGAGAAGGCTGGTCAGGGCGTTCTCGTATTTCGGCCGGTCGTCGGCCGGGGTGTTCGCGGGGGCGTAGTCGAGGACGACGGCGCCGATGCGGTGGGTGTCCGGGGCGGTCGCGTACTCCTGGGCGGTGGCTTCGTCCGGGAAGACGTACACCGTGACCGCCTTGGTCGTCATGATCTCGGAACAGTGCGTAACGCCGGTCGCGCAGTAGCCGGAGTTGTCCTGCGGGTTGGGGACCGGCAGGCCGGCGGCCGCGAAGGTGTCGACGACCTCCCGCGCGCTCGGTGCGCCGTCGGCGCGGGCCGGGATTTCGGCGGCGGCGCTCGGCGTGCCCGTCGCGGCCGGTGGCACGGAGGCGGCGGTTTTGATGGTTTCGCTTGAGCAGCCGGCCGCGGCGAAGACGATGGCGAATGCGGCGATGGCGCGGAGGAAACGTCGACTCACCGCGGCGATTCTTCCTGGTCAGCGCGCTTCTGACGGGTTGGCGCGCCCGGCGCCGGGTGTTGTGGTGGTGCGCTCGGCAGGATTCGAACCTGCGACCATGGGCTTAGAAGACCCCTGCTCTATCCACTGAGCTACGAGCGCGTGGCGGGTGTCGCGCCGGCTGCTGGTCAAATTGACGGACAACCAGGGCGTGACGATCTCGCCTGCACATATTAGGTTTCCACGCGTGCAGGTGACGAGCACCCGCTTTCTCCCGCTGCTGGTGTCGACCGTCGACCGGACGGTCGACGACAGCCACGTGCGCGACGAGTTCACGGAGGGTATCGCCGTCGCCTACTCGTTCGGTCCTCCGTTCGGGGAAAGATTGGTCACCTGGTCGGATCTTGATCGGTTCGCGCTCAACCGGCGCACGCTGCGGCGCCTGGCCATCGACAACCTCTACGACAACCTGCGCCGGGCGAAGATCCACGGCCGGCCACCGGCGGTGATGCTCTCCTTCGAAGGGCTCGAATCCAGCGTCCTGCTGGCGGAGGAGTTCTGGGCGGAACTCGGCCCACGCATCCCCGGTGAGCTGGTCGTCGGCGTGCCGGCCCGGGATGTCGTGATCATCACCGGCACGGATTCGCGGCCCGGCCTGGAGAAGGCCCGCCGGGCGGTGGAGCGGGTCTTCATGGCCGGCGACGCGCATCCGCTCAGCCGGGAGCTGCTGGTCCTGCGGCAGGGCGAGTGGCAGCCGCTGCCGCGCCAGCCGCTGGGGCCGCGACCGCCGGAACCTGGCCGGCGTATGCCGCCGCCGGGGTCGGGCTGGTCCGATGGGCCGCCGCGGCCGGGCGGTGATCCTGATCCGGGGGCTGGTTGGTCGGATGGGCCGTCGCGGTCTGGCCCTGCGGCTGTTTCGGGGGCTGGCTGGTCGGGGGGCGCGTCGCGGTCTGGTCCCGCGGCAGTTTCCGGTGCTGGTTGGTCGGGTGGCCGGCCGCGGCCGGGCGGTGGGCATGATTCGGTGACGGGTCCGTCGGGTGCGCCGTCGCGGTCTGGCAATGCGCCTGTATCGGGGGCCGCCTGGTCGGGCGGCTCGTCGCGGTCTGGCCCTGCGGCTGTTTCGGGGGCTGGCTGGTCTGGCGGGCGGTCGAGGCCTGATCGGGAAGACCAAGCAGGGCCGGGTTGGCCGGGTGGTTCCGCGCGGCCTGGTCCTGCGGCTGTTTCCGGGGCCGGCTGGTCCGATGGCCGGACCCGGTCTGCGCGGGAGCCTGATGCCGAGTCGGGTTGGTCGGATGGCCCCCGGTCTGGCCCGGAGCCGGGTCGGTCTCGTGGCACAGGGCGGCCTACCCGGGAGCCGGACGCCGGCTGGTCTGACGAGCCACCGCAGTCCGGCCGGGAGCCTGCTTCGGGGTCGGGTTGGTCGGATGGCCGGTCGTGGCCCGGCCGGCAGCCTGGTCCGCGGCGGGGTCGATCCGGCGGCACCGGGCGAGCTGACCGCGAGCTGGAGCCGGGTTGGACGGAATTGCCGCCATTGTCTGGCCGGGAACCTGCTCCGCGCCCGGCTCGGTCGGGAGGCCCGCAGGCACGGCCCGGCCGGGAACCTGATTCGGAGCCGAGCTGGTCGGACGACCCGCCGCGGCCTAGCCGGGAAGACCCGGAGTCGCGCCGGTGGCAGCCGCCGCGTCAGCGCCGGGAGCCGGAGAGCTATCCCGACCCGGACTATCCGCCTGAGCGGCGCCCACCGCCGGACCCCCGTCAGTGGGAGTCACGTAGGCGTCGATCCAGCGCCCCACCTCGGTGAACAGTCGTTCTCGCGGCTGCGGGCCGGAGAGCGTGAGGTCGTGGATGCCGCCGTCGATGCGGACCAGGGTGACGTGCTGGCCGAGGCGCGGCGCATAGCGGACGATGTGCTCGACGTCGAGCACCGCGTCGGCGACGTTGATGCTGTCGTGCCACTTCGCGCCGCGGAACGTGCGGGTCGAGCAGGCGACCAGCACCGGGGCCGGGATGTCGAGGCCGGCCCAGAGTTGGCGGTGGGCGGTGCGGATCGCGCCGACCCAGCCGGCGAAGATCGGGAAGGCCTCGATCGGCTTCCAGGCCAGGTTGTAGTCCCACTCGCCGCGGTAGTTGATGTGCAGGCTTTGCCCGTAAAGGCTTTCGAGGCCGCGGGGGATCGCCCGGCGCGGGTTGCGGCGGCCGAGGCGGGCAACGCCGGCGAGCACCGGGCGGCGCATCAGCCAGGGCATGTTGAAGTCGAAGAACGGACTGTTCAAGAAGAGACCATCGATCATGTTTCGGTCACGCCGGGCATGTGCCCATAGCGAGGCGACCAGGCCGCCGGTCGAGTGGCCGTTGACGAGCAGGGTCTCGGCGCCGATCAGTTCGGCGGCGATGTCGAGCTCGGCGAAGTATTCGGTCAGGTCGGTGGTGAAGTTGGGCGTCTGGTGCGGCAGCAGGCTGCGCCCGTAGCGGCGCAGGTCGATCGCGTGAAAGTCCCAACCGCGCTCGACATAGAAGTCGGCCAGGTGGGTCTGGAAGAAGTAGTCGACGAAACCGTGCACATAGAGCACGGCACGGCCGGTCGAGCGCTCGGCACGGCGGCTGACCAGCGTCGCGACCAGCGGGCCCTCTTCGTCATGCCCAAGGTCGATCACTCGGCGCTCGTAGGGCTGGCCGAGGACGTCTATTTCCACGTCGTTCACGTTCCAGACGCTACCGCTCGCGTACGACATCCGGCTTTGATCGTTCGGTTTTCCACAGGTGCCCACTTATCCACAGCCGTCTGTCCATCCGTGGCGCCCGCCCGCCCCGCTCGGGACGCTGGTCCCCGAGTCGACTCGCGCCCCAATGACCGATCCATCTGTGGAGATGATCATGTTCGACACCTATGTAACTCTGGTCGGCAATGTTCTGACCGCGCCCGAGTGGCGGCGCACCGCCAACACCAACACGCTCGTGGCCAGCTTCCGGGTCGCCTCGACCGCCCGGCGCTTCGACCGCGACAACAACCGCTGGGTCGACGGCAACAGCCTGCGGCTCCGGGTGACCTGCTGGCGGCGGCTCGCGGAGGGCGTCGCGTCGTCGGTGATGACCGGCGACCCCGTCGTGGTGGTCGGCCGCCTCTACACCCGCGACTGGGAAGACGGTGAAGGCAACAGCCGCACGTCCTACGAGGTGGAGGCGGTCGCCGTCGGCCACGACCTGTCCCGTGGCAAGGCGCGCTTCGCCCGCGTCCGGGCGGGCGGCGCGACCAGCGAGATCGACGACGACGAGACCGGCCTGCAGGCCCGCGGCGAGCCGACCGAGGAGGTCGCCGAGGGCGACGTGCCGGCCCGCTACGGCGACAGCGACCACCTGTTCGACGACGAGGCCTCGCTGGCCCGGCTGTCCCTCGCCGAGCCTCAGGCCGTCCCGGCCGAGGCCGTGCCGGGGGAGGCCGTGCCGGCGGAGGTTCCGCGGGACGAGGCGGTCCCGGAGGAGGAGCGCGTGCCCGCCTGACCGCCCGCCGGCCGGTCGAGCACGGCGGAGAGCACCGTGCCGAGGTAGGCCTCGAGCGCCGGGCCCTGCGGCACCGCTTCGGGAATCCGCACGACGAGTTGAATGTGGCCGAGGTAGGTGGCGTAGGCGAACAGGGCCCGGCGGTCGGCTTCGGCCTGGTCGAAGCCGAGCGCGGTGAGCTGCGCGGCGATGTATGCCGTCCGCCGGGCCACGGCCCGGCGCATCGCCGGCGCCACCGCGGGATGGTCGGCGGCGGCGTGCAGGTGCACCTCGACCGGCGCCCGCTCCGAGGCGGTGACGGCGACGAACAGCGCGCGCAGCCGGGCCGCCGGGTCGGGTTCCGCGTCGACGGTGCGCAGGATCGCGTCGGTGTAGGTCTCGTCCCAGCTGCGCAGGGCGGCGTCGAGCAGCGCGTCCCGGTTGGCGAAGTGCCAGTAGAAGCTGCCCTTCGTGGTGCCGAGTCGGGTGGCCAGCGGTTCGACGGCGACGCCGGCCAGGCCCTGCTCGCCGATCGCGGTCAGGGCGGCGGCGGTCCAGTCGTCCGGTCCGAGACGGGGTTTACGCACGGCCATACGCTACCGTATGGTCCCTCCATACGGCACCGTATGGAGAGGGATTCGCGATGGACCATGACGTCATCGTCGTCGGCACCCGGGCAGCGGGCGCCGCGACCGCGATGCTGCTCGCCCGGGCCGGCCTGCGGGTGCTGGCGGTCGACCGGGCGCGCTTCCCGAGCGACACGCTGTCGACCCACCAGGTCCAGGTGCCCGGCATCGCCCGGCTGCGCCGGTGGGGAGTGCTCGACCGGATCGCCGCGGTGACGCCGGCGGTGCCGAAGGTGCGGCTTGACGCGGGCGGGTGGGCGGTGCTGCGCGGCCGATACCCGGGGATCGAGGGCGTCGACACGCTCTACGGCCCGCGGCGCACGCTGCTCGACGCGGCCCTGGTCGACGCCGCGCGCGCGGCGGGCGCCGAGGTCCGCGAAGGCTTCGCGGTCGACGAGCTGACCCGCGACGCCGAAGGCCGGATCACCGGCATCCGCGGCCGGGAACGCGGGGAGGGGAGGGGGAGGGGCCCCACTGCCGCCCCCCTCACCGACTCCGCCCGCCTCGTGATCGGCGCCGACGGGAAGCGGTCCACCATCGCCGCCGCGGTCGGGGCCGGTGCCTACCACGTGCGGCAGCCGGCGACGTTCGCCTGCTACACCTACTGGTCGGGGGTCGACCTGCCGGTCGGCTCGATCCACGTCCGGCCGGGGCTCACCGTTCCGGCGTTTCCGACCAACGACGGCCTGGCGATGGTCGCGGTTTTCGCCCCGCTGGCCGACTTCGACCGGTTCCGGGCCGACCCGGCCGCCGGCTACGTGGCCGCGCTCGACCGGTGCGGCGACCTCGGCGAACGGGTGCGGGCCGGCACCCGGGCCGAGCCGTTCCGGCTGGCGCCGGACGTGCGCAACGGCTTCCGGGTCGCGCACGGCGCCGGGTGGGCCCTCGTCGGCGACGCGGGCATCGTGATGGACCCGGTCGCGGGCCAGGGCATCAGCAACGCCTTCCGCGACGCCGAACTGCTCGCCGCGGCGATCGTGCGCGGTCTCCGGTCCGGCGCCCCATCACCCCGCGGCTCCCACTCCGGCCGGCAGCCAGGCGGAGTCGGCGGCGGCGACCTCCCAGGTGCCGGCGCACGGTCCGGCCCCGGATCCGGCGGCTCGCGCGGCAACCACCTGGACGAAGCGCTCGCCACCTACCAGCGGGAGCGGGACGCGGCCGCCTACCCGATCTACGCGATGACCCGGGCCCTGGCCACACTGCGGGTCTCGACCGCGCAGCGGCTGCTGATCGCCGCGATCGCCGACCGGCCGGCCGAGGCCACCCGCTTCCTCGGCGTGCTTGCCGGTGCCAGCCGCTACGACGACTACCTGCGGCCGGCCAACGTGCTCGGCCTGCTCGGCGCGGGCGTCACCCGGCGGCTGCGGCGTCCGATGCCCGCGGCGGACGCGGCCGGGTGACGCCATGGTGTGTTGACGCATCAGCTGTCCGCTTTGCACCGGCCGGCAGCGTCTAGGCTTCCGGAATGGAAATGACCGGTACGCGCCCCGAGGTCGTCGTGGTGGGGCTCGGCACGATGGGCGCGGCCGCCGCCTACCACCTGGCCAGCCGCGGCGTCCGGGTGCTGGGCATCGACCGGTTCACGCCGCCGCACGGGCGGGGCGAGCACGGGGGCGGTTCACGGATCATTCGGCAGGCGTACGCCGAAGGTCGTGCCTATGTGCCCCTCGTGCAGCGCGCCTACGAGCTCTGGCGGCAGCTCGGCGAGATCGCCGGCGTCGAGTTGATGACACAGACCGGCGGCCTGATGCTCGGCAGCCCCGAGTCGGGGCAGGTGTCCGGCGCGCTCGCCTCGGCGCGGGCGCATTTCCTCGACCACGAGGTGCTCGACGCCGGGCAGATCCGCAAGCGGTTCCCGGCCTTCACGCCGCAGGACGACGAGGTCGGCGTCTACGAGCGGGCCGCCGGTGTCGTCCGGCCCGAGGCCACCATCAGCGCCCACCTGCGGCTGGCCGAGCGCGCCGGCGCCGAACTGCGCTACGGGGCCATCGTCGCCGACTGGGAGGCGACCGCCGACGGCGTCACCGTGCGGGTCGACGGGCGCACGATCAGCGCCGACAAGCTGGTCGTCTGCCCCGGGCCGTGGGCCGCCGACCTGCTGAAGATGCCGGGTACGCCGGTGCGGCTGGAGAGCCGCCTCCAGCACTACTGGCAACCCACCGACGAGTTCGCGATCGGGCGCTGCCCGGTGTGGATCTGGGAGCCGGCCGACGACCAGGTGGCCTACGGGATTCCGGCGTTCGCGCCGCCGGCCGGCCTGCAGGGTGCCGGCCCGGGTATCGGCGCCGTCGTGAAGGCCGCCTTCCACACCGGCGAGCGGCCCGCCGACCCTGAACTGGGCGCGCCGTCGGCCACCCCCGACGACCTGACCACGATGGTCAGCTGGCTCGGCGCGCGGCTGCCCGCCCTGGCCGGCGCCCGTTACCTCGACAGCAAGCCCTGCCTCTACACGATGACTCCCGACGAGCACTTCATCCTCGGCCTGCACCCGGAGGTGCCGACGGTGTCGATCGCCGCCGGCTTCTCCGGCCACGGCTTCAAGTTCGCGCCCGTCGTGGGCGAGATCCTGGCCGACCTGGCCCAGACCGGCTACACCCTGCACACCATCGACCAGTTCGCACCGGACCGCTTCACCGCCAGGGCCGCCGGCTCACAGGGGTAGGGCAAGAGCCCACCGCTAGGGTGATCATGTGGGATGGCTGGCGATGGACATGCGGGCGGCCGACGCCGCCGGGTTGCTGGCCGGCTACGGGCTCGACGCGCTGTTCGGCGATCCGCGCCGGTTCCACCCGGTCGCCGGGTTCGGCGGGCTCGCGCAGCGGCTCGAACACAACCTCTACCGCGACGACCGGCGCGCCGGGGCCGCGTACACCCTGATCGCGGTCGGTGTTCCCGCGGCGCTCGGCATCGCGGCCAACCTGGCCACCCGCGGCCGGCCGATGTCCCGTTTCGTGCTGACCGCCGCCGCGACCTGGACGGTCCTCGGCGGCCGCACGCTGCGCGGCGAAGGCCGGCGGATGGCCGGCTACCTGCGTGCCGGTGACGTGCCTGCCGCCCGCAACCGGCTCGGCCATCTCTGCGGGCGCGACCCCGCGCAGCTCGACGAGCCCGAACTCGCGAGGGCGACCGTCGAGTCCATCGCGGAGAACACCTCCGACGCCGTCGTCGCGCCGCTGTGGTGGGGTGCGGTCGCCGGGGTGCCGGGGCTGCTCGCCTACCGTGCGGCCAACACCCTCGACGCGATGGTCGGGCACCGCTCGCCGCGCTACGCCCGGTTCGGCACCGCCGCCGCCCGCCTGGACGACGCGCTCAACCTCGCGCCGGCCCGGCTGACCGCGCTGCTCACCGTCGCGGCGGCGCCCCGGGTGCACGGCAACCGGGCCGAGACGCTGCGGGTCTGGCGGCGCGACCGCAACGACCACCCGAGCCCCAACGCGGGCCAGTGCGAGTCGGCGATGGCTGGTGCGCTCGGTGTCCGGCTCGGCGGCCGCAACGTCTACTTCGGACGCACCGAGACCCGGCCCTACCTCGGCGACGGGCCGCGCCCCGAGGCGCGACACATCAGCCGCGCGGCCAAGCTGTCCGGGACGGTCGGCGTCGCCGCCGTCTCACTCGCCGCCGTCGGTGCGCTGCTGAGACCGAGGCGCCGGCGATGAGCGGCGGCCTGCTCGTCGCCGGCACCACCTCCGACGCCGGCAAGAGCGTCGTCACCGCCGGCATCTGTCGGTGGCTGCATCGCCGCGGCGTGCGGGTCGCGCCGTTCAAGGCGCAGAACATGTCCAACAACTCGGCCGTCGTGGTCGGGCCGGACGGGCGCGGCGGCGAGATCGGGCGGGCGCAGGCGATGCAGGCCGCCGCCTGCGGCATCCCGGCCGAGGTGCGCTTCAATCCGGTCCTGCTCAAGCCCGGCAGCGACCACTCCAGCCAGGTCGTCGTGCTCGGCGAGGCGGTCGACCGGGTCGACGCCGGCAATTTCCGGGCGCTCAAGTCGCGGCTGGCCACGACCGTCTTCGAGACCTTCGACCAACTGCGCAGCGAGTACGACGTGGTCGTCTGCGAAGGCGCCGGCAGCCCGGCCGAGATCAACCTGCGGGACACCGACTTCGTCAACCTCGGGCTGGCCCGGCACGGCCGCCTGCCGACCGTGGTCGTCGGCGACATCGACCGCGGTGGGGTGTTCGCCGCCTTCTTCGGCACCGTCGCCCTGCTCGACAAGGCCGACCAGGACCTCGTCGTCGGCTTCGTGGTCAACAAGTTCCGCGGCTCCCGGGCCCTGCTCCAGCCCGGCCTCGACATGCTGGAGCGGGTCACCGGGCGGCCGACGTACGGCGTACTCCCGTGGCATCTCGATCTTTGGTTGGACGCCGAGGACTCGCTCGCCTACGGCAGCGTGCTCGGCCGGCCGGCGGTGCCGCACGGCAGCGAGTGGCTCGATGTTGCGGTGGTGCGGCTGCCGCGGATCTCCAACGCCACCGACGCCGAGGCGCTCGCGACCGAGCCGGGTGTGCGGGTGCGGCTCACCGTCGAAGCGGCCGACATCGCCGCCGCCGACGTCGTGGTGCTGCCCGGCAGCAAGTCCACCGTGGACGATCTGCGGTGGTTGCGGGAGAACGGTCTGGCCGACGTGATCGCCCGGCGTGAAGCCGCGGGCCGGCCGGTGCTGGGGATCTGCGGCGGCTACCAGATGCTGGCCCGCGCCATCCACGACGACGTGGAGAGCGGCCGGGGCACGGTCGACGGGCTCGGGCTGCTGCCCATCGAGGTCACGTTCGACCCGCGCAAGACCGTCACGCTCGCGTCGGGCACGGCCGCGGGCGGCATCCCGGTCCAGGGCTACGAGATTCATCACGGGTACGTCTCCGCCGGCGCGCCGGCCGCACCGCTGCTGACCTATGTGGATGGACGGCCGGAGGGCGCGCGGGACGGCGCGGTCTTCGGCACGCACTGGCACGGCGCGTTCGAGTCCGACGAGTTCCGCCGCTGGTTCCTCACCGAGAGTGCGCGGCTCGCGGGACGGTCGGGCTTCACACCCGCACCGGGTACGGCGTTCGCCGCCGTCCGCGAACGCACCCTCGACCTGCTCGGCGACCTGGTCGAGGAGCACCTGGACACCGACGCGCTGTGGCGGCTGGTCACCGGCGGCGCACCGGCCGGCCTGCCGTTCGTGCCGCCCGGGGCGCCGTGACCGGGGTGACCTTCGACGGGCTGGCCCGGCGGATCCTGCGGCGCCGGCCGCGGCTCGGCAACACCCGCCTCGTCGCGGTCGACGGGCCCAGCGGCGCCGGGAAGACCCGGTTCGCCGCCCGGCTCGCCGCCGCCGTGACCGAGGCGGGCGGGGTCCCGACGCCGGTCGTGCACACCGACGACTTCCTCGACGGGTGGGACGACCAGTTCACCTTCTGGGGCCGGCTCGACGAGTTGGTGCTCTGGCCCTTGCGGTCCGGGGTGCCCGGGCGGCACCTGCACTACGACTGGGAGCGGGCCGGGTTCGTCGGGCCCTGGGTCGAGGTGCCGCCCGCACCGGTGGTGGTCCTCGAAGGGTTCAGCGCGGCCCGGGCGGCGATCCGTCCCGAGCTGACGTTCTCGATCTTCGTGACGGCATCGCCGCGGCTGCGGCTGAGCCGGGCGTTGCGGCGCGACGGGGCCGGGGTGCGGCCGCAACTGCTGCGCTGGCGCCGCCGGGAGAACCGGCACTTCGCCGCGGACCGCACGGCCGAGCGGGCCGATCTCGTCGTGCACGGCGTCGGGTCGCAGGACCCCGTGGTCCTCGCGTACTCCTGACAGCCGGGGCTGGTTGGTCCGGACGGTCAGTGCTTATCCGCAGGCATAGACGCACGCCGTGCCGTGGTGCACCCTGAGCGGTGACACACGGCGACGACCCGGGGGGCGACCATGAGCGCTGACGAGCAGGGCGCGGCCGTTCCCGCACGCCGGCGGGTGGTGCTGACCGGGATCAGCTCGCGCGCGTGGGAGCACCCGGCCGACCGCGGCGCGCTGACCGCCCTGCGCGAGCTGCGCGGCTTCGACGACGTGGTCAAGGCGTTCTTCGGCATGTGGAACGAGCGCGGGTTCCGGCTGTCCTACCTGGCCTCGTCGATCCGGGTCGACCACCGGCAATATCCGCAGGTCTACGGCCTCTACGCCGAGGCCGCGCAGGCGCTCGACCTGCCCGAGCTGCCCGACCTGTTCGTCCGCTACTCGCCGACACTGGGTGGCCGGGCGATCGGCATCGACCGGCCGTTCATCGTGCTCGACTCGGGGTCGGTGCCGCAGCTCGACGACGACGAACTGCGCACCCTGCTCGGCCACGAGATCGGCCACCTGCGCAGCGGTCACGCCGTGTACAAGACGATCCTGATGATCCTGACCCGGTGGGCGGCCAACCTGAGCTGGCTGCCGGTCGGCGCGATCGCGCTGCGGGCGATCATCGCCGCGATGCTGGAGTGGTGGCGCAAGGCCGAGCTGTCGGCCGACCGCGCCGGCCTGCTCGCCAACCAGGACCAGGGCGCCGCGCTGCGGTTGCTGATGAAGCTGGCCGGCGGTGGCGACCTCAGCCAGATCGACACGGCGGCGTTCCTGGAGCAGGCGGCCGACTACGACGGCGGGGGCGACCTGCGGGACAGCTTCCACAAGCTGCGGATGACCGCCTGGAGCAGCCACCCGGTCCCCGTCGCCCGGGCCGCCGACCTGCGGCACTGGGTCGACAACGGCGACTATGCCCGGATCCTCGCCGGTGACTACCCGCGGCGCGAAGGCGACGGGGAGACCAGCGTCAGCGAGGAGATCAAGGCCGCCGCCGAGTCCTACCGGGAGGCGTTCGGCCGCTCCCAGGACCCGCTGGTCGGCCTGCTACGCCGGCTCGGCGACGGCGCCAGCGACGTCGGCGAGTGGGCCGGTGGCGGTGCGGCCCGGGCCCGGTCGTGGGTCAACAGCGCGGCCGACGCCGCCGGCCGGGCGGCCCGGGGCCGCAACGAGCGGCACGACGACAACGCTTAGGGCCCCGCCAGCGGCCCTGGTGGGCGGCTTACGATCACGGCATGACGGCTGCGATCCTCTCCGAGTCCGAGCTGCGCGCTGCGATCGAGCGCGAGATGCCCGGCGTCCGTGCCGACCTCGAACGCCTGATCCGCATCCCCGGTATCGCGTTCGACGGTTTCGACTTCAGCCACGTCGAGCGCTCCGCGGAGGCGGTGGCCGAACTGCTGCGCGGCTGCGGGCTCGAGGTCGACATCGTGCGCAACGGCGGGCAGCCCGCAGTGATCGGCCACAAGCCGGCGCCCGAGGGCGCGCCGACCGTGCTGTTGTACGCGCACCACGACGTACAACCGGTCGGTGATCTGTCGCTCTGGACGTCGGAGCCGTTCGAGCCGGTGGTCCGCGACGGCCGGCTCTATGCCCGCGGCGCGGCCGACGACAAGGCCGGCGTGATGGCGCACGTCGCGGCGCTGCGGGCCTACGGCGACGCGTTGCCGGTCGGGGTGGTCGTGTTCGTCGAGGGCGAGGAGGAGTTCGGCTCCGAGTCGCTCGAAGGGATGCTGGTGCAATACAAGGAGCGGCTGCGCTCCGACGTGATCGTGATCGCCGACTCGGGCAACTGGGACGTCGGCGTGCCCTCGGTCACCACCTCGCTGCGCGGGCTGGTCAACTGCTTCGTCGAGGTCCGCGTCCTCGAATCGGCCGTGCACAGCGGCATGTTCGGCGGCGCCGTGCCGGACGCGCTGACCGTGCTCTCCCGGCTGATCGCCACCTTCCACGACGCGGCCGGCGACGTCGCGATCGAGGGGCTGGCCCGGCGGGCCGACGCGGCCGTCGACTACCCGGAAGACCGGTTGCGCGAGGAGGCCGGGCTGCTCGACGGCGTCTCGTTCATCGGCACCGGCCGGCTCACCGACCGGATCTGGAACCAGCCGACCGTCTCCATCCTCGGCATCGACGCGCCGCCCACCGCCGGTGCGCCCAACGCGCTCATCCCGTCAGCGAAGGCCAAGGTCAGCGTGCGGTTGGCGCCGGGAGACGACCCCAAGACGGCGTACGCCGCTATCGTCTCGCACGTCGAGAAGCACACGCCCTGGGGCGCGCGGGTCTCGGTGGTCCTGGAGTCCGACGGTCTGCCCTGCGAGATCGACACGAGCGGCCCGATGTTCGCGGCCGGCCGGTCGGCGCTGCGGGCGGCCTGGGACGGCGTCGAGCCGGTCGACATGGGCGTCGGCGGTTCGATCCCGTTCATCGCGACGTTCCAGGACATGTTCCCGGGTGCCGCGATCCTGGTCACCGGCGTCGAGGACCCGAACTCGAAGGCGCACGGGCCCAACGAGAGCCTGCACCTGGCCGAGTTCCAGCGGGCCTGCCTGGCCGAGGCCCTGCTGTTCGCCAACGTCGCGGCGGCCGCAGCGGGCACGGTCGGGTGACTCTTCGATCTCCGGGCGGACTTTTGTCGGTGGGGTGCCCTACGCTATCGAACATGAGTACGAACGAGGCCATCGCGCGGCTCGGAGCCGCGGTCAGTGCACTGGGAGACCTCGACGTCTCCGCGTGGTCGGAGGAGGCCCTCCGTGAACAACTCGGCGACCTGTCCGTGAACCTGTGCGCCCTCGACGCCCTGCTCTCCAAGGTCGCCGACGGCGTCCGCGCCCGCGGCATGCGGATCGAAGAACCCATCGCCGCATGACCAACGGGGTCGGCGCGGCGGGCCGCGCCGCGCCGACCCTGAATTGTCGGACCCGGCCGCTAGCTTCGCTGTCATGGATTGGAAGATCGAGCTCGTAGCCATCCCCGTGACCGACGTCGACCGCGCCAAGTCCTTCTACGTCGACCAGTGCGGCTTCAACGCCGACCACGACCACCAGGTCAATCCCGACCTGCGCTTCGTGCAGCTCACCCCGCCGGGGTCGGCCTGCTCGATCGTGCTGGGCACCGGCGTCACCCAGATGGCACCCGGCTCCCAGAAGGGCCTGCAGGTCGTCGTCGCCGACGCCGCCCGGGCGCGCGAGGAACTGGTCAGCAAGGGCGTCGACGCGAGCGAGGTCGACGAGCAACCGTGGGGCCTGTTCGTCTACTTCGCCGACCCTGACGGCAACACCTGGGCCCTGCAGCAGATCCCCCCGCGCGACTGATCCAGCCGCGCCATCTTTTTTACCGAGCCAGCGGCACGGCTCGGGATCGGGTCGCGCCCGAATCCCCCTCGGGATTAGGGCGCGGGCCTGGCCTTGGGCGGCGCTGGCCGCTGGTCCCGAGCGGCTCTGGCCGGGGCGGCCCCGGCTGCCGCCACGAGCGGCGCTGGTCCTGGGCGGCCTGGCCTTCTGGCGGGGCTGGCCGTGGGCGGCGCCGGCCCTGGGCGGCCTCTCATGCGGGGCGGGCGTCGAGGTGGGGCACGGTTGTCGGACCCTGGTGCCAGGATGTGGGGATGCTGTTCGCAGATCTTGCCGCGACCTCGGGTGCGGTGGCCGCGACCTCGAAGCGGCTCGCCAAGGTCGATCTGCTCGCGGCTGCGCTGAGGGGGCTCGACCCGTCCGAGGTCGAGGCCGGTTCGGCCTACCTGGCGGGTGAGCTGCGGCAGCGGCAGACCGGGGTCGGCTATGCCAGCCTGCGTGACCTGCCGCCGCCGGCCCCGGCCGCGACCTTGACGGTCGGTGCGGTCGACGCCGCCATCGCGGAGATCGCCGGCGTCAGCGGCAGCGGGTCGCAGGCGCGGCGCAAGGGGCTGCTCGCCGCGCTCTTCGCGGCGGCCACCGTCGACGAGCAGCGGATGTTGCGCGGCCTGTTCAGCGGCGAGTTGCGTCAGGGCGCCCAGGCCGGGCTGCTCGCCGACGCGATCGCCCGGGCCGCCGACGTGCCGGGGCCCGCCGTGCGGCGGGCGCTGCTGCTGGTCGGTGACTTCAAGACCGTGGCGGTGGCCGCGCTCCAGGGTGGGGTCGCCGCGCTCGCCGAGTTCGCGCTCCAGGTCGGGCGTCCGCTGGCGCCGATGCTCGCGTCCAGCGCGCCGAGCGTCGACGAGGCGCTGGTGGCCACCGGCGTGCCGGCCGCCGTCGACGTCAAGCTCGACGGCATCCGGGTGCAGGTCCACCGCAGCGGCGACGACGTCGCCGTGTTCACCCGCAGCCTCGACGAGATCACCGGGCGGCTGCCGGAGGTGGTCGCGGCGGTGCGGTCGCTGCCGGCGCGCGAGATCGTGCTCGACGGCGAGGCGATCGGGCTCGACGCCGAGGGGCGGCCCCGCCCGTTCCAGGAGACGGCGAGCCGGGCGGCGACCCGCGGCGCCCGGCGCGGTGCCGCGGCGCCGAAGACCGACGGGGTGACGCTGACGCCCTACTTCTTCGACGTGCTCCACATCGACGGCGCCGACCTGCTCGACGCGCCGGGCATCGAGCGCTGGGCGGCGCTCGAAGCCGCGCTGCCGGAGGCGTTGCGGGTGCCGCGGGCGATGGTCGACGGGCCCGATCAGGCCCACGAGTTCTACGCGAAAGCGCTGGACGCCGGCCACGAGGGTGTCGTGGTCAAGGCGGCGGAGGCGGCCTACGACGCGGGCCGGCGCGGGGCCGCCTGGGTCAAGGTCAAGCCGCGGCACACGCTCGACCTGGTCGTGCTGGCGGTCGAGTGGGGGAGCGGCCGGCGCACGGGCTGGCTGTCCAACCTCCACCTCGGCGCCCGTGACCCGGAGACGGGCGGGTTCGTCATGCTCGGCAAGACGTTCAAGGGCCTGACCGACGAGTTGCTGCGCTGGCAGACCGAGCGCTTCCAGGAGTTGGCGGTCGACAAGGGCGACTGGGTCGTCCACGTCCGGCCGGAACAGGTCGTCGAGATTGCGTTCGACGGGGTGCAGACCAGCCCGCGCTACCCGGGCGGCGTGGCGCTGCGGTTCGCGCGGGTCATCCGCTACCGCGACGACAAGACCGCCGCCGAGGCCGACACCATCGACACGGTGCTCGCCATCCACGCCGGGCGGCCGATCACGCCCTGATCGCTCAGTGGAGATCGGCGGCGACGAACGACCAGACCTCCAGGTCGACCCGCCCGCTGTGCACGTAGCCGGCATTGCGCAGCAGGCCCTCGTAGGTGAAGCCGGCCTTCTCCGCCACCCGCCGCGACGCGGTGTTGCCCGGCGCCACCCGCAACTCGATCCGCTGGAACCCGTGCTCGAGAATCAGCGCGATCGCCAGCGCGTCGACCGCCTCGGGGGCGACGCCGAAACCACGGGCCTCGCCCGCGATCGCGTACGAGATCTCGGTGACCTTCGCGCCCCAGTCGGTGCGCTTGGTCCACAGGCACCCGACCAGCCGATCGTCTTCCCGGCGGATGATGCCGTAGTGGTCGCCCGCGCCACTGTCGCGCCGCTCCTGGGCCATCTCGGTGCACCACGCGAGCCCGTCGATCTGCCCGAAGTCGCGCGGAAAGGGCAGCCACCGCTGCGTCTGCTTGTCAGCGAAGATCTCCGCCACCGGTTTGGCGTCGTCTTCACCGAGCTCGCGTACGTGCACCCGCGGCGTCGAAACCCGCAACAGCGGAAACTGGCGCAGCGGAAGATGGCCCCTCACGTGATCCCCCCGTCGTCGTCACGCATCCGCCCCGCGGCGGGTTCATGTGGCGCCCGGCCCGGCACCGTCGGTATCTCCGCCGTGCCACCGGTCAACGCACCGCCGGCAGGCTGGTTAGGGGCCGGTTGCCCGGCCGCGGTCCTGGCCGCACCGAACCCACTGCCCGCGACGGGATGCTCGCCGCGCCCCACCGGGAACCCGAACTCGGCCGGCCGCCGCGGGTCGGCCTCGGGCAGCGGCTGGCGCTGGTCCGGCGGCCGATAACCGTCGCCCGCCGGCAACTGCCCACCACCGGTCGGCACCACGAACGACCACCCGTCGCCGGCCGGCGACCCCGCCCGCGCCCCGGGCACGGCGGCGAACCCGAACCCGTCGGTCACATACTCGCCACCCTCGTCGCCCGACTCACCGGAAACTTCGAATCCGGCCGCATAACCGGCGCCCTCGTCGCCGCCTCTGCGGCCGGAAGGGGGCGTGAACCCACGCCCGCCGGTCACCGGGCCGACACCGACCTGCGGGGGGCGACGCCCGTCGGTAGGGGCAAACCCGCGCTCGTCAGCGTGGCTGGCACCGTCGTGGTCTGCGCGAGGCCCGTCGGTAGGTGCGAACCCGCGCCCATCGGCGTGGCCCGCGCCGTTCTGGTGGCCGTCAGGCCAACGGGCAGGCCTGTCGACGTGGCTACCGCCGCCCGGTTCGCTGCTGGCAGCGAAACCACGCCCGACGGCCCGGTCGCCGTCGCCTACGCCGGTTGCGAAGGCGGGATGGTCGATCGGTTCGTCTACCTCGACCAGTGGCGGCACGACCCGCAACCGCGGCGGACCCTGCGGCCCGGCGTTGGTCTCGGCCGTCTGCGAACCGCCGCTCCCCGGCACCGCTCGCAAATGAGGGGTGGACACCGGCGCACCCCCGGAATCCCGGAATTCCTCCTCGGCCGGGATCGGCACGGACCGCAGCTGCGGCTGTGCGGGCGGGGGAAACCCGCGGCCATCGGCCGGATCGTCGACGTGTGGACCGAACCCATCGCCGTCGCGTGGACCCGTGCCGTAGTCGAGTGCGCCGCCGACGGAAGCCGGACGTGCGTCGCCGAACGGACCCGGACCGCCGGACCAGGCGCCGTCGTCCGACGGTCGAGCCGTCGACCGAGCGCCCTGCCAGACCCCGTCGCTCGACCCCGCGGGCCGAGCCCGGTCGCCCGACGCCGGCGCGCCAGCGGGCGGCGTCGCTGGGCGGGGACCCTCGACCACCGGCACGGGCACGGCCGCCGTGGGCCACGTACCCTCGCCGGAATTTGCCTCTCCGGTCCAGAGCCCGCCGCCGGAGGCCGGCGCCGGAGCGCCGCCCAGCACCGGGACGGTCCCCGTGGCTCGGGCCCAGGTGCGGCCGCCGCCGCCCGGCTCCGGCGCCTCGCCCGGCCGCGCCGCCAGCACCAGCCGCCGCGCGATCTCCGGGAAGCCCGCCCAGTGCAGGGCCAGCTGGGACGCGTGCACCCGCCGCCAGACGAAGCCTTCCGGCGTGCCGCCGTTCCAGGTCCACGCGGGTGTCTGCCCTGACCGCGGGTTGACCACCCCGCGGTGCTGCTTGTAGCCGACCACCCGCGTGCCGACCTCTGCCACGGCGGTCGTCGCCCGGGCGGTCGCGTCGCGGTAGCCGACGATCATCTGGTCGCCGGTGGCGCCGGTCGCGTCGAGGACGCCGCACATCGGCCGGCCGTCGAACGACTGCGCGAGCCAGAGCAGCCCGGCCCCCTCGGCGATCACCGGACGGCCGGAGCGGGCCAGGTCGGCGATGTCGGCGCAGAGCCGGCGGTTGGCGGACAGGTCCTCGGCGTAGGCCTCCGGCAGCGCGCCGCCGACCACCAGCCCGTCGGCGCTCTCCGGCAACAACTCGTCGCGGAGCGGGTCGAACAGGACGACGGTCGCGCCGGCCGCTTCCAGCAGCTCGTGGGTCTCCGTGTAGGAGAACGAGATCCCGGCGCCGCCGGCCAGCGCGACGACCGGGCGGCGGCCCAGGTGGACGGCGGCCGTGTCGTCGGGGCTGAGTGCCAGCTCGCCGGCCGGCGACCACGGGGTCACCGGCAGCTGGGGCGCCGAGTTGGCCAGTGCGAGCAGGCCGTCGAGGTCGACCGCGCCGGCGACCGACTCGCCGAGCCGGCGGATGCCGCGCAGCGCCTCGACCTCGCGGTGGACGACCGGGACGACGCCCTCCTGGCGGGGCGGCAGCGCGGACGGCAGGTCGCGGCGGCGCAGGGCGCCGTAGACCGGCACGCCGATGTCGTCGAGGGCCTCGCGGAGCAACTGCTCGTGGCGGTCGGAGGCGACCCTGTTGAGGATCACGCCGCCGAGCCAGGTCAGCTCGTCGTAGGCGCGGAAGCCGTGCACCAGCGCCGCCACCGACTGGCCCATCGCGCCGACATCGACGACCATGACCACCGGCGCGCGCAGGGCGGCCGCCACGCCGGCGGTGGAGTCGGTCTCGACCCGCCCGGCGAGGCTGTCGAACAGGCCCATCGTGCCCTCGACGACGGCGATGTCGTGGCCCTGCGCCCCGTGCGCGAACAGCGGCGCGACCCGGTGGGCGCCGACCAGGCGGGGGTCGAGGTTGCGGCCGGGACTGCCGGCGGCGGCGCCGAGGTAGGCCGCGTCGGTGTGGTCGGGGCCGACCTTGAAGCCGACGGCGGAGAGGCCGCGGCCGGCGAACGCCGCGAGCAGGCCCACCGCCAGCGCGGTCTTGCCGTGGCCGGACGACGGCGCGCTGACCACCACCCGGGGCACGGCGGACATCGGCGACTCCCTCGGCGGAAAATGGCGAGCCGTCCGACGATACCTAATACGCCCGACAACATCAGGCTGACGACACATTGACGAACGGGTGCGCCTGGGCGACCGCCAGGAATCCCGTCGTACCCCCGCAGTAGCCTCTTGGCGTGTACCGGTTCCTGCTGACCCCCCGCTGGCTGGGCTACCTCGCGCTCGCGCTGGTCGCCGCCGCGGTGATGGTGCTGCTCGGCAACTGGCAGCACGGCCGCTACGAGCTGCGCAAAGACGTCAACCACCGGATCGATCTGGCCGACACCGCCACCCCGGTGCCACTCGACACGGTCGTGCTGCCGGGTGGCAGCAAGGGTGTGCCCGGGCCGGGCCCCGAGCGCACCGCCGAATGGACCCGGGTGACAGCGACCGGCCATTACGACCCGGCCAACGTGGTCCTGGTGCGCGGCCGCACCGTCGACGACAAGGTCGGCTTCGAGATCGTGACCCCGCTGCTGCTCTCCGACGGCTCGGCGGTGCTGGTCGACCTGGGCTGGGTGCCGACCGTGCCGGGCGGCGGCGCCTACGCGCAGCCGAAGCTTCCGCCGATCCCGACCGGGCCGGCCACGGTCACCGGCGCGGTCAAACTCTCCGAGAGCCGCGGCACGGCGATCGACCGCGCCGACGGCAAGCTGGAGACGCGCCGGATCTCCGTTTCCAAGATCGCGCCCGAGCTGCCCTACCCGGTGCGCGGCGCGTTCGTGCAGCTCGACTCCCAGGTGCCGGCGGCCGACAAAGGCTTCTCCCCGGTGCCGCCGAGCTACGAGAACGACTGGCTCAACCTCGGCTACACGGTCCAGTGGTGGCTGTTCGGGTTGATGACCTTGTTCGCGTTCGTCTGGGTGGCCCGCCGCGAGGCCCGCGGCCCGCAGGAATCCGACAGCAGAGCCGAGCCGCAACTCGCCGGCAGCGCCTGACGCGGCGCCCGGTGGGCGTGGCAACCGGGCAGTAAGGTGCCGGGAGAAGTCGCGGCGACCTGGGGGTGCGTGATGGGCACAGAGCCGACTCTGCCGCTTCCGCCGTCAGACGAGCCGGGCCAGTTTCCGCCGGCGGCCGACCCGTGGTCGACGCCCTACCTCGGCCCGGACCCGACCGCCGACCCCGCCGCCTACCCGTCGCAGCCCAGCAGCACACCGTGGCCCCAGCCCACCAGCGGCTCGCCGACCAGCGGAGCCGCGTCCCATCCCGGCAGCGGCCCGCCGCAGGCACAGGCGAGCCCGGCCGCGTCAGGCCCGCCGCGGGCACCGGCGAGCCCGGCCGGGCCAGGCCCGGCCGGCCCGTTCCCGCCCGCGGTCGACGGGCCGGTCGTCGCTCAGATCGGCGACGTCCGGGTCACCTCTGCCATGATCCACACGCCGGCCGGCAGCTTCCCGCTCAAAGACTCGACCTGGCACGTCAACGACTTCTGGCAGACCGAGCAGAAGACACCGACCTGGGCGATCATCACGGCGATCCTGGGCTTCTGCGTGCTACCCATCGCGAGCCTGCTGTTCCTGCTGGTCAAGGAGACCATCCACCGTGGAACGGTGCAGGTCACGGTGACCAGCGGCCGGCATCAATACGTCGCGCGTACCCCCGTTGTCGATCAAATCCAGGTGCAGCACCTGCACCAGCAGGTCAACTACGTGCGGGCGCTCGCCGCTTTGTGAGGCATGACACAGCCGCCGACTGGGTACCGCGCCCCGCATGACCTCCGAGACGAGCACGCCGACCCGGCCGGCCGACGAGGGTCTGCGCCGCGTCATCTCACGGCCGATGCTGACGTTCTTCATCCTCGGCGACATCCTCGGCGCGGGCATCTACTCGCTGACCGGCGAGGTGGGCGCCGACGTCGGCGGAGCGATCTGGGCGTCGTTCCTGGCCGCGTTCGCGCTGGCGTTCCTGACCGCGTTCGCCTACATGGAACTGGTCACCAAATACCCGCAGGCGGCCGGCGGCGCGCTCTACTGCGACCGGGCGTTCGGGCTCAAGTTCCTGAGCTTCCTGGTCACTTTCGCGATCATGGCGTCCGGTGTCACCTCGGCGACGTTCGCGGCCAGCCGCGTCGGTGGCGCGTACTTCACCGGTCTGTTCGGTGTCGAAGACCCGCCGATGGTCCTGATCGGAATCGTCGCGATCCTGCTCGTCGCGGCGGTCAATTTCTGGGGCGTCGCCGAGTCGGTCCGCGTCAACGTCGTGATCACCTGCATCGAGCTGACCGGCCTGCTGTTCATCATCGCCGTCGGCATCGTCGTACTCGGCAGCGGCGACGGCGACCCCGCCCAGGCGTTCACCTTCTCGGGCTCCGGCTTCGGCGTCGTGACGGGTCTGCTTTCGGGCGCGGCGACCGCGTTCTACGCCTTCCTGGGCTTCGAGGACTCGGTCAACCTGGCCGAGGAAACCGCCGAGCCGAGCCGGTCGTTCCCGCCCGCGATGATCACCGGCCTCGTCCTGGCCGGCGTGGTCTACCTCCTGGTCGCCTTCACGGCCGCGATGACCGTCCCCCTCGACGTGCTCACCAAGTCGACCGGCCCACTGCTCGAAGTGGTCAAGCTCGGCGCTCCCGGCCTCCCGGTCGGCGAGATCTTCTCCGCGGTCTCCATCATCGCCGTCAGCAACACGATGCTCATCAACATGCTGATGGCCAGCCGCCTCCTCTACGGCATGGCCCAACGCGACGTCCTCCCCGGCGTCTTCAGCCGCCTGAGCCCACGCCGCACCCCGTGGGTGGCGATCGCCTTCACGACGGCGGTCTCGGTGGCCCTGCTCTTCTTCGTCGACAACCTGGGCGACCTCTCCGACACCACGGTCCTCCTGCTGACCGCGGTCTTCCTCCTGGTCAACATCGCCGCCCTCGTCCTGCGCCGCGACCCGGTCGACCACAGCCACTTCCGCGCGCCCACCGCCGCCCTCATCCTGGGCGCGGCGATCTCGCTGATCTTCCTGCTCCCCGTGGTCCGCGAAGCCTCGATCTACATCCTGGCCCTGTGGCTCCTAGCCGGCGGCGTGGTCCTCTGGGCGATCAACTGGGCCTTCCTCCGAAGGTCAACCGCCAATTAGGGCATGACGGCTCGGGTCCGCGGTGGGCACGACCGTCGCTCCCGCCAGAGACCGCTCCGCTTCGCTGCGCTGCCAGGCCCGCGCCGGGTCGCCCTCAACCCTCACGGCGGTCGCCCTGATCGGCTGGATTGCCGCCGCCGCCGCGAAGGTGCTCGCCTGTGTGGTCGGCGTCGCCGGGCGGGTTCGCCTTGTTCCCGGCGGGTTCGCCTCGTCCTGGCGGGTTCGCCTCGTCCCCGACAGGCTCGCCTTGTCCCCGGCGGGTTCGCCTTGTTCGCCTCGTCCTGGCGGGCTCGCCTTGTTCCCGGCGGGTTCGCCTCGTCCTGGCGGGCTCGCCTTGTTCCCGGCGGCTTCGCCTCGTCCTCGACAGGCTTGCCCCGTCCCCGACCGGCCCACCGCGGTGCTGAACGCGGTGCGAGTCCGGCGCCTGGACGGGTAGGTGTGTTCGGGCGTACATGTTTTGGCATGTGTGCACACGCGAGAACATGTACGCCCGAATAGAGGCACCCCCTGGCGCGGGCACGGACCCGCCGGGTCGGGCATGCCGCTGGAGGTGGGTTTGCCCTGCGCGGCGCAAAACGGCCGAATCAACATTGAACTCTCAGCCAGCGAATATGGTGGGCTCATGATCGACTCGTGGGATCCAGCCGGCCGCGGGGTTCTGCGGTTGCCCTCGGGCCGGATGGTTCGGGGGCGTGGGCTGCTGCGGGCCTACCCGATGGGGCCGCCGCCGACCTTCGGGGTCTATCTCCTCGGCAAACCGGCCACGCTGGTGGCCTGGGAGAGCCGGTGGGTCCGCTGGCCCGACCTGTGGCTGCCCAGCGATCCCGTCGACGCGCGCTCCGCGCTGCAGGAGGCCTGGGAGCGGGCGGCGACCGAGCGGGTGGAACTGGCCTGCCGCGGCGGCCGCGGCCGCACGGGCACCGCGCTGGCGTGTCTCGCGATCATCGACGGCGTGCCGGCCGCGGAGGCCGTCTCGTACGTCCGCCAGCACTACGACCGCCGCGCGGTCGAAACCCCCTGGCAGAAACGCTTCGTCGCCCGCTTCGCCCCAGGCACTCCCGACCTGAACTGACCTGGGAGCCCGGCAGCCCGCCGGCGGTCGAGTCAAGGGGTGAAGTCGCGGACCACCGCGGACAGGGTCCTGGTGAAAGCGTCGGTGGTGGCTCGGTCGCGGACGGCTATCCGGAGGAAGTCCGGACCCAGGCCGGGGAAGGTGTCGCCGCGGCGGACGGCGTAACCCCGTTCCCGCAGCGCCAGGCGGATCTTGTCGGCATTGGGGATCCTGAGGAGGACGAAGGAGCTGTGCGGGGCTGCGGCGATCGTGAGACCGGGGATCTCGGCCAGGCGGGACACCAGGTGGGCACGGTCCGCGGCCAGCGAAACGGCGATCGCGTGTTCCGCCGCCACCGCCGCCGGGCTCGCGCAGGCCACCGCCGCGGCCAGGGCGGGGGTGGCGACCGGCCACAGGGGTTGCACGGCCGACAGGCGGGCGATCACGTCGGGTGCCGCCAGGGCGTAGCCGATGCGCAGGCCGGCCAGGGCCCAGGTCTTGGTCAGGCTGCGCAGCACGATGAGGCCGGGGAGTTCCGACCGGCCGGACAGCGACGACGGTTCGGGTGAGCCGTCGACGCCCAGCGTCGTGTCCGCGAACGCCTCGTCGACGACCAGGATGCGGCCCGGGCGGGCCAGGGCGGCTACGGCCGACGCCGGATGCAGGACCGACGTCGGGTTGGTGGGGTTGCCCACGAAGACCAGGTCGGCGGCGGTCGGGACCAGCGCGGGATCCAGGGCGTACGGCGGCGGGAGTTCCACCCGGTGCACCCGGTGGCCGGCCGCCAGCAGCGCCGCCTCGGGCTCGGTGAACTGCGGGTGCACCACCACGGGGAGAGCGGCGCCGCGGAAGGCCTGGGCGATCAGGACGAAGGCCTGTGCGGCGCCGGCCGTCAAGAGGATCGACGACGGGTCGCGGCCGTGGCGGGCCGCCAGCGCGGCGCGGGCCGGCGCCGGGTCCGGATAGGACGCCAGGTTGGCCAGCGACGCCGCGACGGGGTCGGCGAGCCAGGGCGGCAGGGGCGCCTGGCGTACGTTCACCGCCAGGTCGACCAGGCCCGGCCCGACCTCGGCGTCACCGTGATGTCCCAACTCGACCACGCGGTCGACCGTACCCGGTAGGTTGATCTTGGGTTCAGGAACATGAGACGTAGACGTTGTTCACTTTCAACTACGGACATATACGCTTATGTCCTAGTTTTGTGTGGTGATTAAGCGCACCCTCTCCGCGACCAGTCGGTTCGCTCCGCTGCTGCGGGCCGGGCTCATCGCCGGCGTCGTCGTGGCGGCGGTGGCCTATCCCATCGTTGCCGTCGGTGGGATCGGCGCCAAGAAGGGTGCCGAGGCCTTCAACGCCATGCCTCGCGAGCTCAACGTCAAACCCCCCGCGCAGACCAGCTACGTGTACGCGTCGGACGGCACGACGCTGCTGACGATGTTCTACGAAGAGCACCGTAAGTATGTGCCGATCTCGCAGATGTCGCCCTACATCCAGCAGGCCATCGTGGCCTCCGAGGACCAGCGCTTCTACGAGCACAACGGTGTCGACCCGAAGGGCATCGCGCGGGCGTTCGTCGCCAACCACGAGGGAGGCGGCGTACAACAGGGTGCCTCGACGTTGACCATGCAGTACGTCCGGATGGCGCAGCGCGACGGCGCCGAGACGCCGGAAGAGGTGCAGGAGGCGACCGAACAGACCAGCACCCGCAAACTGCGCGAGATGCGGCTCGCGCTGGCCGTCGAGAAGCAGTACACGAAGCAGGAGATCCTGGAGCGCTACCTGAACTCCGCCTACTTCGGGCACCGTGCCTACGGCATCTACGCCGCGGCCGAGGTGTTCTTCTCCAAGTCGCCCAAGGACCTGACGCTGGTCGAGGCGGCCACGCTCGCCGGTCTGGTCAAGGCGCCCACCGAGTACGACCCGGCGACGCAGGACAAGCTCGCGGCGACCGCCCGGCGCAACTACGTGCTCGACAACATGCAGAAGATGGGCTACCTGAGCCCACAGGACAACGCGGCCTCCAAGGCGCTGCCGATCCAACTCAACCTCAGCACCCCGGCCAACGACTGCGTGTCGGTGCCGAAGAACCTCAACAGCTGGGGCTTCTTCTGCGACTACCTGAAGACCTGGTGGTCGGAGCAACCGGCGTTCGGCGACAACGCCTCCCAGCGGGAAGACAACCTGCGCCGCGGCGGCTACAAGATCGTCACCTCGCTGGACCCGAACATCCAGAACATCGCCGAGAAGAACGTGATGGAGAAGGAGAAGTCGACCAGCAAGTTCGCGCACGGTCTCGTGGTGATCCAGCCGGGCACGGGTCTGGTCAAGGCGATGGCCGTCAACCGGGTCTACTCGCTGGACCAGAGCAAGAACGGCACGCACTCCGACCCGGCCAAGGCCGCGAAGATCAAGGGCAACTACCCGAACACGGTGGTGCCGCTGCTCGGTGGCGGCGACATGCCGGGCTACCAGGCCGGTTCGACGTTCAAGATGTTCACGATGCTTGCCGCGCTGGATGCCGGGATGCCATTGTCGACCGCGTTCGACTCGCCGCAGCGACTGGTCTCGCAGTACCTGGGCGAAGGGCCCGGCTCGTGCGGCGGCCGCTGGTGCCCGTCGAACGCCTCCGGCGCGATGACCGGCCGGCACATGATGTGGTCGGGCTTCGGCAAGTCGGTCAACACGTACTTCGTCCAACTCGAGCAGAAGGTCGGCGCCGACAAGGCGGTCCGGATGGCCGAGCGGCTCGGCCTTACCTGGCGCACCGACGTCGACCAGATGATGGCCAAGCCGCCGCGGTCCAAGACCTGGGGCGCGTTCACCCTCGGCGTCTCCGACGTGACACCGCTGGAGATGGCCGGCGCCTACGCGACGGTCGCCGCCGACGGCCAGTACTGCGAGCCGCTGCCGGTCACCTCGATCCAGACCAACGACGGCAAGCAGGTGACCTGGACCAACAAGCAGGGCCAGACGGTCGACGTGGCCAAGCCGCGGTGCCGCCAGGAGGTCACCCAGGACGTGGCCCGTGCCGCCGCCGACGCGGCCCGCTGCCCGACCGGCGGCAAGGCGCAGACCGGCTCCTGCCAGGAATGGTCGACCGCGCCGAGCGTGACCGCGACCGTCGGTCGCCCGGTCGGCGGCAAGACGGGTACCACCGACAGCACCCGGTCGGCCTGGTTCGTCGGCTTCACCAAGGAACTGGCCGCGGCGAGCTTCATCGCCGACCCGGACAACCCGTTCAACGCGGTCGGTGACGCCCAGTCGCAGAAACCGATCGACTCGGTGGCGCAGACGCTGCGCGACGCGCTCAAGGGCCAACCGATCGTCGAGTGGACGCCACCGTCACCAGCGATCGTCCGGTGACCGCCGAGGGGCCCCTGCACGGGGGCCCCTTCGCGGCGGACGGGATCATGGGTAGATGAGCCTCCTCGCCGACACCGTCGCCGCGATCCGGCCGCTCGACGCCGCGGCCATGGCGGCCGCGCAGGCGCGGCACGCCACATTGACCAAACCGCCGGGCTCGCTCGGGTCGCTCGAGGATCTGGGCGTACGCCTGGCCGGGCTCGCCGGCACCTGCCCACCGCCGTTGCCGCAACCGGCGACGGTCGCGGTGTTCGCCGGCGACCACGGCGTGCACGCCCAGGCCGTCAGCCCGTGGCCGCAGGAGGTCACCGCGCAGATGGTCCTCAACTTCCTGGCCGGCGGAGCGGTGGTCAACGCGTTCGCCCGCCAGGCCGGCGCCGAGGTCGTGGTGGTCGACGTGGGGGTGGCCACGCCGCTGCCGGACGGCGACGCCGCGCCGGGCAGCGCAGGGCCGCGGCTGGTCCGCGCGAACATCCGTCGCGGCACCGCGGACCTGAGCGTCCAGCCGGCGCTGACCCGCGACGAGGCCGCGGCCGCGGTCGAGGTCGGCATACGGCTCGCCGGCGACCTGGTCGACGGTGGCGCCGGCTGCCTGATCACCGGGGACATGGGCATCGGCAACACCACGCCCGCGGCCGCGCTGATCGCGGCGTTCACCGGCGCGGCGGCCGCCGACGTGACCGGTCGGGGCACCGGGATCGACGACGAGACGCACGGCCGGAAGGTGGCGGTCGTGCAGCGGGCGCTCGGCCTGCACCGGCCGGACCCAGCCGACCCGATCGGCGTGCTCGCCACGGTCGGCGGGCTGGAGCACGCCGCCCTGGCCGGTTTCGTGCTGGGTGCCGCGGCGCGCCGCGTACCCGTGATCCTGGACGGGGTGATCGCCGACTCGGCCGCGCTCGCCGCGGCGGCGCTGGCGCCCGACGCGGTCGGGGCGATGGTCGCCGGTCACCGCTCGGCCGAGCCCGGCGCGTCCGTCGCGCTGCGGCACCTCGGCCTGGCGCCGCTGGTCGACCTCGGCCTGCGCCTGGGCGAGGGCACCGGCGCGGTGCTCGCGTGGCCGATCGTGGCCAGCGCGGTGCGGGTGCTGCACGACGTCGCCACGTTCGACTCCGCCGGCGTGGCCGAGAAATGACCGATCTCTACCCCCTGGCGCTCCGGCTCGACGGCCGCCCGGTGCTGGTCGTCGGTGGCGGCGCGGTCGCCAGCCGGCGGGTGCCGGCCCTGCTCGGCGCCGGCGCCCAGGTCACGGTGGTGTCGCCCGAGCTGACACCGACCCTGCACGGCCTCGCCGACGCCGGGCGGCTGCGCTGGGAGCCCCGCCGGTTCGAGGAGTCCGACGTGGACGGCGCGTGGCTGGTGCACGTCGCGGTCGACGATCTCGAGGCCGCGCGGCGGGTCTCGGACGCGGCCGAGGCGCGCCAGGTGTTCTGCGTCCGGGCGGACGACCGGTCCGCGGCGACGGCCTGGACGCCGGCCGTGACCCGGCGCGGCCCGGTCACGGTCGCGGTGCTCGGCGGCGGCGACCCGCGCCGGGCCGTCGCGACCCGGGACGCGATCGCCGCGTTCCTGTCCGGCTGGACGGGTGCGGCCGCGAGCGGCACGGCGGTCACCGCCGGCCCGGCCGCTCCCACCGGGCAGGGCGGCCGCGTCGCACTGGTCGGCGCGGGCCCCGGCGACCCGGAGCTGATCACCGTGAAGGGCCGCCGGCTGCTGGCCGAGGCCGACGTGGTGGTCGCCGACCGGCTGGCGCCCGGGCTGCTGCTCGACGAGCTGCGGCCGGACGCGGAGTTGGTGGACGCGGCGAAGAACCCGTACGGGCCGGCACGCACCCAGGACGAGATCAACCAGATCCTGGTCGACCGGGCCCGGCAGGGCCTGCTGGTGGTCCGCCTCAAGGGCGGCGACCCGTTCGTCTTCGGCCGCGGCGGCGAAGAGGTGCTCGCCTGCGCCGCGGCCGGTGTCCCGGTCACCGTCGTGCCGGGCGTGACCAGCGCGGTCGCGGTCCCGGGCGGCGCCGGCATCCCGGTCACCCACCGCGGCGTCGCGCACGAGTTCACGGTGGTCTCCGGCCACCTGTCCCCGGACGACCCCGAGTCTCTGGTCAACTGGCCCTCCGTGGCGCAGCAGTCCGGCACCGTGGTGGTTCTGATGGGCCTGCGCCACCTGGCCACGATCGCGTCGACGCTGGTCGCTCATGGCCGCGCGGGCACGACGCCGGCGGCGGTGATCCAGGAAGGCACCACGGCGGACGAGCGCACGGTGACCGGAACGCTGGAGACGATCGCCGCCGCGGTGGCCGAGGCGGGCCTGCGCGCACCCGCGATCACCGTCATCGGCGAGGTGGTCACGGCCCTGTCCTGACGGCGAAGGGCCGCCGCGGTGGCCCGCGACGGCCCTCAGGAAATGCGTCAGCTCAGGGCTTGAGCAGCCCCGCCAGCAGCAGCGCGCACCGGATGAGACCGAGGTGGCTGTAGGCCTGCGGGTGGTTGCCCAGCCCGCGCTCGGCCAGCGGGTCGTACTGCTCCGGGAGCAGTCCCGTCGGCCCCGCCGTCGCCACCATCTGCTCGAACAGCTCCTCGGCATCCGCCCGGCGACCGGTCCGCAGGTAGGCCTCCACCAGCCACGACGTGCAGATGTGGAAACCACCCTCGCGACCGGGCAGGCCGTCGTCCCAGCGGTACCGGTAGACGACCGGGCCGCTGCGCAGGTCGGCCTCGACCTTCAGCACCGTCGACAGGAAGCGCGGGTCGTCGTCGGGGAGCAGGCCGGAGAGGCCGATCCAGAGCGACGACGCGTCCATCTCCTCGTCGCCGTAGGCGACCGTGTAGGCACCGGCCTCCTCGTGCCACCCGTGTTCGAGCACGTTGTGGCCGATCCGGTCGCGCAGGCCGACCCACTCCGGGCGGTCCTGGCCGGCGTGCTTGCGCACGACGTGCAACGCCCGGTCGACGGTCATCCAGCACATGACCTTCGAGTAGACGTGGTGCCGGGGCTGGAGGCGGGCCTCCCAGAGGCCGTGGTCGGGCTCGTGCCAACGGCGCTCGACCGCCTGCACCATCGCCTCCAGGACGCGCCACTCCTCCTCGCGGACCGAGCCGCGGGCGTCGGCTACCGCCGCCAGCAGGTCGGCCACCGGGCCGAAGACGTCGAGCTGGAGTTGGTGGTTGGCCAGGTTGCCGACCCGCACCGGGCGGGAGCCGGCATAGCCGGGCAGCGTGTCGATGACCGCCTCGGCGCCGAGCTCGTAGCCCTCCACCGTGTAGAGCGGGTGCAGCCGCTCCGGGTGGCCACCCGTGCGCTCGACGCAGCCGTCGACCCAGCGGAGCAGGCCCTCGGCCTCGTCGATCGAGCCGAGGTCGACCAGCGCCCGCGCGGTCATCGCCGCGTCGCGCAGCCAGCAGTAGCGGTAGTCCCAGTTGCGGACCCCGCCCAGCTCCTCGGGCAGCGAGGTGGTCGCGGCGGCCAGGATCGCACCGGTCGGGTCGTGGCACAGGCCCTTGAGGGTCAGGGCACTGCGGGCCACCAGCTCCCGGCTCTCCGGCGGCAAGCGCAGGCTGCGTACCCACGCCTTCCAGGGCTCCTCGGCGGAGTCCTGCCGGTCGGCCGCGGGCGTCGGGTGCGGCTGCAGGCTCTGCGTGCCGAACCGCAGCTCCAGCAACTGCTCGCCGCCGCGCGCGGTCAGGTCGACGGTGGCCCGCGCGGTGTCGTAGCCGCCGTCTTCGCTGATCTCCCAGGCGACGCCGGGGGAGTAGAGGGCGACCGGCTCGTTGGAACCGAGCACCAGCAGGCCGTCGCCGATCGCCTGCAGCCGCACCTGGACCTGGCCGAACTCGGGGCGGGGTGAGAACTCCAGCTTCACCGTCGCACTGCCGGTCAGGCGGCGGACGAGGGCCGAGTCGCCGGCGATCACGAAACCGTCGGCATGGTTGGCGGTCGGTGCCCGGTCGAGCCAGTCGGTCACGGCCAGGCCCGACCAGCGGGTCTCCACCGTCATCGTGCCGGGCCGGTAGCGCTGGCCGAGCGGGATGCCACCGCGTTCCGGCTGGACCGCGAAGTGGCCGGCGGGGCTGCCGCCGAGCAGGTCGGCGAAGATCGCCGACGAGTCCGGCCGCGGGTGGCACAGCCAGGTGACCTTGGCGTCCGGGGTCAGCAGGGCCACCGTCTCGCCGTTGGAGAGCAGCGAGTGCCGCTCGATCGGCACCGCCCGCTCACCGAAGAGCCAGTGCCGGCGGGTCTGCAGCAGCAGGCCGAGCACCCGGGCGGCCTCGATCGGCTCGCCGACCCGGTAGCCGGCCTTCGTCTCGCCCGGCCCGATCTTCACGCCCACGTCGGGGCCGTGCAGGTTGCCGAACGCGTTCTCGTCGGTGATGTCGTCGCCGATGAACAGCACGGCGCTGGCCGACATCGAGGTGCGCAGCTGGTCGACCGCGGTGCCCTTGTGCGTCGGCACGACGGAGAGCTCGATCACCTCTTTGCCGTGTGTGACGGTGACCTCGGGCCAGGTTGCCGGCCCGGTCGCCACCCGGTCCTTGACCTCGTCGGCCACCGGCCGTTCCGCCGTCCGGTAGTGCACCGCGACGCTGGCCGGCTTGTTCTCCAGGCGTACGCCCGGCTTGCCCGCGACGATCTCGCGGAGTGCCACCTGCAGCCGGGTGCGGACCTCGACCAGTTCGGGGGTCAGCCGCTCGACGAACCCGATGTCGAATTCCGAGCCGTGGCTGCCGACGAGGTGCACCTCGCTCGGCAGCCGCGACAGCGTGGCCAGGTCGCGCAGGGCGCGCCCGGAGACGACCGCCACGGTGGTCTGCGGCAGTGCCGCGAGGGCCCGGACCGCGGCCACGCTTTCCGGCAGGGGTACGGCCATCGTGGGGTCGGCGACGATCGGTGCCAGCGTGCCGTCGTAGTCGCACGCGATGAGCAGTTGCGGAACCCGCGCGATCCGGCCGATGGCCGCACGCAGTTCCGGGTCGATCTGGCCCGCGGCCTTCTGATCGACCTCGACGACGTCGGTCACGCGGCCTCCACGTCAGGCACGCCCAGTTCCCGCAGGAAGGTCCGGGCCCAGTGGCCGACATCGTGGGTGCGCAGGTATCGCTGCATGATCCTTATACGGCGCCGCGCTTCCGGGTGCTCGATGTGCACCGCGCGCAGTAGCGCCTCCTTGACTCCCTCTGGGTCGTGCGGGTTGCACAGGAACGCCTGTCGCAGTTCCGTCGCGGCGCCGGCGAACTCGCTCAGCACCAGCGCTCCACCCGTGTCGGCACGCGCCGCCACGTATTCCTTCGCCACCAAATTCATCCCGTCTCGCAGCGGGGTCACCATCATGACGTCGGCCGCGCAATAGAGCGCGGCCAACTCGTTGCGACTGTACGACTGGTGAAGGTAGTGGACGGCGGGCACGCCGACGCGCCCGAACTCGCCGTTGATCCGGCCGACTTCGCGTTCGACCTTGACCCGCAACGTCTGGTAGTGCTCGACCCGCTCGCGGCTCGGCGTCGCGACCTGGATCATGACGGCTTCGGGCACGGTCAGCTTGCCGTCGGAGAGCAGTTCGCGGAACGCCTTGAGGCGCAACTCGATGCCCTTGGTGTAGTCGAGCCGGTCGACGCCGAGGATGACCGTCTTCGGGTCGCCCAGCTCGGCGCGGATCTGCTTGGCCCGGGCCTGCACGGCCGGGTCGGCCGCCATCCGCTCCATCTCGGCCACGTCGATCGAGATCGGGAACGCGCCCGCCTTGACCGGCCGGCCGTCGACGTCGATGACCTGGCCCTCGTAGCGCAGGCCGAGCAGGTGCCGGGCCAGCCGCACGAAGTTCTGGGCCGCGAGCCGCTGCTGGAAGCCGATCAGGTCGGCGCCGAGCAGCCCGCGCAGGATCTCGGCCCGGAACGGCATCTGCATGAACAGCTCGATCGGCGGGAACGGGATGTGCAGGAAGAAACCGATCTTGAGGTCGGGTCGCCGCTCCCGCAGCATCGCCGGCACCAACTGCAACTGGTAGTCCTGGATCCAGACCGTCGCGCCGTCGGCCGCCACCTCGGCGGCGGCCTCCGCGAACCGGGCGTTGACCTGGCGGTAGGACTCGCGCCAGCGGCGCTTGAACACCGGCGTCTCGACCGCGTCGTGGTAGAGCGGCCAGATGGTGGCATTCGACATGCCCTCGTAGTAGCGCTCGAGGTCGAGCGAGGTCAGCGGCACCGGGTGGATGTGGATACCCTCGAGGTCGAACGGCTCCGGCGCCTCCTCGCTGGTGCCGCCGGCCCAGCCGACCCAGGTGCCCTTGTGCTCCGCCAGCACCGGGTGCAACGCGGTCACCAGACCACCCGGGCTACGCCGCCATTGCCGTCCTTCGTCGGTGGTGACCTCGTCAACCGGTAGTCGGTTCGCTACAACGACAAAAGAGCTACGAACCGTCACGCTCCGCACACCTCCGGTGATCACGGGTCCGCCGTCGAGCCTACCTTCGTGGCCTTGCGGCGCTTCGGGGCCCGGTGGCCCTGATGGACGGGATACCCGTACACCCGAGGTAATGATCCTTCCGTTCGGTTGCTGATGGATGACAGGCTCGTAGGCGTGTCGACACCGGGGCGGAAACCACGCGGACGGGTTCTGCTGTCATTTTTGCTGGCAGTGGCCCTGCTGGGGGCGGCCGGCGCGGCCGGCGGGTGGTTCTACGGGCAGCGCGTGGCGGACCGGCGCGCCGCCGATCGAGGGGCGGAGATCACAGAACAGCCGGAGACGCCGGTGGTACGGCAGCCGCAGGGCGACCCCTGCCCGGACGCGGCCGAGGCGGCGGCCGAGGACGCGGGCTCACCGGGCGGCCTGGTGGAGATCCTCTA
Source organism: Asanoa sp. NPDC049573 (assembly GCF_040676615.1). Classification (NCBI taxonomy): domain Bacteria; kingdom Bacillati; phylum Actinomycetota; class Actinomycetes; order Micromonosporales; family Micromonosporaceae; genus Asanoa; species Asanoa sp. NPDC049573. The sequence continues at coordinate 70,414 of NZ_JBFAPI010000005.1, forward strand.
CATCCGGACCGAAGACGACCGGCAGGTCTGGATCTGCCGGGACACGGCGGGTTCGATCTTCTACCAGGGGTACGTCGGCCCGGTCGGCGGTGACCTCCAACAGGGCACGAACGCCCTGTTCCTGACCTCGGTTACCGAGTCCGGCGGCGGTTATCTGGCGACGAACGAGACCGCCGACGGCACGACGACCTACTCGGTCACCCCCTACCGGCTGACCCAGTCGACCAACGGCAAGGAGTCGACCTATCCGGTCACGGAGCGCCGCCAGAGCTGAACCGGCCGGGGTGATGTGGGCGTTGGTGGAGGAACCTGTCAGGATTGACGACGGCGTTCTGCCGGTATCGACCATTACTCGGAGGTAGGCCGCACCGTGGCCCAGTACATCTACGTCCTGGAAAAGGCGCGCAAGGCGCACGGCGACAAGGTCGTGCTCGACAACGTGACGCTCAGTTTCCTGCCGGGCGCCAAGATCGGGGTCGTCGGTCCCAACGGCGCCGGTAAGTCCAGCCTGCTCAAGATCATGGCTGGGCTCGACAAGACCAGCAACGGCGAGGCGCGGCTGATGCCGGGCTACACCGTCGGGATGCTGGCGCAGGAGCCGCCGCTCAACGACGCGAAGACCGTGCTCGGCAACATCGAAGAGGCGGTCGCCGAGACCAAGGCCAAGCTGGAGCGGTTCAACAAGATCGCCGAGCAGATGGCCACCGACTACTCCGACGAGCTGATGGAGGAGATGGGCAAGCTCCAGGAGGAGCTCGACCACTCCGACGCGTGGGACATCGACTCCGCGCTCGAACTGGCCATGGACGCGCTGCGCTGCCCGCCGCCGGACGCCGACGTGACCACTCTCTCCGGTGGTGAGCGCCGCCGGGTCGCGCTCTGCAAGCTGCTGCTCGAGGCGCCCGACCTGCTGCTGCTCGACGAGCCGACCAACCACCTCGACGCGGAGAGCGTCCAGTGGCTGGAGCAGCACCTGGCCAAGTACGCCGGCACCGTCCTGGCGATCACCCACGACCGGTACTTCCTCGACAACGTGGCCGGCTGGATCCTGGAGCTCGACCGTGGCCGCGCGATCGGCTACGAGGGCAACTACTCCACCTACCTGGAGAAGAAGGCGGCCCGGCTCGCGGTCGAGGGCCGCAAGGACGCCAAGATGAAGCGGCGACTCTCCGAAGAGCTCGAGTGGGTGCGGTCCAACGCCAAGGCCCGGCAGACCAAGTCGCGCGCCCGGCTGGACCGCTACGAGGAGATGGCCACCGAGGCCGAGAAGACCCGCAAGCTCGACTTCGAAGAGATCCAGATCCCGCCGGGCCCGCGCCTGGGCAACACGGTGATCGAGGCCAACAGCCTGACCAAGGGTTTCGGCGACCGGACGCTGATCGAGAACCTGTCGTTCTCGCTGCCGCGCAACGGCATCGTCGGCATCATCGGCCCCAACGGCGTCGGCAAGACCACGCTCTTCAAGACCATCGTGGGCCTGGAGGAGCCGACCGGCGGCTCGGTGCGCGTCGGCGAGACGGTCTCCCTGTCGTACGTGGACCAGAACCGCTCCGGCCTCGACGGCGACAAGACGGTCTGGGAGGTCGTCTCCGACGGGCTCGACCACCTGATGGTCGGCAAGGTCGAGATGCCGTCCCGGGCCTACGTCGCGGCGTTCGGCTTCAAGGGCCCCGACCAGCAGAAGCCGACCAAGGTGCTGTCCGGCGGCGAACGCAACCGGCTCAACCTCGCGCTGACGCTGAAGATCGGCGGCAACGTGATCCTGCTCGACGAGCCGACCAACGACCTCGACGTCGAGACCCTCAGCTCGCTGGAGAACGCGCTGCTCGAGTTCCCCGGCTGCGCCGTGGTCATCTCCCACGACCGGATGTTCCTCGACCGGGTCGCCACGCACATCCTGGCCTGGGAGGGCGACGAGGAGAACCCGGCCAGGTGGTTCTGGTTCGAGGGCAACTTCGAGGCCTACGAGAAGAACAAGGTCGACCGTCTCGGCGCCGAGGCCGCCCGGCCGCACCGGGTGACCTACCGCAAGCTGACCCGCGACTGACCTCGTGGACCGGTTCGTCTTCGAGTGCGTGCCGCGCTGGTCCGACATGGACGTCTACGGCCATGTCAACAACGCGCGCTTCCTGACCCTGTACGAGGAAGCGCGCGTGGCCCTCATGTTCGTCGCGGCCCGCAAGCACGGGGTGACCTCGCTCGAAGAGGGCGTGGTCATCTCCCGGCACGAGGTCGACTACCTGCGCCCGGTCGACTACGGCGAGACCGTGCGGATCGAGATGTGGGTCGAGGAGATCCGGGCGTCCCGGTTCGTGATCGCCTACGAGCTGTTCGACGACGGCGCCCTGGCCAGCCGGGCCCGCTCGGTCTGCGTGCCGTTCGACCTGGCGGCCGGGCGCCCGCGCCGGCTCTCGCCGGAAGAGCGGGCGTTTCTCAAGCCTTACAGCCTCGAGCCCTCCGTGCTGCCGTGAGCCTGTCCGACACCGGTGCGTTCCTCAGCCGGCTGGTCCGGCTGGACGCCGGCGCCGTGGTCCGGATCCGTCCGGTCGGCGGCCGGGTGCAACTCTGGGCCCCGCTGCCGTGGGGCGTGCTGGTCGGCCGCACGGTCGACCTCGCCGCCCCCGTCGACGCCACGGTGTCGGCGGCGGCGCTCTTCGAAGAGGTCGCCCGGGGCGGTGCGACCCTGCCACCGCGGCGCGACGCGGACTGGCGCTGGCCGCTGCCGCCGGCCGGCGGTGGCCGGGTCGTCGAGGCGGTTCCGGCCGCGGATATCCGGCGGGTGGCGACGGCCGCGGCGGGCACGCTGCGGACCGCGACGCGGGAGGGTGTCGGTGGCCGAGCGGTGGGCCAGCGGGCGTTGCGGGACGCGCTGCTCGACCATGTCCCGATCGTCGTCAGCGATGACCAGTCGTCGGTCGATGTCCCACAACGGCTGATCCAGGCAGTCATCCGGATGGGGTTCCTGGGTCGGCCGGACGTATCATCTCACGCAAATATCGATGTCCGTGCATCAGGGAGATGGATAGGCCTCTCTGCACCGTACGGCGTCGCCTGGCTACCGCCCGTTCAGCAATTCTCCCTAAAACCGACACCGCCTCGTACTTTCGGACGATAGCCGGCTATCCGTTCGGGTCCGGCCTGCCGTTGGGGGGATGCCCTCCGCCGACCTTCCGGGTACCGTCACCCCGGGTCCAACGCAACGTACGCGGACGGATTCGCTGGGGAGTGAGGTGCGCGAGCGATGCCTTGGTGGTCTTGGCGTCCCGGCCACGCCGGAGGGGTCAAATCCGAGACTCGTGCGGACGATGGAACAGTCCGATTGGGAGTGCCGCCGCAACGCGATCCCAACGCCGTGGTGCTCGATCCGCTGGCCGCCTTAGCCGTGCCGCGGGAGACGCCCGACAAGCCCGCCACGGTCGAACCGGTGTGCCTACGCCGCCTGGGCGACGCCCTGGACCTGCTCGACATCCGCTACCTGGCCGACGGCGACGGCAGCCTGCTGGCGATGTGGGAACGGCACGCGGTGCTGTTCACCCTCGAAGGCCCGGAAGACGAGATCCTGGTCATCCGCGCCCGCCCACACTCGACAGTCCCGCCGGACTGGGCCGACCGTGCCTACCGCGTCGTCAACGAGTGGAACCACACCCGCCGCTTCTGCAAGGCCTACGTGGGCGACCCCACCGAGCGCGGCCAACTCCCGATCTACGCGGAGATCCAGGTCCCCCTCGGCGCCGGCGCACACGACGCCCTCCTGGTCGAAATGCTCGACTGCGGCGCCGCGGTCTCCAGCACGTTCGTCGACTGGCTCCACGACGAGGGCGCGCTGCTGTAGGCCAACGGCAGGCGCGTTCCCGGGTCCGCGGTGGTCCGGACCGCCGCTCCACAACCAAACCCCTGCGGCGCCGCGTGTGCGTCGGCGCGTCGTCTACGCGGCGTGTCGCGGACCGGCGGCAGGTAGTCGCGGAGGCGTACATGTTTTCGCATGTACCTACATGCGAAAACATGTCGGCTCGCGAGAGACCACCCCTTCGGCGCCGCGACACGCCCGAAGGGGGCCGCGTGAGACGCCGGGCGTGGCCCACCGCGGGCCTGGCAGGGCCGGGCCCCCAGGCCCGGACCGGTCCCCGGCGGGAGCGACGGTCCGGACCACCGCGGACCCGGGACAACGCTTCAACGGGTTTGATCTAGAGCGGGAACATCCCGATGCGGCCGTGGTACTCCTTGCCGAGTTTGTCGGTGTCGGAGCCGACGTAGAGGCCGTAGGACGTGGCCACGATGGCTCGGGCGCCGACGCCGCGGGCGCGGGTGGGGTTCCAGGGCAGGGCCTTGCCGGTTTTCGGGTTGATGGCCCCGATGCCGGGGCGGTCGACCGCGCCCGGGCCCTTGGTCTTGTCGCCGCGCGGGTTGTCGAGCCACTGCTGGTGGCCGCCGACGTAGACCGCGCTGCCGGTCACCGAGACCGAGAACAGGGTGTTGCCGCCCGTGTGGTTGACCCAGGTGGCCCGGTGTAGGCCGGCGCCGGCCGTTTCGAAGCGGGCCGCGGTGTCGCACATCCGGGCGGGGCCGGGAAGGGCGCCGGTGGTGACGGTGACGAAGTAGGACCCGTCGGGGGAGAAGTCGACGCCGCGCAGGTAGGTGTCCAGGGAGCGGTCGCAGGCGCCGGCGAAGGCGTCGGTCCGCCAGGTGGAGAGCACCGCCCGCGGGCCGGAGACGTCGAACATGGCGAGTTGGCTGCGGGCCTGGCCGGACGCGTGGGTGAGCGCGCCGACCGCGACCAGGTTGCGGCCGTTGGGGGACAGGGCCATGTCCTCGACCCGCACGCGGGCCAGGCTGGGCGCGGTCAGGCGGGCGTCGAAGCCGGTGTCGACGGCGCCCGTGACGCCGTCGAGGCGGGCCAGGCCGGCGCGGTTGACGCCGTTGATCGCGGAGAACGGGCCGCCCGCGTAGAGGCGCCGTCCGTTGACGGCCAGGGTACGCACGTCGCCCCAGTTGATTTCGGCCTTGAACGGGGCCACCCGGGCGCCGTTGGGCACCGACAGGCGGGTCAGGCCGCGCGACGCGACGCCGTTGACCGTGCGGAACGCGCCGCCGGCGTAGACGGTGTTGTCGGGGCCCGCCGCCAGGGCGTAGACGGCTCCGTCGACCGCCGGGGCGAAGTTGGTGCGGATCACGCCGGTCTTCGCGTCGAACGCGAACAGGTAGGGGCGGCGGATCGGGCGGAGGCCGTTCTCGTTGGCGACCGAGCTGAACGTGCCGCCGACGACCACGGTCCGGCCGACCACCGCGATCGCGCGGACGGTGCCGTCGAGCGCGTGCGGCGTGAAGTCGACGGGGTCCGCCGACACGATCCTCGGCTGGGCGACGTCCGCCTGGGCCGGCATCGCGCCGGCGACGGCGGCGAGAACTAGCACGGCGGCGGCGATGAGTCGGCGACGCATCTGGGCGGGGCTCCTCGGGCGTGCGGCCCCCGCGATCCCTGTCCGCGGCGGCGGTCGTGCGGATCAACGACCGAGAAGTGCCCCGCGAAACGTTTATGTCGGGTTTGTCGCGTCCATGGTGTTGACCATGAAGTAGGCGGCGCGCTCCAGGTACTCCCAGAGCGTGCGCTCCTGGTCTTCCGGCAGGTCGAGCGAGTCGACCGCGTCGCGCATGTGGCGCAGCCAGGCGTCGCGCTCGTCCGGGCCCACCCGGAAGGGTGCGTGCCGCATGCGCAGGCGGGGGTGCCCGCGCTCGGCGGAGTAGGTGTTGGGGCCGCCCCAATATTGCATCAGGAACAACGTCAGTCGCTCGGTCGCCGGCCCGAGGTCTTCCTCGGGGTAGATCGGCCGCAGCAGCGTGTCGTCGGCCACGCCCTCGTAGAAGCGGGCCACCAGCTTGCGGAAGGTCGGCTCACCCCCGACGAGCTCGTAGAACGTCGGCTGGCCGGCTCGGGGTGCAGTCACGCTTCCATCCTGCCAGGCGGGATCGCGAGATCCATTCACGTGGGGCTGTGCCGTGCGGCACGACGAAGGCCCGGCCCCGGGTCGGGTGCCGGGCCTGTCGAAAACGAACTCAGGAGCGGCCGGCGCGGGTGGCGAGCTGGTCGAGGCCGCTGATGATGCCGCCGGCCAGGTCGCCGCCGCCGAAGGCGGCCACCATCGACAGCGCGGCGAGCTTGGCGTCGCGGTCCGGGATCCGGCGCCGGGCGTCGCCGCCGGTCACCACTTCCAGGACGCGCTGGTTGGGGCTGACCGCGAGGAGCACCGCCGAGGCGGCGTTGGGCAGCTGCTGGTGCATCCGCTCGGCGTGGCCGCGGACGGGCTCCTCCAGCTCTCCGACGTAGACGGAAAAGGTGAGCCCGGTCGCCCGGTCGGCGGTGCGCAGCGCGTCGTCGAGGCGGAGCAGCTGGCGGGTGCCGAACGGGCCCTCGAGCACCTCGGGCTGGCCGTAGTGGTCTTCCTCGATCGCGGCCTCGCGGCCCTGCACCGCGGCTTCGACGTCGGCCGAAGGCACGACCGCGTCACCGGTCGTCAGTTGACGTTCACCAGCGGTCACTTGCGCCTCCAACCTTGCCGGCCGAGGCCGCCGAGGGCACCGGCTCGATCGCGCCGACCGGCCCGCCGTAGGGGGTGCTCGCGGTGCTGAGCGCACGGGTTTCCCCGGCCTCGATCACGTGCGAGTCGGGCTCCTCGGGAGCGTGCGAGAGCAGCTCCGGCGAGGACAGGAACCAGACCGGCCGGAAGTCGTAGGGCCGACCGGGCCGGTAACGCTTCGGACGGGGACCCCCGCCCGCGGCCGCGAGCCCCGCGATCACCAGCACGGCGGCCGCCGGAATGACGACGAAATAAAGCACCGTCTGTGTAACTGACAACGCCAACGCCCCTTCAAGCCCAGCCGGCTCAGACGCCGTTCACGGTAGCGGAGGGCGCGTCCGTCCAGATCGCCGGGTGGCGATCAACACGCCCGGCGAGCCGCTCCAACTGCGCGGCCGCGGCCAGCAGCCGCGCGTCGTCGCCGTAGCGCCCGCTCAACAGGACACCGACCGGAAGACCGTCGGTGGTCGCGCCGGTCGGCACGGTCACCGAGGGTTGGCCGGTCACATTGAAGATCGCACAGTACGGCGAGAAGCGCCGCTGCCGGTCGAAGTCGTCGGCGGGTTCGCCCGCCGACGTGAACCAGCCGATCTCGGCCTGCGGCACCGCCAGCACCGGGCTGAGCAGCACGTCGTAGCCGGCCAGCGGGGCCAGCCCCTGCCGCACCCGGGTCTGCAACTGCGCGAGCACGCCCATCAGCTGGCTCGCGCTGACCGTGCCGCCGCGGGCGCGCAGATAACGCGTCAAGGGCAACAGGGCCGGTTCCTTCTCCGGGGGCACGGGTGCCAGCGACAGCACGTACCAGATGGTCTCGAACAGCGGCCACATGTCCGGCGTCAAGGGCGCCGCGACGTCTTCGACGTGATGGCCCGCATCGCTCAGCGCCGCGGCGGCCGCGTCGACGGCCGCCACACACGCCGGGTCGACCGGCGTGTCGACCAGCATCGGCGCGGTGAACCGGCCGATCCGCAGCGGGCCGGGTGCGGCGGTGCGGGCGGCGCCGAGGTAGCCCCCGCCCGGTGCCGGCGGTGCCAGGTAGGGCTCGCCGACCGTGGGCACCGCCATCGCGTCGAGGAACGCGGCCGCGTCGGTGACCGTGCGGGCCAGCGCCCCGTGCGTCGGTAGGCCGAACCCGGCGAAGCCGAGCGGGCCCCCGGAGACCACGCCGCGGCTGGGCTTGTAGCCGACCAGGCCGCAGATCGCCGCCGGGATCCGCACCGAGCCGCCGCCGTCGGAGCCCTGCGCGACCGCGACCAGGCCGGCGGCGACCGCAGCGGCCGCGCCGCCGCTCGACCCGCCGGCCGTGTTGCCCAGCGCCCACGGGTTGCGGGCCGGCGGGGCGACCAGGCTCTCCGCGTGGCACGAGGCGCCCAACTCCGACGTGGTGGTCTTGCCGAGCGACACGGTGCCGGCCGCGCGCAGGTAGCCGACCACGTCGGCGTCGACCGGCGGCACGTAGTCGGCGAACGCGGCCGAGCCGAACGTCGTGCGTACGCCGGCGGTCATGGTCAGGTCTTTGATCGCCGTCGGCACGCCGTGCAGCGGACCCCGCGCGTCCGTCGGTGCCGCGTCGAGGGCGGCCGCCTCGGCGCGGGCCCGGTCGGCGGTCACGGTGACGAACGCCCCGACGGTGTCGCCGAAGGCGGCCACCCGCGCCAGGTAGTGCTCGACGAGTTCGGCGCTGGTCAGCTCGCCGCGGGCGATCGCGGCCGCCTGGTCGAGTGCGGTGAGGTCGTGGAGGTCCGCCATGCCTCCATCCTGCCCGGCTACGGTGTCGGCGTGCCCGTTGATCGCCTCACCCAGGCCCACCGTCTCGACGCCGCCGACCCGCTGGCCGCTTTCCGCGACGAGTTCGTCATCGGCGAGCCCGATCTGGTCTACCTCGACGGCAACTCGCTCGGTCGGCTGCCGCACGCCACCCGCGACCGCCTGCGCGCCGCCGTCGACGAGGAATGGGGTGTCGACCTGGTGCGCGGCTGGGACCGCTGGATCGGGCTGGCCCGCGAGGTCGGCGACGTGCTGGCCGGCGGGGTGCTGGCTGCCGACCCGGGCGAGGTGGTGCTCGGCGACTCGACCAGCGTCAACCTCTACAAGCTGGCGATGGCCGCCTGCGACGCGCGGCCCGACCGGCGGGTGATCGTCACCGACGACGACAACTTCCCGACCGACCGCTACGTGCTGGAGGGCGTCGCGGCCACGCGGGGGATGACACTGCGGGTGATCCGCTCCGATCTGGACACGGGCGTGTCGGCGGCCGCGGTGCGGGAGGCGCTCGACGACGACGTGGCGCTGGTGTCGCTGTCACATGTGGCCTACCGGTCGGGCGCGATCGCCGACCTCGACGGGATTACCCGGGCCGTGCACGCGGCGGGCGCGCTGGTGCTCTGGGACCTGTGCCACTCGGCCGGCGCGGTGCCGGTGCCGTTGCGCTCCGCCGGGGTCGATCTCGCCGTCGGGTGCACGTACAAGCACCTCAACGCCGGCCCAGGCGCGCCGGCGTTCCTCTACGTGCGGGCCGACCTGCAGGCGGAGTTGCGGCAGCCGATCTGGGGCTGGTTCGGGCAGCGGGACCAGTTCGCGATGGGGCCGGCGTACGACCCGGTGCCCTCGGTGGACCGCTTCCTGGTCGGCACGCCGCCGGTGCTGGGCGGCTACGCGGCGCTGTGCGGTGCCCGGCTGAGCGCGTCGGCGGGCATCGACCGGATCTTCGCGAAGGGCACCGCGCTGGGCGACTTCGCGATCGAGCTGTTCGACGAGTGGCTGGCGCCGCACGGCTTCGCGCTGGCCTCGCCCCGGGCCGGCCGCGGCGCGCACGTGACGCTGCACCACCCGGGCGCCTGGCAGATCAGCCAGGCGCTGCGGGAGGCCTCGGTGATCCCCGACTACCGCACCCCGGACCGGCTGCGGCTCGGCCTCGCGCCGCTCTACACCCGGTTCGTCGACGTGTACGAGGGCCTCCACCGGCTCCGCACGATCATGGAGGCCGAGTCCTGGCTCCGGTTTTCCGCGAATCGTTCTCGGGTTACCTGACCGATTTCGGGTCTTTCCACCGATAGGCGGGGTTATGGTCTCCCCATCGAAGGGGGGCTTTCGTGTCAGTCGTTTCTTTTGCCGCGCTTAGCCGGATCGTGGTGGTTGGGGCGGCCGCGGCGGCCGGGACCGTACTGGTCGCCGGCGCACCGGCCCGGGCCGGCAGCGGCGCCTGGGTCGAGCTGAGCCCGAGCACCGTCCAGGCGGGCGAATCGGTCGCGATCAAGGCGAGCTGCGAGGACAACCTCAAGCAGGACGAGGGGAAGCCCGAGCAGGGCCCGGGCGGCGCGGCCGACCAGGGCCAGGGCGGCGCCCCCGGCGGGGGAGCGCCCGACCAGGCCGGCGCCGGCCACCGCCCGCCCGAGGCTACGGTGACCTCGAAGGCGTTCGGCGAGGTGCCGCTGATCTCCGAGTGGGGCTTCCTGGTCGGCGACGCGATCGTGCCGCCGGACACCCGCCAGGGCGACTACGACGTCAAGCTGAGCTGCGCCAACGGCAAGAGCGCGTCGACCAAGCTGAAGGTGATCGGCAACGTCCGGCCGACCTACGGCCCGCACACCGGCGGTGGCGGCCTGGCCGGCTCGGACAGCGACGGGGGCATGGTGACCCTGGCCGGTGGCCTGGCGACTGTCGTGGCCGGCGCGGGGCTCGCCGTGGCGCTGCGCCGGCGCCGGCGGCTGGTCTAGCCCGCCATGTCGGATGAGCCGGAGCGGATCCCGGTCATCCGGGACCTGCTCCGCCTGCCAGGGGCGAGCGCGCCCCCACCCGCCCCGCCCGTACCCGTTCCCGTTCCCGCTCCCGCGCCCGGCCCCACCGCCGGGACCACCGACCCGGGCCCGAAGGCCGCCGCCTCGGCCCGGGTCGTCGGGCTGTCCGAGCGCCAGGCCAGGCGGCGCCGGCGGTTGGGCGTACCCGGTGTGCTGGCCCTGCTCCTGCTCGGTGTCTTCCTCTCCGGTCTCGGGCTGGGCCAGGTGACCGGCGGCTTCGCGCTGCCGAGCTTCTCCTGGTTCGGGCCCGACGCGAAGCCTCCGCCGCGGGATTTCCCGGTGCTGGCCGCGAGCCGGCCGACCCGGATCGCCATACCCGAGATCGGCGTGAACGCGCCCGTGCACGATGTCGGGCTGGCCGACGACGGCACGATCGCCGTGCCGCCGGTCAACGAGCCCAACGAGACCGGCTGGTACGAGGCGGGCCCGACACCGGGTGAGTTCGGACCGGCCGTGGTCGTCGGGCACGTCGACACCAGGACCGGCCCGGCCGTGTTCGCGAAGCTGTCGGCGCTGGCGCCCGGCGACCGGGTGGAGGTGACCCGGCGGGACCGGTCGGTGGCGGTGTTCGAGGTCAACTCGGTGGAGCGGTTCGACAAGACCAGCGTGCCGGCCGACCGGGTCTACGGCGACTTCAGCCGGCCCGCGCTGCGGCTGATCACCTGTGGCGGGCGCTGGGTCGGCGGCGCGACCGGTTACGAGGACAACATCGTGGTGTTCGCGTCGCTGGTCTCAGCGCACGACGCCGCCTAGCGCGCTCAGGCCGCGGCGACCTCCGGTGCGGGCAGGTCGAGCCAGCTCGCCCAGCGCGGGTCGGGCGCGCGGTGGCCGAGCACCCGCCAGGCGACTCCTTTGGGTGCCGCGGGCTTGGTGAGCAGCCGCCAGCCGAGCTCGGCCGGGGTCTTGTCGCCTTTGCTGTGGTTGCACCTGGCGCACGCGGCGACGACGTTCTCCCAGGCGTGCCGGCCACCCCGGCTGCGCGGGAAGACGTGGTCGATGGTCTCCGCCGGCCCTTTGCAGTAGGCGCAGCGCCAGCCGTCGCGGGCGAATATCGCGCGCCGGGACAGCCCGACGGTGGCCCGGAACGGGACCCGGACGTAGCGGGTCAGCCGGACGACCGACGGCACCGGAAGCTCGTGCCGGACGCTGTGCAGAAATCCCTCACCGTCGGCGACACAGACAGCCTTGGCGGATAGGACGAGGATCGCGGCTCTTCGCACTGACACGACGCAGAGGGGCTCGTAGGTGGCGTTCAGGACTAATACCCCGGAGCCCACAGCCGGTCGTATGTCAGGCATCCCGCTCACCCTCTCGGTAGTCCCGTGCAGCAATAGTCCCTGATGGGGGACCCGATTGCACGCACTAATCGGGGGTCGGGAAGTGAAGCTTCGGTTTCGTGTGGTGAGATGGTCGGTTCCGTCCGGTTGCGACCATGGTCGGGCCGCCTGATCGGCCGAACGGCCCATGCGGTACGAACACATGTGTGACTGCCATCGACACGGCCAGCTGTGCGACTACTGACCGCCTTTGTGGCTGGGTCCTGGATATGACCGGTTCGTCCTGGGTAGCGGAGGGCAGCTACTACTTCCTGGTCAAGCCGCTGCGGATCCTGGCGATCCTGCTGCTCGCCGTCTTCGCCCGCTACCTGCTGCACAAACTGATCAGCCGGCTGGTCCGGACCACCTCCGAGGGCTCCGTGCCGGCGATCCTCAAGCCGCTGCGCAACCGGGTCCCCACCGCGGCCGTTGACCCGGCGGTCGTCGTGCCGGAGCGGCGCCGCCAGCGGGCCGAGGCGATCGGCTCCGTGCTGCGCAGCCTGGTCACCGCCTTCGTCTTCTCGATCGCCCTGCTGATGGTGCTCGAGGAGCTCAGCTTCAACCTCGCGCCGCTGCTGGCCAGCGCCGGCATCCTCGGCCTGGCCGTCGGCTTCGGCGCCCAGAGCCTGGTCAAGGACCTGCTCGGCGGCCTGTTCATGCTGCTCGAAGATCAGTACGGGGTCGGCGACACGGTCGACCTGGGCGAGGCGACCGGCGTGGTGGAGTCGGTCGGGCTGCGGATCACCACGGTGCGGGACGCCCGCGGCGTGCTCTGGTACATCCGCAACGGCGAGATCATCCGGGTCGGCAACAAGAGCCAGGGCTGGGCAATGCTCATGATCGATATGCCGATCGGTTTCGCCGACGCCGAGGTCGCGGTCGACGTGCTGCGGACGGCGGCGGCCACCGTCTATGCCGATCCGGAGCTGACAGAGAACTTCGTCGAACCGCCCGAGGTGCTCGGCGTCGAGTCGGTGACCGTCGACGGCACGGTCATCCGGACGGTCGCCAAGACCACTTCAGACGGTCAGTACGTGGTCGGCCGGGAACTGCGGCGCCGGCTCACCGAGGCCCTGGCCAGCGCCGGCGTCACCGCCCAGCTCGCCGCGGCCCGGGTCTTCCCCCGACCGGCCACTCCGGAGGGTGAATCGCAAGGCGTGTCCTGACCCATCCCGCACATCGAAGAGCGTGCCGGCCGGGGTCGCGCGCCACTCGAACGGTCGGGTATCGTCCGATCGTTCAGTCGGACAAGCGACGCCCTACCCGTTCGCCCTAGCCAGTTGTCAGACGATCGGGCAGAATCCGTCACAAGCTCACTTCATTCCCGACGTCTGACAACGTTGCTCGGTCGCACCGCCAAAAGTGGGCTGGCCGAGGGCGATGGAGGCTTACCCAGTGTCCGATGAGACACGACCGTCCAATCGGCCGGCGACCTTCCGTGAGGTTCTCGGCCAGCGCGAATACCGCGCGGTCTTGGCGGCGAGTGCGCTCTCGTGGCTGGGTGACTACATCTCCAAGGCCGCCGTCACGGTCATCGTCTACCAGGAGTCGAAGTCGGTCGCCCTGTCGGCCGCCGCCTTCGCGATCAGCTACCTGCCCTGGCTCGTCGGCGGCCCGCTGCTGGCGACGCTGGCCGAGCGCTACCCCTACCGCAACGTCATGGTGGTCTGTGACGTCGTGCGGATGGTGCTGATCTCGCTGATCGTCATCCCCGGCCTGCCCGTGCCGGTCATGCTCGTGATCCTGTTCGTGGCCACTCTGGCCAACCCGCCGAGCCAGGCCGCCCGCTCGGCGCTGATGCCGCTGATCCTGCCCGGCGACAAGCTGGTCGTCGGGCTGGGCCTCAACAACAGCACCGGCCAGGCGGCCCAGGTCGCCGGCTACGCGATCGGCGCCGGCATCGCCGCGTTCAACCCGCGCGCCGCGATCGTGCTCGACGCCACCACGTTCCTGGCGTCGGCGTTGCTGATCTGGTTCGGCACCCGGCACCGTCCACCCGCGATGCGCTCCGCCGACCGGTCCAACCTGCTCCGCGAGACCGGCGAGGGCTTCCGGCTGGTCTTCGGCAGCCGGGTGCTGCGCGGCGTGGCCCTGCTGGTCTTCTCGGCGATGCTGTTCTCGATCGTCCCCGAGGGCCTGGCCGCGGCCTGGGCGCAGGACAAGGCCGAGGGCACCACCGCGGGCGCCTACCAGGCGCTGATCATGGCCGCCAACCCGGTCGGTTTCATCGTCGGCGGCCTGGCGATGGCCCGCCTGGTGCCGCCCAACCTGCGCCGGGTGCTGGTCCGCCCGTTCGCGGTGTTCTCCCCGCTGGTCCTGGTGCCGGCCCTGCTCAACCCGTCACCGGTCTGGGTGGCGGTGCTGGCGGCGTTCTCCGGCTTCGCCGTCGCCGGCCTGATGCCGGTCGCCAACGGCCTGTTCGTGCAGGCGCTGCCGCACGGCTACCGGGCCCGCGCGTTCGGCGTGATGGCCACCGGCGTCCAACTGATGCAGGGCGCCGCGGTGCTGGTCACCGGCCTGCTGGCCGAGCATTTCGACATCCCGCTGGTGGTCGGCGTCTGGAGCATCGGCGGCGTGCTGCTGATGCTGGTGATGGCCGGCAGTTGGCCGACCGCACACCAGTTCGACGTGGCCATCGCCGAAGCGGCCAAGTCCCACCCCGAAACCGCCGAGGCGCCGCCGCCCCAGCGCGGCCCGTCCAGCCACCGCCCGGCACACGCCCGACCCTGACCCCGGGGGTCAAGATCGCCTAGTGGCTAGGCTGGCGGTCGTGCGCAATGTCGCTGTCACGGCCTTCGTCTTCTGGACCGTCATGCTCGGGACGACAGTGCCAACACCGCTCTATCCGTTGTACGAGCGGTCGTTCGGCATCGTCCCGGTCGAGGTCACGGTCCTTTTCGCGGTGTACGCCATTGGCGTGGTCGTCGGCCTGCTCACGCTGGGCCGGCTCTCCGACCAGATCGGCCGCAAGCCTGTGCTCGCCATCGCGCTGCTCCTCTCGGCCGTGGCCGCCAGCCTGTTCCTGGTCTCCGACAGCCTGACGCTGCTGCTCGTCGCGCGCGTCATCTCCGGTTTCTCGGCCGCCCTGGCCACCGGCGCCGGCACGGCCGCGATCGGCGAACAACTGCCGGCGAGCCGCAAGTGGCTCGGCCCGGTGCTCGCGCTGCTGGCCAACATGGGCGGCCTGGCCTCCGGGACGATGCTCGCCGGCATCCTGGCCCAGTGGGCCGGCCACCCGCTGCGGCTGAGCTGGATCGTCGACCTGGCCCTGCTCGGCGCCGCCCTGGTCGGCCTGGTCACGGTGGCCGAGACGGTCCGGCGCACCCGCCCGACGTTCCGCTTCCAGAGGCTGAGCGTCCCACCCGAGATCCGCGGCGAGTTCGTCCGGGCGTCGGCGTCGGCCGGCGCCGGCTTCGCCGTGCTGGGCGTGCTGACCTCGGTGACCGGCATCCTGCTGGGCACGGAACTGGGCCGCGACGATCCGGCGTTGACGGGTTTCGTGGTCTTCCTGGGCTTTGTCTTCACCGCGGCGGGCCAGCTCATCGACCGCCGGCTGCCGCCGCGGGTGTCGCTGCCGGCCGCATGCGTGGCGCTGGTGGTGGCGGCCGGGTTGATCGCTTGGGCGGTGCTGGGTGCGGCGCTGGCGCCGCTGCTGGCTGCCGCTGTCGTGGTGGGTCTTGGCACGGGTAGCGCGGTCAGCGCGGGCCTGCGGTCCATCGCCACCGGCGTGCCGGCAGAGCGCCGCGGTGAGGCCTTCTCGGCGTTCTTCGCGATCCTCTACACGGTCCTGGCCGTGCCGGCGATCGGTGTCGGCCTGGTCATCGAGTACGCCAACCTCCACTGGGCCGGCGGCATCTTCAGCCTGATCGTGGCCTTGCTGGCCCTCACCGTGTTGATCAGCCTCAGCCGCCGCCAGCGCCCGGCAAAGCTGTCGGCGTAGCTCGACTTTTCGCGTGGCCCGGCTTTCCGGCGCCTTGACTTTGGGGCGGCTTGGCTTTGGGGGCGGCCGGCTTTCGCGTGGCTTGGGCTTCCACGCGGCGCGGCCTTGCGGCGCTGGCGGCTAGGCCGAGGCGCCGAGTGGGACGCCGAACTCGGCGTAGGGCGGCAGCCCCGGCCAGCGGGCGAACGCGGCGTCGAGGAAGTAGCGCTCGCCCGGGTCCCAGGTGTGCCCTTGCGCCCGGCGGTGGTAGACGTAGCCGAACGGATGCGTGCGGTAGACCAGCCCACCGCCCGCCTTGACCCGGGTGATCAGGCCCAGGTCGACCGACCGCGGCACCGGCCGCCAGCCGCCCGCGTTCTCGAGATCACCGCGCCCGATCAGGATCGTGCCGCCGGCGACCACCTCCGCGTAGGACTCGGAATTGCCTGACTTGCGGCGGATCGTTTCGTCGCGTTCCTCGAGGTGTACGAACTCGGCGCCCTTGCCGACCAGCGTCGCACCGGAGAAGTGGCGGGCCAGGACCAGGTCCCAGACGTGCTCCGGGCCGTAGGTGTCGTCGTCGTCGACCTTTGTCACCAGGCTGCCGTTGGAGCGGGCTGTCGCCAGGCCCAGCGCGGTGCCGAAGTCGACGCCCGCCGGCACCTCGACCACCGATGCCGGGCGTTCGCTCTTCGCCGCCCAGGCCGTCAACGCCGGCGGCGCCGCGCAGCCGTGCAGGCCGACGACGATCTCCAGCTCCGGATAGGTCTGCTTGTCGAGCGCCTCCAGCACCGGAGCCACCCGTTCCGGGCGGCGGGTCATCAGGATCGCGCTGACCGTGGGCAGGGTGCCGAGCAGCGGGAAGGCGCCGGCGACCAGACGGGGCAGCACCAGGCCGGTCGCGTGGCCGCGCAGCGCCGCCCGGCGTTGCCGCACGCTGTGCGCCTCCAGCGCCACCGGGTCGTCGCCGGCGGGCAGCGGCTCGGCCAGCACGGCGGCCAGTTCGGGGGAGAGCAGCGTCGCGACGGCGGTCGGCAGGTCGTCGACCCGCAGCACGGCGCCGGTCGCCGCGATCTGCACCAGCAGGGTCGCGACCTCTCTGGGGTCGGAGGCGCCGGCCAGCCCGGTGGCCGAGACCGTGGCCACGCGGCGGAGCATCTCGACCGTCGAAGCGTCGAGGCCGGCGCCGTCGAGCCGGCCGGACCGGCCGTTCGCACCGGGGGCGCCACCCAGCACCAGGCGTACCCGCGCGTCGGCGGTCTTGTCCGCCCTGGCCCTGGGGTTGATCCGGATCGCGTCGAACAGGACCGCGCCGTCGGTGGGCAGCGCGATGCCGGCCGCCGCCGGGTCGGCCTCGCCGTCGGTGAGCAACACGTCGGTCGGGCGGATCTCGTCGGGCGACGGCAGGGCGCCGACGTGTGCGGTGGGCGGCAGGTACGCGGGCAGCGCCCCAGCGGCGGCCACGTCGAGGCTGGCCGGCATCGGCAGCGGGCGCACCGGCACCAGCGCGGCCAGCGCGCTGCGGACCACGTCACGCAGCGGCAGTGGCTGGTGCAGCCGGAGCGTGACGGTGGCCAGGCCGCGGCGGCGCAGCGGCAGTGAGACCCGGTGCCGCCGGAGCCTCGGCAGCGGGTCGATCGCGCCCGACCAGCCGGGCCGGATCGCCTGCCAGGGGAGCATGATCCGTACGGCGCGGACGGGTGTCGCCGACGCCGGGGTGGCCATCAGGTCGCGCAGGTGACCGGGTGTCCCGGCGACCAGCAGCACCCGCTGGCGGGGCAGCCGGATCATCCGCAGGCCGATCGCCCGGGTCAGGCGTGCGAGGCGGCCCTTGGGTGGTGGGCAATCGATGAGCGACCAGGATGACGACGACACGCGGTCAGGGTACGGCGTCCGGAACCGGCGGCTTCGTCGTGTCCCGCTGCCGCGGCGGTGCCACCCGGCGGGCGGCCTGGGTCTGCATCCGGCGCCCCGCGCGCAACGCCTCGAACAGCAGGAACGCGTTGCGGGCGACCAGCCGTTGCTTGACGCCCTCGTCGCCGTGCGGGAACTCGTACCCGCCCGCCGGCCGCTCGGCGCGATAGAAGTCGACCAGCCGGCCGAAGAACTCGCGGCGGCGCGGCCGCGGCACCCGCGCGGAGTGGTTGAGCACCTGCAGCTGGTGCCAGACCGCCCGGGCGAACAGCGGCGCGCGCAGCTCCTCGGCCTGCCGGTCGTCGATGAAGTGGAAGACGAACCCCCACTGGTCGAAGACGTCGAAATGCCGGTCGCTGACCGTGCGGGTGATCGAGCCCGTGTCCCGTTGCCGGTAGCCGTAGGAATAACGGTCCAGCAGCGTGATCCGGTCAGCGGCGATCATGAGCGGCAGGGAGAACGCGACGTCCTCGTACCAGCCGGGCCGGAACGCCAGGCCCAGTTCGACCAGGAGCTGCCGGCGGATCACCTTGTTGCAGGCGATGTGCAGGAGCTTGATCAGACCCGGCAGCTCCGCGAGCCGGAACGCGGCGGGCGCCGGCCCGGCCCCGGTGACCGGGCTGTGCCGGATCCTGCCGTCGGGGAAGACCCGGGCGAAACCCGTGATCAGCAGGTCGGCGTCGGTCTCGGCGAGCCGCTTGGCCACCGCCTCCAGGGTGCCCTCGGTGAGCCAGTCGTCGCTGTCGACGAACCAGACGTAGTCACCGGTGGCCGCGGCCAGCCCGGCGTTGCGGGCGGCGCCCAGCCCACGGTTGGTAGGGAGCGTCAGGACCCGGACCCGGTTGTCGCGGGCGGCGTAGCCGGCCAGGATCGCGGCGGACCCGTCGTCGGACGCGTCGTCGACGGCGACCACCTCGAAGTCGGCGAAACCCTGGTCGAGGATCGAGTCGAGGCACGCGCCGAGATAGTGCTCGACCCGGTAGACCGGAACGATGACGCTCACCAGGGGCATCCGAACCTCCCGCGCAGGGAACGCGGGACAGTGTACGGCTCACCCGCACCTAGAAAAGCCCGGCGACCCACGTCCAGGCGTCTACCACCCAGTCGATGGACCGTAGGTAGGCGAAGCCCACCCCGGCGAGGAAGACGGCCATTACGAGGTGCGCGCCGCGCGCGGAGCGGCGTACCCGGCCGAGCTGCTTTTCGAGAATGACCCGGCCGACCACCCGGGCCAGCGCGTAGAGCCCCAGCGCGACCAGCCCGGTCAACACGAAGAGGGCGACCGGGGTGCCAAGGTTGCCGCCGTCGGAGATCGCCCAGAGCCCCCAGCAGACGAAGGCGAACAGAGCGCCGATCAGGCTCAGCCCGGCGCCGCGCCGGAACAGCCGGATCTCCTCGCTGAACACCGGCCGCGGTATCGCACCGGTGTTGTCGCCGGGCCAGCCCGTACCCGTCGGAATGTGGGGTTGGTTCTTCGGGCCTGGACCCACCTGGGCCCGCCCCCGCCGGAACGGGTTGTCACCCTCCGGCGGCATCTCGACGGTGCGCTCGGCCCACGGCTCGCGTTGGTCGGTCATCGCGCCCCCCTTCTGACGCCAGGGTAGCGAGCCGGCAAACCGGTCGCCTTCAAGCCGACATTCGGGTACGCAGGAAGCATGACTTCCCTCGATGTGGCGGTAAGGCCGGCGAACCCTGACGACATCGACCCGATCGCCACCATGCTCGGCATCGTCTTCCACCACACCCAGGACCCGGAGGTGTGGGCCGTCGAGCGCCCGCTGCACGACCCGGCCCGCGGCCTGGTCGCGGTCGACGGCGACACCATCGTCGGCGCCGCGTCGTCGTTCGACCGCGAGATGACCGTGCCCGGCGGCGCGGCGGTGCCGTGCGCACACGTCACCGGCGTCGGCGTGTTGCCCACGCACCGCCGGCAGGGCATCCTGCGCCGGCTGATGGAGCGCCAGCTCACCGACCTGGCCGCCGCCGGCCGCGAGCCGATCGCGGCGTTGTGGGCCAGCGAGACGGCGATCTACCCGCGCTTCGGCTACGGCTTCGCCGGCCACCGGGTGCGGTTGCGGGCCGACCTGACGGGCACGGGCCTGCCGCCGGCCGCGCCGGGCCGCCTGCGCACCGGCACCCCGGCGGCGCTGCGCCCGGAGCTGGTCAAGCTCTGGGACGAGGTCCGCGGCAGCCGCCCGGGTTGGTCGAGCCGCGACGACAACTGGTGGACCTACCTGCTGGCCGACGTCGCTTCCGAGCGCGACGGCGCCGCTGAGCGCCTGGCGGTCGTCCACGCCGACGAGTCCGGCACCGTCGACGGTTACGCGACGTGGCGCACGAAGGGCGACTGGGGCGACAACGGCCCCGACGGCGAGGTCCGGGTCGACGAGGTGGTCGCCGCGACGCCCGCGGCCTACCAGGCCCTGTGGCGGTTCCTGTTCTCGCTCGACCTCACCCGCCGCCTGACGTTCGGTTACGCGACCCCCGACGAGCCGCTGTGGCACCTGGTCCCGGAGCCCCGCCGCCTGGGCGGCAACCTGGCCGACGGCCTGTGGGTGCGGCTGATCGACGTGGCCACGGCCCTGCGCGCCCGCGCCTACCGCACGCCGCTGGATGTGGTCCTGTCCGTGACCGACGCGATCCTGCCGGCCAACGCGGGCCGCTGGCACCTCACGGTCTCCGGTGGCGCTGTGACATGCGAGCCCACCACGTCGCCCGCCGACCTGGCCTGCGACGTGCTGGAGCTGGGCGCGGCCTACCTGGGCGGCACGTCACTGTCGGCGCTGGGCCGTGCCGGCCGGGTCACCGAGTTGCGGCCGGGCGCCCTGCTGGAGGCCGACGCGGCGTTCGGCTGGCACCAGGCACCGAGCGGATCGGAGGTCTTCTGAGTTACCGTCAGCCCCATGGGTGACAACGAGCGCCGCCGGCGACGACTCCGCCACCCGGCGGCGCGCCCGGTGCCGGAGCCACCACCGGCGCCGGACGAGGCCCTGCCGACGGCCGTCACCCCCGAGGTGCACGACCCGGCACCCGACGAGCTGCCACCGGCTCAGCGCCGCCCAGAGCAGCCGGAGCCGCGCCCGCGCCGCGGTGGCCTGCCGCCGTCGGAGGAACGCGAAGCCGAACGCGGCCTGCGGGGGCTGGTCGGCTCGGGCGCTTCGCAGGTCGGCACCACGGCCGCGATGCGCGCCCGCGACGCCTCCCGCCCCACCGCCGCCGAGGAGGCCGAGGCCATGGACCGCATGGTCGTCGTCCGCCGCAACTGGATCCCCAGAGAAGACCTCCCCCGTGGCGGCGGGCGTCCCAGGGCGTAGCGGTCCGCGGCGCTAGCCCGGCTGTGACGTCCCCCGGCCGGCCTGTACCCAGTCGAGATAGTCCTCGCCGGCGACACCGACGTTGACCCAGCGGTCCGGGCGTGCCGGCGTCATGTCCTGTGCGAGTCGTAATGCGTCCGAGCCGTTCTGGGCGGTCGCGAGGGTCCAGCCCCAGGCGCGGTCTTCGTCCGGGTACATCGGCGGGAGGCTGTCCAGGTCGCCGGTCTCTTCGCCGTCCAGGTCCTCGGCCACGTGGTCGTGGAGCGCGATGCCGGCCGCGCCGGGTGTGAGGGTCACCCAGCGGATGCCACGGCGGCCGGCGACGGTCACCGGGCCGAGGAACTGTTCGATGGCCGCGCCGCGGGCCAGGGCGCCCAGCGCGAAACGCTCCGTGAGATAGCGCATCCTAGAGCGACGTCGTCAGGCCGCCGTCGATGATGTGGTCGGCGCCGGTCACGTTGCCGGCGCGATCGCTGGCCAGCATGACGACCAGGGCCGCCACCTCGTCGGGGTGGGTGAAACGGTTCGTGACCGACTGGCCGGCCGCGGCGGCCTGGACGTCGGACGGGTTGCCGCCGGTTGCCGCCGCCACCGAGTGGGCCATGCCGTGTTCGCCCAGCCACAGGTCGGTTTCGACCGGGCCCGGGCTGACCGTGTTGACCCGGATGCCCTGCGGGCCGTACTCCTTGGACAGCGACTTGCAGAAGTTGAGCAGCGCGCCCTTCGCGGCGCTGTAGTCCATCACCAGCGGGTCCGGCAGCGTCGCGTTGACCGAGCAGACCGTCACGATCGTGCCGCGCCGCGACAGCAGTTGGGGGATGGCGGCGCGGGTCGCGCGGACCGCGGTCAGGAAGTTGATCGTGATGGTTTCCAGCCAGTCGTCGTCGGTGATCGACAGGAAGCCGTCGGGCCGGGAGTGGGTCGCGCCGACGTTGTTGACCAGGATGTCGGCGCCGCCCTGGGCGAGAGCGGCGTCGAGCAGGCGGGCCGGGCCGTCGGGTGTCGCCAGGTCGACGGCCATCGGGACGACCGACGAGAGCGCCGCCAGGTCGGGGGTGATCGTGCGGGAGCCGGCGATCACCGTCGCTCCTTCTTCGGCCAGGGCCCGGGTGATGGCCAGGCCGATGCCCTTGCCGGCGCCGGTGACGACCGCGGTCCTGCCTGCGAGATGAAGATCCACGTCATGAATCATCCCACCGGAAGGGTGGACTTTTCGTCCGTCGCGCGGCGACAGCGCCGCGGGTTAATCGACCCCGTGTCGAAATCTGGGTCGCGGTGGCTGCGCCGCCTCGCAAAGCCGGGCTCGGTCGTTGGAAATGACGACCGGATCGGGAGTTCTGCTTTGCTACCAAACAAACCGCGCGTGCTGCTGTTGTCCAACGGGTTCGGTGGCGCCACGATGGCGGCCTACTGCTGGCTCCGCGACCGGGGGATCGAGACCGCGTTCCAGCCGGCCACCGACGGTGCCGCCATGGTCGACGCCGACCGCCGTTACGGTCCGGATCTGATCTTCGCGCCCACGTTGACGAAACGGGTCCCGGACGAGCTGCTCGGGCGTGTGGTGATCAACCATCCCGGGCGGATGGGCGACCGCGGCGCCTCCTCGATCGACTGGGGACGGCTCCGGCGTGAGACCTTCGGCGGCACCACCCTGCTGCTCGCGGCCGACGGCTGGGACACCGGCGACATCGTGCACACGACGAGCTTCCGCTACCCGCCGGGGCCGGCGACCAAGAGCTGGATCTACGCCAACCTCAACCGCGCCGCGATGTTCGACGGGCTGGAGCGGCTCGTCCAAGGCCTGTCGACGCCGAGGCCGCTCGACTACGCGCACCCCGACGTGCTCGGCACCTGGAACGACGTGCTGCGCCAGGGCGACTGCGCCGTCGACTGGGCGCTGCCGGCCGAGGAGATCGTCTGGCGGGCCGCCGCCCGCGACGGTGCGCCCGGTGTCACCGCCGAACTGGCCGGCCGGCCGGTGCGGATCTTCGACGTGCACCCGGCCGGGGCGACCCGCTTCGAGCCGGGCCGGGTGGTCGGCTGGATCCTCGACGGCGCCATCCGGGTCGCGGCCGGGCCGGCCGACGGCGACGGGCTGCGCGGCAGCGTCTGGATCGGGTACGTGAAGGAGACCGGCTTCAAGCAGCCGGCCACCTGGTGGCTGCGGGATGCCGTCGAGCACCTGCCGGCGCAGCAGGGCAACCCGCAGCCCTACCGGCCGGTGACCACGCACCGCCGCGACCAGATCGCCATCGTGACCGCGGCCGCGTACAACGGTGCCTGGTCGACCCGGTTCTGCCGCACCGTTGCCGCGACCGTCACCGCGGCGGCGCGCCGGCCCGAGATCGATCTGGTCGTGCTGCGCGGCGGCGGTGGCGGGCCGTTCGGCAACGGCATCAACCTCAATCACGTGTACGGCTGCGCGGCGGGCGTGGAACAGGAGGCGCGCGCCAACATCCGGGCGATCAACGAGGTGGCCCTGGCGATGTTCCAGGCCCGCCGCGACGGGGTCCCGGTGATCGTGCTGCTCGACGGCGACGCCGGCGCCGGCGGCGCGTTCCTGTCGCTCTGCGCCGACGTCGTGGTCGCCGTGCCGGGGCGCACGTTCAACTACCACTACACCGGCATGGGCGGGCTGACCGGCTCGGAGTTCCACACCCTCACGCTGCCGGACCGGATGGCCGACGAAGCGGCCCGGGCCCGGCTGCTGCACGAGTGCCTGCCGCTCAGCGCGCACCAGGCGCAGCGGCAGGGACTCGTCGACTACCTGGTGCCCGAGGGGCTGCGGACGGGCGACCTGACCGACTGGATCCACGAGTTCGCGGTCAACTACCGGCACCCGGCCAAGCAGCTCGACCGCCAGCGGTGGCGGCCGCTGCCGACCGAGGCGGAGCTCGCCGCCACGCAGCAGCGCGAGCTCCGCCGGATCGACCAGGACTTCGCGAGCCCGGCGTTCCAGTCGGCCCTGTCGAACTTCGTCCTCAAGCGCGGCGGGCCGCCACCGCCCGCGACCGCCGAGTACCGCGGCGCCTACTAGCTAGCCGGCCGAACCCGCCGCGATGTCGCGCTGGCGGGCGCGCAGGGCGCGTTCGGTGCTGTCGCGCCCTTCGGCGACCAGCCGGCGCAGCGCCGCCGGCTGCCCTGACCTGGCCAGCCACGCGTCGGCGGCGGTGACCACGTCCTCGGTGATCGTGTAGGTCGGGTAGGCCATCACCACGAACTCCTGGCCGGGCTCGCTGTCGCGCAACGCCCACACCGCGTCGACCGACTCGAAGAACTTCGTCGCGTAGGGCGCGATCAGGTCGACCTGGGCCGGGTGCTGGAAGCCGCTCAGCAGCGCGCGGTTGCGCCAGTTGGGCAGCTCGGCCTGCTCGGTCAGGTGCCGCCACACGTTGGCCTTGTTCTCCGCGGTGGGGATCAGCGCGTGCGCCTCGGCCGCCTCGCGCTCACCGCTCGAGGTGCGGTCGTTGGCCAGTTCCGTGTCGATCTCGGCCGACGACGCGGCGCCGTTGGCGACCAGGGCACCGAGCAGCGACCAGCGGAACTCGGTGTCGATCGGCAGGCCGGCCGGGATGTTGTCACCCGACAGCCAGCCGCGCAGCGCGGCCAGGTGCTCGTCGGAGCGGGCCGCCGACGCGAACGCCCGGGCCCAGGCGAGCTGGAAGCCGCTGCCCGGATCCGCGGCGAGCATCGCGGTGCGGGCCGTGTCGGCGACCTGGGCCCAGCCGGTCGGCGCCCACTCCGGGTCGGAGTAGAACGACAGGGCGCCGCCGGCCTGCCGCAGCGTCGCGGTGACCAGGTTGATGTCGGACTCGGCGGGCAGGCCGGTCAGCACCAGCGCGACGTAGTCGCGGGCGGCCAACTCGGCGTCGCGCAGCATGTCCCACGCGGCGGCCCAACACAGGGCGCGGGCCAGCGACGAGTCGAAGCCGTCGATGTGTTGCACGACGGTGGCCATCGAGCGCTCGTCGAGGCGCAGCTTGGCGTAGGTCAGGTCGTCGTCGTTGAGCAGCAGCACGTCGGGTGCGCGTACGCCGGTCAGCTGTGGCACCGCGGTCTGCTCGCCGGTCACGTCGATCTCCAGCCGGTCGCGGCGGACCAGCTTGCCGTCGGCGTTGAGGTCGTAGAGGCCGACCCCGATCCGGTGGGTGCGCAGCGTCGGGTAACCCGCCGGCGCCTCCTGGAGCACCACGACCGACTCGTAGGAGCCGTCGTCACCGATGACCACCTGCGGGCGCAGCGTGTTGACCTGCGCGGTCTCCAGCCACTGGGCGGCGAACTTGCGCAGCTCGCGGCCGGACGCGGCCTCGAGCTCGCCGAGCAGGTCGTCGAAGGTGGCGTTGCCCCAGGCGTGCTTGGCGAAGTAGGCGCGCAGGCCGGCGAGGAACGGGTCGAGGCCGACGTAGGCCACCAACTGCTTGATGACCGACGCGCCCTTGGCGTAGGTGATCCCGTCGAAGTTGACCTCGACCGCTTCCAGGTCGGGCATCTCGCAGTAGACCGGGTGGGTGGAGCTGAGCTGGTCCTGCCGGTAGCCCCAGTTCTTGCGGATCGACAGAAACGTCGTCCAGGCGTCGGAGAACCGGGTGGCGTGCGTGTTGCACCAGTGGCTCGCCCATTCGGCGAACGACTCGTTGAGCCACAGGTCGTTCCACCAGCGCATGGTGACCAGGTCGCCGAACCACATGTGGGCCAGCTCGTGCAGGATCGTGTTGGCGCGCTGCTCGTACTCGAAATCGGTGACCTGCGAGCGGTAGACGTAGGCCGACTCGGCGTGCGTGACGCAGCCGAAGTTCTCCATCGCGCCGGCATTGAAGTCGGGCACCCAGAGCTGGTCGTATTTCGGCAGCGGGTAACGGACGCCGAAGTTGGAGTGGTAAAAGTCGAAGCCCTGCGTGGTGATCAGGTTGAGGGCGTCGGCGTCGAAGTACTGCGCCATGCTGGCCCGGCAGAAATAGCCGAGGTCGATGCCGTCGTGCGCGAAGCGCTCCTCGTGGTAGGGCCCGGCACACAGCGCGGTGATGTAGGTCGACATCCGCTCCGACCGCACGAAGTGGACGGTCTTGACCTCGTCGGCGCCCGCTTCGACCGAGTCGACCGGCATGTTGGAGATGACCTTCCAGTGGGAAGGCACCGTCGCGTGCCAGGTGTAGACCGATTTGAGGTCGGGCTGGTCGAAGGACGCGAACACGCGCTGTGCGTCGGCGGTTTCGAACTGGCTGTAGAGATAGGTCTCGCCGTCGACCGGGTCGACGCTGCGGTGCAGACCCTGGCCCGACGTCGAGTAGTTGAAGTCGGCGTCGACCACTAGTTCGTTGGCGGCGGCCAGGCCGGTGATCGTGAGGCCCTTGTCGGCGGCCCAGCCGCTGGTGTCGACCGCGTCGCCGTTGAGCGTCGCCGAGCGCACCGACGCGGCGGCCAACTCGATGAACGTGGTGGCGCCGGGCTCGCGGCAGTCGAACACGATTTTGGTCGTCGAGCGGAACGTGCGCGCGTCGCCCTGACCGGCCGAAGCCAGATCCAGACTGATGTCGTAGGACGTCACGTCGAGCAGCCGGGCCCGCTCGGCCGCCTCCGCCTGGGTCAGGTTACGCACACCAGCCACAGTCTGTTCTCCGTTTCACCGCTCGCAGGCCGAGCTTCTGGCCGACGACACTGTCAGTTCCGTCGAGTCTTCCATGCCCGTAAGAGCGAACCACGGTAACCCACGTCACGCGGGGCATCAGGTGCGGAAAGGGTCGGACGAGGGTGAATATCAGGGTAGGAACCCCATCCCCCGGAAGGCTTACGCCGTGTCCGATCGTCAAAGCGTCGACATGTATTTCGACCCCGCCTGTCCCTGGGCCTGGATCACCTCCCGGTGGCTGCTGGAAGTGGAGAAGGTCCGCCCCGTCGACGTCACCTACCGGGTGATGAGCCTGGCCGTGCTCAACGAGGGCCGCGACAACCTCGACGAGAGCTACCGGACATTCCTGCGCACCGCGTGGGGGCCGGTGCGGATCTGCATCGCCGCCGAGCAGAAATACGGCACCGCGGTGCTCCGCGACCTTTACACCGCATTCGGCACCCGGATCCACCTGCAGAAGCAGGAACGCGGACCCGAGTTGTACGCGGCCGCGCTGGCCGATGCCGGCCTGGACACCGCGCTGGCCGCTGCCGCCGACAGCACCGACTACGACGAGGCGCTGCGGGCCAGCCACGCGGCCGGCATGAAGCCGGTCGGCATGGACGTCGGCACCCCGGTGATCCACGCTCCGGGTCCGGACGGCGGCCGGGTCGCGATCTTCGGCCCGGTGGTCACGCCGGCGCCCAAGGGCGAGGCCGCCGGCAAGCTCTGGGACGGCGTCCTGCTGGTGACGAGCACCCCGGGCTTCTTCGAGCTCAAGCGGACCCGCGACGTGGGTCCGATTTTCGACTGATCGGACCCTTTCCCGCCGGCCGACCGATTCGTTGCGTAGGGTGTCCGATTGGCACCCTCGCATCGAAGGATCTCTGATGTCAGATCAGATCGCCGGCGCTGCCTACTGGTCGGTCGACGAAGGTCGCTGGGAGACGCTCGCCCCGGCCCTGCCCGACTACTGCGCCGACCTGCTCGCCACGCCGATCTTGGTCGGTGCCGCGCCCCGCGGGACCGACGCGGTCGCCGCCCTCCCGGGCCTCGCGCCGCCCACCGGATCCGACCCGACCGCGCTCGACCGGCTCGACATGCTGGTGTCGTTCCCGCGCGAAGCGCCGGTCGCGGCCACAGCCTGAGACGGCACCCGGGTGTCGGTCGTCACGCCGGCGCCCATCGGTAGCGTTTCGGACATGACGATCGTGCACCCGATCGCCCGGGCCTGGATCACCACCGGCGGCACCGGCGCGCAGAACTACGACGAGTTCGCCGACGACAACGAGATCACCGCGATCATCGCCGACAACCCGCGCAGCGCGCTCGCGATCGAGATGCCGCACCGGGCACCCGGCGCCGGCGGCTCCTTCCTGGACGCGCTGCCGGCCGCCGCCCAGCGGCTCGCCGACGCCAAGGACGACGGCAGCTACACCCCGGCCGACGGCGTCGTGGTGCTCTACCGGATCACCGCTCCCGGTGAGGAGCCGGCCTACGGCATGTTCGCCACGGTCGACACCGACCAGATCTCGACCAGCGCCGACGAGCCCGGCCTGGTGATCCGCAACGAGGACGTGTTCATCGAGAAGGTGCGCGAGCGGGTCGCTCTGGCCGAGGCGGTCGGGCACCTGCTGTCGCCCGTACTCCTGCTGCAGACCGGTGGTGGCGCGCAGTTGCAGGCCGCCCTCGCGGCGGCGTGCGACGCGGCCGGCGCGCCCGCGGCGACCGATCTCGACCAGGCCGGCCGCACCCACGCGATCTGGCCGCTCGGCCCCGGCGCGACCCAGGACGAACTGCTCGCCCTGGCCAGCGGCGGCGACCTGGTCGTGGCCGACGGCAACCACCGCAGCCTGGCCGCCCAACTCGGCAAGCTGCCCCGCTTCCTCGCCGTGATCACCACGCCGGCGTCGGTCGCGATCCAGCCCTACAACCGCCTGGTGTCGGAGCTGACCCTGACCCCGGCTTCTTTGGTCGACGCGCTGCGTGCGGCGGGCGCCTCTGTCACCCCGGTCTCAGATCTCAACCCCACGTCCGTCATCTTGTACGCCGCCGGCACCGCCTACGCCGTCGAGTTGCCGCACGACCCCAGCGCCGGGCCGGTCGACAACCTCGACCACGCGCTCGTCGAGCGGGTCATCCTGCGCGACGCGCTGGGCCTGGAGCCCGGTGACAAGGGGATCACCTATGTCGGTGGTGACTACCCCGCCTCGTGGCTGGTCGGCGAGGTCGACGCGGGCCGCGCCGAGCTGGCGATCCTGATCGCGCCGGTCACCGTCGACGACTTCGTGGCGGTCAACCTGGCGCGGGCCAAGATGCCGCGCAAGAGCACCTGGTTCACCCCGAAGGCGCGGGGTGGCCTGGTGCTCGCGGAGCTGGGCACGCACTGAGAGACTGCTGACCATGCGCGTCTACCTCGGCTCCGACCACGCCGGCTACGAGCTCAAGTCCCATCTGGTCACCCACCTCGCGACAAAGGGCTACGACGTGGTCGACGTCGGTGCGCACGTCTACGACGAGGGCGACGACTATCCGGCGTTCTGCCTGCACACCGGCGCCCGGGTGGTCGACGACCCCGGGAGCCTCGGCATCGTGATCGGCGGCTCGGGCAACGGCGAACAGATCGCGGCAAACAAGATCAAGGGTGTACGGGCGGCGCTGATCTGGAACGCCGACACGGCGCAGCTGTCCCGGGCACACAACGACGCCAACGTGGCCGGGGTCGGCGCGCGGCAGCACACCCTCGACGAGGCGACGGCCCTGGTCGAGACGTTCCTGTCGACGCCGTTCTCGGGCGCCGAGCGGCATGCCCGGCGGATCGCCGAGGTCGCTTCCTACGAGACGAGCCAGGAACTGCCGGCGCTGCCGGACTAGGTCTCGCGGCGGTCCTCCCGGGGCAGCGAATTTCCTCGTCGTCAAGGAGGATCCGGCCATGGATCTGGCTTCGGGTGGCAGGCGCGCCGGCGCCGGCGTCGTGGTGGCGGTGCTGCTGGCGGCCGCCGCGGTGCTGTGGCGGCTCGGCTACATCGGCCCCGACGCCACGTCACCGATCGTGTCACCGGCGCCCGCGCCAGCCGTTGCCGCGGCGGGTCCGCAGATCGTCGCGGCGTACGGCATGCCGATCGGCTACGGCGAGGTTGCCGCCCAGGTGATCGACCCGACCACCGGCGACTACCGCACGGTCGCGGGCAACCTGCACACGGTGTCGCCCGACCTGCGCTGGGCGATCATGTCGGTCGAGCGGGTCGGCGAGTTGCCGCAGCTCTTCGACTTCTGGCTCTACGACACGGTGCACGGCCGCCGGGCGCTGCACCTGGGTCAGCTGCCCTACAGCCACGTCCGCTGGTCCGCCGACGGCAGGTGGCTGTCCTTCGCCCGGGTGAAAGCCGCGAACAAACAGGACCACTGCGCAGACCAGGTCCGCTTCGTCGAGGTCGAAACCAGCCGCGAAACGAAGGTCGCACTCGAGTGCGACCACGACCGGGTGGTGCCGCTCGGCTGGACCGACGCCGGACTGTCGTTCGGCACAACGGTGGTCCGGCCAACCGGCGAGGTGGTCGCGACCCCGAGCACGCCCGCGGTGTACGGCCCGCACCCGCTCGCCGCGGACTCACCAGCCGACGCCGGTCTCCGCCAACTGGCCGGCGACGGCGCCCAGGTGTTCCTGGCACCGGCCGCCGCGCTGCCCGCCGCGGCGGCGGCAAGGGCCGTTCCGGCGCCCGACCGCTTCTAGCCGGCGCGCCGGACGAGGGCGGCAACCTCGTCGGCCAGCGCGTCGGGCGGGCGGGTCGCGTCGAGGATGTGGGTCGCGCGCGCTTTCTGGGGGAGCACGAGGCGTCGGTGTGCGGGCAGCAGCGTGTCGGTGAGGTAGGGCTCGCGGTTCTCCGCGGCCGGTGGGCGACTCAGGCGGCGCTGGATCAGCTCCTCCTCCGGAAGGTCGAGGTAGACCCGGACGTCGAAGCTCCGGGCGGTGGCCGGGTCGTGCAGGGCGAGGTGTCCGACGAGCAGGACCACCGGCGCCGGGACGAGGCGGCGGCTCGCCGTCGCGGCGGCGCGGCTCTCGCGTGACCGGGCGTCGACGACGGTCGGCCTTCCGGCTCGGAGGTCGGCCAGGTGACCCCGCAGGTCGTCCCAGCGCCACAGAGCCGGGTCGTCCCAGTCGGTCACGGTCCGGCCGGTGGCGGCGAGTGCCGCCCGACCGATGACGAGGTCGTCGAGCGAGAGCACGGCCAGGTCGGCACCGAGCCGGGCCGACAGTCCATTGGCGAGCGTGGTCTTGCCACTGGCGGTCGGCCCGGTGACGGCGACGAAGAGAGGCCGCCTCACCTCGTGGCCGCGCGCTGACGCGTCGCCGGCCATCCAGCGCGCGCCCTCACCGCTCACGGCGCCGATGCTAACTGCCGACCGTGCGATGGCGCGGGTCACAAGGCGCCGCTGTCACAGCGATCGGCCCGCCGGCATCTCGTGTTCGTCACCGACACGAGTGAGGACGAGGCCATGGAACCCCGATTCAACCTGTTCGACAGCCCGACCGCCGCGAAGGCCGCGAAGCGCTTCTTCGCCGCCTCCAAGGTTCTCGACGAGTCGAGCCTGTCGAAGACCACCCAGGAACTGGTGTCGCTGCGGGCGAGCCAGATCAACGGCTGCGGCTGGTGCGTCGACGTGCACACCAAGGAGGCCGCGGCGGCCGGTGAGACCGCGCTGCGGCTCAACCTGGTCGCCGCGTGGCGGCACAGCAGCGTGTTCACCGAGGCCGAGCGGGCGGCGCTGGCGTTCGCCGAGGAGGGCACCCGCCTGGCCGACGCCGACCAGGGCGTCTCCGACGAGACCTGGGCCGCGGTCCGCAAGCACTACGACGACGACCAGGTCGGCACCCTGATCTGCCTGATCGCCATGATCAACGCCGCCACCCGGATGGGCGTGATCGTCCATCAGCAGGGCGGCACCTACGAGCCCGGCATGTTCGCCGCACTCGACTGACCGGCGGGCGCGTCATCCCGGCTATGCGTACCCCATGGCCGGGATGACGCCATCGAGTGCGCGTTCGACGTACTCCCGTGTCGCGGTGTCGAACTGGTCTTTGCGGTTTTCCAGTATCCGCGACTCGAACGTCGAGCTGGTCGCGAAGTCGTCGACGCCGAGTCGGTCGAACAGGGCGCGTCGCTGCCCGGGCCAGTCGGCGGCGAGATCCTCGGCCTTGACCTCCACATACCTTTTGCCGGTGAGGTCGGCCGTGCCCTTCCAGGCGAGCCACCGGTCATAGACCGGCATGACCCAGGCGAGCGCGCCGTCGACCGTGGGCGGTGCCCACGGCTGGTCGATGTGGGACGCGACCACGGCGACCGGGTGGCGCTTGACGTGCACGATGGTCGCCTCCGGGACGAGCTCCCAGAGGAAGTCCATACACAGCAGGTTGAACGGCGTCTTCTCGCACCAGGTCGCCTTGCCCGCGTCGGCCGCCGCACCGCAGAACATCGTGTCGACCGCGCGCCGCAGGATCTGGATCAGTTCGCCCCGGTCGCTGAAGTAGCGGGGGATGGTCCGCCGTTGACCCTCCGGCTCGTCGTAGGTGACCGCGACGAGCTCCGACAGGAGCGTTGTCACCGCGTCCCAGTAGTGCCGCTCGCCGAGGATCTCGGGAAAGGTGTAACCGCGATCCCGGTCCCGCCGGTCGGCCAGGCGCACGGTCAGCAGATCGCTCAGCCGCTGGAAGGCCTCTTCGCCGACGATAGGGTCGTATCGACACGTCAGCGCGTCGGCCAGATCCCGCAACCCACCCGGATCGGGGATGAACCGGGTCTCGATCGGAACCCGGTGGATCTGCGGATGCTGCCCGATGATGTCGGCGAGCTGCGATGTTCCCGAACGACCGGTGCCCGCTACGAAGACCGGTGATGGTGCGGCCATGCCGCCGAGCTAAGCCCCGGCAAACCCAGGACGCAAACGAAATAAGGCGCCGTTGTGGGGCACCGGTTGTCGGTTTGCCGTAGGCGTCAGACGCAATCCCAGAAGAAGCGGCCTTCGCGGAGGTCCGGCGAGAGGAAGCCGTATCCGGTCCCTCCGCCGAAGTTGAGGGCGTAGGGGTCGTCGGGTCCTTGACCTTCCCCGCCGTCGAGCTGGAAGTGGAACCGCCAGTCGGTCGGTATCCCCTGAAGGTCGCTTTGCCACAGGTGGGGCTTGCCCCCGACATAGCTGTAGGGCGGAAGCGGGCTGGCGTCTTCGACGACCGCGTCGGGTACCTCCAGCAGCACGCCTGCCCGTTCCGCCTCTTGGCGTGCGATATCCGCATCCAGAGTTGCCTCGGCGGCTGGGTCCGGTGGGACCAGGTCCACGGCGAGTTCGACGCCCACATGTTCGTCCCATGTCATGCCCCGTCGCCACAGGGACGGACCGGTGGCCGTCTCGGTCGTAGCGATGAAGGGTGGGAGGCGCCCGCCGGGTTGTACCAGGAGCGCGTTCTCGCCGGCCTCCGCGTCGAAGGTCTCGGCGGGGCCGTCGGTAATGAACAGGTAGGCAAGGCACGTTGGTTCACCGGGGATGGGGATCTGCCCGACGAACATCATGGGCGTTCCTAGGCTGCGAGACAGCGGCCAGGTGGATGGCCCCAGCCATACGGGTTGGCCGCCCAGCTTCGCTCGCGGGGCGTGGATGGGCGAATCGACCGGTCGCAGTCGCATCTGCAATCGGGGAAGCAGCCAGGCATCGCCAGGACCGTTGCAGTCCTGCTGAACGGTGACGCGGACCGGCACTCCACTCATCAGGCGATGCTAGGCGGGGTCGAGTGGCATCGGCAGTCGCGCGAGTTGCGACGGACCGCCAGCGGATGCCGCCACGATTCTCGATCTTCAACCTGTTCGCTGCCTTCTCCGGGCTTCGCTGGGGCGAGCTTGCCGCGCTGCGCCGTTGCGACGTCAACCTCGAAGCGAGAGCGTTGACGTCCACCGAAGGCTCGCGGCGCTGTCGGGACAGCGGAGACCGTCGCGGGCGTCCGGTCGGTTGCCCTATCTGGAGTCGCCACCGACGCACTTAGAGATCATTTCGCGGCGGGATACGTCCCTGACGTGCCGGAGGCGTTGATCTTCACCGGCGACAAAGGTGCCCTGCCCCGTTTCGGCAACTTCCGCCGAGCGAACCGCTGGTCCGAGTCGACCGGCGCGGCCGGCCTCGGCGAAGCTTCCACTTCCACGATCTCGGCAACACCGTCGCCGCGGTGGCCGGCGCCGACACCCAGGAACTCATGACCCAACTTGCCAGTCGAGCATGCGCGGCGCTCGGCTGCCAACACGCGGCCGGTGGCCGCGAGATCCCGACGGCGATGGACAAGCGGATCAAACGCCAAACAGCGTCGCCTACCGACGACCGTGACCACCGGTACGTGGGGTGTCCGGGGCTCGGCCCCGGAGCCGGAATGGCTCAATCTCTTATGACCGCAGGTCATAAGAGATTGAGCGGGCGACGGGAATCGAACCCGCACCGTCAGTTTGGAAGACGTTGGCCGGCGAGGTCGCCGAGCATGAAACCGCAGCTCGGCGGCCTGGTCGTCGTGTCCGTGGGTGACCCCTGAAGACCGCTTGTGGCACGGTCTACTGGCACGCGTATGGCACGCCGATCTTCGTTCCTTCCACCCCCTCCGCCGGCGGCCGGATCTCCTCGGTCGGGCAGGTCAATCCCTGCGCGGGGTTCTCCGGTCGGGTCAAGGCTCGCCGAAGGCGACCGCGAAGCGGCTCGGCCTTGACCCGACCGGAGGTTCACGAGTAGCGGTCCCGATGCACGATCGAGGAGATCCCCACCGGACGCTGATCTCCGAGGAGAGCCAGGGTCCGAGGCGGCGCCCCGCACACGATCTGATCCGTCCACTACGGACCGTGTACCTTCGCGTGGTGGCCCGTCACACCTGTGCAGAGTGTGGATATGAATACAACGAGGCTCAATTCCAGCGAATGCCATTGGGCGAACGACAGTGCCCGGAGTGTGGATCTTTAAGGGTAAGTGCCGAGGTCTCTGCGTCGGTCGCGCTGGGCGTCGCTGAGATCGAGGTGGCGTCGATTCAGGTCAGCACCAGCCTGTGGCGGAGTTGGATCGCGATCGCAATCGATCAAGGGCAGGCAGCGCGTCGGATTCGGCACGAAGCCACGCGTCCGGCCCAGGGCAACGGCCTACACGAGCGGATGCGACGGGAGTTCGAAGCGTCGTTGATCGCTGTCGCTGCGTCGGCGCATGCCTTAGACGCGCTCTATGGCTCCACGGTGGTTCCGGCGTCGGTCCGCCAAATCTGGGCATCGAAGGGCACCAAGCGGCACGGGAAGATACGCGAGGCGCTGAAGCTCGTGTTCAACACCGGTGCCGTCAACGCCAGGTGGGCCGTCGACTTCGCTTGGTTGTTTGACCTTCGCGACGCAGCCGCTCATCCCGAGGAGAAGCCGAAAGCGTCTGTCCCACACCCTCTGGGTACGAACACGGCGCCTGAGTACGTCGACTACTCGGTGGAGTCCGCTGAGAGGGCTGTGGAGCTGGCCCTCTCAGTCCTGCGTTGGTGCGTCGAGCACCCGCGGAGCGCCCAGCCCGATGTTGTGAGATGGGCAGCATCGCACCAGTCTGCGGTCGCCGACTTAGAAAGCCTGTGGGGACAGCATCGGTAGACCGATCGAAGGCAGACGCGGCCGGCCGGTGCGCGGAGGGCCAGAGGCCCAAAGCGCAGCCGAGCCGGCACGGTCGCGCCGCGCTTGCGCGGCGCCTTGATCCTCTACAGCCAGATTCGGCAACGCCTGTGTCGTGCATATTGGCGTCCATCCGCTACGCACAGAGGAGGAAAGTTGAACGAGCTAAACGAAAATGGAATATTCTGGCTTCCGGAAGCGGAGGATAATCCATTTCCGGGCCACCTGGAATACAGCCCCGAAGCGGGATGCCACCTTAACGTGGTAAGCCAACCCAGCTTGCCCCGTCGGGCTGAGAGCGTCCCGCGCATCCTCGGGGTAGTTCGCAATCAGAAGGTTACGCTTTTGGGCTGTCAGCGCTTTGGGGAAAGTTTCTACGGCTCGGGTCTTAGTTACGAGCGGTACCTCGTCCGGCATTTCTTCTCTGGTCTTTCGTATATTCCGGAAGACCGTCCCGTGTTCACCACGATCCAAGCCCAGTATCACAACTTCGCCGAGTGGCTCGAGGACACTGGCTTCGCGGAAAATGAATCGAGGCCGCCGGGCGACCTGGCGATCAACTACATCAAGCCAGAATCACTGTCCTCGGAATTCTCCAAAGGCAAGGTATTCATCGACTTTCTTTGGAAGGAAGGAGACCAGGGTTCACGGAGGCGAAGCATCGAGGAGTTGCCGATCGTGCGCCTCCAATATGACGAGCCGCAGCAATTTGATGAGATCCTGCGAGACGCTAACATCATTGAGAACCTTATCACCCTCTGCGTCGATAGCCCGAGTCCGAGGACGGCCGCAAAATTCCAACGCGCGGATCTGCCGCAGCGAAGCCTCGCCGGAAACGCCTTTCCCAACACGCAAGATCCCATCGAATACTTCAATGAACCAGTCGAAAAGGCTTCTAAAGCGAAGGTCGTAGATCCACACTCCATGCTTATCCGTATGGAGGACATCGGCGGTGTCGAAGCCCTGTCTCGATGGTTGGACCGCGCGGGTGATCTGGGATACGTGCTGGGACTGCTTATGTCAGCCCGAACGACACAGTGGTCCTACGTTGAGAACCGCTTCTTCAACCTGGCAGGGGCGGCAGAGGCTTTCCACCGTCTTGCGTTTGGAGGCACCCGCCTTCCGGATGATAGGTTCGCGCTCCTCCGCGGCCTCGCGATTGCGAGCATGCCCGACTCCAAGGGGAGAAGCTGGATAAAGTCGCATCTGAGATTTAACGAACCGACGCTCGCGCACCGGCTCGAGGAGCTGGCCTCCACGGTCTCACCTGTCGCCGACGCGGTCGTGGACGACCAGAAGAGTTGGGCGGTGACAGTTGCTGAGGTCCGCAATAAGCTCGTACACATGAGCTCGCCCGGGCATCACGGATTCGATGGCGGGACCCTGCTGTTCCTTTACGAGTCCGTCTTTGCTGTCACGAGGGCCGCAATTCTCCGTTACGCGGGTGTGGAGGATGGCGCCATCCGGCACATAGCCACTTCCCACAGAACTACCTGGTACAAAGAAGGGGTAAAAGAGGCGCTGCAACAGGCCCGTGAGGTCTTGGCGCGCTCCAAGCTCGGCGCGGTCGATTAATCCACACTGGTGGGAGACTGCGGTCTGAAGATCTTAGATTGTGCGCAGACGTGCGTCCAACTAATCGGATCCGCATCTCCCGCGTCCGCGTTTACGCAGCTAAACCCCAATCCTATCGCTAGCCCACGGTAGAACCGTCTTCTTCTGGCGACACCTGGGTGACATCGCCGTCTTCATCGTCGGTTGACGGCGAGGCGAGGCGGCGAATTTCTGCATCGTTTAGCGCGGGATAATCGGCGAGCTTAGCTGAATCTGAAAGGGCCACTACCGCGCTTACGCAGACGGCTGCCGACACGTCTTCCGGCTCCACCTCGTTCCGGTCGGCGTAATCACGGATTATCGCTCGAAAGCTGGCGCTTTCCAGGATCGTGTGCAGTTGCTCGGCGTTTGTGATTCCGATCTCCGCCAGAGCACTTACACATTCGCTTGCTCGACGTAGCGGCAGGAGCAGCGGTTTCGGCCCTAAACGCGCAGCGTCTGGGCGCGCAACAGCCATGAAGGCAAGGAACTTCGCCGAATCAAACCTCTCGATTGTCGGCCCACTTTCTTTGTATCGCTGACTCTGAATGGCAACCAGGCCGTTTATGTCGGTCGTAAGCGCATCGAACTCACGATCCACCATTTCGAGAGTCGCCGCAGCGGCGTTGAATCTCCTTTTAAGATTCTCCGGCCATTCGATGCCCGACTTGTATCTCAAGAAGTGTTCTGCCTCTGCCCATGCGTGCTCGATAATTGTCCGAACCTGAACCTCGACCTTTGTTCGGCTTAAGAGCTCAGACACCGGCCCAATTTCCGCGGGCTTGTGAATCGCCAAGACGAGGTGAACACTCCTGTAGCCGAACTGGCTGACGCCTAAAGCGCGCCTCTTGTCGATGGAGTTCTTGTCGTCGACGTCGAACTTGGACTTTAGGCGGGTAACGACGTCCTCGATGTCCCCTGAAAAGCTCGTGATTACCCGAGCGCCCAGGATGTCGGTCATCTGGCTCGCTGGGTCCTTATAGCCCTTTCGCCTGATCTTCGCGTAAACAGAATCTGGTGCTTTTGCTCGCACCTCGATGGAATGGATATTGAGTGGCCGAGGCCTAAGCGCCTCCGTCAACTCGCCCTTTGCAAGGGCTGCGGCATCCTTGAGGGCCGGATAGTTGGCTTCATAAGCGGCCACCCATTGTGCGGCTGTGGCCTCCATTTCACATGCCTTGCAGGAGCAGCTTGACCAGGATCTGTATGCGCGTCTTTCTGGGCTGTACGTTGTCGGTTTGACGGCTCGCGGCTCTGAGATACCGCGCCGCCGTGCGATCGGGCTGCTCCTCTTGGAGCTGCTGATCGAATGCTTCAAGTGTGGTTCGGGTAGTCTCGACGGAGAGATCTTCAAGGTGCTCGCCTTGGTCCGAGACCTCATCGAGAGCGCCTATGAGTGCGTATACGTTTGCTCTACTTCTGAGCTGCATAGCGCCCAGCGACGGAAGCGCTTTTGAGATAAAGGACGTGTACTCTAGCAGCCGCTCTCGGAGATCATCAGCATACTCGAACTCGTCCTTATACTGCCCAAAATATAGTTCAACCGTTTTCTTCTTGTCTTGAGGTCCTTCAAGGAGAAGTATCGCGAGTTCTGCAGCGAACTCGTCTGCGAGGCGGCGCCGTTGCGCTTGCAGACTGAAGGTTCTGTTGGCTGTCCAGAACTCCCAGCCTCCGACTTCTTCGCAGAAATCCTTAAACTTGCCGACGTTCACCGCGTGCCGCTGTTCCTGGGCATTGAGCTTGACCACGTAGCGATTCATCCTGCGGAACATGTCGCGGATGTCCTCGTCGTTGTAGCCACCCAATTCCTCGATTACGAAGTCGTAGCCCAGCAATCTCGACCGCGAGTCGTCGCTGAGGTCACGCCATTTCTTTCCATACCACGGACTATCCAGGTCGGATTCCGTCAGCGAAAACTTGTTCTTTATGAAATCGAAAACCGCCCGCAACCGCTGCTGGCCGTCGATTACCTCGTAGGAGGTTCGACCGGTTTGCGCGTTGATCGTTCTTCCAAAGAACAATAGAGGGATCGGCCGGTTCTTTAAGATAGTGTCAACTAGGTATGCTTTAGCTGGCCGCGGCCAAACGGCGGTCCGCTGATATTCGGGGGCTACAGTTAGTTGCTTGCTCTCCTCCAGTTGGAGCAGGAGAGCAACATCCTTCGTCGTCGTCGATCGGGTTTCCGGCATTCTAAGCCTCCAATCTGCCTACGCTACGTAGCGAGCTTGCACAGCTGCGTTGCCATGCCGTTCCTTGGCTAGTCCTTTATTTGAGCAGCGCGGACGCAATCTCGGCCATGCTGTCCGTGATGTAATCTGCGCCCGCATCGACTAGTCGTTTGCGTTTTTCGGCACTCTTGCCGTATCCAATCGTAGATACTCCTGCCGCGTGCCCTGCGATTACATCGCTGCTTGAATCACCAACAAAGATTACCCGATTGGGCGACAAGTCAAGGCGCTCCAAGGCGTGCCTGACTAGGTGCGGGTGAGGCTTGAGTAACGACGGGCGCATCCCGTCATTGCGCGCACTGATTATGTCCACGTGATCTAACACTTCGTGGCGCTCCAAATATGAGCGGACGGCTGAAACCGAGTTGTTGCTAACTACCGCAGTTGGCCTGCCGGCCATTCTCGCGGCCCTGAGCGTATCAAGGGCACCAATGGTCTCGGTCGCGGATTTTACTGCCAACAGTTCTTTATCTCGAAGGGCGTCTGCGATGCGCCGAACTGTCGCCGCCGGCGCTGTCGCATCTAGCCTAACGAGTAGCTGAAGAGGGTCGTCTTCGGTTTCGAACTCGGCAGCGTTGGCACCCAACATGTCCCTGAGCTCGCTCGCTATCGCTGGAGCTGCGTAGCCGGCGAACACTGAACAAATTGGCCCGTCGAAGTCCAGCAGGATCGCGGCGCCACCCCGTACTAGGTCTTCGAGTTGTTCGACACTGGCGGTCATGGGCGGTGTGCCTCAGCAATGGTGGTCCACACGCTGTCGAACCAGCTTCGGCTTGCTCCACGTAGAGGGTCGCCGGGTCTTCGTTGTCTCCGGCGACGTAGGGAAAAAGGGGCACGTCCTTGCCCATGACGTCGTAGATCGGCGTTGGCGTCTTGTCGATCGTGACGGTGTGTTTCACGACCGGGTAGAAGCCGAAGAAGGCCTGGTCGCCGTTGAGGACGTAGAGCTTGAACAGGACCGCGGTCCGGTGATGGCGGATCTCGGCTGTGGCGTTGCGGATGAGGCCGAGGTCGGCGAGCTCGTTGACCTCATCGACGATCGACTCCGCGTGTCGGCGCATGATGCGCTCGGCGCGGCGTCGGACAGCCTTGTCGTCTCCGTCGGTAGTCGCGGCCGCCGGGACGGACGCTGACTCGCTGAGGTCGGGAAGCAAGATTCGGACCGTGATCGACTCTGGCGAGAGGCGGCCCGCGCGGATCTTGTCGAGTGGTTCGGTCATCGCGCCGTGGAGGGTCTCACCGGAGAAGCCGGCGAAGTCGATGGAGACGTGTGGGCGTTCGAACGCTGCCTCGATGTGCGGCCGTAGACCTACCGGCTTCTCGGTGCTGGTGCGGACGAACGCGCCGGTTCCCTGCCTCGTGACGATCAGCCGTTCGTCACGGAGGATGCGCAGCGCGGTCTTGATGGTTTCGCGGGCGACGCTGTAGCGGTCGGCAAGGTCGAGTTGGGACGGTAGGCGTTCACCTGGGCCGATGCGCTTGGTCAGGATGACGGCGCGGAGGACGTTGGCGATCTGCTGGGATGCCGGGCGGTGGTCGTCGGGCTCCAGGTCGTCGAGATCGGCCGCGGTGAGGTTCACGCGCACAGATTAGAACCTGACTAGCCAAGTTAGGAATAGTCGGGCTGGTCGTCTTGTGCCTGGCCGTCCCATCTTCTACCGTCAATTTGACTAGCCAAGCTAGTCAAGTGCTTCACCCCTAGACAGGTCCGCCGCGTGGCTCGCTTCCGAGTTGGCGCTTGTGGTGGCGCGCGGCGGGCCGTTATCCGGCACCGGGGTGGACGTTGAGCCCGCTCCGTCCGCTCCGGTGCCATCCACGCTTTGCGGTGGAGGTGCGTGGTGCGACCGGCAGGGATTCTTCCCTTCGATCCGAACGACCCGCCAATCGACCCGCCCGCCGGGTGCGTCAACCGGCTGATGTGGCAGGTGTCGCGGCGACTGTTCGCGGACCACCAACCCGGTCAGGATGGCTGGTGCGTCGCGTGTCGGCCCTACAGCTACTACCCGTGCGTGGCGCGGCAGCTTGCCGACCTCGGGCTCGTTTCCGCCTTCACGCAGCCGCATGGCGCGCCTTGGCGGGTCACGGATGGGCGCTGGCGGCAGGTGTGGTCATGAGGCCCGATCCGGTAACTACGCCGCCTCGGCTTCCTCGGCCGGCGGCCGAACTAGTTGGCCGGGTCTTCTACATCCCGCCTGACCTGGTCCAGTACGAACGCGCGGGGTTCGTTGTCCGACTTACCGAGGTCCGGGAGGACATCTCCCTTTGGTACGGCGGGTCCTGGGTCTGGATCGAGGGTGTCCAGCTCGACGTCCAGGGCGACGCGCTCGGTCGGGTTCAGGCGCTCGTTCATGTCGACGCTCTCGGAGAGCTAACTCGCCTCGACGGCGGTGTCTGATGGCGGGGGAGTCGACTCCGAAGTACGCGCTGATCGCCAGCACTATCCAGGACAGGATCATCTCCGGCCGGTATCCGGTCCGTTCGCTGCTGCCCAGCGAAGCTGACCTGGTTCGCGAGTTCGGCACTGCCCGCGCGACGGTCGTGCGCGCCTTGGAGTTCCTTCGCCTCGAAGGCTGGCTCGAAGCCCAGCAGGGGAGAGGAAGGACCGTCCTGGGCCGACCCCACACCGAGCGCTCGCCGGCGCCCACGCGTGTATTGCGGCTGCTCGCTGGCGAAGACTCGACGCACGTCTCTCTCCTGCGGGCGGCGCCAGTCCCGGCCACCGACCGAACCGCGGACCTACTCGGCCTGACGACCCCGGCGCGGGTGATCGCTCGACGGCGTCTGCTCGCGGACAGCGGCGCCATGCCGCCCGCGTTCGCGATCGTCCACCTACCCGACGGCATCGCACAGCGATCCGCGATGGTGATGAACGCACCCATCGGCGAGGACGTCGTCTCACGCCTGAGCCGCACCGGGCACAACCCCCGACGGATCACCGAACGGCTGACGGTCAGGCCCGCAACTCCGCGCGAGGCAAGCCTTCTGACCGTTCACCGTGGCCGCTGCCTGCTCGTCGCGACTCTGGTTGTCCTCGACGGCGAAGGCCGGCCGCTCGTCGCGGTTGACGCCGTGCAGCCGGCGGATCGCACCATCGTGGAATTCGGACATGGACTTTCTTGAATGCTTCACTTGACTAGCCATGTTGGTCATAGACACACTTGACTGACATGACCAGTCAAGTTGAGTGAAGGGAGAAACCGTGTCAGTTCCGAACGCGTTCCAGGTGCCCGTGCCGATGGATTACGTGTTCGCGTATGGCGTCCTGGGTCTGCGCGTCGAGGCGGTCACCGACTTCGACAAGCGTGGGCAGGGCGACGATCAAGCCCGTGACAAGGCGACCGGGGAACGTCTCTGGCAGGTGGTCGTGATGGATCTCGACCCCGACGCGGGCTCGTTCGGTCGGACCACCGAAGTCAAAGTCAAGATCGCGGCACCGCATCAGCCGGTGCTTCCTGAGTCGCCGGTCCCGGGCTATCCGCCTCGGATCGAGTTCGCCGACCTGGTGTTGACGCCGTATGTCGACTCGCAGCGCTGCAAGGGCTCCGACAAGGGAGCGCACCGCTGCCGGGCGCGTCTGGCCTGGTCCGTCCGCGCAAGCGGACTCTCCGCGCCGAAACCATCACCGCGTCGCAACGCCGCCTGATCTAACCAGCGGCCATCACGTCGGAGTCGGGGTTCAAAGCAGAACCCCGACTCGGCGTCATCAACCACACCCAGAAAGGGAGGGCTCATGCCCGAGTTAGTTCATGCTGCCCGCGTTCGGGTTAGGTGGCGCGAATGCGCCGGCTGCGGCCGGCTGTTCCCCGCAGGCCCGACCGACGCTGTCTGCCCGGCGTGTGCGGGGTGGTCATGATGCGCGTCATCGCGCTCTGCCGCGCTCTGGCCGACTCCACCGCGATCGTCGTCGGTGCGCCTTCGGCGACGGTCGTCGAGATCCGCTGCCCACGGTGCCACCGGTGGCGCAAGCCGCGCCGCTTCGACACTCACGTCAACGCGTGCGCTCGGTGCAAGGCCACCCTCGGGCGGGAGGTGTGGCGGCCGTGACGCGTACCCATCGGCGGACCGTTGCCGCCCTCGCCGGGCCGGGCATCACTGCCGCACGCACCGTCTACCTCACAACCCCTGGCGACGCGGTACGGGTTGCCGCACTCGTCGAGATCTCGGCTGCTGCTGCGGCACTCGCCAGGACTGTGGTCAAGCTTCGGCACCTGGACCCTGACCTCATCGCTCCGCACGTCGTCGACCGGGCCGACCTGCGCGCCGTCCTCGGCCGTGGCCGGTGGCTGCCGACCATGACCCGCCACGTTTCGCTGCCTCCGGGAGGACCGCCGGTTCTGTCCGCGCTGCCGCGGCCAGTCGTTGTGTCGCGCTCGATTCGCCGGCGCAGCTCCCGTCGCGCTGGGGCGGGGCAGACGGCGTTATTCCCTGCCTCGTCCTCGGGGGAGGCCGTGGCATGCCACTCGTGAACGTCATCCGGGGACAAGAAATCCCGGAAGCACCGCTCAACCTCCGTACCCCGGTCGTGCGCATTCCGCTCTGGATGGCGCTGGCCTGGTGGTGCCTACGCGGCCTCGGCCGGCTGCTCCGCGGCTATGTCCGCTACTGGTGGGTGACGATGCCTGCGACCGGGCTTGGCTGGCTCTACCTCGAGCACGGCTGGCTCCCGCTGGCCGCGACAATTAGCGGCGTCGCCCTGGTCGCGACGGTGTGGGCGTTCTCGCACCGGCCGTCGTGGTTGCGTTTGGGCTGGTGGCCGATCAAGGCCCAGATCCGGCGCTGGCAGTACCGACGCGTCTGGCATCCCGCCATGGCCACCGCCCGGCTGGCGGTCAGCTGGGACACCCGCACCGTCCTGCCGGTCCTGCGACGGGTCCGCTGCGGCGCGGGTGTCGATCGGGTCGTCGTGCGCATGGTGTCCGGGCAGACACCGGACGACTTCGCCCTCTCCGCGGTGCGCTTGGCTCACACCTTCGGCGTCCGGCAGGTCAAGGTCACACCTGGCCGGCGACCGGACACGATCACCTTGAACCTTCTGCGCGGTGACCCGCTCACCGCCGTGGTTCCGCCGGTGCCTGTCCCGTACGTCCCAGACTTCGCCTCGCTGCCACTCGGCCGTCGCGAAGACGGGCGCCTGTTGACGCTGAAGCTGTTCGGAACACAGGTCCTCGTGGCCGGCGCCACCGATGCGGGGAAGGGCTCCGTCATCTGGTCGATCGTCCGCGCCCTGGCAAGCGGCATCCGGGACGGGATCGTCGAGGTCTGGGCGTTCGACCCCAAGGGCGGCATGGAACTCGCCATCGGCCGGCCTCTGTTCGCACGCTTCGCCTGCGACGACTACGAAGCCATGGCCGACGTGCTCGAAGAGGCCGTAGCCAGAATGCGTCGCCGCACCGCACGACTACGCGGCAAGACCCGCCAACACATTCCCACCGTCGACGAACCGCTGATCCTGATCATCATCGACGAACTCGCGGCTCTGACGGCGTATCTGACCGACCGGCAACTCAAGGAACGCATCAAGAACGCGCTCGGCATCCTGCTCTCTCAAGGCCGCGCGGTCGGCGTCCATGCCCTGGCCTGCCTCCAGGACCCACGCAAAGAGATCCTGCCCTTCCGCAACCTCTTCCCGACCCGCATCGCCTTGCGGCTCACCGAGGACAAGGAAGTCGACCTGGTCCTCAACGACGGAAGCCGCGACCGCGGCGCCCTCTGCGACCAGATCCCCAAGAGCCTGCCTGGCGTCGCCTACGTCCTCCTCGACGGCGATCCGACACCCATGCGGGTGCGGTTCTCCTACCACTCCGACGCTGACATCCGCGCCCTCGCCGCCGACTACGGCCGGCTCCGCCTCAGAGAGGGGAGCGCCGCATGACTACACCCACTGCAACCATCCGGCTGGAAGGGGTCGCCCTGGTCGCCATCCTGCTCACCGTCGCCGCGTTCGCCGGCGCCGCCTCGTTCACCCACGTCAAAGACTGGACCCTCGCCAACTC
This sequence comes from Asanoa sp. NPDC049573, assembly GCF_040676615.1. Classification (NCBI taxonomy): domain Bacteria; kingdom Bacillati; phylum Actinomycetota; class Actinomycetes; order Micromonosporales; family Micromonosporaceae; genus Asanoa; species Asanoa sp. NPDC049573. The sequence goes on from NZ_JBFAPI010000005.1 coordinate 115,322, forward strand.
GCCGCCCGGCACCGGCGCCTGGTACGGCTGGGCCAACGCCGTCATCAGCGAACTCCTGCCCACCGCTGCCGCACTCGACATCCGGCGCCGCCGACGCACCGGCCAGCCCATCGCATACCCGGTCTGCGTCCTCGCCGGCGCCGTCGCGCTCTCGCTCGCCGCGCAGCTCGCCGTTGCCAAGCCTGGCCCGTCTGGTTGGCTGCTCTCCGCCGTACCGGCGCTGGCGTTCCTCGCCCTCAGCAAGCTCGTCCTGACGACCAAACCGGCTGGGCACAGCGCCGACGCTCCTGTCGTCGACGACCAGGTCCTCACCGACCCACGCCCCGCGGCCTTCGTTCCCTTGCGGCCCAGCGCATTCGCGCGCCCCAACGGTGGGCAGGCGGTCCGCCGATGACGGAGACCACGACGCTCATCGAGCCGCGGCCCGGCTCCCGCGCCGCGCGGGTGGCGCTGCCCCGCGCCATTGACGCACTAAAGCAACTCGCCACCGAGTACGGCGTCTGCGCGCGCCCCGTCCTGCTGCGCCGCACAGACCTGGCCACCGGTCAGACCGAGGTAATCGACCTTCCTTGCGGAGCCACCCGCGACGACAAATGCCCGGCCTGCGCCAAGCGCGCCAAGCGACTCCGGCAGGTTCAGATCCGCGAAGGTTGGCACCGCACCGACGAACCTACGACCGGGCCAGAACCGGCGACCGACGCCCAACGTGCGCTTATCGAACTCCGTGCCAACTACGAACTCGGCCGCGCCCAAGCCGAACTCTCCAGCCAATGGGACCAGGTCGCCGACCTCGAACAGGCCATCGCCGAAGTCGAAGAGGTCATCGCCGCAGAGGGCCTGCGCGGACGGATTGCGCCGCCACACCAGGCCGACTACCAGGACGAGGATGGTCCGGCACGTCGCACCCGGTCGACCAGGCGGCGTCAGGACGTGCCGGACCTGCCACGGCGGCGTGTCGAGCCGCGCACGGTTGGCCGCGTCTACGCCGCGCCGGACGGTGCCACCTACCAGCCTTCGATGTGGCTGACGCTCACACTCGGCTCCTACGGCGCGGTCCACGGGGTCCGCCGTGCGCCCAGCGGGAAGCCCATCCCGTGCGCTTGCCGCCGCGTCCACACCGACGATGACCCACTCATCGGCACACCCGTCGATCCAGCGAGATACGACTACCGCCGCGCCGCCTGGGACGCCGTGCATTTCCCACGCCTGCTCGACCGATTCTGGCAGAACCTCCGCCGCGCCGAAGGCTGGAACATCCAGTACGCCGGCTGCGTCGAGCCGCAACGCCGACTCGCCCCGCACGCGCACTTCGCGATCCGCGGCACCATCCCGCGCACCCTGCTCGCGAAGGTCGCCAGAGCGACCTATCACCAGGTCTGGTGGCCGCCCGTGGACAGGCGGACGTGCGAGCCGGACAACCCACCAGCGTGGAACGCCGACCGCGGTGCCTGGGTCGACCCTGACACCGGCCGACCTCTGCCGACCTGGTCGGAAGCGCTCGACACCCTCGACGACTCCGACACCGAACCGGCGCACGTCATCGCTTTCGGCGACCAGGTCAAGGCCAAGGGCGTCAATGCCGGCAGTCGCGACACCGACCGCACGATTGGCTACATCACCAAGTACCTGACCAAGAGCGCCGCTGACTGCCACGCTGAGACCACCGACGCCCAACGCGCACACGCCGACCGACTCTGGCGACAACTCCGCGTCACACCTTGCTCCGATCGCTGCGCTAACTGGCTGCTCTACGGCGTCCAGCCCAAGAACGCACACGGCAAGCTACGACCGGGCAACTGCAAGGGAAAGGTCCACCAACGGTCCACATTGGGCATCGGTGGTCGGCGCATCCTGATCTCGCGCGACTGGTCTGGCAAGACCCTTGCCGACCACCGCGCTGACGCGCACGCCTGGGTCAAAGCACTCCTCGGCATCTCCACCGACGCGGCAACCGCCGACCCGGTCGACGCGACGCCCGGTGAACCAGCGCCGGTCGCCTGGGAGATAGCTCGGCCCGACGACCCGGACGTGCCTCCCGTAGAACACCGACTCCTCCGCGCGGTCGCGCAACGCGTCCAGCGAAGACAGCAGCTCGACGCCGCTCGGCAACGTGCGAGCACCGGTCCGCCAGGAACGGCGGTGCCCGGCGGGGGCGACACCCATGGATGACCTGATGACCACTGAGGAGGTCGCGAAAGTGCTCCACACGTCAGAGCGGCTGGTCCGGCGGCTCGTCGCTGAGAGACGCATCGCCTACGTCAAGGTCGGCCGCGCCGTCCGGTTCGAACCGAATGCCGTCGTCGCCTACGTCGAACAGAACCGCGTTGTCACGCTCTCCAGAGCGCAACTGCGCGCCTCGATCCTTGGCCGGGTGGCGTGATGGCCGGGAAGAGTCGTCGGCGCTTCGGCAGCGTGCGAAAGCTGCGCTCGGGTCGCTACCAAGCGAGGTATCTCGGCTCCGATGGGCTCACGCGCACCGCCCCGGAGACCTTCGCAAAGGAGCGCGATGCCGAGAAGTGGCTCACCTTGACCGAGTCGCAGATGATCAAAGGGGAGTGGTCGCCCCCGGAGGGTTCGGAGATCACGGTCCGGGACTACGGCCGCCGCTGGATCTCCGACAGGAAGCTCGCCCCACGCACGCGCGAACTCTATGGAGACCTCTACCGGCTCTACATCGACCCACGTCTCGGCAAGCTCGAACTCGGCGAAGTACAGCCGGCAACGATCCGCACGTGGCGGTCAACCTTGCTCGCCGGCGGCTGTAGCGAGCCGCAAGCGGTCAAGGCGTACACACTCCTGAGAGCGATCTTCAACACGGCGGTCAAGGATGACGAGATCTTGCCGAAGAATCCGTGCCGGATCCGCGGCTACGACACCTATCACACGCCGGAGCGACCGACCGCGACCGTCGACCAGGTCCACGCGCTCGCTGACGTCATGCCGCGGCGCTTCTCAGCCTTCATCCTGGTCGCGGCCTTCTCCGGACTCCGCTGGGGAGAGCTTGCCGCGCTGCGTCGTTGCGACGTCGACCTCGACGCCAGAACGGTCAAGGTCCACCGGAAGCTCGCGGCGCTCCGGACCGGGTTGGAGTTCGGACCACCGAAGACCCGCGCGGGCGTCCGTTCGGTTGCCCTACCTGGAGTCGCCATCGACGCACTCAGAGATCATTTCGCGGCGGGATTCGTTCCCGACGACCCGGAGGCGTTGATCTTTACCGGGGACAAAGGTGCCCTGCTCCGTTCCGGCAACTTCCGCCGCGCGACCCGCTGGGCGGAGTCGACCCGTGCGGCCAGCCTCGGTGACGACTTCCATTTCCACGATCTTCGCCATACAGGCAACACCCTCGCTGCTGCAGCCGGCGCTAGCACCAAGGAACTGATGACCAGACTGGGTCAGTCGAGCATGCGGGCGGCCCTCGGCTACCAACACGCGGCCAGCGAACGGGACCGCGAGATCGCCGACGCAATGGACAAGCGGATCAGGAAGAGTCGGACACCTAAGCGCGCCAAGGCCTCATTGCCACAGCCGCGAGCGTAATTCGCTCGCACAGTGTTCGCCTGGAGCTGTGCATGCTGCACCGCCCTTTCGTGGTCATACGGTTGGTGGACATCGTAAACGAAAGTGCCGACCTATCCAGCCTTATGGCTTAATTCGAGCGGGTGATACGCACCGACTACGCACGGTTATGTAATGCCGTGAACAGCCCGAATGCAGAATAATGCCACAACATTGTGTTGCCTATTTCCGGGTCAGAGAGTATTGTGCGGCGCCTTTTTGCTCGGCCTCGAACTTGAAGTCGCTGATGTACTTCATTGTGTCGCCTTCGGAAACGGGACAAGAGGTACAGATGCCAGTAGTGATCGAGGGGATCAATCTTCCTCCGGCCCACGCCACCATCCTATTGATCATCGTGGTAACGACAGCACTGGTCCGGGCAGTTACGGCGCTCGTAACCGCTTGGAATCAACGCGGACGCGATCGTTCGACCGTCGAGGAAGCCGTGGAAGACAAGATCGCCGACAGCGCGGAGCCGCCACCGACTGCCAAAGATGGCGCCTCCGGCGAATAGGGCGTCCGGCTCAACAACCCGGTGATGGCCTCGAGCGTTCGGACTACTCGCCTCGCGGACCGCGCCAACCCGCGTGGAGTGGCCAGCGCATCATTGTGGCACGCCAATGGCACGCAAGATCGAAAAGCCCTAAAGAAGGCTCAAGGTCAGACCGCAAGCAACAGGTCTGACCTGGCCAAAACCGCGGAGAGCGGGCGACGGGAATCGAACCCGCACCGTCAGTTTGGAAGACTGAAGCTCTGCCATTGAGCTACGCCCGCGGGTGCGCCGCGGGCGCACAACCGACAGCGTACTGGCTAGGTCACGACGCCGCGCGGAGCGGGGGTGTGGCGATCTCCAGCAGGGCCGCATCCGAGGTCACCGAGGTCACCGACACCTGTAGGCAGCCCGGACGCGACCGGATCGAGGCCGTCGCGCCCAGCAGGCGGGCGCCCCGGACCAGCACGGCCGCCATTTCCTGATCCGCCAGCCGGACCCCGAAGACCCCGCCCCGGCGCTGCCGGCCGGCCGCCAGCGACGCCGCCTGCCAGGCCCGCCGGGCCAGCGTCTCGCGCCGGGCGTTGTGCGGCGATGACGCGCCCACCGGATCAGTACGGAGCAGGAAGTGCCGCCCCTGCCGCCACGCCGAGGTCAGCCGGTGGGCGGTTTCGGGAAAAACGACAGCCGGCACGGTCACCCGGTGCACGAAATACTGCCGGCGCCCGCCACCGACCAGGGTGGCGCTCGTCGCCGAAACCCCCAAATCGGTCAGCAGCTTCGCCAGCCGGGTCGCGGCCTCGGGCTGGTTGAACTCGGCCACGGTGGCCTCGGGCGCGTCCGGCAGCACCCGCAGCGTCGCGCCGGCCGGAACCGGCGCGACGCCGGCGCCCGCCAGGACGACGGCGGGCGTGGGTCCGGGTGCCGGCCCGGACCCGAAAGACCGCGGCGCGGGGGAGCGGCCCACGCCCGTACACCGGATGAGGCAGGCTGCCTCGAAAGCGGCGGGCAGTGACCGCATGGCCGCGGATTCAGTGGTTTCACGGTGCATGGCCATCGTTCATCGCCTCCGCCCTCAGCGTGGCGGTCCGGCCGTTCAGGGGGTATGCGCGAGCGCCTTACTTGAGGAAAACTTGCGCTGCGTGAGGGCCTTAGCTGTGCGGCGCACCGGACTGGCGGTCCTGGTGCTGCTGCTGCTCGGCGCGGGCGTCGCCGGCGAGGGGCATCCGCCGGTCCACCACATCCGGATCGCCACCGGCAGCCAGACCGCCGTCTACTACGCGTTCGGCAAGGCGCTCGGCCAGCTCGTCGACGACAACCTGCCCGATTCCCAGGCCGAGGTCATGGTCACCGCCGCCTCGGTGGAGAACGTGCGGCTGGTCGAGAGCAAGGGCGCCGAGATCGGCTTCACCCAGGCCGACATCCTGGTCACCGGCTCGGCACCGCCGGACCCGCGGGTGCGGGCGCTGGCCCGGGTCTACGAAGACCTGCTGCACCTGGTGGTGCCGCGCGGCTCCGACATAAAGACCCTGACCGACCTGAGGGGCCGCCGGGTCGCGATCGGAGCGGCCGGGTCGGGCACCGAGATCACCGTCGGCCGGCTGCTCGAGGTCGGCGGGCTGAGCGCGCCGGGCATGATCCAGACGCAGCGCTGGGGGCTCGACCAGTCGGCGGAGGCGCTGCGCGAGGGCCGGATCGACGCCTTCTTCTTCTCCGGCGGCCTCCCGGTGCAGGCGATCGAGGATCTCAACAACAGCCTGGGCATCCGGATCGTCGACCTCGGGGAGTGGGTCGAGCCGATGCGCAAGGCCCATTCGATGGTGTACGTCGAGCGCGAGGTCAACGACTCCGTCTACAACCTGCCGGCCGTCAGCACGCTCGCCGTGCCCAACTACCTCGTGGTGCCGACCGACATGCCCGACGACGTCGCCTACAACCTGACGAAGCTGTTGATGGAGCGGCACGACGTGCTGGCCCGCGCCCACCCGGCCGGGGAGCGGTTCGACGTGCGCTCGGCGATCGGCACGATGCCGGTGCCGCTACACCCGGGCGCCGCCCGATATTTCCGCTCGGTGAAGCCGTAGCCGCACCCGCGCGACCAGCCCGCGGGGCCGCAGCGGGGCCAGCGTCAGCGTGCCGCCGGACGCCTCGACCAGCACGGTCGCGATCGACAGGCCGAGCCCGGCGCCGTCGACGTTCTGGGTGTTGGGTGCCCGCCAGAACCGCCGGGTCGCGAGCCGGCACTCCTCGGCGGTCATGCCGGGGCCGTCGTCGCGGACGGTGACCAACGCGCGACCGGCCACCGCCTCGACCGAGACGGTCACGTGGCCGCCGGCGCCGGCGAACTTCAGGCCGTTGTCGATCAGCGCGTCGAGCGCCTGGTCGAGAGCGGTGTCGGCGGCCTCGGCGGGCACCGGGTCGGCCGGCACCTCGGCGGTCAGCGCGACGCCCCGCTGCGTGGCCAGCGGCCGCCAGGCCTCGACCCGGGCCGCCACCAACTCGGCCGCGTCGACGGTGACCGGCGGCCGGCCGTCCCACTCGGCGCGGGCCAGCGCGAGCAGGCTGTCGAGTACCCGGCTGAGCCGGTCGGACTCCTCCAGCGCCAGGTGGTGCTCGGTCCGGGCCTCCGACGGCAGCATGTCGCCCAGGCCCTCGACCCGCAGCCGGAGCACGGTGAGCGGGTTGCGCAGCTGGTGGCTGGCGTGCGCGACGAACAGCCGCTGCCGCTCCAGGGCGTCGGAGACCGTGTCGGCCATCTCGTTGAAGCTGGTGGTGAGCCGGCGCAGTTCGGGCGGCCCGAGGGCGTGCGGCACCCGGGCGGTGCTGTCGCCGGCGGTGATCTCGTGCACGGCGGTGTCGAGTGACAGGACGGGTCGCAGCACCCAGTGGGCCAGCCGCACCGCGGCCACCAGCGAACCCACCAGCGCCAGCAACCCGACGACGCCGAGGACCGCCCAAGCGAACAGCATCGCGCCGCGGGCCCGCTCGGTCGACGAGATGGTGAGCACCCCGCCGAGCACCGCGCCGCCCTCGTAGACCGGCACCGCCACCAGCAGCGAGCTCTGCTGCCACGGCCAGACGTTGGTCGGCGAGCTGACCTGCCGGCCGGCGAGCGCGCCCCGGACGACCGCGTCGGTCTCGAGCGCGGGCCGCGGGCCGGCCGAGGTCACCACCCGCCGGTTCTGGTCGACGACGATCACGACGATGCCGTAGAGGTCGTGGTAGCGGTTGAGCTCCGCCGCGACCGGTGCGAGCTCGCCGCCGCGCATGGCCGGCGCGACCAGCGCGGCGAACCGGGTCGCGTCGGCCAGCCGGTCGGCGAGCAGCGCCTGCGTGGTGCGCCCGCTCATCACCAGCGCCAGCGGCACCTCCAGTGCCAGGAGCACCAGACAGAGCAGCAGCAGGTATGTGGTGACGAGCCGGCGCCGCACGTCACTCGGCCTGGAGCCGGTAGCCCACCCCGCGCACGGTGCGGACCAGGTCGGGCTGGCCGAGCTTGGCCCGCAGGGAGGCGATGTGCACCTCCAGCGTGTGCCGGCCGGACCAGGTGGTCTGCCAGACGTCGAGGAGGATCCGCTCGCGGGTGACCGCGACCCCGGGCTGGCGCGCCAGCGAGGCCAGGATGTCGAACTCCTTGCGGGTCAGCGCGACCGGCTTGGCGTCGACCAGCACCTCGCGGGCGGTGAAGTCGATCCGCAGCGGGCCGATGTCGCGGGTCTGCCGGGCGGCGACACCGCGGGCGGCCCGCCGCAGCAGCGCCTCGATCCGCAACTGCAACTCGGCCATCGAGAACGGCTTGACCACGTAGTCGTCGGCGCCGACCCGGAAGCCGTTGACCTTGTCGCGCTCGTCGGAGCGCGCGGTCACCGCGATGATCGCCAGGTTGTCGTCGCGGGTGCGCAGCGCCCGGCACACGTCGATGCCGTCGCCGTCGGGCAGGCTCAGGTCGAGCAGCACGAGGTCACAGGGCGCGGCCTCGACGGCGGCGCGGGCGGTGGCCGCGTGCTCGACCTGGTAGCCGCGGCGGACCAGCATCGACTTCATCACGGACGCCACCCGCAGGTCGTCTTCGACGAGCAGAATGCGCATGGCTCCGCCTCCTCCCCGAGCGCGTGGTGCGCGCATCGTACCGTCAAGCTCTGATGCCCTTGGTCGGCCAACCGACGGCCCCGCCAAACCCGGGCATTCGGGTTTGTCCGGTTTATCCGTCACCCACCGTGCGGGAATGGGACGCCGGGCGCGGCGCGTGCGCCGCTACCGCATAGACTTCGGTTCGCCACGGGGTGTGGCGCAGCTTGGTAGCGCACTCGCTTTGGGAGCGAGGGGCCGTGGGTTCAAATCCCGCCACCCCGACTGTGACCGCCGCGGCGGTGTCAACTGCCGCGCGCCTACACTCGATGGGCTGATCAGTCCAAGAGACATTCCGAGGAGTACGCCTGTGAAGAGCACCGTCGAGACCCTGAGCCCGACCCGGGTGCGGCTCGCCATCGAGGTGCCGTTCGTCGAGCTCGAGCCGAGCCTGCGTAAGGCGTACCGGGAAATCGCCCAGTCGGTCACCGTGCCCGGTTTCCGCAAGGGGAAGGTGCCGTCGGCGGTCATCGACCAGCGGGTCGGCCGCGGCGCCGTGCTCAACGAGGCCGTCCAGGAGGCGATCCCGGAGAACATCGTCGCCGCCGTCCGCGAGCACGAGGTGAAGACGCTCGGCCGCCCCGAGGTGGAGATCACCGAGTTCGGTGACGGCGAGCCGCTCAAGTTCACCGCCGAGATCGACGTCCGTCCGGAGATCACGCTGCCCGACCTGTCCGGCATCGAGGTCACCGTCGACGAGCTGGCGATCGGCGACAACGAGATCGACGACCAGGTCAAGGCGCTGCGCGAGCGGTTCGCGACGCTCAAGACGGTCGACCGGGCCGCGCAGGACGGCGACTACGTCCAGATCGACATGAAGGCGACCGTCGACGGCGAAGAGGTGCCGGGCGGGTCCGCCACCAACATCTCCCACGAGGTCGGCAGCAAGCAGCTGCTGCCGGGGCTCGACGAGGTGCTGGTCGGCCTGTCGGCCAACGACGAGACCTCGTTCAGCACCCAGCTCGTGGGCGGCGACTTCGCCGGCCGTGAGGCCGACGTGGCGGTCACCGTGCGCACCGTCAAGGAGAAGCAGCTGCCCGAGCTCGACGACGAGTTCGCCCAGCTCGCCAGCGAGTTCGACACCCTCGACGAGCTGCGCGAAGACCTCCGCAAGCGGGTCACCCAGGCCAAGCAGGTCGAGCAGGTCTACGCGGCCCGCGACAAGGCGCTGCAGCAGGTCGTCGAGGCGGCCGACGTGCCGGCGCCCGAGGGCGTCGTGAAGGAAGAGGTCGAGCACCGCAAGCAGGCGATGGCCGACCAGCTCGAGCGGATCGGCGCCTCCTTCGAGGAATACCTCGCGGCGGAGGAGAAGACCGAGGAGCAGATCGACACCGAGCTGACCGAGGCGGCCACCGAGGGCGTCAAGATCCAGCTCGTGCTCGACACCCTGGCCGACGCCGAAGACGTGCAGGTCTCCGACGACGAGTTCGGTCACGAGATCATGCACCGCGCCCAGCGCGCCGGGATGCAGCCGCAGCAGTACTACGACCAGCTCGTCCGGTCGGGGGCCGCGGGCGCCGTCTTCGGCGACGTGCGCCGGGGCAAGGCGCTCACCCTCGTGATGGAGCGGATCAAGATCAACGACTCGGCCGGGAACCCCATCAGCCTGGACGCGGTGCGCGAGGTCACCGAGCACAACCACTGAGCGCGCTGGGGCGGGCTCACGAACACAACCACCGAGCCCCGCCTGCGCTCTGAGCGAACACCGTCCGCAGCGGGAAGTCAGCGCCTCGGGCAGCGGTTAATGTCGGGCGTAGTACGGAAACGAGCGAGAGGCTGCCATGACCGATCTGCATATCCCAGCGACGCCCATCCGGGCGCACGAGGCTCGCGGCGACAACCTCGCCGGCGGGCTCGACGACTCGGTCTACAACCGGCTGCTCAAGGAACGCATCATCTTCCTCGGCAGCGAGGTTACCGACCAGGTGGCCAACCGCATCTGCGCGCAGCTGCTGCTGCTGGCCGCGGAAGACCCGGGCCGTGACATCAACCTCTGGATCAACTCGCCCGGTGGCTCGGTCTACTCCGGCATGGCGATCTACGACACCATGCAGTTCATCGACAACGACGTCTCCACCGTCGCGATGGGCATGGCCGCGTCGATGGGCCAGCTCCTGCTCTGCGCCGGCACCAAGGGCAAGCGCTACGCCCTGCCGCACGCGCGGATCATGATGCACCAGCCGTCCGGTGGCATGGGTGGCACGGCGTCCGACATCGCGATCCAGGCCGAGCAGATGCTCTACACCAAGCGGATGTTCCAGGAGCGGGTCGCCTTCCACACCGGCCAGGGCCAGGACCAGATCGAGGCCGACTCCGACCGCGACCGCTGGTTCACGGCCCAGGAGGCCAAGGACTACGGATTCATCGACAAGGTGATCACCGGAGCCGCACAGGTTCCGGAAGGCGCCGGGACTCTGGGCTGAGGAGGCCACCATGACTGATCTGACGCTGCCTCCGCAGTTCGCGCCGGTGCACAACCGCTACGTGCTGCCCTCGTTCGTCGAGCGCACCTCGTACGGCATCAAGGAGTCGAACCCTTACAACAAGCTGTTCGAGGACCGCATCATCTTCCTCGGCGTCCAGGTCGACGACGCGTCGGCCAACGACGTGATGGCACAGCTGTTGACGCTCGAGGGCACCGACCCCGACCGCGACATCATCATGTACATCAACTCGCCCGGTGGCTCGTTCACGGCGATGACCGCGATCTACGACACCATGCAATACGTCCGTCCCGACATCCAGACGGTCTGCCTGGGTCAGGCCGCGTCGGCCGCCGCCGTCCTGCTGGGCGCCGGCACGCCGGGCAAGCGGATGGCGCTGCCCAACTCGCGGATCATCATCCACCAGCCGGCCACCGAGGGCGGCTACGGCCAGGGCTCCGACATCGAGATCCAGGCGCGGGAGATCCTGCGCATGCGGTCGCAGATGGAGGAAATCATCTCCCGGCACTCCGGGCGGCCGCGCGACCAGGTCTCCAAGGACGTCGATCGCGACAAGATCATGACGGCCGAAGAGGCCCGGGAGTACGGGCTGGTCGACACGATCCTCACCAGCCGCAAGAAGGGCCTGCTCGCGGCTGCCGCAGCGGGCTGAAATAGGCGTAGTGTCGGGGATCGGCCAGGTTCGACAACACTGGCTGGTCCCTGACACACCCATATTGGGGGTCGGAGATAACGCCCCTAGCGGGTAACGTCGAGTTTGCACACACCCCGGAGGCGGTCCGCCGCGGCCGATGAGCGCAGGGAGAACGTAGGTGGCACGGATCGGAGACGGTGGCGACCTACTCAAGTGCTCCTTCTGCGGCAAGTCGCAGAAGCAGGTCAAGAAGCTGATCGCAGGCCCCGGGGTCTACATCTGCGACGAGTGCATCGACCTCTGCAACGAGATCATCGAAGAGGAGCTGGCCGAGTCCGGCGAGGTGAAGTGGGAAGAGCTTCCCAAGCCGATGGAGATCTACCAGTTCCTCAACCAATACGTCGTGGGGCAGGACCAGGCCAAGAAGGCGCTCTCCGTCGCCGTCTACAACCACTACAAACGGGTCCAGGCCGAGTCGGCCAGCGGCCCGGGTGGCAGCGACGCGGTCGAGCTGGCCAAGTCCAACATCATGCTCATCGGCCCCACTGGCTGCGGCAAGACCCACCTGGCCCAGACCCTGGCCCGGATGCTCAACGTGCCGTTCGCGATCGCCGACGCCACCGCGCTGACCGAGGCCGGCTACGTCGGTGAGGATGTCGAAAACATCCTGCTGAAGCTGATCCAGGCCGCCGACTACGACATCAAGCGCGCCGAGACCGGCATCATCTACATCGACGAGGTCGACAAGATCGCCCGCAAGTCGGAAAACCCGTCGATCACCCGCGACGTCTCCGGCGAGGGCGTCCAGCAGGCGCTGCTCAAGATCCTGGAAGGCACGGTCGCCAACGTGCCGCCGCAGGGCGGCCGCAAGCACCCCCACCAGGAATTCATCCAGATCGACACCACCAACGTGCTGTTCATCTGCGGTGGCGCGTTCGCCGGGCTCGACCGGATCATCGAGTCCCGCACCGGCCAGGGCGGCACCGGCTTCGGCGCCCGACTACGCGCGGTCTCCGAGCGCTCGACCGACGACGTCTTCGGCCAGGTGATGCCGGAAGACATGCTCAAGTTCGGCCTGATCCCCGAGTTCATCGGCCGCCTCCCGGTGATCACCAACGTGCGCTCGCTCGACCGCGAGGCGCTCGTCAAGATCCTGACCGAGCCGCGCAACGCGCTGGTCCGGCAATACCAGCGCCTCTTCGAGCTCGACGGCGTCGAGCTCGAGTTCGAGCAGGCCGCCCTCGACGCGATCGCCGACCAGGCGATGCTCCGCGGCACCGGCGCCCGAGGCCTGCGCGCCATCCTCGAAGAGGTGCTCCTCTCGGTGATGTACGAGGTGCCCAGCAACCCTGACGCCGCCCGCGTCCTGATCACCCGCGGCGTCGTGCTGGAAAACGTCAACCCGACGATCGTGCCCCGCGAGTTCGCCGGCCGCCGCCGCCGCGACCGCGAGGAGAAATCGGCCTGACGGCACCATGCGGGTCGCCGTCTGCCAGCTCAACGCGCGCGACAACCGCGCCGACAACCTGAAGGCCGCCCGCTCCCTGCTGGAGCGGGCCGCCTCGCTGGGCGCCGACGTCGCGGTGCTGCCGGAATACACCGACTACCTCGGCCCTGATTCCGGCCTGCCGGCGCCCGAACCCGTCGACGGTGAATACGGCTCCTTCTTCGCCGCGACGGCGCGCGACCTGGGCATGTGGGTGCACGCCGGCTCGTTCCACGAGACCGGCCCGACGCCGCAGCACTCCTACAACACGTCGCTGGTGTTCGACCGCTCCGGCACCCTGGCGGCGACCTATCGCAAGATCCACCTCTACGACGTCGACATCCCCGGCAAGGTGTCCTACCTGGAGTCCGCCACCATCGCGCCCGGCACCACCACCTCGGTCGCCGACATCGAGGGCGTGCCGTTCGGCCTGACGATCTGTTACGACCTGCGTTTCCCGCAGCTCTACCGGTCGCTGGCGCACGACAGCGGCGCCCAGGTGCTCGTGGTCCCCGCGGCGTTCATGCTGCACACCGGCCGCGACCACTGGGAGGTCCTGCTCCGGGCCCGCGCGATCGAAAACCAGTGCTACGTGATCGCGGCCGGCCAGGTCGGCGACCACGAGCCGGCCCGCAGCTGCTTCGGCCGCTCGATGGTCATCGACCCGTGGGGCACCGTGGTCGCCCAGGCACCCGACGAAGTGACCGTCATCGTGGCCGACCTCGACCTGACCCGGCTGGCCCGCATCCGCCGCGAGTTGCCGTCGCTGGCCAACAGCCGGCCGTTCACCGTCGGTTGACCGCGGCGTTCGACGCGCACGAGCGCGCCCTGTGGTCCGGCCGCGCGGCCGCTTACCGCGACAGCCTCGCCGCCCTGTGCGCCGGCTCCGCCGACTCCCTCCTGGACGCCGCCGCGGTCGGCGCCGGCGACCTCGTGCTCGACGCCGGAACCGGCACCGGCACCGTCGCCGCCCTGGCGGTCGCGCGCGGCGTGCGCACCGTCGCCGTCGACGCGGAAACCGGCATGCTCTCACTAGTACGCCGCCGCCTGCCCACGGTCGACCTCGCCCTGGCTGCGCTGCCGCGGCTTCCGTTCGCAGCGGCCAGTTTCGACGCCGCGGTGGCCAACTTCGTCGTCAACCACGTCGGCGACCCGCTGGCCGCGTTGCGCGCCCTGCGCCGCGTCGTCCGCCCCGGCGGCCGGGTAGCCGTGACGATCTGGCCGCACCCGCCGCCACCGGCACAGCAGATCTGGGCGGACACCTTCGCCGCGGCCGGCGCCGTGCGCCCGCCCGACCTGCCCCGCGTCGACGCGGACCTGGACTTCCCGCGGTCCCCCGAAGGCCTGACCACCCTGCTGCGGCGCGCCGGGTTGGCGGAGGTCGACGGTTCGGTGGTCGCCTGGACCCACCACACCGACCGCGAGGCCTGGTGGAACGGCCCGGCGAACGGGATCGGCGCCACCGGGACGATGCTGGCCCGCCAGGATCCCACGACGAAGGCGCGAATCCGGATGGAGTTCGACCGGATAACCACACCGTTCCTGACCGACGACGGTTCGCTGGCACTGCCGACCTCCGCGGTCCTCGCCCACGGCGTCGTGGCCTGAGCCGCGTCCCCGCCGGGCCTCCGTGAAGGTCAGTCGCGGGTTTGGAGCACGCCGCGCATCTCGCGCATCAGCTTGCCGGCCTCTTCCGGGGTCCGCGACGGGAACAGTGCCATCCCGGTCGCGCCGTGGTCGGCCCAGCCGCATACCGCCATGCTGCCGCCGTCGTCGACGGGCGTCGTACCGCATTTCATCACGCCACCGAGGTCGCCGGCTGGCACCTCGTGGACCCCGGCGACCTCACCGTTCTCGTCGCCGACCAGCGTGAACAGGGTGTCGAGGTCCTTGGCGGGTGACCACAGCAATGCCGTACCCCCGAAGAAGAGGACGCTGCGGTTGGCGCCCGCGGGATCCGTGTAGACCGCGCCCACGCTCTCGTTGAGGTCGATGCCGGCGGCGAAAGCCGCCCGGAGGTCCTCCGCCGTCGCCTCCGCCTCGGACGAGTTGTCGCGGGTCAACCCCGCCACCTTGGTCGGGGTGGTCATCTTCGTGTCCTGCTGGGAGATGATCCCGGCGCCCCAGATGCCGACGCCGATCACGCCCGCCAGGACCACCACGGCCACCGAGCCGAGCACGATCTTGCGGCGGCCGGACATCGGTGGGCGGGGTCCGTCGTCCTCGTCGGGCCGATCCGGCGACGCCGCCCAGACGGGCGGTGTGACGTCGATCGGGTCGCCCGGTTCGGCGGCGGAAATACGGTCGTTCGACATGCTCGCCACCGTAACGGAACGGCCGGTGGTCGCATGCGGGGTCGCCCGGAACGCTCCGTAGACTTCACGGGTGACCCAGACACCGGAGACCCGTGAGCCCGTGACACCGACCCTGCCGGCGCAATACACGCCGGCGGACGTAGAGAGTCGGCGCTACGAGGCATGGGTATCCGAGGGCGTCTTCACCGCCGACGCGGCGAGCGACAAGCAGCCGTTCACCATCGTGATCCCGCCGCCCAACGTGACCGGCTCGCTGCACATGGGTCACGCTTTCGAGCACACCCTGATGGACGCACTCGTACGCCGCCGGCGCATGCAGGGCTACGAAGCGCTCTGGCTGCCGGGCATGGACCACGCCGGCATCGCCACCCAGAACCTGGTCGAGCGGCAACTCGGCACCGAGGGCCTGTCCCGCCACGACCTGGGCCGCGAGGCGTTCGTCGAGCGGGTCTGGCAGTGGAAGGCCGAGTCCGGCGGCGCGATCCTCGGCCAGATGCGCCGGCTCGGCGACTCGGTCGACTGGAGCCGCGAGCGGTTCACCATGGACGAGGGCCTGTCCCGGGCCGTGCAGACCATGTTCAAGAAGCTCTTCGACGACGGCCTGATCTACCGCGCCAACCGCATCATCAACTGGTGCCCCCGCTGCCTCACCGCGCTCAGCGACATCGAGGTCGTGCACAGCGACGACGACGGCGAGCTGGTCTCGATCCGCTACAGCGACGAGATCGTCGTCGCCACCACCCGCGCGGAGACGATGCTCGGCGACACCGCGGTGGCCGTGCACCCCGACGACGAGCGCTACCGGCACCTGATCGGCACCGAGGTCGAGCTGCCGCTGACCGGCCGGCGCATCCCGATCGTCGGCGACGAGCACGTCGACCCGGCGTTCGGCACCGGCGCGGTCAAGGTGACCCCGGCACACGACCCCAACGACTTCGAGATCGGGCAGCGGCACAACCTGCCCAGCATCACCATGATGGACGAGCGGGGCGTGATCACCACTGCCGGGCCGTTCGAGGGCCTGGACCGCTTCGAGGCCCGCCCGGCGGTCGTGGCCGCGCTACGCGAGCAGGGGCTGATCGTCGCCGAGAAGCGGCCCTACGTGCACGCGGTCGGGCACTGCTCGCGGTGCCGCACGACGGTCGAGCCGCGGCTGTCGCTGCAGTGGTTCGTCAACACCGGCCCGCTGGCCAAGGCCGCCGGGGACGCGGTGCGCGACGGCCGGGTCCGGATCGACCCCGAAGACATGTCGAAGCGCTACTTCGCCTGGGTCGACAACATGCACGACTGGTGCATCTCGCGCCAGCTCTGGTGGGGCCACCGCATCCCGGTCTGGTACGGCCCGGACGGCGCCGTGCGCTGCGTCGGCCCCGACGAAGAGCCGCCCGGCGAGGGCTGGACCCAGGACACCGACGTTCTCGACACCTGGTTCTCCAGCGGCCTGTGGCCGTTCTCCACCCTCGGCTGGCCCGAGCAGACCGCCGACCTGGAGCGCTTCTACCCGACCAGCGTTCTTGTCACCGGGTACGACATCCTGTTCTTCTGGGTCGCGCGGATGATGATGTTCGGCCTGTACGCGATGGACGGCAAGCAGCCGTTCGACGTGATCGCGCTGCACGGCATGGTCCGCGACGAACACGGCAAGAAGATGTCGAAGTCGTTCGGCAACGTGGTCGACCCGCTCGACTGGATGGACCGCTTCGGTGCCGACGCGACCCGCTTCACGCTGGCCCGCGGCGCCAACCCCGGCCAGGACGTGCCGGTCAGCGAGGAGTGGTGCCAGGGCTCCCGCAACTTCTGCAACAAGCTCTGGAACGCGACCCGGTTCGCCCTGATGAACGGCGCACACGTCGACGGCCCGCTGCCCGCCGAACCGTCCACGGTCGACGGCTGGATCCTGTCGCGGCTCCAGCACGTGGTCGACGAGGTCGACGACCTGTTCGAGCGGTTCGAGTTCGCCAAGGCCTGCGACGTGCTCTACCACTTCGCCTGGGACGACGTCTGCGACTGGTACGTCGAGCTGAGCAAGCCGGTGCTGGCCACCGGCGGTCCGGCGGCCGACGCGACCCGGCGGGTGCTCGGGCACGTGCTCGACCAGTTGCTCCGGCTGCTGCACCCGGTCATCCCGTTCGTCACCGACGAGCTGTGGATCGCGCTCAACGGCGCCGGCACGGTCGCCCGGGCCGCCTGGCCGCAGCTCGACAAGGCGCTGGTCGACGACGACGCCGAGGCCGAGATCGAGGCGCTGCAGCGGGTGGTGACCGAGATCCGCCGGTTCCGGTCCGACCAGGGGTTGCGTCCCGCGCAGCGGGTGGCCGCCCGGCTCGACGGGCTCGGCGTGGTCGCGCCGCACGAGGGCCTGATCCGCTCGCTGGTCCGGCTCGACGACGCCGGCGCCGACTTCGCGGCGTCCGCGACGCTGTCGGTCGCCGGTGGCGTGCGGGTCGGTCTCGACACCCGCGGCGCGATCGACATCGCCGCCGAGCGGGCCCGGCTGGAGAAGGACCGCGCGGCCGCCGAGAAGGAGGCCACCCAGTGCCGGGCCAAGCTCGGCAACTCCGCGTTCGTCGGCAAGGCTCCCGAGCCGGTGGTCAACAAGATCAAGGAACGGCTGGCCACCGCCGAGGCCGACCTCGCGCGGATCGGCGCGGCCCTGGAGGCGTTGCCCGCATGAAAGAGTCGGCCGAGTTCCGCGAGGTCAACGCGGCCCTGGAGGCGCGCGGCAACATCCGGATGGTCTTCGACCTGAGCAAGATCGAGGAACTGCTCGACCTGCTCGGCTCGCCGCAGCGGGCCTACCCGTCGATCCACCTCACCGGCACCAACGGCAAGACCTCGACCGCCCGGATGATCGACTCGCTGCTGCGGGCGTTCGGCATCCACACCGGGCGCTACACCAGCCCGCACCTGGAGACGGTCCGTGAGCGGATCAGCCTCGACGGCGAGCCGATCGACGAAGACCGGTTCGTCTCGGTCTACCGCGAGGTCGAGCCGCTGGCCGCGCTCGTCGACCAGCAGCACGACGAGCCGCTGACCTACTTCGACATGACCACCACGCTGGCGTTCGCGGCGTTCGCCGACGCCCCGGTCGACGTCGCCGTGGTCGAGGTGGGCCTCGGCGGCGCCGACGACTCGACCAACGTGATCCAGGCCGGCGTCTGCGTGATCACCCCGATCGGCCTCGACCACACCGAATGGCTCGGCGACACGCTCGAGGAGATCGCCTGGGCCAAGGCCGGCATCATCCACAAGGGCGCCACCGTGATCACCGCCGCGCAGCCCGAGGAGGCGGCCCGCCCGCTGCTCGAACGCTGCGCGGAGGTCGGCGCGACGATCGCCCGCGAGGGCGGCGAGTTCGGCGTGCTGCGCCGCACCCTCGCGGTCGGCGGCCAGGTGCTGACGCTGCAGGGCCTGGGCGGCGAATACGACGACATCTTCCTGCCGCTGCACGGCGCACACCAGGCACAGAACGCGGCGCTGGCGCTGGCCGCGGTCGAGGCGTTCCTCGGTGCCGGAGCCGACCGCCAGTTGGCGGTGGAGACCGTCCGCGAGGGCTTCTCCGGCACGTCGTCGCCGGGGCGCCTGGAGCGCGTACGCAATGCGCCCACGATCCTCCTCGACGGTGCGCACAACCCGCACGGCATGGCCGCCACGGTGACGGCGCTGCAGGAGGAGTTCGCGTTCAGCAAGCTGGTCGCGGTCGTCGCCGTGCTCGGCGACAAAGACGTGACCGGCATGCTCGACCTGCTGGAGCCGATCGCCGACGCGGTCGTGGTCACCCGCAACCAGTCACCGCGGGCGATGCCGGTCGAGGAACTCGAGGAGCTGGCGATCGAGATCTTCGGCGAGGAACGGGTGGAGACGGCCGCCAACATGCCGGACGCGATCGAGACCGCCGTCGTGCTCGCCGAGACCGAGGTCCAGGGCGAGCTGAGCGGCGTGGGCGTGCTCGTGACGGGTTCGGTCATCACGGTGGCCGAGGCAAGGACACTGTTGAGGCGATGACACTTCCCGACGGCGCCGCGGCGCCAGCAGAACAGCCACCGACAGAGCCGCCCGCGGCCGACGGCGGGCCCGGCGCTCCGGGCCCGGCCGCCGGTGCCGCGGACCCGTCCGGCGCCGCCCCCCAGGCGCCGGATGCCGACGAGGTGCCGCCCGGCTACCGGCGGTCCGGGTTGCGCAACCCGGCCGGGGCGGTGCGCGGCATGGGTGCCGCGGCGCTGGGCCTGCAAGGGATCATGCTGCTGCTCGTGATCGCGCCGATCCGGGCCCTGGGCCAGGGCGGCAGCGTCGAGTGGGTCGCGGCCGCGCTCGCGCTGATCTGCTTCGTGCTCTGCGGGATGATGCGGCGCCCGTGGGTGTGGACGGCGGGCAGCGTCGTGCAGGCTCTGCTGCTGGTCGGCGGCCTCCTGCACTGGACACTCTTCGCCCTCGGCGTCATCTTCGGCGTGGTCTGGCTCTACGTCCTCTACGTCCGCCGCTCGATCCTCCGCTAGGGATGCCGCTCCGCGGCGCTGCGGAGCACGCAGAACTCGTTGCCCTCGGGGTCGGCGAAGACCACCCAACCACCGTCTTCGCCCGGCGGGGGATCACGCCGGTCGTCGACGATCGTCGCGCCCAGCGAGAGCACCCGCTGCACCTCTTCGTCGCGCGGCACGTCGGGCCGCAGGCAGATGTGCACCCGGTTCTTCGTCGTCTTCGGCTCGCGCACCGTCTGGAAATACAGGTGCAGCCCGGTCGGCAACGCGATGCTCGCCTCGGGATCGCCCGGCAGGTCGTCGTCGGCCATCGGCGCCGCCATCACCCGACTCCAGAACGCCGCCAGCTGATAGGCGTCAGCCGAGTCGAACGTGACGTTGAGAACCGTAGGCGCCACCGCGGCGCTCCTTCCGCTCAGGTTTGGAGCACCAACCTGCCACGGCGGAACGGGCGGTGCTACCCCGTTTCCCGGCTACGCCACTGCGTGATGGCGATGCCGTGCCCGTCGGGGTCGCGGAAGGCGGCCGCCCAGAGCTCCAGCTTCGCACCCCGGTTGACCACCCGAGGGGGATAGGTGAACCGGACGCCCTTGGCCCGCAGGTCCTCGTAGACCGACATGACGTCGCCGACCTCGAGGTTGAGGTGCACGAGCCGCCGGTTGACCGGCGAGGCGTCGCGGATCTCGCGGAGCACCATCCGGGTGTCGCCCGACGCCAGGACCGCGTTGTGCTCCCCGCCGTCGATCTCGAGGAAGCCGAGCATGTCGCGGTAGAAGGCGACCGAGCGCGGCAGGTCGCGCACCAGGAAGGTCAGCCCGACGCCGTGGATGGTCGCCCCGGTCGCGCCGGGCCGGGCGCTCGGGTAGGCAGTGATCAGATCGGCGAACACGTCCTCGTCGTCGCCGTCGTCTCCGCGTGCCGGCGGCCGCGGGGCGTCACCCGACCCGGCTGCGGCGGCAGCGGCACCCGCGGCCGCTGCGCCGGCCAGGAGGCCGGCCGCGGCCTGGGTTTCGTCGTCGGGTGCCGGATCGGTGGGGCTCGGCCCGTCCGGACCAGCCTCGTCGGCGGTGGTCGCCGCCGTGGAATCGGCAGTGTCGGGCGAGCCGCTCGCGGCCAGATCTTCGCCAAGATCGTCGTCCCGCCGGATCCGGCTCGCGCCGTCGTCCGAGACCCCACTGTCGTCGCCCGGCTCGCTCCGCGTCGCGGTCTCGCCGGTCGCGGCTGAGCCACTCCCGGCGGCCGTCCAGCCGGGTGTAGCCGAGTGGCCGCCGGATTCGGTCCGCATCGCGGCCTCCCCGGCCGTGGCCGGTTGGCTGCGCGGCTCGTTCCGCGTCGCGGTCTCGCCGGCGGCGGCTGGCCCACTCCCGGTTGCCGTCTCGCCGGCGGCGGCTGGCCCACTCCCGGTTGCCGTCTCGCCGGTCGCGGCCGAACGGTCCCGCGACTCGCTCCGCGTCGCGGCGTCCCGAACTGCGGCCGAGTGCTCGCGCCGCTCGCGCCTGGCCGCGGCATCCACGGACTCGGCGGGATCGTCGTCTGCCGGCGCGGCCCGCAAGGCGTCGTCCGACGCCGCCTGGTTCCCAAGGTCTTCACCAAGGTCGTCATCCCGGCGGATCCGGCTGACGGGGGCCCCCGACGCCCCCGAGCCGTTGGCCGGACCGCTCCGGGCCCCACCCGCAGCCGAGTCGACATCGCCTCGCCCGGCCCGACCCGAAGACCCCCAGGCCCCAGCCGCAGCCGCGCCAGCCGCAGCCGCGCCAGCCGCAGCCGCGCCAGCCGCAGCCGCGCCCGACGCAGCCGCGCCCGACGCAGCTTCGCCGGACGTAGCCGAGCCCGACGCAGCCGCAGGCGACGCAGCATCGCCCGGCGCGGCCGAATCGTCGCCGGTCCCCGACGGCGTCGCGTCATCGCCCTCACCGCCGCTGACCGCCGGATCGGCTGCGACGTCGGCGCCGCGACCACGGTCCGAACCCAGCGGCCCGCTGATCGGGCTGTCGCCGCTCGCCGAACCTTCGGGATCACCGGCGTCCGACCGGCCACCACCCGGGCGTACGTCATCGCCGGCTTCGGGCCCGCCAGGCGGCGTGACCACGTCGGTGTCGGCCGCGCCCCGAGCCGGCCGGCTGACCCGGCGCTCGGCGAACAGGGGCTCAGCCCAGGTCGCATGCTGATCGAAGTCGAAAACGTCGTCCGGCCCGGCGCCGGCCCGCTGCCCCGGCACATCGGGCGCGGGCGGTGGCGGGGCGGTGGCGGTGGCCGTACCCCCGGCGCTTTCTTCTCGTGCCGCGCGCGCCGCGCGCGTCATCCGCGGATCAGGCCGCGCCCGGTGCGTCAGGGGAGGTGCGGTCGCCTTCGGCGGGTCGACCAGCGTGCCCTCGACCACGATCGGCCCGCCGGGCGTCTGGTGGACCACCACCGGCTCCGGCGGCTCGCGCAGGCCGCTCAGCTCGTCGGTCAGATCCGCGGTCGTCGTCTCTATGGTCTCGACCGGCGCCCCCGCGCCGCCATAGGCGGTCTCGGCCTGGTCCCACTCTTCTTCGTCGAGCGGCCCGATGTCGTTCTCCCGGACGGAGGCCGCCTCGGCGTGGGTGAGCACGTCGTCCCAGAGGATGCGGATGTGTCGCGGGTCGTCGATCGCCACCATGATGGGCAGGCTGGCGCCGACGTCGGGCCACTTGGCGACCGGTACCCGCGGGTCACGCATCCGCACCAGCCGCCCGGCCACGCCCGGTGCGTCGATCAGCACCTGTAGCTCGCAGCGCCCGAACACCGACGACGCCGGTGGTTCGGAGACGGTGTGCACGTGCGCGGTGCCGGCGACCCACGCGCGGGCCCCGCCGCGGATGGTGGTCACCAGCACGAGCCCGACGGCCAGCACGATCAGCGCGATGCCGAGTGCCACGATGGCCAGGCTCTTCATCCCGATCCCGAACAGGACCACGAACAGCGCGCAGGTGCCCAGCACCGCGGCGAACAACTTCCGGACCGGTGCAAGCGGGCGGCGGTTGCCGTTCGCCACAGTGGACCTCCCCTGAGTCACCAAGAAGGCTAGGCCCAGCGCGCCCGCCGAGGGAAGAGCCGGCGGGCAGTGGGTGATCTGCCCTCGGTAGGCTGAACCCCCAGCTTCAGGAGGGTGTTTCCACGTGTCCAGCACTACGGTCGAGCGCACGCTCGTGCTGATCAAGCCCGACGCGGTCCGGCGCGGCCTGGTCGGCGAGATCCTGAGCCGCTTCGAGCGCAAGGGCCTGAGCATCGACGTGCTGGTCAGCCGCACGATGGACGCCGACCTCGCCGACGCGCACTATGCCGAGCACGTCGAGAAGCCGTTCTACCCGCCGCTCAAGGAATTCATGACCAGCGGCCCGCTCGTCGCCCTGATCCTGAGCGGCGACAGCGCGATCGAGGTCGTCCGCACCCTGGTCGGCGCCACGGACGCCCGCAAGGCCGCCGCAGGGACCATCCGCGGCGACCTCGCCCTCTCCAACCGCGAAAACCTCGTGCACGCGTCGGACTCGCCTGACAGCGCCAAGCGCGAGATCGGTCTCTGGTTCCCCAAGGCATAAACCCCGCGGTCCCGGGTCCGTCGGGGGCGCGCGCCGTCGCTCCCGCCGGACTTGTTCTCCGTCGTTGGTTGCGCTCAGGCCCCCTTCCCGCGATCGGTTCCGCGTCGCTTGGACCGTGGATTCGCCGTCTCTGGTTGCGGTTTGGGTCCGGGGAGGGTGGGTGTCATGCGCTGGAGCTACGGGCTGGGGGAGAGCGCTTTTACGCTCCAGCGCATGACACCCTCCCCGGACCTGACCCAGTCGCTGGCCGCGACCACGATCACGGTGCGGGGGACACAGTCCATTGGGCGGGCTTCGCGGGGGCTATCCGCAGGCGTTGAGGCGGGTGGGTCGCCCGGGGCAAAACGGTGCAGCGGGCGGCGGCGGTCCAGCGTTTCCTTAGGGCCGTTGCTCTGCTGCCGTATAGGAAGCACGTGTAGCGCCGCTACCGGTGCTGCCGATCTGGCAGCAGAGCAAGACCGGCCGCTCAGTAGTTCGGACCGGATCGGGGCGCCCGGTCGGCGAGGTGGAACCGGGCGAGGCGCGGCCATTGCCGAGTCGCGAAGGCGTCAGGTGCGTCGGCGAAGGGGCGCTTCGACGACGGCGCCCGACCCTTGGGCGGCGCGGCGGTGGGTTACCGAACGCGTGGTCCTGCACCCCGGTGGGGCCGGGGCTTTGCCTCGCCTCGCAGCTTTGACCTGGTGCTCAGCGTTGGCGCCGCGCACGCCTTCCGGCCTCACCCGGGTCCTGGTCAGCGGCCCCGACCAGCGCCTCGACCTCGGCAAGGCGGGCTGCTGCCCACGCTGGCGGGCGGCCGCGAGCAGCTTGTCGCGGGCGGTCGCTAGGCCTACGCGGGTTAGCCCGCCGAGACCGAGGCGTCCTGTCGGCCGTGGTCACCCGGATCTTGATCGAGTGTTGATCGCGGCGCGACCCGCGCTGGGCCGCCGTGGCGGCACTGCTCGTGCTCGCCGGCTGTGGCGACGGGTTCTGGATCGCCGGCCGTCTGCCGGGGCCGTCGAGATGCTCGGCGACTTCGCCGATTTCGCAAACGCGTTCGGCCGTGTCGAGGCCGACGGTTGGGCGGCGGTCCACGGCCCCGTCGGCGCCCGGACGCGCGGTGGATGACTAGGAGTGGGCGTGCTTGCGGTCGCCGTGGTCATGGGGACTTGATCACCCGTCTGACCGGCGCGGGGGCCGGGTGCTGGAGACAGCGCGCTGCGCTGGGCGGGTGCGAGACGGTTGACGGCGCTGTCGGGGTGAGTATGGTGAACGAAACGGTTTCGTTCAGCAGGGTGAGGGGGTGCGCTTGGCACGGGAAGAGCGTGAGGAGGCGATTCTCGCGGCGACGTTGGAGTTGTTGGCCGAGGTTGGCTATGACCGGATGCGGATGGATGCCGTCGCCGAGCGGGCCAAGGCCAGTAAGGCGACGATCTACCGGCGATGGGGAGGCAAGGCCGAACTGGTGATGACCGCGATCGAGCGGCATACCGCGATGGCGATGGCGGACAACCCGGACCCGGCGGACACGGGCGATCTGCGCGACGACCTGCTCGGGCGGATACGGGCCATGCGCGACGGCCTGATGGGGCAGGACGCCGGGCTGTTGCTGGGGCTGCTGACGGCCATGCGCCACGACGCGGGGCTGGCCTCCATCGTGCGGGCCCAGATGATCGACGACAAGCGGCAGGCCTTCGACCCCGCGATCGACCGCGCCGTCGAGCGCGGCGAGCTGCCGGAAGGGCTTGACCGCGCGATGCTGGCCGAGGTCAGTTCGGCGATGCTGTTCTCGCGGGCGTTCGTCACCGGTGAGCCGCTCGACGACGCCTTTCTCGCCGATCTGGTCGACCGGGTGCTGCTGCCGTTGGTCCGGCAGCGGGCGGGTGATTCCTGATGGCGACCACGGTGGTGCTCGCGTTCCTGGCCGGGTTCTGGGGCGGCAACGGGCTGCCCTACTTCGTCGCCGGCAGCACCGGTGACGGCCGCAACCCCGGACCGTTCGGCGACTCGGCCGCGGGCAACGTGTTGATCGGCTGGCTGATGCTGGTCGGGGCGGCGCTGTTCTGGCATTTCGCCCACATCCCGCGGCATCCCGCCGCAGGCTGGTCGGCGCTGGCGGCCGGCGTGCTGGCGGTCGGCCTGATCCACTCGCGGACCTGGCGGCACAACCCGTGGCCCTGGCGCCGCGGTACGGTCGGCTGAGCAGATCTTGGGAGGCAACATGTCGGATCAGCCGCCGGACGGGCTGCCGCGCTACCGGGTGTTGACCGGGCCCGACGACGAGACGTTCTGCCGCCGGGTCAGCGAGGCGCTGGACCTGGGCTACCGGCTGCACGGCGGCCCGGCCGTGACCTACAACGGCGAACGGGTGATCGTCGCGCAGGCGCTCCTCTGGGGCTAGGCCGGCGGGGTGGCTTCGCGCGGCGGGCAGTATTTCGGCACGTACTCCTGGCCGGTCAGTTCCTGGATCGCGGCCATCACCTCGTCGGTGATCTGGCGTAGCGAGGAGCTGTCGGTGCGGCGGCCGGTCACGTCGATCGGCTTGCCGAACTTGACCGTGGCCGTGCCGCGCTCGAAGCGCGGGATGCGATGGCCGATCGGCTGGAGCTTGTCGGTGCCGATCATGCCGACCGGGATGATCGGCACGCCGGCGGCCAGCGCGAGGCGGGCGACGCCGGTGCGGCCGCGGTAGAGGCGCCCGTCCGGCGAGCGGGTGCCCTCCGGGTAGATCGCGACCAGGTCGCCGGCCTTGAGGACCGGGATGGCGCCGTCGAACGCGCTCAGCGCGGCCCGGCCGCCGGCGCGCTCCACGCGGATCGCCCCGATGCCGTTCATCACCGATCGGCTGAACCAGCCGCGGATGCCGGTACCCGTGAAGTATTCGGCTTTTGCCCAGAACGCGATGTGGCGCGGGATGACCGAGCCCAGGAACAGCTCGTCGGCCACCGAGAGGTGGTTGCCCGCGATGATCGCGCCGCCACGGGCCGGCACGTTTTCCAGCCCCTCGACCTTCGGCGCCCAGCCCCACCGCATGCTCACGCCGATGGTGAGCTGGCCGATCGTGTAGAGCAGCGGCACGGGTCCTCCGGATCTCGCAGCGTGGGCGGTGTCACCGTAACCGACACCGCCCCGCCGCCGCGAGTGGACGAACAGGTCCATAGGACCCATCCGGCGGATCAGGGCGGCACCCCGGCGGGCCCAGGCGGCGGCCGACCGCACGCGGAGACCGGCCAGATACAACACCGGAATCCGACCGGTCTCCGCGCACGCCCGGACGCCGCCTGGACCTCGCCGGGCCACTACCCTGATCCGCCGGATGGGGTCTAAGCACGCGCCACGGTCACCCGTACGGTTTCCCCGTCACCGACCTCGCCGGCGAACCCGGCGGCCGTGGCATTGAACGTGATCGAGTCGGCCAGGACCTCGCGGGCCACGAAGTCGTCAAAGGTTTCGACCGCGGACCGCACCGAGTCGGAGCCGTTGATCTCCAGCCTGATCCGGTCCGAAACGTCCAGGTCGGCGTCCCGGCGGGCCTGCTGCACCACCCGGACCACGTCGCGGGCCATGCCTTCGGCGGCCAGTTCTGGGGTCACCGCGCTGTCCAGCACGACCACCCCGTCGCCGGACGGCAGGGCGGCCGAGTTGGCGGCGTCGGCGGCGACCAGTTTCAGGTCGTATTCACCCTCCTGGAGGGTGACGCCGGCGGCGACCGGCTGGCCCTCGACCAGCGACCACTCGCCGGCCTTGACCGCCTTGATCACCTGCTGCACGGCGCCGCCGATGCGTGGGCCGAGTGCCCGCGGCACCACCGTGAGCACCCGCTCGCAGTAGGCGGCCACGTCGTCGGTGAACTCGACCGACTTGACGTTGACCTCGTCGGTGACCAGGTCGGCGAACGGGCGCAGCGTCGCCGCGTCGGGCGTGGCCACTGTCAGTGACGGCAACGGCAGCCGGACCCGCAGGCCCTTGGCCTTGCGCACCGACAGCGCCGCCGAGACCAGGTCGCGCACCGCGTCCATGGCCGCCACCAGCGAGTGGTCGGCCGGGAACTCGTCAGCCGACGGCCAGTCGGTCAGGTGCACCGAACGCTCGCCGGTCAGCCCGCGCCACACCTCCTCGGCGGTCAGCGGCGCCAGCGGCGCCATCACCCGGGTCAGCGTCTCCAGCACCGTGTAGAGCGTGTCGAACGCGTCCCGGTCGCCGGCCCAGAACCGGTCGCGGGACCGGCGCACGTACCAGTTGGTGAGCGCGTCGAGGAACGTGCGCACGGTCAGGCACGCGCCGGAGACGTCGTAGGCGTCCATCTGCCGGGTCACCGTCGACACCAGTTCGCCGGTCTTGGCCAGCACGTAGCGGTCGAGCAGGTGGGTCGAGTCGACCCGGCGCACCGCTTCATAGCCGTCGGCGTTGGCGTAGAGCGAGAAGAAGTACCAGACGTTCCACAGTGGAAGCAGCACCTGGCGCACCGAGTCGCGGATCGCCGGCTCGGTCACCGGCATGTCGCCGCCGCGCAGCACCGGCGACGACATCAGCATCCAGCGCATCGCGTCGGAGCCGTATTCGTCGAACACGTAGTAGACGTCGGGATAGTTCTGCAGGCTCTTGCTCATCTTGCGGCCGTCGGAACCCTGCAGGATGCCGTGGCTCACGCAGGTGCGGAACGCCGGCCGGTCGAACAGCGCCGTCGCCAGCACGTGCATGGTGTAGAACCAGCCGCGGGTCTGCCCGATGTATTCGACGATGAAGTCGCCCGGGTAGTGGTGCTCGAACCAGTCGGCGTTCTCGAACGGGTAATGCACCTGGGCGAACGGCATCGAACCCGATTCGAACCAGCAATCCAGCACCTCGGGTACGCGCCGCATCGTCGAGCGACCCGTCGGGTCGTCGGGGTTGGGCCGGGTCAGCTCGTCGACGAAGGGCCGGTGCAGGTCGGTGACCGCCACCCCGAAGTCGCGCTCGAGGTCGGCGAGCGAGCCGTAGACGTCGACCCGCGGGTACGCCGGGTCGTCGGACCGCCACACCGGGATCGGTGAGCCCCAGAACCGGTTGCGGCTGATCGACCAGTCGCGGGCGTTGGCCAGCCACTTGCCGAACGAGCCGTCCTTCACGTGCCCCGGCGTCCAGTCGATCTGCTGGTTGAGCTCGACCATCCGGTCCTTGAACTTGGTCACCTGCACGAACCACGACGACACGGCCTTGTAGACCAGCGGGGTGTCGCACCGCCAGCAGTGCGGGTAGGAGTGCGTGTAGGTCTCCTGCCGCACCACCACGCCGCGTTCCTTGAGGTCGCGGCTGATCGGCTTGTTGGCTTCGAAGACCTGCATTCCCTCGTACGTGGGAACGAGCGCCGTGAACCGGGTGTGGTCGTCGACCGTCACGATGGTCGGGATGCCGGCCGCGTTGCAGGCGTTCTGGTCTTCCTCGCCGAACGCGGGCGCCATGTGCACGGCACCGGTGCCGTCTTCGGTGGTGACGAAGTCGCCACCGAGGATCTGGTAGGCGTTGGGGCCGGCCCGGTCGACCAGGAAGTCGAACAGCGGCGTGTAGCGCTTGCCCACCAGGTCGGCGCCGCGCCGGGAGCCGGTGCGGGTGAACCCTTCCAGCTCCCTGGCGTAGTAGTCGGCGCGCGCCGCACCCACCAGGTAGACCTGGCCGGCGTCGTCGGTGAACTCGGCGTATTCGATGTCGGGCCCGACCGCCACCGCGAGGTTGGACGGCAGCGTCCACGGCGTCGTGGTCCAGACCGCCAGCTTCTCGCCGCTGTCGAGGGTGAACCAGACCGTCAGCGACGGGTCG
Source organism: Asanoa sp. NPDC049573 (assembly GCF_040676615.1). NCBI lineage: Bacteria > Bacillati > Actinomycetota > Actinomycetes > Micromonosporales > Micromonosporaceae > Asanoa > Asanoa sp. NPDC049573. The sequence goes on from NZ_JBFAPI010000005.1 coordinate 144,184, forward strand.
TGCCGGTCGCGGTAGACGTCGTCCATCCGGGTCTCGGTGTTGGACAGCGGGGTCTCGCAGCGCCAGCAGTAGGCCAGCACCTTGAAGCCCTCGTACACCAGTCCCTTGTCATGAAGGCTCTTGAACGCCCACATGACACTCTCCATGTAGGACAGATCGAGTGTCTTGTAGTCGTTGCTGAAGTCGACCCAGCGGGCCTGGCGGGTGACGTAGCGCTCCCAGTCCTGCGTGTATTGCAGGACCGAGGTGCGGCACACGTCGTTGAACCGCTCCACGCCGAGGTCGACGATCTCGGCCTTGGTGGTGATGCCGAGTTGCTTCTCGGCGACCACCTCGGCCGGCAGCCCGTGGGTGTCCCAGCCGAACCGGCGCTCGACCCGCTGGCCGCGCATCGTCTTGTAGCGGGGGACGACGTCTTTGACGTAGCCGGTGAGGAGGTGGCCGTAGTGGGGGAGGCCGTTGGCGAACGGAGGGCCGTCGTAGAACACGAACTCGTTCTCGCCGTTCGGCCCGGCGTCGCGAAGCTCGATCGAGGCCTCGAAGGTCTTGTCGGCCGTCCAGTGATCCAGCACACGTCGCTCGACCGCGGGCAGGTCGGGGCTCGCCGGGACGCCCGGCTTGCTCTCGTGCTTGGGATAGGCCATCGGTGGTCAATCTCCTCGAACAGCTCACACACGTCGTGGACTGCGAGGACGACCCTCTAGGGCCGCGGTACCACCCCGCTTGATGGCCCGGGAACGCGACCACCCGCTCGTTGGCCGGCTGTAACGGGCCGAACCCGTCCGGTTCTACTGAGATCCGAAGATCCGTTCTTCCGGAGGCTCACCGGTGATTGCCGGATCGTCGCCTATGGCACACAAGGTTACCTGACTCCCAACAACGGGCGCGCGCGACTTATTCTCGGGCCGTGATCCGGATCGAGCTCGACGAGCCCACGCTCGACCGCACCCGGATCGCGATCAGTCCGCTCTGGGAGCTGGTCGACTCGCTCTATCTGCTCGACCGCAACCCCGACGGGGTGCCCTGGCCCTACCAACAGTGGGCGGTCCGGGCCCGCGAGGTGATCCGGGACGTGCCGGCGGCGGCCCGGACGGCGTGGGTGTTCCGCGAGTCCGGTTCGCGGTCGCCCGACTTCCTGTCGCCGATCCCGCCCGGCCCGGCGCCCACGATCGAGGAGGAGCTGCACGCCCTCTGCGCGACGCCGCGGAGCGTGGTCGAGGAGCAGCTGCCCGACTACTACGCCGACGATCCGCCGGGCTGGATCAGACCCTTCCGGGACGACCCGGCGAAGGCGTTCGCCGAGCTCGCCGACGGGCTGGCCGCCTACTGGGCGGCGGCGATGGCACCGCACTGGCCGGCGATGCGGGCCGCGCTCGACGAAGAGGTGCTGCACCGGGCCCGGGCGCTGGCCGCCGACGGCCCCGACGCGCTGCTGTCCGGCCTGCACCAGCGGGTGATCTGGCAGCGGCCGGTGCTCACCCTGGTCAAGCCGCTGGAGCAGGCGTTCTCGGCGGTCGACAAGCGGCTCCTGCTGATCCCGCTGATCTTCTCGCGGGGCGCGCTGATGTGCTCGACCGATCATCCCGAGGTGGTCGCGGTCTCCTACCAGGCCCGCGGTGCCGCCGTGCTGGCCGAGGGGCGCCCCGAGCCGGCGCCGGACCGGCTGGCCATCCTGATCGGGCGCGGGCGGGCCGCCGTACTCGATGCGCTGTCCCGGCCCTCGACCACCGCGGGCCTGGCCGCCACCCTCGGGCTCGCGCCCAGCACGGTGTCGGAGCACCTGGCCGCGCTGACCGCGGCCGGGGTGGTCAACCGGCGCCGGGCCGGGCGGCGGGTGCTCTACTCGCTGGAGCCGGCCGGGACCGCGTTGCTGCACCTGCTCGCCGACGACCCGTCCCGCCGCCGGCATTCGGCGTAGCCGGACGATTCGGCTCCCACCGAATTCGTTTTCCTGAGCCGGCGGCGGCACCTACCTTCTCGGGCATGACCCTCGCGATCGAGGCGCGTGGCCTGCGCCGGACCTACCGCACCCGCACGGGGTGGTTCAATCCCCGCCGGGTCGAGATCGACGCCGTTCGCGGTGTCGACCTCGACGTCCGCCGGGGCGAGCTGTTCGGGCTGCTCGGCCCCAACGGCGCCGGCAAGACCACCACCATCAAGATGCTCAACACCCTGCTCATTCCCACCTCCGGCACCGCCCGGGTGTGCGGCTTCGACGTGGTGTCACAGACCCGGGAGGTGCGGCGGCGCATCGGGTACGTCTTCGGCGGCGACCGTGGCCTCTACGACCGGCTGTCGGCGCTGGACAACCTGCGCTACTTCGCCGAGCTCTACGGCGTGCCGGCCGCCCGGCAGAAGCAACGGATCGGCGAGCTGCTGGAGCTGGTCGGGCTGGCCGGGCGGGAGCGGGAACGGGTCGAGGGCTACTCGCGGGGCATGCGGCAGCGGCTGCACATCGCCCGCGGGCTGCTGCACGAGCCCGAGGTGCTGTTCCTCGACGAGCCGTCGATCGGGGTCGACCCGGTCGCCGCCCGGGAGTTGCGCAACACGGTCGCCGGCCTTGCCGCCACGGGGACGACCGTTCTGCTCACCACCCACTACATGGCCGAGGCCGAGGAGCTGTGCGACCGGATCGCCGTCATCGCCGGCGGTGAGATCCAGGCGCTGGGCACCGCCGACGAGCTCAAGCACCACGCCGAGGGCCGCCGGGTGCTCGAGGTGCAGGCGTTCGGGGTCAGCGACGAGCAACTGGCCGGGATCGACGTGCTTCCGGGTGTACGCGAGGCGAGCGTCGAAGTGGTCGGCACCAGTCAGCTGCTGACCATCCAGTCGGACGCGGCCGTCGACGTGCAGGCGGATGTGCTCCGGGCGCTCGACGGCGTGCGGCTGGGCCGGGTGACGGCGCGGCAGCCGACACTGGAAGACGCGTACATCGCGATCGTCAACGGGGTCGACCGCACGCCGGCGATGGTGACCGCGTGAACCTCTGGCGCTTGATCGGGGTCGCCACGCTGTTGCACGTCAAGCAGCTCAGCCGGTCGCAGTTCGAGATCGCGACCGCGCTGTTCGTACCGCTGGTGCAGGCGACCCTGGCTGTTTATCTCTTCCGGGCCGGGACCGAGCCGCACCGCCTGCTGGAGGCGGCGGTCGGCGCCGGGATGATGGCGGTCTGGAGCTCGGTGCTGTTCGGCTCCGGCGGCGCGATCCAGATGCAGCGCTGGCAGGGCACGCTGGAGATGCTGATGCTCGCGCCCCGCCCACCGGCGCTGCTGGTCTTCCCGATCACGCTGGCCACGGCGGTCACCGGCACCTACGCGATGATCGCGACGCTGCTCTGGGGCGGCCTGGTCTACCGGATTCCGTTGGACGTCGCCGACCCGGTGGCGTTCGCGGTCTCGGTGCCGGCCGCGATCCTGGGCCTGGGCATGTTCGGCCTGCTGCTGGCGTCGACGTTCGTGCTGCTGCCCAATGCCAACGCCATCAACAACACGCTGGAGTACCCGATCTGGCTGGTCTCCGGGATGCTCGTGCCGATCACCGTGCTACCGGGTTGGACCGGCCCGATCGGCGCGGTGCTGCCGACGACGTGGGCCGCCCGCGCGGTCCGCGAGTCGGTCACCGGGTCGGGCCCGGTCTGGCCGTCGCTGGGCGTCTGCCTGGCGATCAGCGTGGTCTGCCTGGCCGCCGGCGCCGTCGTCATGTCCTACGTGGAGCGTCGCGCCCGCGCGAACGCGACCCTCGCCCTAGCCTGAGGTTGGTTGCTGCCATGCGCCTACTGTCCGTCGGCGGCGTGATCGCCTACCGCGCCCTGTTCAACTGGACGACGCCGTCGATGTTCGTCGGCACCCTGCTGGTCGGCCCGCTGTTCCAGCTGTTGTTCTTCGCCTTCCTCGGCCGCCAGTTGGGCGTGGCCGACGACACCTTCTACATCGTCGGCAACGCGGTCCTGGCGGCGTCGCTGGCGTGCGTCTTCGGCGGGACGATGGCGGTGTCCAACGAGCGGCGGTACGGGACGCTCGGCCACGTGCTGCTCTCGCCCCGGCCGCGGACGCTGGTTTTCCTGGGGCGGGCCGTTCCGTACGCGGGGAATGGATTGTTGATCGCCGCTTTCACGCTGACCGTCGGGTCGTTGCTGTTGGGGTTGCGCATTGCGCTCGGGGCTCTTCCCGGTCTCGCGTTGACGCTCGCGGTGGGTGCGCTGTCGTGCGCGTTCTGCGGGCTCACGCTGGGCGCGCTGGGTTTGCGGTTCCGCGACGTCTGGCTGGTCTCCAACGTCTCGGTGTCGCTGTTGCTGCTGTTGACCGGCGTCAACGTGCCGGCCGACCACCTGCCGGCGTGGATGCGCGTGGTGGGTGGCGGGCTGCCGATCACCCATTCCGCCGAGGCGGCCCGCCGGTTGGTGGCCGGCGACGGTTTCGGGGCGGCCCTGGCGCCGCTGGGCAAGGAGGTCGCGGTCGGAGCGGCGTACGCGGTGGTGGCGGCCGTGCTCCTCAAGGTCTTCGAGGCGGAGTCCCGCCGGCGCGCGTCGCTCGACACCCTCTGACCCGCTGACCCGGCAAGGGTCTGGCAAGGGTTTTGGCAAGCGGCGTCGGCTGTGGTGGGTGCGACTGTCCACGGACGCAACAGCGAGGTGCTCAAACGTGACTCCACTCAAGCGACGGCTCGCCGGTATCGGACTGGCCGCGGTCGCCGTGCCGGCGTTGCTGGTATCGACGACGTCGACAGCCTGGGCGCATTACCAGACGGTGAGCCAGGGCTACGACTACGCGGTGGTCTATGCCAACCATTTCTCGGGTGCGGTGTGTGACAAGGAGGCCGACGGCCACTCGGTGTACGCCCAGTACCAGACCGGCCTGTCCATCTACACCATCACCGACGGCGGCGACGCCGGCTGCGACTACGGCAACTGGTCCAGCGATCCGGCAAGCTCGTTCCGGGTCTGCGAGAAGGTGCCCAACGCCAAGGACTACTGCAGCCCCTGGATCTACACCTGATCGCTTGAATGGGCGGCCGCCCAGCCTCCCGCTGGGCGGCCGCGCACCTGCTGAGTATCCGGGCCCATGCGGCCCGGCTGTCGCGCCGGCATCCTGTGCTGGTGCGGGATCAGCGGCTGGTGGCTCAGCTAGGTGCGCTGTGGGTCCTCGGCGGCGTGCTCGTGCCGAGCGGGGTCGGGGCGCTCGCCGTCCTGCTGTTCGGCGGGTCGCTCGGCGTCGGCCTCGGTTCGCTGCTCGCGCTCGCGGTGGCGGCTCAACCTGACAGCGGGCGCCGTGCTGGGTGGGTTCTTCGTCGCTGACGTCCCTGGCTTCCAGCCGCGGGCGATGGGCATCGCGCCGGGCGTCCAGTACCTGCGGGCCGACCACACCAGCGGGCCGCCAAGCGTGCAGATCACCGTCTCGGCCGTGCGGGCCGGCCAGGGCGACCAGTGCTGCATGTCGACCTGCTCGCCGGCCGGCCCGGGCCTGACCTACCTGCGCCGCGACGACACGCACGGCTACATCCACCACCGCGGCGACGTCATCGTCAGCGCCGAGGGCGGCGTCTCCGTGGACCGCCAACTGCTGCGGCGCACCGCCCTCGCCACCCGCCCGGCCACCGACGCCGAGCTGTTGCGCGCCCTGCCCGCTCCGCCCCCACGGGACCGCTTCGACCGTTACGAGGCTGGCTGCGTACCCACACCTGATGTTGGGAAAGCTTCGACGAGGGTCATCGGCAGAGGCGCCGATGCGTTGACCGACTACACCAGGCGTCTCACACACCGCCGGCCACCGGTCGAACAACAGCACCAGGATCACCCCTAAGACCAGCCCCACTGGTTATCGATCGACGATGTTGGTTGCCCTAGGGAAATATCTCCAAAAATGTGGATTCGCCGATATCGCGGGTACCACAAGCAAACGGGAGGTGATTTCATGATCACTCAGAACGACGTCGGCCGCGTGGTCGGCCGCGAGGTATATGGAAGTGACGGTTCCAAGATCGGCACGGTTGGGCAGATCTGGGAGGACGTATCGGGACAGCCCGCCTGGTGCAGCGTCCAGATGGGGATGTTCGGCAAGAGAGAGACGTTGGTGCCGCTGCACGAGGCGGATCTGGAGGGTGACCGGCTCCTCATTCCGTTCGACAAGTCGCGGGTCAAGGACGCCCCGATGGTCGACGCGGCGGAAGACGAGCCATTGAGCATCGACGAGGCGCTGCGCCTTTACCACCATTACGACATGGTCGTCGAGGACCCCGAGCCGAGCGACCCGGACGACGCGATGACGCGGTCCGAGGAGCGGTTGCGGGTCGGCACCGAGCGGGAACGGGTCGGACGGGCCCGACTGCGCAAGTACGTCGTGACCGAGCACCAGCAGGTCACTGTGCCGGTGTCGCACGAAGAGGTGGTGGTCGAGCGGGAGCCGATCACCGAGGAAACCGCCGCGGCGGCGTACGCCGGTCCGGACATCAGCGAGGCGGAGCATGAGGTCACGCTCCACGCCGAGCGGCCGGTGGTGGAGAAGGAAGCGGTGCCCGTCGAGCGGGTCCGCATGAGCAAGGAGACGGTGACCGAGCAGGAGACCGTCGGCGACAAGGTTCGCAAGGAGCGCATCGAGGCTGAGGTCCCGGAAGACGAAGGCCCCCGCGACGTGACCTGACCAGCGGCTCTACTGGCTTGGTGAACGCCGGCAGGATGGCTTCACGAGGCACAATCCTAAGGCCGCTCGGGACGCGATGACCGTCCCCTGCTCCTACATCGCGGCCGACTCTTCCTGTCGTGCCGGTGCCCCGGCCGCTGGCCGGGGCACCATCCAGAGCTGGTTGACGTGGTGGCCCGAGACAGTCGCTCAGACGAGCGTGCGCCCGCCGTCGACGTCGACGGTCAGCCCGGTCAGCCACGACGACGCGGACGATGCCAGGAATAGCGTCACCGCGGCCACGTCGGCCGGCAGCCCGAGACGCCGGAGCGGGTGCAACGCGGTGACGCGCTCCCGGAACTCCTCGGGCATCACCCGCTCGATCTGTTCGGTGCGGACCGTTGACGGTGACAGGCAGTTGATCCTGACGTTTCGCGGGCCGTACTGCGCCGCAGCCTCTTTGGTCAGCGCGACGACGCCCGCCTTGGCGGCGATGTACGCAGCTGGCGCGCCGGTCGCCGCACGGCGAGCCGCCAGCGAAGCCATGGTGAGGACGGATCCCGAGCCACGGTCGGCCATGTCCGGCAAGAACGTCTTCAGGGTCAGGAACGTCGATGTGAGGCTGCCGTCCACGGTGGAACGCCAGTCGGCCTCGGTGGTCGTGTGGATGGGACCGGGCCGCGCCCTGCCCCCCGCGGCGAACGCCAGGAGGATGTCAGCAGGCCCGAACTCGCGCTGGGTGACGTCCCGTAGGCGTGCCAGGGCGGTCGCGTCGGTGACGTCCGCTGGGCAGCCGATCGCCAACCCTTCCGCACGGCGGATGTCGTCGAGGACGGCGCCGATCGCGGACTCGTCACGGCCCGAAACCACGACGAGCGCGCCATTGCGGGCCAGGGCTCGGGCCGACTCAGCACCGAGCCCGCGGGAACCACCGGTAACCACGGCCACTTTGCCTGCCAGGTCGGGGTAATGAGCGTCGTAGGTCGTCATGGCCCCAGTTTCGACTTGGCCGGCCGACACCGCCTCAGGCGGGTGGCGACACTGGCCGTACGCAAACGGGCGTATCAGGTCCGGGGGTCGCCCGAACCCGCGTTGACGGTCTCAACGGCCGACGGTGGCGGCACCACAGCGGCGACAACGCGGGCTTCAAGGCGTCAGCTCGACTCCGGGTCCTGGCCCTGGGCGGCGCGCCCGCCGTCGACCGGGATGACCGCGCCTGTGATCAGGCTGGCGCCGGGTGACAAGAGGAACGCGACCGCCTCGGCCACCTCGTCGGCCCGGCCCACCCGGCCGATCGGGTGCAGGCGGGCCATCTCCTCGGCGACCTGGGTCACCGCCGTCGGCGGCAAACCGGCCAGATAGCCGGCATAGCGTTCCGTGTCGATCGAGCCCAGCGCGACCGCGTTCGCGCGGATGCCGTACGGGCCGTAGTCGACCGCGAGCGCCCGGGTCAGGCCCTCGACCGCGGCCTTCGCGGTCGCGTAGGGGAGGGCGCCGCGGACGGCGCGCTGCGCCTGGTGGGACGAGACGTTGACGATCGCACCCGGGGTGCCGGCGGCCAGGAAACGGCGGACCGCCACCGCCGAGCCGACCACCGCCGGCGCCAGGTTCAGCGCGATCAGCGCGACCACCTCCGACGCCGGCGCGGAGGACAGCGACAGGTCGCGGAAGACGGCCGCGTTGTTGACCCAGCCGGCCAGCGGCGACGCCGACTCCGCGGCGTCGGCCGCTGCGACCGCCGCGGCCTCGTCGGTGGCGTCGCCGGTCACCGACAGCAGGCGCGGGTGGGACCACGACACCGGTGCCAGGTCGAGGACGACGACGGTGGTGGATTCGACCGCCAGCAACCGGGAAGCGATCGCCCGGCCGACACCGCCGGCGCCGCCGGTGACCACATAGGACGCCGTCATGGCGCGGCGTCGCCGCGGTCGCGTTCCTGGTCGCGGACGGCGCCCAGGTCAGCGAGACGGTCGAGCTGGCGCATCGCCTGGCCCAGCCGGGCATTCCCCCGCAGGCGGCCGCGGTTGCGATCCAGGAAGGACCAATAACCGGCGGTGTACGGGCACGCGTTCACGCCCAGCCGCGAGCGCGGGTCATACCGGCACCCGCGGCAGTAGTCGCTCATCCGGTTGATGTAGGCCCCGCCGGCGGCGTACGGCTTCGTGGTCATCGCGCCCAGGTCGGCGTACTGGCTCATGCCGATGACGTTGGCCGTCATCACCCACTCGTAGCCGTCGACGAAGCTGCGGTGGAACCAGTCGACCAGCTCGGCGGGGCGCCAGCCACGTTGCAACGCGTAGTTGCCGAGCACCATCAGGCGGGGGATGTGGTGCACCCAGCCTCGGTCGCGGACACCGCGGAGGACGTCGGCCAGGCAGCGGGCTTCGACGGCGTCGGCATCGAGGGACTGGAACCAGGACGGGACCGGGCGGGTGGCGCGCAGGCCGTCGGCGCCGCCGTAGTCGGCTCCGAAATACCAGTAGAGGTGCCAGATGTAGTCGCGCCAGCCGATCAGCTGGCGGACGAAGCCCTCCACGCTCGACAACGGTGCCTTGCCCGCGCGGTAGGCGTTCTCCGCGCGATGCACCGCCTCCAGCGGATCGAGCAGCCCCAGGTTCAACGGCGCTGACAGCATGCTGTGTGCCATCCATGGGTCGTCGGCGAGCATGGCGTCTTCGTACGGGCCGAACGCCGATAGTCGGTGGTTGACGAAGTGCCGCAACCGTGACAACGCCTCGGCCCGGGTCGCGGGGAACAGGCGTGGGCCGTCGCTGCCGACGAAACGGATGCCCTCGCGTTCCCAGCGGTCCAGGTCGGCGCGTACGCCGTCGTCGATCTCGTCTTCGACCGGCATCGGCGGCGCCGGCACCTCCATGCCGCCGCTCGGCGGTGGCTGGCGGTTCTCCGTGTCGAGGTTCCACCGGCCGCCAGCGGGAGTGTCGCCGTCCATCAGCACGTCCAGGCGGCGGCGGGCGTCCCGGTAGAAGTCTTCCATTCGCAGGCGGCCGGGCCGGCCGTCGGCCCACGCGACGAACGAAGCGGGGCTGGTCGCGAAGCCGCGGGGCGGCAGCACGGTCACCCCGTCGAGACCTCGCACGAATTCGTGAGCACGCCGAGAGGTCGGATGGCACACTTCCAGTGCCTCTCCGCTGACCTTGCGTAGCGCTTCTCCGTAGGTCTCCGTGCGCAGGAAGATCGCCTGGTCGCCGAGTTCGGCGGCGCGGTGGCGGAGGGCGGAAAGCACGAGGTGGGCCTTTTGCCGGTGGAACGCTCGCCGGCGGAAGACGGCCTTGGACTCGACCAGCAGCACCGGTTGTCGGGGCGCGTCCAGGTAGTGCGGCCCCAATTGGTCGGCGAACAGCCACCGGCGGATCATCCGATCATTGTGCCCCTCTTTTGAGGGAATCAACCTTTCGATCGGCGGGTCACGATCGTGTCGCGCAAAGCGCTCAGCCGCGCGTTGCTGTCGTCGACGTCGAGCCGGGTGAAGACCCCGGTGCCGAGGCTGCCGTAGTCCACCCACGAGCAGACCACCACCTCCGCGCCGTCGTCGGTGCCGACACCGCACCGCCGGGCCTCGCCGCGCTCGGTCGCCTTCGCCGCCCGCACGTCGTGCAGCTTGTAGGTGCCGGTCACCCGGGTGATCTCGGCTGCGACGTCATCGTCGGGTGACCAGTGGAAGCCCGTGGTGCCGTAGACGGTCGCGCGCTTGTTGTCGCCGTCGACGAACAGGCCCGCGAACGTGTCGTCCGCGAACAGATAGGCGGCGCGCATGTCGCCCTTCAGCTGCTCGGCCGCGCGCTCACTCGACGCGTCGTCGCGCAACGTCAGCCCGCCGACCACGCTCGGCACCGCCGCGTCGGCGGGCCATTGCTCGTAGACCGGCAGGCCGAACCACGCCGGGCACCCGCAGCAGCAGAGCAGCGAGATCAGCGCCAACCAGGGCCACCGGCGCCGCCGCCGCACCGGAACCGCGACGTATCCCGGCGGCGGCCGCCACCCCGGCGGCGGTCCGGCCGGCGCCGGCCGCTTCGCCTTCCGGCCCTTGACCGGCGCCGCGGCCGGAGCCGGGGCAGGCCCCGGCGCCGGCGGGGCCGGCACGGCCGGCGGCTGCGCCGGGGGTGGTGGCGCTGCGACGGCCGGCTCGACCCACGTCGGTGGATAAGAGATCTCGACGGGGTATGACGGCAGCGGGTCAGCGTCGGCCCACGGGTCGACCGGAGTGTCCGGCTCGAACATCCGCCCGGTCGCCATCTCGCGGGTGGGCTCCCGCGGCGGCTCGGCGGGCGGTGGCGGTGGCGGTGGAAACACCGATTCGTCCTCCAGCCACCGCTTGCGCTTCGGCGACGCCGGTGGCACCGGCGCCGCGCCGCTCCACTTCGGCCGCTCGTCAGGCGAACCCGGGGAGCCGGGATCGGCCGGCGTGACCGGCTCGGTAACCCCGTGCTGCTCCTCCGCCATCGCGGCGCTCCTCTCCCAGCCCGACCCGAGGTTAGACGAGCAGGTCTACCCTTTCCGCCCATGCACATGGAACTCGCGGCGCTCGTCGTCGACGACTACGACGAGGCGATCGGCTTCTTCGTCGACGCTCTCGGTTTCGACCTGGTCGAGGACAGCCCGTCGGAAACCAACGACGGCCGCCCGAAGCGCTGGGTCGTGGTCCGTCCGCCGGGCGGCCAGACCGGCCTGCTGCTCGCCCTGGCCGACGGCGAAGACCAGCGCGCAGTCGTCGGAAACCAGCTCGCCGGCCGGGTCGGCTTCTTCCTGCGGGTCGACGACTTCGCGGCCGCGTACGCCCGGATGCGCGAAGCGGGTGTGACCTTCCACGGCGAGCCGCGGCACGAGGTCTACGGAACCGTGGTCGTGTTCGAAGACGTCGCCGGTAACAAATGGGACCTACTAGGACCAAGGGCCTAGCGGACAGCGGTCCACACGGCCCACGCCGCCAGGCCGATGATCAGCAGGGCACCGGCCCGGCGGGTGTGGATGAACGCCAGCGGTGCCCACCACAGTGGCCAGACCGGGTTGTTGGGCGGCGGGTCGACGGGCTTGGGCTCGCGGAACCGCCGCCACACCCAGACCAGCGTCGGCAACCCACCGAGCGTGAGCAGGGCCGGCCACGGCAGTTCACCAAGAGCGACCAGCACCACCACGCCGACGTAGTAGACCAGCATCATGCCGACCGTGGCCGCCTTGGCGAACGGCTCACCGAGCACCACCGGCAGCGTGCGGGTGCCGCTGCGGGCGTCGTACGGCAGCTTGTCGATGTGTTTGCCCATCAGCACCGTGGTCGGCAGCAGCGCGTAGACGAACGCGGCGACCACGACCGCCCAGGGCAGCGTGCCGGTGCCGGCGTAGTAGACCCCGCCGACCATCAGCGGACCCCAGGTGACCAGCACGTCGACCTCGCCGAGGCCGATCTTCTTGAGCCGCAGCGGTGGTGCGGTGTAGGCCCAGGAGAGGAACAGCCCGCCGAGCGCGAACGCGGCGACCCACCAGTTCTGCCGGACGATCAGCGTGATCATGATGGCCAGGTCGACCACCTGGCAGAGCAGGATGCCGACCAGCAACTGCCGGCGGGTGACCAGGCCGGCCAGGATCGGGTGCGGCGCGTAGAGCGCCCGCGGGTAGTCGGCGGTGTCGTTGCCCAGGTCGGTGTCCGTCAGGTCGTTCATCAGGTTGTTGGCCAGGTGCGCGACCACGATCCCGACGACGGCGAGCACGATGTTGAGCCAGTCGACGGAAACCGTAGCGACGGCGGCCAGGAGCACGGCGATCAAACCCGAGACGATCGTCATCGGGAGTACGCCGGCGCGGGTGACGACGAGCCAGCGGGTGACCGGGTCGACGACGCCCTGTGCGGGTGGGTTGGTGGTGGCGAACGCGTACCGCCAGGCCGACAGCCGGTCGGCGACGCTGAGGCTGCTCACGGGATCGATGCTACGCCGATCTTGAACTTGTTCAAGACGACCCCGCCCGCGCGGGAGGTGCGCCGGATCACGCCGCGTACCCTGGTTGGTTGGGATTGAAGGAGGGGTCGATGACCGTCGCAACCGTGTGGCCGCGGCTCGAAGAGCTGCTGCCGCTGGTCAGCAAGCCGATCCAGTACGTCGGCGGCGAGCTGGGCGGGGTGCGCAAGGAGTGGGACGCCACCACCGTGCGCTGGGCCCTGATGTATCCGGACGCCTACGAGGTCGGCCTGCCCAACCAGGGCGTGCAGATCCTCTACGAGGTGCTCAACGAGCAGCCCGACGTGCTGGCCGAGCGCACCTACGCGGTCTGGCCCGACCTCGAGGCGCTGATGCGCGAGCGCGGCGTGCCGCAGTTCACCGTCGACGCGCACCGCCCGGTCCGGGCCTTCGACATCCTCGGGCTCTCGTTCGCGACCGAGCTCGGCTACACCAACATGCTGACCGCGCTCGACCTGGCCGGCATCCCGCTGCTGGCGGTCGACCGCACCGACGACGACCCGATCGTGCTGGCCGGCGGGCACGCCGCGTTCAACCCCGAGCCGATCGCCGACTTCCTCGACGCGGCCGTGCTCGGCGACGGCGAAGAGGCGGTCCTCGAGGTCACCGCGCTGGTCCGGGCCTGGAAGGAAGAGGGCTCCCCGGGCGGCCGCGACGAGTTGCTGCTGCGCCTGGCCAAGACCGAGAGCGTCTACGTGCCGCGCTTCTACGACGTCGACTACCTGCCCGACGGGCGGATCCAGCGGGTCGTGCCCAACCGGGCCGGCGTCCCGTTCCGGGTCCACAAGCGCACGACGATGGACCTCGACCAGTGGCCCTATCCGAAGAAGCCGCTGGTGCCGCTGGCCGAGACCGTGCACGAGCGCTACGCCGTCGAGATCTTCCGGGGTTGCACCCGCGGCTGCCGGTTCTGCCAGGCCGGCATGATCACCCGGCCGGTCCGCGAACGGTCGATCACCACCGTCGGCCAGATGGTCAAGGAGGGCCTGGAGTTCTCCGGCTTCTCCGAGGTCGGCCTGCTCTCGCTGTCGAGCGCCGACCACTCCGAGATCGGCGACATCTGCTCCGGCCTGGCCGACCAGTACCAGGGCACCAACGTCTCGCTGTCGCTGCCGTCGACCCGGGTCGACGCGTTCAACATCGACCTGGCCCAGGAGCTGTCCCGCAACGGGCGGCGCACCGGCCTGACGTTCGCGCCCGAGGGCGGCTCCGAGCGGATCCGCAAGGTGATCAACAAGATGGTGTCGGAGGAAGACCTCATCCGCACCGTGGTCACCGCCTACACCAACGGCTGGCGCCAGGTGAAGCTCTACTTCATGTGCGGTCTGCCGACCGAGACCGACGAAGACGTGCTGCAGATCGCCCGGCTCGCCCACGAGGTGATCAAGGCAGGCCGCGCCGCGACCGGATCGAAAGACATCCGTTGTACGGTCTCCATCGGCGGGTTCGTGCCCAAGCCGCACACCCCGTTCCAGTGGGCCTCGATGTCGTCGCCCGAGGTGATCGACAACCGGCTCAAGCTGCTCAAGCAGGCGATCAACAGCGACCGCTCGCTGGGCCGGGCGATCGGCTTCCGCTACCACGACGGCCAGCCCTCGCTGATCGAAGGCCTGCTGTCCCGCGGTGACCGCCGGGTCGGCGCCGTGATCCGCAAGGTGTGGGAAGACGGCGGGCGGTTCGACGGCTGGAGCGAGCACTTCTCCTACCAGCGCTGGGTCGACGCGGCCGGCGCGGTGCTGCCCGGCTTCGGGCTCGACCTCGACTGGTTCACCACCCGCGAGCGCGACGAGCTCGAGGTGCTGCCCTGGGACCACCTCGACTCGGGGCTCGACAAGGACTGGCTCTGGCAGGACTGGCAGGACTCGACCAACGAGTACGAGCAGGACGACTGCCGCTGGACCCCGTGCTTCGACTGCGGCGTCTGCCCCTCGATGGACACCGAGATCCAGATCGGTCCGACCGGCCGCAAGCTGCTGCCGCTCACGCCGGTCGGCAATGGCTGAGCTGCGGTTCGTCGCCGCCACCGGCTCCGACGACGCCGCGCTCGCCGAATGGCGACACGTCCACAACACGATCGTCGCGCCGTTTCCGCTCTCGCTCGATGACGTGCGGGAGCGGGCGGGACGCAACCGGCTGGAGCTGGCCTACCTGGGCGACGACGCGGTCGGCAACTCGACCGTGCGGCCGCCCGACGCCGACGGCGTGGCGGTGGTGATCGCGCGGGTGCTACCGGAGCGGCGCCGGCAGGGGTTCGGGACGCTGATCCACGAGCGGGCGCTCGCCGCGGCCCGGGCGCTCGATCCGGCCGCCATCGAGACCGTCGTGCTGCTGGCCAACAGCGAAGGGTTGGCGTTCGCCGAGCGGCACGGGTACGTCGAGACCGAGCGCTACACCGTCGCCGGTGCCGACGAGGTGCGGCTGCGGCTGCGCTAGGGCCCCGTCAATACGACCGCAATGTGAAAACATGGCGGTATGCCGAAGCGGGTCGACCCCACCGAGCGGCGCACCCTGATCGCCGACGCGCTGATGCGGGTCGCCGCCGAGCAGGGCCTGGAAGCCGTCAGCCTGCGCCACGTGGCCGCCGCGGCCGGCGCGACGACGGGCCTGGTGCAGCACTACTTCCGCACCAAGGACGAGATGATGCTGTTCGCGCTTTCGGTTGTGAGCGGGCACACCGAGGCCCGCATCTCCGCCGCGGTCGGCGCGCTGGGCCCGGCACCGGCGCCGCGCGACCTGGTCCGGGCGATGGTCGTCCAGATGCTGCCGCTCGACGAGGAACGGCGGGCCGACGGCAAGGTCGCATTGGCCTTCTTCGCGTACGCGGCCACCCGGCCGGAGGTCGCCGAAGTGCAGCGGCAGGGCGCCCTCGGGCTGCGCGACTATTTCGCGACGCTGATGCCGTCGGAGGCGGCGACCACGCTGCTGGCCCTGGTCGAGGGGCTGGGGCTCTACATGATCAGCGGGACCTATTCCGCCGAGGTCGCCCTGCGGGTGCTCGACGAGTTCCTTGACGGCGTGTTCAGCCCGGCCGCCGGGCGACCGTGAGTCGCATCGGCGACTCCATGGCATAGCTGCCGTCGGGCTGGCGCAGGTGCTGGTCGAGCACCTTCCCGAGCGCGGCCCGGGCCTGCGGTTCCCGATCGGGCGGCACGCGTTCGAGCTGGCGGCGCATCCCGACGGACAGGATCCAGTCCCAGTAGGCGTCGGTGGACGGGTAGACGCTGCGCACCGACATCTCGGTCATCGTGACGTCGACCAGGTCGGCGCCGGCGAACAGGGCCTCGACCCAGGCCGTGGTGGCCGTCGAGTTGTCGGCCGTCTGCCGGTCCATCGCCGGGTCCGGCTCCTGGAACGGCAGCAGGGCAGCAGCCCGGTCGCGGTAGAACGCGTCGGCCGCCTCGCCGCCCTCGGCGAACGTGCTCAGCGCCAGCCGGCCGCCGGGGCGCAGCAACCGGGCCCAGCGGGCGATGGCGGCGGGCGGGTCGGGGAGCAGGAAGACCATGAAACCGGCGGTGACGGCGTCGAAGGAGTCGGGCGGGAAATCGGGATAGTCGGCGTCGCCGGCGGTCACCCGTACCCACGGATGGTCTTCCGCGGCGCGCGTGGTGGCGGTGAGCATCCCCGGCGCGAAATCGACGCCGATCACCTCCCCGGTCGGGCCGACCGCCTCGGCGGCCGGGAAGAGCACGTTGCCCCGGCCGCAGCCGAGGTCGAGGACCCGCTGGCCGGCGGCGATGCCGGCGAGGCGGACCAGCTCCCGGCCCGGCGGCCCGAAGAACTCGACACCGGTCTGGTCGTAGGTGGGTGCGGCCCGGTCGAAGATGCCCGCGATGCGCGCCTTGGGGTCGACGTCCGTCATGGCCAGACGCTAGCGGGTGGGAGGATGGTTCTCGACCGTCCGAACAGTCGAGGAGCACAGAGATCAGCAGGAAACCACAGCCGGAGGGCGGGCAGGCGCCCGTCGTCCAGCGCATCCGGATCCGGTACGCCAAGCGTGGGCCGCTGCGGTTCACCTCGCACCGCGACTTCGCGCGCGCTTTCGAGCGGGCGGTGAAGCGGGCCGGCGTGCCCATCGCGTTCTCGCAGGGGTTCACCCCACACCCCAAGATTTCGTACGCGAGCGCGGCGCCGACCGGCACCGCGAGCGAGGCTGAATACCTGGAGATCGGCCTGCAGGCCGAGGTCGACCCGGCCTGGGTGGTCGGCGCGCTCGACGCGTCGCTCTCGCCCGGGCTCGACGTGCTCGACGCGGTCGCGGCCACGGGGGAGAGCCTGGCCGACCGGATCGACGCCTCCCGGTGGCGGCTGGAGCTGTCCGGGGTCACTTCGGAGGGTTTGGCCGCCGCTGTCGCGAAATTTCGGGATGCGTCCGAAATTCTGGTCGATCGGCAGACCAAGCAGGGCCGGCGCACGTTCGACACGCGCGCCGCGGTGGCATCCATCGAGGTGATCGATCCCGGTCCGGCGGCTTCCGGAGCCCCCGAGGTGCCGTGTGCGATACTCGACGTAGTCGTGCGGCAGGTCACCCCGTCCGTACGACCCGATGACGTCCTTGCCGGCCTCCGCGTGGTGGCCGACCTGGAGCCGCCGGTCCCGCCACGGGCCACCCGGCTGGCACAGGGCCGACTGACCGCGCAGGGGGCGATCGCGGATCCGTTGGAGGCGGACCGCGACGGGGCTGTCGTCGGTGAACGCTGATCGCGGCGACGTGATCGGCGTTTAGCCCGCCAGACTTCGGTCTGCCCGCCAGCTGGTGGGCGGCGCCGGAAACACTTTGCGGCGACCCTGCGTGGCAGCGCTCACCCGCGCCCGGGGTTGTCAGAACTGGAGAACGTCCATGCTCGAGAACGAGCCAACGGGCGGCGAGGACCAGGGCAACGAGCCCGCCGCCGAGACCGAGGCACCCGCCACGCCCGTCAAGCGCACCCGCGCCCGCAAGACGACCGCCGCCCCGGCCGCCGCCGACGGCGAAGCGGCCCCGACCCGGCGCCGGCGCAAGGCCACCCCGGCCAAAGCTGACAATGACGGCGATTCTGCGGCAGAGGCGACGAACGCCGCGCCGGCCGCCGGTCCGGTCAAGCGCACCCGGCGGCGCAAGGCCGCCACCGAAGACGCCGCCGCTGCCGATCGCGCCACCGACGACATCGTCGCCGCCGAGTTCGACGACCCGGCCGCGGAGGCCGGCGCCGGCCTGGGCGACGTCGAGCCCGGCAGGCCCCCCGTCGGCACCACCGGCGACCAGGCGATCGCCATCGAGTCCGACGACCCCGCGGCCGAACCGGCCGCCGGTCTCGGCGACGTCGAACCGGGCGCCGCCGTCGGCCGTGCCGCCGGTCCTGGCGATGTCGACCGTGCCGGTGCCGCCGGTCCTGCCGACGTCGAGCCGGGCGCGGCGGTTGCCGGGCCCGTCGACGGTGACGCCGGTCTCGTCCGGAGTCAGGCGGCGGGGCAGCCCGGCGAGCCGGTCGACGACGAGGAGGCCGAGGAGGCCACCACCGAGCCGCTCGACACCGCGGCCGAGGAGCCGGCGCCCAGCCGCCGCACCCGCCGCGTCGCCGCGGCACCGCTGCTGTTCATGGCGCCACAGCCGGAAGACGAGCCGGCCGCGCCGACCCGGCGCACCCGGCGCACCCGGGGCGCGGCCGCCGCCGAGCCGGTCGCGGCCGCCGAGGCCGTCTCCGAGGAGACCGTCGAGGCCGAGCCCGAGACCAGCGCCGAGAGCGCGGAGACCACCGCTGGCCGGCGGCGTCGCCGGGGCCGGCGTACCACCGAAGACGTGGCCGTGACGACCGAAGAGGCCGAGCCGGCCGCGGTCGACGAGGCCGACGAGGAAGACGCCGACGGCGACGAACTCGACGAGAACGGCCGCCGCCGGCGCCGCCGTGGCCGTCGCGGCCGGGGCCGCGGCAAGGGCCCGATCGACGAGGGTGACGAGGTCGACGAGCCGGCTGCCGCCGAGACCGACGACGAGGCCGGCGCCGACGACGACGGCGACGGGGTCACCCGCCGGCGCCGGCGCCGCCGCCGCAAGGGCGACTCCGACACCGGCGCCGACGACGGCGTGCACACCGTGGTCCGGATCCGCGAGCCGCGCACCACCTCCGACGAGGTGCAGGGCGTCTCCGGCTCCACCCGGCTCGAGGCCAAGCGGCAGCGCCGGCGCGACGGTCGCGAGCAGCGCCGCACCCGGCCGCCGATCCTGAGCGAGTCCGAGTTCCTGGCCCGCCGCGAGGCGGTCGACCGGGTGATGGTGGTCCGGCAGCGGGCCGACCGCACCCAGATCGGCGTCCTCGAAGACGGCGTGCTGGTCGAGCACTACGTGACCCGGGCGTCGTCCGGCGCGATGGCCGGCAACGTCTACCTCGGCAAGGTGCAGAACGTGCTGCCCTCCATGGAGGCGGCGTTCGTCGACGTCGGCCGGGGCCGCAACGCGGTGCTCTACGCCGGCGAGGTCAACTGGGACGCCTCCGGGCTGGAGGGCCGGGGCCGCTCGATCGAGCAGGCGCTGCGCTCCGGCGACTCGGTGCTGGTGCAGGTCACCAAGGACCCGATCGGCCACAAGGGCGCCCGGCTGACCAGCCACGTCGCGCTCTCCGGCCGGCACCTGGTCTACGTGCCCGGCGGCAACGCGTCCGGGATCAGCCGCAAGCTGCCCGACACCGAGCGCAAGCGGCTCCGCGACGTGCTGAAGAAGCTGGTCCCCGAGGGCGCCGGCGTGATCGTCCGCACCGCGGCCGAGGGCGCGTCCGAAGACGAGTTGGCCCGCGACGTCAAGCGACTACAGGCGCAGTGGGACGACATCCAGGCCAAGGCCGCCGGCGGCGGTGCGCCGGCACTCCTCTACGAGGAGCCCGACCTGCTGATCCGGGTCGTCCGCGACCTGTTCAACGAAGACTTCCGCGAGATCGTCGTGCAGGGCGAAGAGGCCTACGAGATGGTCGACACCTATCTCGGCCATGTCTCGCCCGACCTGGTGCCGCGGCTGCGCCGGCACACCTCGACGGTCGACGTTTTCGCCGAGAAGCGGATCGACGAGCAGATCCTCAAGGGCCTCGACCGCAAGGTCTTCCTCCCGTCCGGCGGTCACCTGGTGATCGACCGCACCGAGGCGATGACGGTGGTCGACGTCAACACCGGTAAGTACACCGGCGCCGGCGGCAACCTGGAGGAGACGGTCACCCGCAACAACCTCGAAGCGGCCGAGGAGATCGTCCGCCAGCTCCGGCTGCGCGACATCGGCGGCATCGTGGTCATCGACTTCATCGACATGGTGCTGGAGAGCAACCGCGAGCTGGTGCTCCGGCGGCTTACCGAGTGCCTGGGCCGCGACCGCACCAAGCACCAGGTCACCGAGATCACCTCGCTCGGCCTGGTGCAGATGACCCGCAAGCGGATCGGCGCCGGCCTGCTCGAGGCCTTCTCCGAGACCTGCGAGACCTGCAAGGGCCGCGGCGTCATCCTGCACACCGAGCCGGTCCCGGTGAAGGGCGGCGGCGCACCGCAGCAGCACAGCCACGGCGGCAACGGTTCGGCCGGGGGAGCGGCGAAGGCGGTGGCGGCCGCGCCGGCCGCCTCGACCCGGCGCCGCGGCCGCGGCAAGGCGGCGGCCGAGCCGGCGGCGGACGCGCCCGACACGGTCGAGCCCACGGTGGTCAGCGACGACGACACGATGGGCTACGACCTGTCCCGCTATGACGACGTCGTGCTCGACCCGGTCGACGAGGCCGAGGCACCGACCGACCTGGCACCGGCGAGCAACGGCCGGCTGGCCGGCAACGACGACCCCGACGCGGCCGGCGACGACGACGGCGACCTGGCCGAGGCCGGCGCCAGCCGGCGCCGCGGCCGCCGGGGCGGCACCCGGCGGCGGACCCGCCCCTGACCAAGCCGGCTCCGCGCGGTGCCCGGATCCGATTCTGGAATGATGTGAGAAGCGCCCGGTCGTGAAAGCGGCCGGGCTGCTTCGCGTCCGGGGCGGACGAGCGGGGTTCATGAATGCGCGTTAGGGTCGCGGGACGCGGTCCCGCCACCCCCTCCGGAGGATCTCGCGATGCGTATGCGTGGCCATCTCGCCGTTGTCGTCGTGCTGCTGGCGCTGACCGGCTGTTCGGCCGATGTGGAAGGCCGCGGGGGCTCGGCCGCTTCCGCACCGCCGGCCGCCTCGGGCAGCCCGGCGCCGGTCGCGTCGTCGGCGAGTCCGGGTGCGCCGGCCGGCACCGTCGCGCCGGACCTGTCGCTCGGCCCGGCGCCGACCGCCAAGGCCGGTGGCAACGCTTCCCAGGTCTGCGCCGACGCCCTGAAGGCCAGCTCCAACGGCACGACCGCGTTCGTGCAGCAGCTCACGGCCGTGCTGGAGGCCGAGCAGAAGAAGGACAAGACGGCGCAGGCGGCGGCCGAGGCCAAGCTGCAGTCGACACTGGACACCTGGGCCGCCGACCTGCGGAAGGTCTCCGGCACGGCGACCGACGCGCAGCTCAAGACCACGCTGGCGCAGCTCGCCGGCCAGGTCGACAAGATGACCTCCAACGTGGAGAGCATCGACGACGCCACCCTCGGCGCCATCCAGGACCGGCTCGACGCGCTCTGCCCGAGCTGACCGGTCAGCGCGGGGCGATGGCCCCGTCGACCGTGCGGATGACCAGCTCGAGCACCTCGTGCCGGGAGGTGCCCTGCTGGCTGACGTAGCTCCAGCCCGCGTAGAGCTGCGACCACATCAGGCTGGACAGCCAACCGGTCGGCAGGGCCGGGTCGATCGTGCCGTCGCGGTGCCCGCGATCGACCATGGCCGCGAAGCGCTCGTCACAGCCGCCCTCGACGATCGGCGTGGCGTCGCTCTCGGTGAAGATCAGCGACAGCAAGTCGCCCAGGTCGAAGTATTCGCGGCAGAGCCGCAGGAACGCCTCGGCGCCGGTGCCCTGGTCGAGGCGGGCGTTCGCGGTGGCACCGTCGAGCCGGGCGGATCCCTCCGCGGCGACGGCCCGGAGCAGGTCGGAGCGCTCGGGAAAATATCGGTGCAGGGTCGTGCGGCCGACCTCGGCCGCGGCGGCGATGTCGGAAAGGGCGGCCGCCGGGTTCTGACCCAACATCTCGATCGCGGCAGTCAGGATCGCCTGCCGGGTGCGGGCCCGCGCACCACGTTCATTTTCCTGCACTCGCTGAGGCTAGCAGTCCCGAATTGGTATCTCTCTTGACTGTTGTGGAACACGTGCGTTCCACTGGGGTCCATGGCCGCTCTGCGCACTCTCGTCTCGTTCGTCACACCGCACCGGCGGGTGCTGGTCGTCGGTTTCCTGCTGGGGTTGCTCGGCAGTGCGGTCGGGCTGGCCACGCCCCTGGTCGCCAAGTGGGTGATCGACACGCTGGGCGACTCCCGGATGCCGCTCTGGCAGCCGGTCGGGGTGCTGCTCGGCCTCGTGGTGGTCGGCGCCGGCATCTCCATGTGGCAATGGGTGATCATGGGCACCGTCTCCGAGAAGGTCGTGCTCGACGCCCGGGTGTCGATGATCAGGCGCTACTTCGCCGCGCGGGTCCGCGAGATCACCGGGCGCCCGACCGGCGAGCTGGTCACCCGGGTCACCTCCGACGCGGGCCTGTTGCACAGCGCCTCGGCCAGCATCGTCGGGCTGCTCAACAGCACGCTCGCCATGATCGCCACGCTGATCCTGATGGGCGT
Organism: Asanoa sp. NPDC049573; assembly: GCF_040676615.1. NCBI lineage: Bacteria > Bacillati > Actinomycetota > Actinomycetes > Micromonosporales > Micromonosporaceae > Asanoa > Asanoa sp. NPDC049573. The sequence goes on from NZ_JBFAPI010000005.1 coordinate 166,440, forward strand.
GCTCGACCTGGTCCTGCTGGCCTGCACGCTGGCGGCGGTGCTGGTGGTCGGCGCGGTGATGACCGCGCTGATGCCGGCCATCGCCCGCTCGCAGGAGGCGGCGCAGGAGTCGGTCGGCCGACTCGGCGGCACGCTGGAGGGGGCCCTGCGCGCGATCCGCACGGTCAAGGCCAGCCGGGCCGAGCAGCGGCAGACCGAGCGGATCATCGCCGACGCCCAGGACTCGGCCGCGCACGCGATCCACGCCGCCCGCCGCACGGCCACCGTCTGGACGATCTCGTGGACCGGCATCCAGCTCTCGATCATCGTGATCCTGGGCGTCGGTGCCTGGCGGGCCGACCGGGGGCTGCTCGAGGTGTCCAGCCTGATCGCGTTCCTGCTCTACGCGTTCCAGCTGATGGGCCCGATCACCGAACTGACCCAGAACATCACCAACCTGCAGGCCGGCATGGCCGCCGGCGCGCGGATCCGGCAGGTCGAGGCGATGGAGATCGAGCCCGTCCGGCCGCCGGCCGCGGCGCCACCCGCGCCGGTGCCCGGCGAGGTGCCGGTGCTGGAGTTCCGCGGGGTGACCGCCCGCTACGCGCCTGGCACCGAGCCCGCCGTGCGGGGCATCGACCTGGCCGTCCCGCGCCGGGGCCACACCGCGATCGTCGGGCCGTCCGGCGCCGGCAAGACCACGCTGTTCTCGCTGATCCTGCGGTTTCTCGAGCCGGAGAGCGGTGAGCTGCTGCTCGACGGCCGGTCCTACGGGTCCTACACGCACGACGAGATCCGGGCCCGGCTCGCCTACGTCGAGCAGGAGACCCCGGTCGTTCCGGGCACGATCCGCGACAACCTGCTCTTCACCCACCCGGACGCGACCGAGGCCGAGGTCGACGCCGTCCTGCGGGCGGTCCGCCTCGACGACAAGATCGACTCGCTGGCCGAAGGGCTCGACACGTCGCTGACCGAGAGCGCGGTCAGCGGGGGCCAACGGCAGCGGATCGCGCTGGCCCGCGCCATCCTGCGTACCCCCGAGGTGTTGCTCCTCGACGAGGCCACCGCGCAGGTCGACGGCCTGACCGAGGCCGCGCTGCACGACTGCATCCGCGAGCGGGCGGCGGTCGGGGCGGTGGTCACCATCGCCCACCGCCTGTCGACGGTGCTCGACGCCGACACCATCCTGGTGATGGAGGAAGGCCGGATCCGGGCCCGCGGGACCCACGCGTCACTGCTGGCCACCGACTCGCTCTACCGCAGGCTGGTCGAGGCGCTGCGGATCGCCGAGGCCTCGCCCCGGCCCGACCCCGAGCCGGCCGGCATAGGGTTGTGAGGTCCTCCGGGGGTGGTTTGGGGGGCAGGGGCCATATGCCGTACGCTTGCCTGTGGCGCACCCCGTGCGCCGCGTTCACGTGTGCCCGCCGATCGTGCCCCTCTCGCACGCAGGCGCCGCGGCGAACGACAGACCACCGCCACGCTACGACAGGAGTCCGCGTCCCATGTACGCGATCGTCAAGACCGGCGGCAAGCAATACAAGGTCGCCGAGGGTGACGTGATCGAGGTCGAGAAGCTCGTCGGCGAGCCCGGCGACGCGGTGACGCTCGCCGCGGTTCTCCTCGTTGACGGTGACGACCTGGTGACCGACGCGGCGAAGCTTGCCAAGGTCTCGGTGTCCGGCGAGATCGCCGCGCACACCAAGGGACCGAAGATCCGGATCCACAAGTTCAAGAACAAGACCGGCTACCACAAGCGTCAGGGTCACCGGCAGAAGCTGACCCAGATCAAGGTCACCGGCATCTCGAGCGGGAAGTAGGCGTTACCGATGGCTCACAAAAAGGGTGCGTCCAGCTCGCGCAACGGTCGTGATTCCGCGGCCCAGCGCCTGGGCGTGAAGCGGTTCGGTGGCCAGCAGGTCAGCGCCGGCGAGATCCTGATCCGCCAGCGTGGCACCAAGTTCCACCCGGGCGACCTGGTCGGCCGCGGCGGCGACGACACGCTGTTCGCGCTCGCCAAGGGCGCGGTCCTGTTCGGCACCAAGCGCGGTCGCAAGACCGTCAGCATCGTGCCGAGCGAGCACTAGGCGGCAAGCGCCACCAGCATTCGTTCGAAGCGGGCCGTGGACCAGGTGTCCCGGCCCGCTTCGCTGTTGTTTCGGTTTTGATGGAAAGAGTGGAGAGCCGTGGCTACGTTCGTTGACCGGGTCGTCCTGCACCTGCGGGCCGGCGACGGTGGGCACGGCTGCGTGTCGATCCATCGGGAGAAGTTCAAGCCCCTCGGCGGCCCCGACGGCGGCAACGGCGGCCACGGCGGCAGCGTCTCGTTCAAGGTCGACCCGCAGGTCCACACGCTGCTCGACTTCCACTTCCGCCCGCACCTGAAGGCCTCCAACGGCAAGGGCGGCGCCGGCTCCAACCGCGACGGCGCCACCGGCGACGACCTGGTGCTGCTCGTCCCCGACGGCACGGTGGTGCAGACCGTCGACGGCGAGATCCTGGCCGACCTGGTCGGCGCGGGCACGACCGTCGAGGTCGCCCGCGGCGGCCGCGGCGGCCGCGGCAACGCGGCCCTGGCCAACTCGCGCCGCAAGGCGCCCGGCTTCGCCGAGCTGGGCGAGCCCGGCGAGCAACTCGACGTGGTGCTCGAACTCAAGAGCGTCGCCGACGTCGGCCTGGTGGGCTTCCCGTCGGCCGGCAAGTCGTCGCTGATCTCGGTGCTGTCCGCGGCCAAGCCGAAGATCGCCGACTACCCGTTCACGACGCTGGTGCCCAACCTGGGCGTCGTACGCGTCGACGACCACACCTTCACGATCGCCGACGTGCCCGGCCTGATCCCCGGCGCGGCCACCGGCAAGGGCCTGGGCCTCGAGTTCCTCCGCCACATCGAGCGCACCGCGGTGCTGGTCCACGTGGTCGACGCGGCCACCCTGGAGCCCGGCCGCGACCCGGTCTCCGACATCGACGCGATCGAGGCCGAGCTCAGCGCCTACGGTGGCCTCGAAGACCGCCCCCGCCTCGTGGCCATCAACAAGATCGACGTACCCGACGGCCGCGACCTGGCCGAGATCGTCCGCCCCGACCTGGAGGAGCGCGGCTACCGCGTGTTCGAGGTCAGCGCCGCCACCCGCGAGGGCCTGCGCGAGCTCACCTACGCGATGGCCGAGCTGGTGGCCACGCAGCGCAGCGCGGCGCCGGACCCGGAGGCGACGAGGATCATCCTGCGCCCGCGCGCGGTCGACGACGCCGGCTTCACCGTCACGGAAACACCCGACGGAACATTCGTGGTCAGCGGGGCGCAGCCCGAGCGCTGGGTCCGGCAGACCAACTTCGACAACGACGAGGCCGTGGGCTACCTGGCCGACCGCCTCAACCGCCTCGGCGTCGAGGAGAAACTGGCGAAGGCCGGCGCGGTGCAGGGCAGCCTGGTCCGGATCGGCGACCGCGAGTTCGACTGGGAGCCGACCTTGGGCGAGGGCGTCGACCCGACGGCCGGCCTGCGCGGCACCGACCCACGGATCACCGAGCGGTCCGCTCGCCCGCGCGCCTCGGACCGGCTCGCGGCCCGCAAGATGCGCCGCCAGCCGACGCCCGACCTGCCCGGCTACGGCACCGACTTCGACGACGAGCCCGGCGACGACGAGGATTAACAGGCCGGAAACCGGTCTCGGCTAACGTCGGCCCGGTGAAGGTCGAAAGCCGGCATGGCAACGAGCCGGACCTGGTCGCGCTGGTCACCGCCCAACAAGCCGAACTGCGCGCCGCCGAGCAGGCGAGCGGCGCGATCGACGGCTCGTTCCCGCTGCACGACGACATCCGCTATCTCGTGATCGTCGTCGACGACGAGGTCGTCGCCTGTGGAGCGTTGCAGGCCATCGACGCGCAAGCCGTCGAGATCAAGCGCATGTACGTGCGCCCCGACCGCAGAGGCGACGGCTTCGGCCGGTTGATGCTCGCCGTCCTCGAAGAGCGAGCCGCCGCGGACGGTTTCACGATCGCCCGGCTGGAGACCGGCAGCTACATGCCGGCGGCACTCGGCCTTTACCGCAAGGCCGGTTACCGCACGATCCCCACCTACGGTGAATACGTGACCAACCCCTACAGCCGCTGCTTCGAAAAACCCCTCAAGGCACCGGCCCGCGCCTAGGCGCGGGCTGTCCTAAGGCCTCGGCTCGCGCGTTGGGTCCGTGCCGTGGTTGGGCCTGGGCTCGCGGGTGCGCCTTGCGTTGGGCGCGATCCGCGGTTGGTCCTGGCACGCATGTGCGCCCGGCTTCGGGTGCGGCCCGCCGCTAGGCCCGGCTCGCGTTTTCCTCCCGTCCGGGCCTGGGGCGCGTGGCCTGCGGTAGGCCGGAGTCCGCCTTGACCGCGGGCCAGGACTTGCCACGTGCCCATCCGTCGGGCGCGGCCCGCGCGATCCGTGCGGCCCGCGGTGGGGCGTGGCCGGCGGTTGGGTGTGGCCCCTTGATCTGCGCCTGGTCATGGGTGAGCGCTGCCCGTGCTGGCGCGGCCAGGACTGCACCGCGCCCCAGGTCGGGCGCGGCCCGCGCGATCCGTGCGGACCGCGGTTGGGCGCGGTCCGGGCCTTCCGCGCGGACCGCGGTTGGGCGCGGTCCGGGCCTTCCGTGCGGACCGCGGTTGGGCGCGGTCCGGGCCTTCCGTGCGGACCGCGGTTGGGCGCGCCCGGCGGTTGGGTGTGGCCAGCGGTCGGGTGCCGCTAGGACTTCGCACCTGGCCTGGTTGGGCGCGGCCCGCGATGGGCGCGGCCCGCGATGCGCACGGCCCGCGATGCGCACGGCCCGCGATGGGCGCCGCCCGCGATGCGCACGGCTCGGACCTGCACCCGGTCCACGGTTAGCGCGGCGGCGCGCCCGTGGGCCCAACCCAGGGTGTAGCGGTCCGCGTCGGGCACGGTGGCCTGGAGGAGAAGCCGGTCCCCGCTGGGCGATCCCCGGGCACCCACCGCGCCTGGGGATCGGTTCGTGGCTGGGGCCGGTGGGTGGTTCGGGTCAGGGCTGGGCGTTGGCCTCGGCCGGGTGGGGTTCGGTTGGGGCCGTGGCCGTCGGTGGTTGTTGTTGGCGGATGAAGAGGCAGCTCACGGCCGCGATCGCGAGGACGATCAGCGGGAGTAGGAGGGTGGCTTTCATCGCGTTGGTGAAGCCCTCGTGGAACGTGCGGGTGGTGACGTCGATCAGGGACTGCCGGAACTGCTCGGGCACGCCCGCTGGGATCGTCGCCCCGGACTGGCCCGCGCCGACGTGCAGGCTGCCGCCGGTCGCGCCGGCGACCGCGTCGAGGAAGGGCTGCCGGGCCTCGGGCGGCAGGTCGGCGGCGTTGGTGCGGGCCGCCTCGCCGAGTTTGCCGACGAGTTGGGCCTGCAGCAGGGCGCCGACCGCGGCCGAGCCGATCACGGCGCCCAGCTGCCGGGTGGTGTTGATCAGGCCGGACGCGGCGCCCGCCTGTCGCGGTGGCACGTTGCGCATCGCGATCGTCTGCAGGGGAGCGAAGACCATGCCGAGGCCGGTGCCGGCGATCAGCAGGCCGGGCAGCAGGCCCCACTGGCCCGTGTCGGACTTGGCCAGCGCGACCACCGTCGCCATGCCGGCGCACCAGAGGGTCAGGCCGACGGTCAGCACCCACTTGCCCGCCGCGCGGTCGGCGGCGCGCCCCGCGAACGGCGCGATCACCATCGACAGCAGCGACATCGGCGCGACCGCGATGCCGGCCTGCAAGGCGGTCAGCCCGAGCACCGACTGCAGGTAGATCACCAGGGGCAGGAACAGGCCGAGCATGCCGAACGCGATCGCGCTGCTCACCCAGCTCATCGTCGCGAAGTTGCGGTCCTTGAAGATGCTGAACGGGACCAGCGGCTCACCCGCCCGGGTCACGTATTGGTGGTAGAGGAAGACGGCCAGCACGAGCACGCCGGCGCCGATCACCTCGACGATCGTGATCGGACCCCAGACCTTGCCCCAGTCGTGGGGCTCGCCCTCGATCAGGCCGTAGACCAGCAGGAACAACCCGATCGTGGCCAGCGCCGTGCCCGTCCAGTCGAGCTTGTGGCGCCGGTTGAGCCGCAGGTCGGGCATCGTGATCAGGGCCATGATGACGGTGACCACGCCGACCGGGACGTTGACGAAGAAGATCCACTCCCAGCCGAAGTCGGTGACCAGGTAACCGCCCAGGGTCGGGCCGGCGATGGTGGCGACGCCGGCCACCGAGCCCCACACGCCGAACGCGACGCCGCGCTTGTCGGGCGGGAAGATCACCGTGATCGTCGAGAGCGTCTGCGGCGTGAGCAGCGCGCCGCCGACGCCCTGGACGATCCGGAACACGATCAGCTGCTCGGGGCTGGTGGCCAGGCCGCACGCCGCCGACGCCGCGGTGAAGACCACCAACCCGATGATGAACAGCCGCTTGGGCCCGAAGAGGTCGCCGAGCCGACCGGCGGTGATCAGCAGGACCGCGTAGACCAGCACGTAGGCGTTGATGATCCAGAGAATCTGGTCGAGCGACGCGTCGAGACTCGTGCTCATGTCCGGGATCGCGATGTTGACGATCGTGGTGTCCAGAAGGATCATGAAGAAGCCCAGGCAGAGCGTCACCAGGACGAGCCACGGGCTGGCGCCCTGGCGCTCCTCCGTGGACACGCCGGTCGGTGCGGTCATGGCGGACCCTCCTCCAGGTAGGACATAGGTCTAGCACGTGGCTATGACAAGACCTTCATGTCAGTACCCCGATCGAGCGCTTCGCGCGGAAGACCGTTTCGGCGGTACGCTCCCGCGCCCGCTCGGCACCCTCGGCCAGTACGCCGCGCACGTAGCCGGGATCGCGCGCGAGCGTCTCGTAACGCGCCTGCAAGGGCCGCAGCAGCCCCAGGACCGCCTCGACCGTGCCGCTCTTGAGCTGCCCGTACCCCCGGAAATCCGCGGCGACCGAGGAGGGTGAGCCGCCGACGCAGGCAGCCAGGATCTCCAGCAGGTTGCTGACCCCGGGTCGCAGCGCCGGGTCGTACTCGATGATTCCGTCCGAATCGGTGACCGCCCGGTTTATCTTGCGGGTGACCAGGGCCGGCGGGTCGAGCAGGCCGATCGCGCCGGACGCCGACGACGTCGTTTTGCCCATTTTCGCGGTCGGATTGGTGAGATCCATCACACGTGCGGCGACGGGCGGCGTCACCACCCGCGGCACGACGAACGTCTCGCCGTAGCGGTGGTTGAACCGGTTGGCGATGTCGCGGGTCAGCTCGACGTGTTGTCGCTGGTCGTCGCCGACCGGCACCTCGGCCGCGTCGTGCAACAGGATGTCGGACGCCTGCATCACCGGGTAGGTCAACAGGCTCAACCGCACGTCCGAGCGGTCACCGGCCTTCTCCCGGAACTGGATCATCCGATGTGCCTCGCCGTACGCCGTCGTGCATTCCAGCAGGTAATGCAGTTCGGCGTGGTCGGGAACCTGGGACTGCACGTAGAACAGCGTGCGGTCGGCGTCGAGACCGGCCGCGAGCAGCACGGTCGCCTGGCGCAGGGTGTTCTCCCGGAGCTGGCGCGGCTCGTGTGCGACGGTCAGCGCGTGCAGGTCGGCGAGGAAGACGATCGAGTCGGACGTGTACTGGTCGCGGACCATCGGTTGGATGGCGCCGAGCAGGTTGCCCAGGTGCAGCTCACCGGTGGGCTTGAGGCCGGTGATGCGGCGGGTCGCGACGGTGGTGGTCATGGCTGCCTCCGTGGGATGAGAGGAGCCGCGCGAGCCGGGTCACGAAAAAACGGCCACCCGAACTCGGGCGGCCGTGTGATGTGGGCACGCGGAAAGCGGGGCCGCCCTTAGGGCGTCCACCAGCCGAGGAAACTCAGCGTCCGCATCCGTCCACGCTAGCAGCCGGCGCCGGGGCGGCAAAAGCAGCAACCGCAAATGTCGCTGGCCCCCTCCGCTGGCTCCTCCCGGGGAGCCGGATGGTGGCCAGACTCGGCGCGAGCGGGTGCACGGGGCGCCCGGCGGGGGAGGCGGCGATGCGCGTTCAACATTTCCTGCTGGTGGTCGACCGGCCGCCGAGCCTGACCCAGCAGCGCCTGTTGGCCGAATTGCCGGGGCCGCCGCGGTCGGAGACCGGCGCCGACGGCACCCACCGGTTGACCTTCGACCGGCCGGCGGCCGCGCTGGCCGACGCCATCGCGGTCGCCATCCACCAGGTCGAGACGACCGACCTGCAGGTGACCCGGGTGGCCGACCGCGACTGGCTGACGCTGGCCGAGATCGGGGCGCGGATCGGGCGCTCGCGCGAGATCGTGCGGCTGTGGGCGCTCGGCAAGCGGGGGCCGGGCGGTTTCCCGGCGCCGCTCGACCCCGACCGCGAGACCAGCTACTACAGCTGGGCGCAGGTGTCGCCGTGGCTGCGCGAGCGGCTCGGCTATGACCTGCCCGACGACGAGCCGATCCTGGCCGCCACCAACCTGGCGCTGCAACTGCGCGCACTGGCGCCGCGGATCCGGCACATGCAGCTCATCCGCGACCTGCTGGCCGCGGCATGAGCGCGCCGGCCTCAGGCCAGGTCGAACTCGCCGTCGCGGGCACCCGCGACGAACGCGTCCCACTCGCCCTGGGTGAAGACCAGCACCGTACCCTGCGGGTCGGCCGAGTTGCGCAACCCGATCAGGTCGTCGACGAACGCGACCTCGACCGCGCCGTGCTCGGCGGGCTCGTCTCCGACCCGCTGCCAGACGGCGCGGGCCAGGTCGAAGTCTCCCTTGGGATGGTGTGCCATCGCGCTGCTCCTCGGATGCTCAAGCCGCGGGGGCGGACCGTCAGGCTATACCGGTTCGCCTACGGGTCGACCTGTCCGCGCGACTTCGTGCACGATAGGCGGATGCGCAGCCTGACCCAGGGCGAAGCGACCGACCGGGCCGCCGCCATCGACGTCGAGTCATACACCATCGACCTCGACGTCACCACCGCCGACCATTTCCGGTCGACCACCACGATCCGGTTCGGTGCGACCCACCCCGGCTCCGCCACGTTCGTCGAGCTCAAGCCCGTTCGCCTGCACGCCGTCTCGTTCAACGGCAGCCCGCTCGACCCCGCGGCGCTCGACGGCAACCGGCTGGCCCTGGCCGACCTGCGCACCGACAACGTGCTCACCGTCGAGGCCGACATGGCCTACTCCAACAGCTCCGAGGGGCTGCACCGGTTCGTCGACCCGGCCGACGGCAGCGTCTACCTGCACGCGACGTCCTTTCTCGACGAGGCGCAGCGCATCTTCGCCTGCTTCGACCAGCCCGACCTCAAGGCACCGGTGACCATGCGGGTCACCGCGCCGGCCGGCTGGACGGTCGCGGCCAACGCCGCGGCGGCGTCGTCGACGCCGGCGGGCGACGCCACCACCTGGGCGTTCGAGCCGACAAAGCCGCTGGCGACCTACTTCGTCACGCTGATCGCCGGGCCCTACCACGCGGTCGAGTCCACACACGACGGCATCCCGCTGACGCTCTACTGCAAGGCCTCGGTGGCCCAGCATCTCGACAAGGACGCCGACGAGATCTTCGAGATCACCCGGCGGTGTCTCGACCGGTTCCACGAGCTGTTCGGCTTCCGCTACCCGTTCGGCAAATACGACCAGGCGTTCGTGCCCGAGTTCAACGCCGGCGCGATGGAAAACCCGGGCCTCGTCGTGATCCGCGACGACTACATCTACCGGTCGGCGGTCACCGACTCCGAGCGGGAGTTGCGCGCCATCACGATCGCACACGAGATGGCACACATGTGGTTCGGCGACCTGGTCACCATGCGCTGGTGGGACGACCTGTGGCTCAACGAGTCGTTCGCCGAATACATGGGCACCCGGGTGCTGGCCGAGGCGACCCGGTTCCGCGACTCGTGGACGACGTTCGGCATGCGGCGCAAGGGTTGGGGGTACGAGACCGACCAGCGCCCGTCGACCCACCCGGTGGCGCCCACCAGCGTGCCCAACTCGGCCGACGCCCTGGTCAACTTCGACGGCATCTCCTACGCCAAGGGCGCCTCGACGCTGCGCCAACTGGTCGCCTGGGTCGGCGACGAGGCGTTCCTGGCCGGCATCCAGGCCCACTTCCGGGCGCACGCCTTCGGCAACGCGACGCTGGCCGACCTGCTCGGCGCGCTGTCCGCCGCGAGCGGCCGCGACCTGTCCGCGTGGGCGCAGTTGTGGCTGCGCCGGGCGGGCGTCAACACGCTGCGGGTGTCGGTCGAGGGCGGCTACGACACGGCCGCGGTGCTCCAGGCGGGCGAGGTGCTGCGTCCGCACCGCGTCGCGTTCGGCCTCTACGACCGCGGCGCCGACGGTGCGACCACGCTGCGGCGCCGGGTCGAGGTCGACGTCGACGGCGCCCGCACCGAGGTCGCCGCGCTGCGCGGCGAGTCACCCGCCGACCTGCTGCTGCTCAACGACGGCGACCTGACCTTCGCCAAGATCAGGCTCGACCCGGCGTCGGCCGCCGCGGTGCCACACGTGCTTCCGACGCTGCGCGACCCGCTCGCCCGGGCGGTGGTCTGGACCTCGACCATTGACGGCGTACGCGACGCGGAGCGCCCGGTCGTCGACCTGGTCGACCTGCTGGTCGCCGCCCTCCCCGCGGAGACCAAGGTCATCGTCGTCGAAGACGCGCTGCTCCAGGCCCGCAACCTGATCGACCGCTACCTGCCGCCGGCCGCCCGCACAGCGGCCCTGGCCCGGGTCGCCGCGGCGTGCGAGGCGCTGGTCGGCACGCCCGACGCCGGTGCTTCCCGCCGGCTCGCGGCCATGCGCGCGCTGGTCAGCTCCAGCGTCGACACACCGCGGCTGCTCGGCTGGCTCGACGGCGCCGGCGTGCCCGACGGCGTCCTGATCGACGAGGAGCTGCGCTGGCGGATCATCTACCGGCTGGCCGTGCTGGGCGCCGTCGACGCCGACCGGATCGCCGCCGAACTCGCCGCCGACCGCAGCGCGTCGGGCGAAGAGTGGGCGGCCCGCGCCCAGGCGGCGCGCCCCGACGCCGCGGCGAAGGCGGCCGCGTGGGAGGTGGTGGTCAACGGTGACCACCTGTCCAACCGCATCCAGGAGGCCAACGCGCGAGGGCTGTTCCAGCCGGAGCAGACCGAGCTGACCGAGCCCTACGTCGAGCGCTACTTCGACGAGATGCCGGCGGCGGCGAAACGGCGCACCCCGTTCGCCGCCGAACGCGTCGCCGACCTGGCGTTTCCCCGCTACGCCGTCGAGCAGCGCACCCGGGACCTGGCCGCCAGGATGCTCGCCCGCGACGACCTGCCGCCGACGCTGCGCCGCACGGTGATCGACAGCGACGATGACCTTCGTCTCGCTCTGGCTGCCCGGGCCAGGTGACGGGCATACGATCCGGTGATGAACGGTGACGACGATCTCGGCGTACGCCGGATCGGGATCATGGGTGGCACTTTCGACCCGATCCACCACGGCCACCTGATCGCGGCGAGCGAGGTTGCCGACAATTTCGCGCTCGACGAGGTCGTCTTCGTGCCGACGGGGCAGCCGTGGCAGAAGGAGAGCCGCGAGGTCTCGCCGGCCGAAGACCGCTACCTGATGACGGTGATCGCGACCGCGTCCAACCCCCGGTTCCACGTCAGCCGGGTCGACATCGACCGCGAGGGCCCCACCTACACCGTCGACACCCTGCGTGACGTCCGTTCCATGTACGGGCCGAAGACGCAACTGTTCTTCATCACCGGTGCCGACGCGCTGGAGCGCATCCTGTCGTGGAAAGACACCGACCAGATGTTCGAGTTGGCGCATTTCGTCGCCGTCACCCGTCCCGGCTTCACCCTGAGCAACGCCCATCTGCCGACCGACGCCGTGTCGATGATCCAGGTGCCGGCGATGGCGATCTCGTCGACCGACTGCCGCACGCGGGTCGCGGCCGGCAAGCCGGTCTGGTACCTGGTGCCCGACGGGGTCGTCCAATACATTGCGAAACGTCACCTTTACCGAGCGTGATTTCGCCTCTGCTGAGCGCGGGTCGCGGTGCGGCATGTGAGAGGCTTGTAGGGAATGCCGTCGACCAGAGGAGAACGGTGACCGCTTCCGACCGCACGCGCGAGCTGGCGCTCGCCGCCGCGCAGGCCGCTGCCGACAAGAAGGCGCAAGACATCGTCATCATCGACGTCGCCGACCAATTGGTGATCACAGATGCCTTCCTGATCGCCTCCGCGCCCAACGAGCGGCAGGTCCTCGCCATCGTCGACGCGATCGAAGAGGCACTGGTCAACCTGCCCGAGAAGGCCAAGCCCGTCCGCCGCGAAGGCGAGCGCGCCGGCCGTTGGGTGCTGCTCGACTATGTCGACCTGGTCGTCCACGTCCAGCACACCGAGGAGCGCGAGTTCTACTCGCTCGACCGGTTGTGGAAGGACTGCCCGGTCATCCCGTTCGTCGACCGCGACCTGGTGCCGGCCGCCCCCGCCGCCACCGGCGGTGAGGCGAGCCCGGCCGAATGACCAGGCTGCTCGTCTGGCGGCACGGCAACACCGACTACAACGCGGGCGGCCGCGTCCAGGGCCAGACGGACGCGCCGCTCAACGCCCGCGGTCGGGACCAGGCCGCCGCCGCCGCCGCGCTGCTCGCCGCCTACCACCCCGACGCGTTGGTCAGCAGCGACCTTTCCCGGGCGTACGACACTGCTTGTTCCCTGGCGGCCTTGACCGGTCTTTCGATCTCGGTCGACACCCGCCTGCGCGAACGCCATTTCGGCGAGTGGCAGGGAATGCTGCTCTCGGACATCGAGACCAGGCATCCCACGGAGTACGCGCGATGGCGCGCCGGCCACCCGTCGCCCGGTTGCGGCATCGAGAGCCTCGACGACCTGTCCAAACGGGTGCTGGAGGCGCTGCAGGACGCCGCGGCCCTGGCACCGGGTGGCACCGTCGTGGTGACCACCCACGGCGGCGCGGCCAGGCAGGGTTGCGGTGCGCTGCTCGGCTGGCCCAACGAGGCCACCCGCACGCTCGGCTCGCTGAGCAATTGCCACTGGACCGAACTGCGCGACCGCACCCCACGCGTCGGCGGCACGGGCTGGCAACTGATGGCACACAACCGGGGCGTGCTCAGTCCAAGCTGAGCAGCTTTCTTGGCGCCATCGTCCGCGTAGCCGGCTGATCTCGGCTACGGTGCCGGCATGTCCGTAGCGGTCGTCACCGACTCCACCTCCTACCTGCCGCCCGACGCGCAGGCGACGGTGTCGGTGGTGCCGTTGACGGTCGTGATCAACGGCGTCGAGGGGTCCGAGGGCGTCGACGTCAGTTCGGCCGAGGTGGCGCGTGCCCTCGGTGGCCGTCGGGTCTCGGTGACGACGTCGCGGCCGTCGCCGGCCTCGTTCGCTTCCCTCTACCGGCGCCTGCTCTCCGAGGGCGCTTCCGACGTCGTGTCGGTCCATCTCTCGGCTCAACTGTCCGGGACCGTAGAGTCGGCGCGACTCGCGGCGGCGGAGGTCGGTCCGCAGGTTTCGGTCGTCGACGCCAGGTCGACGGGGATGGGTCTCGGTTTCCCGACGCTGGCGGCTCGCGCGGCGGCCGATCAGGGCCTGTCCGCCGCGGCGGTCCGGCTCGCCGCAGTCGAGGCCGCGTCGCGTACGTCGACGTTGTTCTATGTGGACACGTTGGAGTTCCTGCGCCGGGGTGGGCGGATCAACGCCGCGTCGGCGTTGCTCGGTACCGCCCTGTCGGTCAAGCCGATCCTGCACGTGGTCGACGGCGGGATCGTGGTGCGCGACAAGGTCCGCACGGCCAGTCGCGGTCTTGCCCGGCTCGTCGACCTGGCCGTGGAGGCGGCGGGGGAGTCCGACGTCGATATTGCCGTGCATCATCTCGACGGAGCCGATCGGGCGGTCCAGTTGGCGTCGACGCTGGCGTCCCGGCTCGGGCCGCGGTTGCGGGACTGCTACGTCACGGAGATCGGGGCGGCCGTGGCCGCCCATGTCGGTCCCGGGTTGGCCTCCGTGGTCGTCCACCGGCGGCCTTGAGGGGTTTTCCACAGCCTTCGGGTTGTCCACAGGGCTCGGACGCTGGTGATTCCGCTGCCTTAGCGTCGCCGGCGTGTCTGATGACGAGACGGTCGCGCGGCAGCGGTTGGCGCGGCTTCGTGCCGAGCCGGATCCCTATACGGCGCTGACCCGGCCGTTGCGGTCGCCCTTCGAAGGCCTGGACGATCCGGAGACGCTCGCGACGACGTTTCCGCGGTTTGAGCTCTCGCCGCCTGAGGTTTCGCGGCCTGAGGTTCGGCGGCCTGAGGTGTCGCGGCCTGAGGTTGCGTGGCCTGAGGTTGCGCGGTCTGAGGTTGGGCGGTCTGAGGTTGCGTGGCCTGAGGTTGGGCGGTCTGAGGTTGGGCGGTCTGAGGTTGGGCGGTCTGAGGTTGGGCGGTCTGAGGTTGGGCGGTCTGAGGTTGGGCGGTCTGAGGTTGGGCGGTCTGAGGTT